>JAJQGB010000009.1:268352-453667 GCA_021200775.1 Oscillospiraceae bacterium
ATTACTGCTGATAACTCTGGGATTTATAGATTCACTATGCCTTACTATGCTGTGACCGTAAATGCCACATTCAAGAAATCGGTCTACTCGGTATCAGCATCAAATGGCGAAAATGGCACAGTGACAATCAACACTGAAAATGCTTCGATGGGAGATGAAGTCACCATAACCGCCACCGGCGAAAGGCTGTATGCAGTAGAATCTGTCATTGTCTTTGATGAGTCCGGAAATCCGGTCTCTGTCACCGACAATGGCGACGGCACGTATACGTTCACAATGCCGGCAGGAAACGTCACCGTTTCAGTCTCGTTCTATAAGTATGCCTCCGACATAAGCGGTATCATCTACATAAATGATCTCTACCACGGCATCTTTATCAACGGAAACCTTGCTACATTTCTGCACACAGTCAATGAAGCCGGCTACTGCACCGTTTGTGGAGAATATATCGGAGTGGAAGAGGCTGAAGAAGTCGGGACTGTCGAAGAGACAGTCGAAATCACCGAACCAATCGAGGACACAAACACCGAGTCCGAGCCGGAGGAATCCGAGCCGGAAACCAACCCAACAACCGGAATCGCAGTAGCGCTACTGCCAATGGTGGTGGTGATGGCAATTGCGGTTGTAGGTAAACGGCGATAATTATGTAGGGGGGCGGATAGCATCAGCCCGTTACGTGTGCCGAAGGGTTTTCGGACGGGCAGTTAGCGAAGATAACTGTATAACCAGACACTACTTATTGCATTTATGCCCTCTTTGTGCTATACTTATATCATTAAAGCACAAGGAGGGCAAATTATGCGTTCAAATGAGGAAATGTTAAGGCTTATTGCCGACACGGCGAAAAGGGACCCGAATGTCCGGGCGGCTGTTCTGAGCGGTTCCCGGGCGGACAGTTCGAGACCGGAAGATGTCTATCAGGACTATGATGTCGCATTTCTCGTCAGGAATCTCGAACCGTATTTCAACAACCCATGCTATATTGAGCGAACCTTCGGCAAGGTTCTCATCATGCAGTTGCCCGACCTTAATGATAACCCGGGGCTGACTCTTGAAACCGCCGAGAAGTTCACATATCTCACTATTTTTGAGGACGGCACCCGCCTCGACCTCACCGTCACGACCGCTATGCCCGACTGGGGCAACGAGCCGATGAAGGTTCTCTTCGACCGGGAAGGACACCTTTCTGACAATCTCGACAACGAGTGCTATATGGTGCATGAGCCCACGCAGGAGGAGTTTTCCGCCTGCTGTAACGAGTTCTGGTGGTGCCTGAATAACGTCGCAAAGGGACTCCGGCGGGAGGAGATTCCCTATGCCAAAGCGATGTTTGAGGAGACCCTCCGCCCAGAGCTGAATAAGGTTGTCAGCTGGTACATCGGCACCATCTCCGACTTCTCCGTCTCCACCGGCAAGAAGGGCAAGTATTTTAAAAAGTACCTCCCCGACAGCATCTATGGGAAATATCTGAGAACCTACTCATCTCCCGACATCTCGAAGATGTGGACAAGCCTTGTCAACACCTGCAAACTCTTCTCCGACCTCGCAAGAATAGTTGCCCAGGACTTAAGTCTCGACTATAACGCCAAAGAAGAGGACGGCGCAAGGCTGTATATGATGAATGTTAAGGGTGGGGTGTATGAGAAGTAAACTTCTCGGAGAAGTGAAGAGAAACAAATTTCTTAGGCATAATTTGTGTTGACAAAGTACATATGTCTGTGATATAATATCAACATAGGAGGCGCATATTATGGCTAAAGTTAGCACAAATATCAGCTTGGACGCTGATTTGAAAAAAGCAGGACAGGAACTCTATGCTGATTTGGGCATGGATTTAAGCACAGCAGTAACTATTTTTATAAAGCAGTCGCTTCGTATTCAGGGGCTTCCGTTTCCTGTAACACGAGATGTTCCGAACGCAGAGACAATTGCGGCGTTAAATGAGTATCCTGAAATGAAATCCAATCCCGAAAAATACAAGCGCTATTCTTCATTCAAAGAAGCAATGAACGAGGTACTTTCGGATGCTTAATGTAGTTCTTTCAAATCACTTTAAAAAAGATTTGAAGCTCGCCTCCAAGAGAGGATGTAAGCTGGAACTTTTAGATGAAGTGATTAACACTCTTGCAGAAGGAAAGCCACTTGCTGAAAAGCATCGTGACCATAACCTGACTGGAGAATATATTGGATTCAGAGAGTGTCATATTCAGCCGGATTGGTTGCTTGTCTATCGAGTTGAAGATGAAGACCTCATGTTGTTCTTGTTCAGAACAGGCACACACTCAGATTTGTTTTCATAAAATCTGCCCTTCGGGGCGGATTTTTTGCTGTGCAGTTTTTCTCATTTCACAAACATTTCAGCAATTTGAGGTTTACAACTCGGGAAAAGCGTGGTATAATGGGTACTGTCAAAAAGTACGGATACATCGCTGTACCCGAAAAGAAAGGATAGATTTACTATGAAAACGTCAATCGTTAAGGTTCACGGTCGTGAAATTATCGACTCCCGTGGAAATCCTACCGTTGAGGCTGAAGTAACACTTGAAAATGGCATCACTGCTCGTGCGGCTGTTCCTTCGGGAGCTTCCACCGGTGTACATGAGGCTGTTGAGCTTCGTGACGGCGACAAGAGCCGTTATGAGGGCAAGGGCGTTACCAAGGCTGTAGAACATGTTGACAACGAAATCGCTAAGGCTGTAATCGGTCTCGATGCTCTTGACCAGGAAGCTGTTGATATGGCTATGATTAAGGCTGACGGCACCCCGAACAAGGGCAACCTCGGCGCAAACGCAATCCTCGCTGTTTCTCTGGCTACCGCTAAGGCTGCTGCCGCTTCCTGCGGAATCCCGCTTTACCGCTATGTCGGTGGCGTTGACGCCAACATTCTCCCTGTTCCTATGATGAACATTTTGAACGGCGGCGCTCATGCTTCCAACAATGTTGACTTCCAGGAATTCATGATTATGCCTGTAAGCGCTCCGAGCTTCAGAGAGTGCCTCAGAAGATGCTCTGAAGTCTTCCATATGCTCAAGACTACTCTTAAGAACAACGGCACTCCTGCTGCTGGCGTAGGCGACGAGGGCGGCTATGCTCCTAACCTCGCTTCCGAAGAGGACGCTATCGAAGCTATCTGCGAAGCTATCAAGGCTTGTGGATATGAGCCCGGCAAGGACTTCTTCATCGCTATCGATGCCGCAAGCTCCGAGTGGTGGGACGACGAGAACAAGTGCTACCATCAGCCTAAGTCTGGAAGAATCTACTCCAGCGAAGAGATGGCTAACTACATGGCAGAGCTCTGCACCAAGTACCCGATTATCTCCCTTGAAGACGGTATGGCAGAGGACGACTGGGAAGGCTGGAAGCTCCTCACCGAGAAGATTGGCGACAGAGTTCAGCTCGTCGGCGACGACCTCTTCGTAACCAACTCCGAGAGACTTGCAACCGGTATCGAGAAGGGCGTTGCAAACTCCATCCTCGTAAAGGTCAACCAGATTGGCTCCCTCACTGAGACCGCCCAGGCTATCAGAATGGCTAAGAACGCAGGCTACACCTACATCCTTTCTCACCGTTCCGGCGAGACCGAGGACACAACCATTGCTGATTTGGCAGTTGCTTTTGGCTCCGGACAGATTAAGACCGGTGCTCCGAGCAGAACCGACCGTGTTGCGAAGTACAACCAGCTCCTCAGAATCGAAGAAGAGCTCGGCAACTCCGCCGTATATCCGGGACTTAACGCTTTCCACGTAAAGAGATAATTTCGGAATAAGAAGATTTTGAAGGGACTTTCTTTCGGGGAAGTCCCTTTTTTCTTGGGAAAACGATTGACAAATCGTGCGGTTTGTGATATTATATGTGGTGGTAACGCCGCTGTGGTGGAATCGGCAGACACAAGGGACTTAAAATCCCTCGCCCCTAAAGCGTACCGGTTCAAGTCCGGTCAGCGGCACCACAGCTCGCCTTGCGAGCTAATAAAGAATCCCTGAACTTTGTTCGGGGATTCTTTATTCAGCGACTTTTGCCCATTTCGATATTGCTTTATTCTGAGATTTGTGTTACAATAAATTCAGGTATAATGAGAGAACGAGAAAGATATGATTAACTGAAAGTAGAAATTTCAAGGAGAGGATTTTAATGAACCTGCTTTCGCTTTTTTCGGGTTGTGGCGGAATGGACATAGGCTTTGAGGGCAATTTTAAATGCTTGAAAAGGTCTATTAATTCTGATATGCACCCGTATTGGATAAAAAGCGATTACGGTGAGTGGGTTACTGTGCAACCTACGATTTTTAAGACGGTATTTGCTAATGATATTCGACCAGACGCAAAGGTGGCATGGGTTTCTTATTTTACTGAGCATGGTTTAAAGGAAAGTGCCAATGACATTTATCACCTGAAAAGTATTGTAGATCTCGTAAAAGAATCGAAAGCCGGAAAAAAAGTGTTTCCAGATAATATAGATATTGTAACCGGTGGCTTCCCTTGTCAGGATTTTTCTGTTGCAGGAAAGCGGCTTGGATTCAACTCCCACAAAAGCCACTTAGGCTCAGCATTGGCGGAAGATGAACCGTCTGTTGAGAGCAGAGGGCAACTTTATATGTGGATGCGTGAAGTTATTTCCATTACGTTACCTAAAGTTTTTGTTGCCGAAAATGTGAAGGGTTTAACCAATCTTAATGATGTAAAAGAAGTTATCGAGCATGACTTTGCAAGTGCGGGCGATAATGGCTATATAGTCGTGCCGGCAGAAGTTTTATATGCGCCATCTTACGGAGTTCCTCAATCGAGGGAGCGTGTTATTTTCTTCGGATTCAAAAAGAGTGCACTAAAGGAAGACGCAAAATGGGCTTTAACACAACCGGAAATACCAGCAAAATACAGTCCGTATCCGATTGAAACTCACGGAAAAAGTAAAATGCCGTTTGTAACTTGTTCAGATGCTTTTATAGGTCTTTCCGAACCGCAAGATTCATGCGACCCATCTCAAAAGGCTTTTTCACGAGCAAAATATATTGGTACACATTGTCAAGGACAAAAAGAAGTCGACCTTGATTCTATAGGTCCAACGATACGTTCCGAACATCACGGCAATATTGAATACCGTAGACTTAATGCAGAGCATGGAGGAAAGCACAAAAATGAGTTGGTAGCAGGACTCCCAGAAAGAAGATTAACCGTAAGAGAGTGTGCTAGACTTCAAACTTTACCAGATGACTATCAATTTATATTAAATAAATCCGATAACAATATTGCCGTGTCATCGAGTGATGCTTATAGACTTATAGGAAATGCAGTTCCTTGTGTTTTGGCTTATAATATTGCAAAAAACTTAGAAGAAAAATGGCTTTTGTACTTTGAGGAGGAAAACTGATGATTATTTCGGAAAACAAGAAACCGCCGCTGGAGGATTTCAAAAGTTTGATGTCGCAGACAGATAACTTATTAAATGCTAATGCAAAGGCTAATGAAGAATATTTTTGTAAGCGTGGCGGCAAGTTGCTGGAAAGTGATGTCTTTGATGCTGTAAAAAAGTCGGCAATTGGGACACCATTTGAGGGAAGTATTCAACTTATTTCAGGCGCATCATTCCCGGATATTGTGGCTGGCAACTATTACGGAGTCGAAGTTAAAAGTACTGAAGGCGACCACTGGACATCAATAGGTAGTAGTATTCTTGAGTCTACAAGAAATCCAAATGTCGAAAGAATTTATCTGACATTTGGAAAATTAGGCAAGCCGGTTCAATTTCTTTCACGTCCTTATGAAGAGTGTTTGTCGGATATTGCGGTTACTCATTATCCGAGATACAGGATTGATATGCGACTAGAGTCCGGGGAAACGATATTCGATAAAATGGGCATACCGTATGATGACCTTAGAAAGTTAGATAATCCGGTAGCTCCTGTATCAAGGTATTATAAGTCACGATTGAAGGAAGGAGAGAGTCTTTGGTGGGCGGCTGATGATGTCAGCGGAGAAGAGACGGCGGTTTCGGCAACTATAAAGTTATGGACTGCTCTGACCCCACAAGAAAAAGAAGCTGTAACAGTTCAAGGATATGTTCTATTTCCGGAAATTTTAGGGAAGGGATGTAAGAAGTATAATCGCTATGCCTTATGGCTTGCTACAAGCAAAGGAATTGTAAATACCAATATACGTGATAGCTTTTCTGCAGGTGGAAAGGCTTTGATGAGAACTGTAGATGGCGTTGAAGTAAGAATGCCCGCTGCTTTCGGACGAATAAAAAAATACCGTAGTATGATTGAAGATATGATAAAGTCTGCTGACGAAAAATCACTATTGGAATATTGGAAAGCCAATAAGATTGATGACAACCGTGTTTGCCAGTGGTGTAAGCTCGTTGCAACTGAAGCCTCTTCAGAAGTTGGTTATGATTTAGCATGGAAGGTGTTACGAGGAATATTCGCAATATAATCAACTTAACACGATGTTCTCTGTTTGCTAATGAAATCACTATAAGTCAAGCAGTTCGCTGTAGTGGCGGACTGCTTTTCTTTCCAAAAACTTTTTCAATTTCCCTATTGCATTTTCCCACAACTTGTGATATAATCACTCTGTTGTTCAGAAAATGGTGGGTATAGCGTAGTTGGTTAACGCGTCAGATTGTGGTTCTGAAGACCGTCGGTTCGAGTCCGACTATCCACCCCAGAATCAAGCGGCTTCAGTTTGGAGCCGCTTTTTTATTCTATATTGAACCTTTTTCGCCCGATTCACGACTATATAAGTGAAACCGGTTTTAAATCACAAGGAGGTGAGGCGAGTGGAAACTGCCAAACAAATTGAATTTGAGAGACTTTTGCGGGAGAACAAGACGGCGGTCGAGCGCTTCGTCAGGTTTAAAATCCCGGCGGATTCGGGAGCCGAAGACGTTTTGCAGGAGGTCTACCTTGCGGCATACTTGGGCTTCGAGCGTCTCGAAAACCGGGAGAATTTCAAGCCGTGGATTCTGGGCATCGCCAGGAACAAGTGTCGTGACAGATACCGTGAGATGGCACGGGAGCTCGAACTTGTGGATATCGAAAGCGTCCCCGAGGAAAAACTCTCCATCGGCATCCACGGAATCAGTGTCCAAAGCGACGTTTCGGAGGCGTTGGGAGAACTCTCAGACCGTGACAGCGAAATTCTACGGCTGTACTACCTAAAACAGCTTCCGCAGGCGGACATCGCCAAAGTCTTGGGAATCCCCATAGGCACCGTCAAAAGCCGCCTCCATTATGCAAAAAGCCGTTTACGGGAAAAGTTCCCCGAACGGCGTAACACCAAGAAAGAAGAGGATATCATGAATAACAAATTAAACACCATGCCGGAGTTCATTCCGGATTACAAAATCGAAAAATCTCCGCTTCAGCCGTTCCCGGTCAAGTGGGAGGAGATGATGGGCTGGTTCGTCGTCCCGAGACTGGGCGAGAAGCTCAGCTGGGCGATGTACGACTTCCCCGAAAGGAAAAAGACCGAGGAAGTAGTAATGGAGGTCACCGGCAAAGCAGTCGTTCACGGAATCGAGGGCGTCGAGATTCACGCCACTGAATTCGACCCGATGGAGGCTAACGCTACCGGCGACAACCCCGTCCACCGTTTATTTATAGCTCAGCTCACCGACACCCATTCAAGAATCCTTGCTGAGAGCCATTTTGAGGACGGCACCCGCAAGCTCTACACTTTCCTTGACGGCGACGATTTCCTCGATAACTGGGGCTTCGGCGAGGACAACTGTGGCAACGAGGTGAATCTCGTCCCGAAGGGCATCATCCGGAGGGACGGCGACAGTATCACCTGCGCTGGCTCCAAGAACGTCCTTGATGTCGTCGGTCGCTACACCGTCACCATCGGCGGCAAAGTTTACGAAACCGTCTGCGTCATTGATATCGAGAATTATCAGGACGGCGTCGTAGCCGAGCAGTATCTCGACGAATCCGGCAGAACCATCCTCTGGCGCCGCTTCAATGCCGACACCTGGGCAATAGGGAAGTACCAAAAGCCCTGGACCGAGCTCCTGCCCGAAAACGAAACCATCACCGTAAACGGCAATAAGTTCGTCCATTGGTATGACTGCGTGACGAGTTATATTCTGTAATATGAAAGCCCCATTCACAATTGCTGTGGATGGGGCTTAACTTTACAGATTGTACTTTATAATTCTCTGTCTTGCAATGTCATAAACTTCTTCATCGGCTCTTGCACCGATTACGATTACCAGCATTTTGTCTTCCTGTCTGACTACCTTGTACACGACACGGATTCCTTCGGAACGGAGCTTGATTTTGAGAAAACCCGTCAGGTCGTTGCCGCCCTTGTTTCCAAGGGGCTTGCCAAGACCTCCTTCAGTTGTCGGAAGCGGATTTGCCTTGACTTTCTCTATTGCCTTTAAGACAAGTTTTTTTGGACTTCTGTCAAGACTATCCAAATCTTCCCACGCTTCATCTAAATACTTTACCGTCCAGTTCATTCGATATCCACATCAATGTCTGCAAGGTCTTCTTTGGTGATTCCAAGCCTTTCGTAAACCTCTTCCTCAGACAAAAGTTTATCTGGGTCGAAATGAGACATTCTTTCGGTAGCAATAGCGAGAAGCTGTGCGTCGTTTACTTCATCCATCAGCCTGATATATTCCTCGGGTGAGAGAAGGATACACTCCGGCGCATTGTTCTTGATGACGACTTTCGGACCATCACGACGGACTTCTTCAAAAATTTTGCCAGCCTGCCCACGGTTGAACAGGGTAATCGGAACGGTATTTTCAATTGCACTTCTGAGATTAACCATGATGCCGTTCACCTCCTTGCTAATAGTATATCATAGTAAGACTTATTTGTCAACTTTACAGCAACAAATTTCTCGACAAAAGTGTCAGAATATAATTAAATTCGCCGATGTCCGAAATCTCATAACACAGCTAAATAATTTATATTGACATAGTCAGGGGGGGTAGTAGAATAATAGGTAGAATTTTTATTTACCCAAAGTGGCACGGGAGGTTATTTTGTCATGTATGAGAAATATGAGATGGAAATTAAGGAATTTGAGGAGGATGCCTTTGTAAGAACCGTGTCTGGCTTCGATAGTGGTGAAAGCACTTGGAGCCTCAAACCGAACAGAAGCGACAGCTGAATATCTGACTTTGGCAAAACTAATCGAATCCCCCGTAACTGGCTTTGGCTGGTTGGGGACTTATTTGTAAAAATATTAATCATACCCACATAAATTGATATTGAGCTAAAAACTTTATATTGACATCTGCGGGGGGGTAGTAGAATAGTAGATGTAAAACTATTTCTTCAAAAAGGATGAATTCGTGTTGATGGATGAGACAGAAAAGGTGGCAAAAGAGCGCAAGCAGAAGAGAGCGTGTCATAAGCGTTATTACGCCAAGACCGCAAATCTTTATCCGAGGCGCAGTTGGACTGCCGATGAGAAGCGACAGGTTCTCGAACATTCCATTCCAGACAGCGAACTCTCCGCAAAAATCCAGCGTTCGGCGAAATCTATCCAGGAGGAACGCCGGAGACTGAAGAAAGAATCTGATTAAATTTGGAAAGGTTGAACTACTATGTATGAGAAATATGAGATGGAAGTTGTTTTACTTGAACAATCTGATGTTATGACCGACTGGTCAAATCAAGGACATATTGTTGGACCTGACAGTGTTGACGATAAGAGTGATATGTGATTTCCTACCTAACAGAATAATGTAAACACAATCCCCTGTAGCCGGTTTAGGCTGGTTGCAGGGGATTTGTACTCTACGGCAAGGGAGGTAGAGACGAAATGACGACACTTCAAATCGCTGGAATTTCTGTTGGCGTGGATAACAAATATCCTCTCTCGCAGTGGAATTGTGAAGAACACATAACAGTAACCTCTCCCATCTTTACTGCGTCTGCCACAGAAAAAGAGGTTCAGGAAGAATATGACAGGTTAAAGGGCGAATTCAATCTCGCCGACTGCGAGAGCAATATTCTCTATCGCAAGGTGAGCGTCGGCATGCTCCGTTACGATGCTTTTCTACTCCATGCCGCTGTTGTTGCAGTGGACGGCGAGGGCTATGTGTTCACGGCTCCCGGCGGGACCGGAAAATCCACACACGCAAATTACTGGATGCAGGAGTTTGGCGATCGTGCTGTACTAATTAACGGCGACAAGCCAATTATCCGACTTATGAATGATAAATTCTATGTCTGCGGCACACCCTGGCGCGGCAAGGAGCGTCTCGGCTGTGCGGAAATTGTCCCGCTGAAAGCCGTGTGCCTTTTGGAACGCGGCGCAGAGAATGAAATTGCACCGGCTGACGCAGACACGACATTGGATAAGATATTCCAGCAGATACTTCTGCCAGAGGAGCCGGAATTGGCAATGAAGCAACTTGACTTGCTTGACAGGCTTATAGGTGCCGTGCCTGTATACAATTTAAAATGTAATATGTCTCAAGAAGCCGCCTTTGTAGCATACCAGGGAATAAACCAATTATGATTTTGCAGGTCTTTGTCACATCTTGCCTAGCTCCCGCACCTGTGATATAATATAGAAAAGGACGGTGCTTCGCATGAAAAAATACTTACGTGACTTCTTACTCGCAATCCTTGCCGGATTCTCAATCGGCTTGGGTGGGACGGTTTATCTTCGGCTGAAGGACGCCTTTACCGGCGGAAACGTTGTCGGGGCGCTCCTCTTTGCAATCGGGCTGTTCATAATCTGCACCCGGTGCTACAACCTCTTCACCGGCAAGGCGTGCTACATATTTGACAACAAGCCGAAGTATCTTATATTTCTCGCAGTCGAGAAAATCTGCCGGGGACTGGCGGAAGAAAACAAATAAGAAGTAGAGCGACTCAAAGGTCGCTCTTTTCAGTATCGGGGAGCCTGCTTCCCCAGACAGCAAGTTCAGTCAGAATCGGAATAAGAGACCGTACCGAATCGGTTATCTCATACTCCACTCGGATTGGCACTTCCATATATTCGGTTCTTTTGACGAGCCCATCGTCTTCAAGCTCTTTCAGAGACTTCGCAAGCATTGTGTTGGATATTCCGTTCATCTTGCGCTTGAGGTCGTTATATCTCGTCGCACCGTCATTTGAAAGTGAGCATATAATCGACATCTTCCATCTTCCGCCAATTGCGGTCATCGTTTTCTGCAACGGACAGCCCACCGTACAAGGGCAAACGTGTTCATGTGCCATTAAAATTCCTCCTCCATAGGTACTTTAATTCTTACCTAATCCACAAAAACTGCGTAATTGACATTGAATTGTCGCGTGGTATAATTACATTATAGCAGGTTTCTATTTAAGAGTAAAGACTTTTTTAAGAGTAAATTTGAAAATCGGAGGTACTATAATGGACAATCTGAAGGTAGCAGTGCGGTATTTTTCAAAATCCGGACATACAAAGAAGGTGGCGGAAGCAATAGCGAGTGCTGTGAACTGCACCGCAATGCCTATATCCGTGTCGGTTGATACACATGTCGATGTGCTGTTTTTGGGAGCCTCCGTGTATTGGGGCGGAATCAGCTCAGATGTCAAGGAGTTTATAGATAAGCTTGATAAGGACAAAATCGGCAAGGTGGTTGTCTTCTCGACATCAGCACTCGCCGAGCGGGCATACCCACAAATCAAGCAGAGGTTGCAGGACAAGGGCATCAGAGTTGAAGAAAAGAATTTCTATTGCAGAGGTGAATTTACTGCGCTTCATAAAGGTCATCCGAATGATGAGGACTTGAAATCCGCAAAGAAGTTTGCGCAGAAGATTGTCAAGGGAGAGTAATTATGGCTGATAAAGAATTTAATCTGTCGGAGTATATGGCGGGCGGAGTTGAGAACCTTGTCAAAGGCGCAATCAGGGCAACTTTGAAGGACCCAAAGGAGAGCTTATTCATGGCTAAGTTCGCCCTTTCGAGCCGTGAGGCGACAAAGAGGCGTGCCGAGCTCGAAGCTCAGGGCGAGCATATCCCGCCGTTCCTCATTGCCAGCATAACCAGCAACTGCAACCTTCATTGTGCCGGTTGCTACGCAAGGGAGAATCATGCTTGCGTGGATGAAGTGGCATACGACCAGTTGACGGCTGACGAGTGGGGAAGAATCTTTGAGGAATCAAGGGATTTGGGCATCGGCTTCATACTTTTAGCCGGTGGCGAGCCAATGATGCGGAAGGATGTGCTTCAGAAGGCGGCGGAGTATCCCGAAATCCTGTTTCCTGTCTTCACCAACGGCACCATGATGAACGACAACTATATCAAGCTTTTCGATAGTGCAAGGAATCTTGTGCCGATTCTGAGCATCGAGGGCGACGAAAACAAGACAGATGAACGCCGTGGCGACGGAATCTATAAGCTGTTGATTAAAGCTATGGATAAGATTAAGTCGAATCATCTGATTTTCGGAGCGTCAGTGACGGTAACCACTTCCAATATCAATGAGGTAGTTTCGGAAGAGTTTTTGACGGAGCTTCAGGAGCGAGGCTGTAAGGCGGTTATCTATGTGGAATTCGTCCCGGTGACCGATGACAGTACAGAGCTCGCTCCCGGAGATTCCGAAAGAGAATTTTTGAGAAACAAGATGACGGAGCTTCGTGAAAAATATCAGGAGATGATTTTTGTTTCATTCCCAGGAGACGAGAAGGCGACAGGCGGATGCCTGGCGGCAGGAAGAGGCTTCTTCCATATCAATTCACATGGCGGAGCTGAACCTTGTCCGTTCTCGCCGTACTCAGATATAAGTGTCAAAGATACTTCTGTCAGGGAGGCACTGCACTCAAAGCTGTTCACAGAGCTGAGAGACGGCGACGTTCTCGTCGAAGACCATGCCGGCGGCTGTGTGCTCTTTGAAAGAAGGGATAAAGTCGAGGAGCTGTTAAGTTCCAGATAGCAAATTTTTAATAACGAGAGAGTATAATAGCACTTCCTGAATATAATAGTAGCATAGTTTCGGCTATGCTATTATTATTGTGGAGGGCTTGAAATGCTGTGTTTTATTGCTGGAATGATGGTCGGAGGAGCTTTCGGGGTTCTGGTGCTTCTTTTCTTTATGGGAGCAAAAGGCAGACCCCCACATTCGCCGTCAAATTAATAGTTTTGATTAGCGCATAAAAGACCGGTTTGTGCAGATTCCCGAACCGTGTAAAATCCATAAAATGTACTGTTGACAATCAGAAGATTCTTTGCTATAATAGAACCACGAAAATGTGGAACAGGAGTGAGCATTGGTTGAAGTTGCTTGCTCAGCCGACAGGAGTCGACTTTGATTGTATGGAAATTTTATTTTCAACATTGTATTTTGGAATAGCTTGTGGAAGGGCTGGTAAAAACAATGCAGACTGACGTTCTGGCAGTAACCGCTCCGTCAGAAGAAGTTGATAATGCGGAGGGTACATATGAAATAACATGCGAAGACGGCGGGGAATCCCTCAGCGAGAATAGGTGCAAGCTTATTACCCGTGAAGAGGTTGAATCCTCGAAAAAAGTCTATCGCTTTGTTAAGCGTGCAGAGGATATCGTGTTGTCGCTTGCGGCATTGATTGTCCTTTGTATTCCTATGCTTATTGTTGCTTTTATCGTCTGGGTGACGAGCCCCGGCGCAAGCCCGATATTCAAGCAGGAGAGAGTCGGTAAAAACGGCAAGACATTCAAGCTGTGGAAATTCCGCTCGATGATTCCGAACGCCGAGAGCAAGCTCGACGAGCTGATGTCTCAGAACGAGATGGACGGTCCTGTCTTCAAAATCAAGAAGGACCCGAGAATCACTCCGTTCGGAAGCTTCATAAGGAAGACAAGTATTGATGAGCTTCCGCAGCTCGTGAATATTTTAAGAGGAGATATGAGTATTGTCGGACCTCGCCCGGCGCTTCCGAGGGAGGTTGAGCAGTATGGTGACTTCGAGCGCCAGAGACTTCTTGTCCGCCCAGGACTCACATGCTATTGGCAGACTCATCATGCAAGAAACGAAGTCAGTTTTGAAGACTGGATGAAGCTCGATGCAAAGTATGTGCGTGAGTATAGCTTTATAGAAGATTGGAAGCTTATTTTCAAGACCTTCGCAGTCGTCTTCAATAAAGAAGGAGAATAGAAAGACACACGGCGTAAAAAGACCAGTTCCTTACGCCGGTTTTGCGTTACCCAAACTCACCTACCCCGCAAAATCGAAGACAGGGCTCCCAATCCTGATGTTGGGACAAAGTTTTTAAGCAAGCTGAAGGAGGGAATCAGTATGAACAAAGCAGAAAAAGCCTTTCTGGTAATTCTTAAAGATGCAATTCATTCTGACTTTGAACCTTCCGAACTTCCGTCACATGACTGGGCTTCCATATTCGATGTAGCCAGGAAGCAAAACCTGTTTCCATTCATATATGATGCGGCAACAAATTATCCGTCTTTCACCGATTTTGACAGTTCAAATCCGCAGTATTTTGCATCTGCTACAGCCACAATGACTATGCAAATGCAGAAAACAGAGAATTTTATCGAGCTCTATCAGGCTTTTCTGTCTGCTGGTTTGGTGCCAATAACAATGAAAGGAATTATCTGCAGGAATCTGTATGGTGATCGAGCAGATTTCCGTCCATCAGGCGACGAGGATATTCTCATAGAAAAGAAAGATTATGAAAAGGCTGTAGAAATTCTGGAATCCTGTGGCTATCGAAGTAATGAACAGCCGGATAAAGCTCTAAAAGCTGTTCAGGAGGTAACTTTCCATAGTCCGAAGATGAACGGAGAGCCGATTCTCACAGTTGAACTTCATCTGAACCCTTTTGGAACTAACAACAGTTCACGTGAAAGGATGAATGGCTGGTTCAGAAATGTCTTCCAGAGTAACGAGACTGTGCTTATTCAAGATACTCCAGTAAGAACAATGACACCCACCGACCACTTTTTGTTTTTGGTACTTCATGCGTTCAAGCATTTCACCAGTGGTGGTCTTGGCGTGAGAATCATGCTTGATGTCCTGCTTTTTGATGAAAAATATGGCGACAGAATTGATTGGGAGTATGTAAATAAGGCACTCGACGAGTCGGGAGCAAGCGGCTTTATGGCAGACTTATTGAGCATTGGAAATGAGTACTTAGGATTCCAACTTGCACGGAATACCGAACCAGTTTCTCCGCATGAGCTCCTTGATGACATGTTTCGTGCAGGAACATTCGGCAACACAACCGCAACTGATTGCACAGCTGGCAGGATTGTTTCGGATACAATTCAGAAAGACCGCAGAAGTACAAATAAATTCACGTCATATATGCGTCTTCTTTTCCCGTCGTGGAAAACATGGATTTCATGGAAGCCGTATCTCAGCGATAAGCCGTGGTTGCTTCCGGTGGAATGGATAAAAAGAGTTATCCGCTATTTGCGTGGGGAAACATCCACAAGCAATTTGAATGAGATAGATGAGAGCTACGGGAAAGCAGTTGACAGGCTTGAACTGTTGAAAAAGTATGGGATTGTATAGCTCAGTGGAAGGGTAATTGATTGAAGTATGAAGAGTAAGAACAGCAAACTTAAGATTGCAATGCTCGGTCACAAAACAATGCCCGCAAGAGATTGTTCTCACGGAGGTGTTGAAGTGGTTGTTGAAGAGTTATCCACCCGCTTGGTCGAAATGGGCTGTGAAGTGACCTGCTACAATCGGACAGGCTGTGACAATGGCGGTCTGAAAGAATACAAAGGCGTTAAGTTGAAATCTGTCCCGACCATCAAGAAAAAAGGGCTTGCGGCGATGACGAGCAGCTTTTTTGCGACTGTCAGGGCAACATTCGGTGGCTATGATGTGATTCATTTTCATGCCGAAGGACCGTGTTTCTGGATGTGGATTCCGCATTTGTTTGGTAAAAAGTGCGCTGCAACGATTCACGGTCTCGACTTTGCACATGCTAAGTGGAAATCCGGTTTCGGTGCCAAGTACATAAAAGCCGGTGAAAAGATGGCTGTCAAGTACGCTTCAGAGATTATTGTGCTCAGTAAAGGCGTGCAGGACTATTTCAAAGAGACTTACGGTAGAGAAACCGTTTTCATTCCGAACGGCGTCAGCAGGCATCCGAGGGTAGAAGCTAAAGAGATAACCGAGAAATTTGGATTAGAAAAAGATAGTTATATCCTGTTCCTTGGACGAATTGTCCCGGAAAAAGGTCTCAGATATTTAGTAGAGGCGTACAAAGGACTGAATACAGACAAGAAGCTTGTAATTGCCGGTGGTTCATCTGATACAGATGAGTTCACACAAAAAATCAAAGAACTCGCCGGAGACAATGTGATTTTCACAGGCTTCGTCGCTGGAAGAGTGAGAGAAGAGCTCTACAGCAACGCCTACATATACACTCTTCCGTCCGACTTGGAAGGTATGCCGCTCAGCCTCCTGGAAGCTATGAGCTATGGAAACTGCTGTGTGGTAAGTGACATCGCCGAGTGTGCAGAAGTCGTTGAGGACAAAGCAGTGGTGTTCAAGAAAAGCGACGTGAGCGACCTAAGAGAGAAATTGCAGATGCTTTGTGATGATTCAAACACGGTTCAGGAATACAAGCGAAACGCTACGAATTTTATCTGTAAGAAGTATTCTTGGGATGAGGTTGCGCAGAAAACGCTCCAACTATATAGGAAGAAAAACAAATGAAAGTTCTTATGATCAACAAATTTCTCTATCCGAACGGTGGATCAGAGACATATATATTCAAATTAGGAGATGCACTGAAAGCGCACGGTCATGAAGTTCAGTATTTCGGTATGGAACATGAAGGACGGTGCGTTGGAAATGCTGTGAACGCTTATACCTCCGACATGGACTTTCATGGTGGCAGTAAGCTGTCCAAGCTGACATATCCTATCAAGACTATTTACTCATCTGAGGCTCGGAAAAAGATTCGTCTTGTTCTGGATGATTTCAAGCCGGATGTCTGTCATCTGAACAATTTTAATTATCAGCTGACTCCTTCAATCATTTTGGAAATACGAAAGTGGGAGAAAGAAAGCAAACATAAGGTCAAGATTGTGTTCACAGCCCATGACTATCAGCTGGTATGCCCGAACCACATGATGAACAACCCAAACACTCACGAGAACTGTGAGAAGTGTGGTCACGGGGCATTCATGAACTGCACAAAGGGTAAGTGCATTCACGGCTCGACTGCCAAATCCGCAGTTGGAACAATGGAAGCAACATTCTGGAAGATGAAGGGCACTTACAAGCAGATTGACACAATCATCTGTCCTACACAGTTCATGAAGTCGAAGATGGATTATAACCCGGTCTTTAAATCAAAGACTGTGGCAATGCTCAATTTCATAGATACTGTTGAATGGAAAGACACAGCAAAGAAGGACTATGTGTTGTACTTCGGTCGCTTTTCAGAGGAGAAAGGTATCAAAACCTTGATTTCTGTGTGCAAAGAATTGCCAGATGTACAGTTTATTTTTGCCGGGACAGGTCCGCTGGAAGATGAGATTAAAGGTGTGAAAAACATAAAGAATGTTGGCTTCCAAACTGGCGAAGCATTAGAGAAGCTGATTAGAGAAGCCAGATTCAGCATATATCCTTCCGAGTGGTATGAGAACTGCCCGTTCTCTGTAATGGAGAGCCAGATGTACGGGACACCGGTTCTCGGAGCAGATATCGGTGGCATTCCGGAACTTATCACAGTTGGAAAAACTGGTGAGTTGTTCGAGAGTGGGAATAAGGACGAGTTGAAGAAAAAGATTCAGAAGCTGTGGGGAGACAAGAATTTGACCGACACCTACAGCAAGAATTGTAAAGATATTAGTTTTGATACGGTTGAGCAGTACTATCAAAAGATTATGAGAATTTATGGGAAATAAGAAGTATGGAAGTGCAAGTTACGAATCGGCAACGATACAATAATTTAGATGGTCTTCGCACAATAGCCGCAATCGGTGTTATTTGTATGCATGTTAGAGCAAATATCGGTTTCGACGTTGCTGTGTGGGGGGGTACTGCAAATTATGTAGTTAATTCCTTGATAGCACAGATGGGTGGATTTGTTCAGCTATTCTTCATCCTGAGTGGCTTTTCAATGTGCTGTGGGTATTACGAGAGAATCAAGAATAATGAGATTAGCTTGAATAAGTTTTACAGCAGAAGATACGAGAGAATACTTCCATTTTTTGCATTGCTCGTTTTGATAGATTTAGCTGTGAGTTTAGTGTTTGATGGTGGTATATCTGCTGGAAGTCTTGCAGAGGCATTTGCTGACTTAACTTTGATGTTCGGATTCTATACAACATCAGGCATGAGCGTAATAGGAGTAGGATGGACTCTCGGTGTCATATTTGGATTCTATATTCTTTTCCCGTTCTTTGTGTATTTGATTTGGAATAAGAAGAGGGCATGGTTCAGTTTTGCAATCACTTGCGTTATTTACGTTTTGTGCTGTGAGTATTTCGATTCCGGAAACAGCTTGGTGTTTATGTGGATGTGTTATTTCGTCCTTGGCGGTTTGATATATTTGTATAAAGATTCGATAGTCAGTTTCTTCGAGAGAAAAGCTTGGCTCGGTATTTTGTTTGTATTTGTCGGATTCGCCGTTGTGTACATGATTCCGTTTTCGGGAGAAGGAGCAACAGAGACGATAGTCAGATTGTTAAAGAGCATGATTGGATATGGGATGATGATCTCAGGAGCGTTGTGCTCGGATATAAAACTGCTGAGTAATCCAATCAGCAAGTTCGTGAGTGGTGTGAGCTTTGAAATATATCTTGCTCACATGATGATATTCAGAGTTATCGATAAGCTGGGTTTGACGACAATTGCAGGAAAGACATTGATTTCATACATAATCGTATGTATTGGGACAATAGGCGGAGCCTTGATATTCGCAACTGCTTACCAATATGTGGAGACAATAATTAGAAAGAGATTAGTAAAAGCGTAAAACTTCAAAAAAGGAGTTAAAACATTATGGCAGAGAAGAAATTAAACGGAACAGTCATTGTTACATATCGGTGCAATGCTAGATGCTCGATGTGCAACAGATATAAGGCACCTTCCAAGCCGGAGGAAGAAATCAGCATTGAGACTATCAAGAAGCTGCCTCCGATGTACTTCACGAATATCACCGGCGGTGAGCCGTTCATCAGAACGGATTTGAGGGATATAGTCGCCGAACTTCGTAAGAAGAGCGACCGTATTGTCATTTCTACAAATGGCTTTTTCACAGACCGTATTGTTGAGCTGTGTAAAGAGTTCCCGGATGTCGGCATCCGTATTTCTATTGAGGGCTTGGAGCAGACCAATAACGAGATCCGTGGTCTTCAGAACGGCTATCAGCGTGGCTACGGCACCCTGAAAAAGCTTGTAGAGATGGGCATTAAAGATGTCGGCTTCGGAATGACTGTCCAAGATAAGAATGCACCCGACCTCGTACCTCTTTACAAGATTTCGGATGAAATGGGCATGGAGTTTGCCACAGCATCCCTGCACAACAGCTTCTATTTTGTCGAAGCAAAGAATATTATTCATGACCGTCCAATGGTAGCGAAGAATTTTGAGGATTTGGTGAATGAGCTTCTTCGCTCGAACAGTCCCAAAAAGTGGTTCAGAGCTTACTTTAACCACGGCCTGATTAACTACATTTATGGACAACCGAGACTCTTGCCCTGCGACATGAGCTTTGATACGTTCTTCATCGATCCTTACGGTGATGTTATGCCTTGTAACGGCACAAAGGACAAAGAGGTCATGGGCAACCTGAACACGCAGACTTGGGACGAGTTGTGGAACAGCCCAGAGGCAGAAGAAGTCCGTAAAAAGGTTCGTTGTTGTGACCGCCAGTGCTGGATGATCGGTAGTGTTAGCCCTGCTATGCACAAGTACTTCTTGAAGCCTGCATGGTGGGTTGTGAAGCACAAGGCAAAGGCTCTGTTCACTAAGCATCCGTACTCGATGTATGAGAATAAGATTTGCCGTGATTACCGTGACGGTAAGGTCACTAAAGAAGAACTCGATAAGTGTAGCACCTGCGATATGTGTGCTGTGATTAACGACGGTCTAAGTGAGGCAAGTAAGGAACAACTCAAGGATAAGACCGGCGAAGAGATTGTGGACGCGGATATTGCGGAGCAGATGAAGAAGTAAGTGGTGGAGGGTATGAAAAAAGCGTTAATTATCGCAAATTTAGCAGGTTTTATTGGAACATTCCTACAAAATGATATTAAGATTCTCAAGTCTATGGGATATGAGGTTCATTGCGCTGGAAATGCAAGTAATAAGAATCTGGAAGAAAATAAGAGAACATTTAGGGAGTTTGGAACCAAATTTCATCAAATTGATGTGGATGGGAAAAGCCCCTTATCTCGCTCCAATATGAAAGCATTAAGACAATTACGACGATTGATGAAAACAGAGAAATTTGAACTTGTGCATTGTCATACTCCGATTGCGGGAGCTATAGCACGCATTGCAGCAGCTCCATATCGTGTGTGGGGGGGTACACGATGTAGAGTGATTTATACAAGCCACGGCTTTTATTTTCATGAAGGCTCTGGCAAAAAAACGTGGATTTTATACTACTCAATTGAAAAATTTATGTCTCTGTTTTCTGATGCAATTATAACCATAAATGAAGAAGACTATAAGAATGCACAAAAAATGTTTTGCAAAAAGGTCTACCACATTAATGGTGTAGGATTTGATGCTTCTAAATACAGGGATGTAATCGTTAATAAAAATGAGTACCGCCAAGTATTAGGAGTGCCACCGGATGCTTTAATGATATTGGCTGTGGGCGAACTTTCAGACAGAAAGAATCATCAGGTTGTTGTTAAAGCAATGGGCAAGGCAGGTATCCCTAATGCAGTATTTGCCGTGTGTGGAAAGGCTATAAAGGGTCAGGGAACCTTTGATAAATTGAACGCTCTGGCTGAAAAAGAAAATGTCAATATTAAGTTTCTTGGACATCGGGCTGATATTCCTCAGGTATGTCATTGTGCGGATATCGGTGTGTTGCCATCAACAAGGGAAGGTCTTGGAATGGCAGGATTGGAAATGCTTGCGGCTGGTTTGCCGCTAGTAACATCTAATGTTCATGGCATTAAGGATTACATGGTAGACGGAGTCACAGGATACATGGTTTCCCCATATGATGTCGATGGGTTTTCAGATGCTTTGATTAAACTTTCTGATAGTGATGTACGAGAAAAAATGAAATCGGATTGCGTTAAGGCTGTAGAAAGATTTGATAATTCAGTTTCTAATCAGCAGATGCTGAACATATATCAAGAATTGCTCAGTTAATAAGACAGAATTCTGATTCTATCTTTGACAACTTTCAATGTAGTAATACCTTTCAATTTTTAAGCAGGAATGGTCGGTACTCCAAGAGGAGATTACGATGAAAATCTTGTATTCTGCATTTGAATGCAATCCTGCGATAGGATCAGACGCCTAGTAGGTTGGTCTTGGGCAAAGAATATGTCGTTTAATCATGATGTTCATGTGCTAACCAATGAAGGAAATCGAAAGAATATTGAAAGTTATTTAGAGGAAAATGGCAATATAAACATACATTTTCATTATGTCCCAGTTCCCCATGTTTTGGGAAAATTACTTAAGGGACGAAAGTTTTATTTTGCGAGTTATGTGATTTGGCAGTGGTATGCCTATAAAGAGGCGAAGAAATTACATATTAAAGAACATTTTGATATCGCTCATCATGTTGCTATTGCCGATTTTCTTATCATTGGTCTTTTATGGAAATTGGACGTGCCATTTATTTTTGGACCTGTAGGTGGGGGGCAGGAGACCCCTTACGAATTAAGGGATTATGTACAGAAATATAGGAGAAATGAGCGAATCAGAAGTCTTATAAATAATTTTGCATTGTCGTTACCCAGCTATAAAAAAGGGTGCAGAAAGGCTGCTGAAATTTTTGTATCTAATGATGAGACTGTTTCCGTAATGAGAAAGCATCTTGGTTTTAACATAAAACTGACACAGATGTGCGAGTTAGGCGTGGATGACGAGTATCTGGAAGATAGAAAAGAATTAGCGCATGAGAATAATGACATTATCCATATTTTGGTGTCTGGCAGACTCATGTACAGGAAAGGAATAGAACTTCTGCTTGATGCAGTGAAAGTACTTGAAACAAATATTCCTTACGTTGTTGATTTGTACGGTGGTGGGCATCAGATTGAAGATGTGAAACAGCAAATTATAGACAGGAAATTGCAAGATATAGTAATTATGCATGGCAAGGTACCATTTGAGAAAATGCCAAAGGTATACGCTGATGCAGATATTTTCTGTCTTCCGTCATTGCGGGAAACCACAGGCACTGCTGTTATTGAAGCAATGGCAAATAAACTTCCTGTGGTAGCTTTGAACCAGAATGGCGTTAAATATTTGGTTGAAGAAGATGCAGGTATATTAGCTGAAATAGGTACGAAAGAGGAAACGATAAGGAATCTTGCAGCAGCGTTGAAGACATTGATAGAGAGTTATGAGTTAAGAGTTGTACTTGGCAATAATGGATATGAAAAACTCCGAAATAAGTACACGTGGAAGAAAAAAACAGAAGAAATGACAGGTATATATAAATCTGTGATTCAGAAACAAGGTAAAGGCAATTAAGGAGATAGGATTATGGTTCTTTTATATTTCATGGATGGCGTGAAATACGACATGATGAAGCAGTATATGCCGTTCTTGGCATCGATAAATTCAAAACCGCTGATGAGCGATTTCGGTTATTCCTGCGCTTGCCATGCGACGATGTATACGAGCCGATATATTGAGGAACACGGCACCTGGTTTATCTGGAAGAGAGGAGATCACTCACCATACAAATGGCTGAACTACGTGCCTGGGCTTAAGTATATTAACTTCCTACCGCTGAAACTTGTGCTGGGTAAGATAACCAGAAAACTGAGCCATAATTCTTCTTATTCGGGAGTTTCCTGTTTGGTAAACCTCCCGCTTAAGTACTGGTCGCTTTTTGAGCCTTGCGATGATGTTATGTGGAATGACCCTGAATGGAAGAAAGACATTCCGAACCTTTTCACAGTCGTAAAGAAGAATAACATCCCGCATCATGTGATTGCTTTACATCGTGGCACACAGGCAGATGATGCTTTCAAGGAAGAAAGCCAGGTTGATTATAAGAACGATGAGTTTGTGTACTTCTTCATTGGATACACGGACAATATTATGCATGCTTATGGCGAGAATGGTAAGGAAGCCCAGGAGTATCTCACAAAAGTAGATGGCTTCATTAAGCAGACGTATGAGAAGGCAAAGAAGGAACATGAGGATGTGACCGTGATAGCTTATTCTGACCATGGTCATATCGACATTGAAGAACCGATGATTGATATTAACGATTACTTCAAACCTGCGGGTCATAAGGTAAATCAGTACATCCATCTGATTGAATCCAACTACGCACGTTTTTGGTTCAGGAACGAGCAGGAGAAGAAAGATGTCACGGCGGTTGTAAAGAAAATGCAGGATGACGGGCTTGGATTCGTTTTGGATGAAAAATACCAGGAACAGTACAAGCTGCATGTAAATCCAAAAGAGCATGGTGAGCTGATTTTCTATCTGGCTGCACCACATGAGTTTACGAATACGATATGGGGATTCGGTCACAGTGTAAAATCCGGTCACGGCTTCGAGCCGACATTGCCGAAGCACTATGGAATCTTCTGCTCAAATAAACCGCTGGCTAAGAACAGGGACTTTGCATACCTTGTGGATGTCCTGCCGTCGGTCATGATGCAGTTGAATATATCAAGAGACGGTTACACGTTAAGAGGCGCAAACATCGTCAATACGGATGTTGCTGATTAGCAAAAAAAGCAGGAATAGCAATGGAGATGTTGTCATGGATAAAAAGCAGTATGAGGAACAGCTTATAGCAAATATAATAACAAGCCTGGAAAAGCACGGTGCAAAGGGTCTGCTGTCTTCTGTAATCATGACAGGAAGTTTTGGACGCAAAGAACCCACATATGAGCATAGGGACGATGGAAAGCTTGTATTGAAAAGTGATGTGGAAATAGCCCTTGTGTACCCATCATTTACTAAGAAAGCAGATGTGGACAGCCTTATAGAATCCGTCTCATCCGAATTCAAAGAAGAATTGAATCTGATGGGAATTACAGAGAAGAGGGTAAGAAATGCATATAATTTCAATTTCTCCCTAAAAGTTCCGGAGTACAAGACAATTTTTACATATGATCTATTCAACGGTAGCTACACTGTGTGGGGGACGGATTTTATTGGTTCAATATCTGTTCCGCTGGAATCCTGCGATATATACGAGGCTAAGCGACTCGTGGCTAACCGCATAGGGGAACTTGTATACAACGAGAAAAACGCTGAAAAAGACCAGAAAGAATATCTCCGAAAGCAGTGGAAAGGAAAGCTGGTGCTGGCAATGGTCAGCGGATGGCTGATTTGTGAGAAACAGTATGTGTCCAGTTATCATGGGCAATATGACGCCATACATAAGAAGGAAAAGGCTGTCAAAGAAATCTTCGGAAAAGAGTTCATAAATGAATATGAGAAAGTATTCATGTTCTTGAGAGAGGACGGGCAGACATATGAAGTGGCTGACAATAAACTTAGGGGATATGTGAAAGCGATAAATACATATTTCAGAGACTTTGGAATAGGGATGCCACGCGTGAACAGCTTGAGCCGGAATCTGAAATATTTCATGAAATATGTGAAGAATGGTATGGGTTATGGTCTTGTAGGATTTGAGAATAATATCTTGCAGGGACTGATTGATGAGTACTGTGAGAGTTCCGATGGATTGGAAAAGACTGCGGACACATGGCACAAGGTTATTTATTAGATGGTATATGGCAGATGTAACAGACACAGTGGGAACTGGGTAATGAAATATAGAAGGTGGAAGCTATGCAGAGCATTGTTATTGGAGTTGCCGGCGGCACGGGTTCCGGCAAATCGACATTTACGAAAAGATTAAAAGAAGAGTTTGCGGACAGCATCACGGTTATATATCACGATAACTATTACAGAAGCCGTGATGGGATATCTATGGAGGATCGGAAGAAAATCAACTATGACCATCCGGATTCTTTAGAAACGGATTTGCTTATCCAGCATTTGAAACAGCTGAAAGCCGGAAAATCAGTGGAATGTCCTATATATGACTATTCGGTGCATAACCGGTCTGATGTAAAGATTAAGATAAATCCAAGCAAAATTATTATTGTGGAAGGAATTCTGGTACTTCAGAACGATGAATTGCGCAACTTGTGCGACATCAAGATATATGTCGATGCAGATGCAGATGAACGAATCCTACGACGGGCCATCCGAGACGTGAAAGAGCGTGGCAGGGATCTGGAAGGCATTATGGAGCAGTACCTGACAACGGTAAAGCCGATGCATTATCAGTATGTAGAGCCAACAAAGGCTCTGGCAGACATGGTGATTAATAGCGGTATGAATGAAGTGGCATTTGATATTGTAAAGACAAAAATAGATGCGTTGCTACATACGTAACGGAGAAGTTTACATGAACGAAATTATAATAAGCATCATAGTTCCTGTATATAATGCTGAAAACAGTATATCTAAGTGTTTGGATAGCCTTGTTAGGCAGACATTAAAGGATATAGAGATAATAGTTGTAGATGATGGGTCAGTTGATCAGAGCAGTTCTATCTGTGACAGATATTCGGCATCATATAAAAACATCAAGGTGATTCATCAGAATAATAGCGGTGTTTCTTCAACACGAAATAAAGGAATAAGTATTTCAAAGGGAGAGTATATTGGATTTGTTGACAGTGATGATACTGTGGATCCATCAATGTTTGAAAAATTGCTGAAGTCAATACGGCTTTTCAACGCAGAGCTATGCATGTGCGGATATGAAGAAAAAGGGGCGAGTAACGTTTTTTCTTCGAGTTCTCCTTCAAAAATTGATAGATATGAAACATTAAAATTAATTATTGCTGATGGATGCTATAGAGGATACGTGTGGAATAAACTATTCAGAAGAGACATAATCATAAAAAATAATATTAAATTCAAAGAAGAATTACATATGTGTGAAGATTTAAGTTTTTGCATAGATTACATACAGCATATTAATTCCGCATGTACTATATCAGAAAAACTATATTTTTATGGTAACGATGCTCATGGGATCGTAAATGTAGGATTTAATGACAAAAGATGGTCTATAGTTGATGCATACGACTATATAATGAACCTGGATTTCATAAAGAACAACGACGAGATCTATCGACTTGTGTTGCATAGATATGTAATGCACCTGCTATCTATGTATAATATGCTAAGAAAAAATACTGATAAGAGGTACAAGAGAGAATATCAAAATAAAATCAATTATAGAATCAATAAAATTGATAATGGTTTCCTAATGGACAAAAAATATAAGGTAAAATATAAGGTCCTTTTTATCTATATGAGATATTTCAAAAAGGCGGTTACTAGATGACAAGTATAATTATTCCGGCATACAACGCTGAGTCAACAATAGGAAGATGTCTAGATAGCATTTTAAATAACGTGGCACAAGATAGAATTGGGCAAATAATTATAATTGATGATGGATCTACTGACCAAACGAGTCAGATATGCAAAATATATTCGAATAGGAGTAAGAAAATAAACTATTTTCGTCAAAATAATAAAGGGGTAAGTGCTGCAAGACAAAATGGCATTTCTAGAGTCACTGAGGAATGGGTTGTGTTTGTTGATGCAGATGATGAAATTATAGGAGATTTCACCGAAGATATTTCAATTCATAAGGATGCTGACTGGATAATCTTTAGCCAGATATTTAACAAAATTGACGCTAAACCATCACGAGAAGAGATGACTTTGGCGATGCTTAATAAAGCATCTTTGGAACTCAATAAAACGCATCTCAATACAGTATGGTCAAAAGCATATAGGAGAGAAATCATACATAAGAATTCGTTGCATTTTAGCAGTGACATATATCATGGTGAGGATATGCTTTTCAATTTAAACTACATTATGCACTGCGAGAATATCGTATGTATTGGTAAATCAATTTACCGACTGTATATAACACAAGGGTCGGCTACACATAAGTTTCAGAACGGTGCGATAAAAAATGAACTGGCATTTAATAAGGAATTAAGCGAACTTAATCTTGGCGGTATAATTGAAGACTATGATGAAATTCAACAGCAAATTGCATTGGATGGGTTGTTTATATGCATAGGGCAGTATATATCTCATCCTGATTTTAATGGTGGAATGACCGAGAGAATTAAGGCAATGAAAGAACTTTGCTCGATAAGTCCTTATAAAGATGCCATCAAAAAAGCCTCGCAGATTACCACTCCAAAGAAACAATTTATATTAGCTGTACTATTAAATAAGAAATTGTATTGGTTGGTAAATTTGATATTTCGCCTTAGGCGGTTAAACATACATGCAGTTTCTCATTGCTATTCGGATATTTAATAGGGAGGACTACTGGTGAAAAAAATAGGAATTATTACATTCCACGCTTCAAAAAATTGCGGATCAATGCTTCAAGCATATGCACTGCAACAAGTATTAAACTCACTTGGATGTGAATCTGAAATAATAGATTACTCTGGAAAAGAACAACGTAGAATGTATTCTATAATGAGCTTTCCACATTCTCTTAAGGAATTGTTGCGAAACATCTATAATATTCCATTTATAGGAATAATACAAAAACATTATGCCGATTATGAAGCGTTTAGATATCAATTCTTAAGCGTTTCAAAAGCTACATATGATGACTCAAGTGAATTGTCCGAAGAGGCTCTTGGATATGATATATATATTACTGGAAGTGATCAGGTCTGGAATATAAAGGCGCAAGATTTCGATGACAGCTATTTTCTTCCATTTGTGAAAAAATCTAAGAAATACGCTTATGCTGTTAGTTTGGGTGCCACAAATATAACAAAGGTATCGAATGCTTATAAATATAAAGACTACATAAATTCTTTCAACGGTGTTTCGGTAAGGGAAAACAATGCTAAGAAATGGATTTCAAAACTATACAGTGGAAATGTTGAAATATGCGCTGATCCAACTCTATTGTTGAATGAACAGGAATGGGAATCTGTCATTGGTGAACGTGAGGTAGAGGGAGATTACATATTTTGGTATACCATGATATATCGAGATGATATAAGAGATATAGTTGTGCAGATGGGAAAATCGTTGAACATGCCTATATATGTCATTGATCCAAAAGAATGGTCTCGTAGAGGATTATTTCTTCACGGAATTAAACTTGCGAAGAATGGAGGACCCTCATCTTACTTATCGATGGTCAAATACGCAAAAATCGTTATAACGTCGTCTTTTCATGGAACAGTATTTTGTGATATTTTTAGGAAGAATTTTTGGTACATTAATATACATAATTCTCATACTGAAGATGATCGAGCTATTTTTTTGCTAAGGCAGCTGGGATTGAGCGAACGATATGTTACAAAAGATGATATTCTAAAGAAAGATGTCATGTGCGATCCCACTTACGACAATTCTTCAGAAATGGATGCAACAAAGAAAAAATCGTTAGAATTTTTACAAAAGTGCATTAATGATTAGAAAGGAACTATAATGTTATTGATTGACCGAAGCTATTTTAAATACTTTTTACTATTTATTCCATATCTGCTATCAGCAGTCATTTACACACAATTAAGTGATGCGTTTGCTAATATTCTTCTGTTAGGCAAGCTAATCTCTTTTGTGATTGTCGCTTTTTTGTATTTAAAGAAAGGAACCATTACCTCGTTAGATGTAGCAGTGTTTCTTTATTGCGTATGGTGGTTTGCATCGGTGATAATAAATAGAGGGTCTATTTTAGAATATGTAAAAGAGGTAGTCACTATATTATTCTATCTTTTTATAATAGAGGAATCTTTCTTTTCTAATAACAACAAGTACGCAATTAAATCATTATCTTTGATAGTTGGGTTTGAGCTATTTGTCAACTTTGTTTTGCTCATAATTTTCCCAGAAGGACTTTGGAGCACTACTTCAAATTATGATGATGTTGCAAGGTATAATTTTTTAGGCTTAGATAATCAAGTAACGCCGATACTTTTACTGGGAGTGTTACTGCTGGGCATGGGTTTTGTTTTGAATGAGTGTCGCATTACCTTAAATGAAGTTTTTTCTGGAATAATTATATTGGGGAATGTAGTGTTAATGCAGTCTGGGACGGCTATAACGGCAATGATTGTAGTTATAGCAGTTCTTTTATTGGCTACTAGATTCAAAAAAGTCTTCAATGTTAAAATAGCGATATACATTGCAGGAGCAGTATTAGTTGGAATCGTTGTTTTTAGAATTCAAAATATATTTGCTTTTTTCATAGAAGGCGTGTTGGAAAAGGACTTATCTCTTACAAATCGTGTAACTATATGGGATAGAGCGTTTGAAATGATTGCGGCAAAACCTATAGTTGGATATGGGATTGGAACATTAGATACGGTTGTCGTTGATCGAAATGCACACAACTTCTTCTTACAGATAATTCTTCAATCTGGTGTTGTAGGGCTAACACTGTATTTGAATATTTTTAGAGTTGTACTAAAAAAGATGTTTGCAAATATGTCGAATTTGTATATAGTAGTTGCCGGAAGTATTATAGTTGGATACATCGTTTGTTGTATAACAGAGGTTTACGCACAAGGATGGCTCATGCTAATATTGTCAATCGCTTATAGTGCGTATTCATTTGACATGCTACCTTATGGCTTGGGCGTTGGTGCAAATAGTGGGAAGACCAGCGATTAGTGTTATATAATGAGATTTGGAGGAAATTATCTTGGATTCAGAACTTATAAGTGTAATTATACCTACATACAATGCGGCAGATACTATAAGCCAATGCATCGACAGCGTCATAACTCAATCGTATTGTAATATGGAAATCATTGTTGTAGACGATGGTTCTGAAGATGGAACTGGCGCAATTGTACAAGAGTATTGCAATAAACACGATAATCTTATTTTAGTCAAGCAAAACAACCAGGGTGCTGGACCTGCACGAAATATGGGACTACAGGTGGCATCCGGAAAATATGTACAATTTGTTGACAGCGATGATATTTTGATGCCTAATGCTACGCAGATATTGTATAATGCAATAAATGAAGCTCAATCAGATTTGGTTATCTGTGGGGCTGAAAATTCCGGTGGCGGGGGAAAGATCACGACGATTACGACGTCATTACTAGGTAAGCAACAAATTACATCATATTTCGATACAATGCTTTCTAATGGATCTTTTGTGCCTTTGTGGAATAAACTCTATAAAAGAGAAATTTGCAATAATCTTGTGTTTGAAAACATAAAGGTAGGGGAGGATTTGTTGTTTAATATCGAATACGTTGATAGGTGCAGTTCGTTGAAAATAATTCCTGATATACTTTACCAAAGGAAAATATCGGATGGCTCTGTGTCGGGAAAGTACCATGATACGTATATGGAAGATGTGCTTTTAACTTACAAAAGAGCAGAATTGTTCCTGGTGAGGGGGGGTACTCTGATTCTAAGAAAGTGTTGCAAAAAACAGCGTGGAAAAAGTTTAGTTATGGGGTGTATATGTTATTTTCATGCTCAGATAAGTCATGGATGATTTGCTGGAATACGTTAAAAAAGTGGTATCAGAGTGAGTTGTATGAAAGTGGAAAAAACTATCCTACAATGAGGATGTCTGATATGCTGATAAAATCGCAAAAATATATTTACATCTGGATTTACTATATGGTGTGTAGAATTAAGAAAAAATTAATGTAGTTTTAGTTATTATGGAAATACAATTTGCAACTGATATGAGATAGTGTTAGCACTTAAGATGGTGTTGTAACATTTGATGTTTTGAGGTGAATCGGTGTGGGATCTATAAAGAAAAATTTTACATATAATATTATTTATCAGGCGCTCGTGGTCCTGCTTCCTCTTATTACGGCTCCGTATATTTCCAGAACTTTAGGTTCGACATCGGTAGGTGTTTATTCCTATACATATTCGATTGCACAGTATTTTCTAATCTTTGCTATGCTTGGAATTAGCAATCATGGTAATAGAAGCATTGCGGCTGTTAGGGATGATATAGAGGCAAGGAGCAAGAAATTTTGGTCAATATATGCCATTCAGTTTACCACTTTTAGCATTGCTATTTTATTGTACATTTTATATGTTGTTTTTATAGCTTCTGATAATAAAATTATTGCTCTTCTTCAATTGCTATATGTTTCATCAGGCTTATTCGATATAAGCTGGTTGTTCTTCGGACTTGAACAATTTAAAATAACGGTAACAAGAAATATTGTAATAAAGATTAGCACGGTTATCTGTATGTTTATCTTTGTACACCAACCTAGTGATCTTTGGAAGTACACATTGATTATGGCTTTAGGGACTTTCATCAGCCAATCATATCTTTGGTTCTATGTTCGTAAGAAGGTAAAATTTGTAAGAATATCTTTTTCTGATGTTAAGCCTAATATAAAGCCTATTCTTATTTTATTCGTTCCTGTCATTGCTTATAGTATCTATAAGGTTATGGACAAAGTCATGCTCGGTAACATGAGCGACTATGATCAGGTTGGTTACTATCAAAGTGCTGAAAAAATTATAAATATTCCCACGGGCGTGATAACTGCATTGGGAACAGTAATGCTTCCGAGAATGTCTAATTTAATTGCAACTGGAAATACGAGTAAAAGCAATCAATACATTAGAGTATCTTTCAAATTAGTTACTATTATTGGGGCGGCAATCGCTTTTGGACTTATCGGTGTAACCAATATACTTACACCAGTTTACTTTGGTTCGGATTTTTTACCAACGGCTCCACTGATAACTTTATTATCAATAACGGTGTTTTTCATGGCATGGGCGAATGTCATTCGTACACAGTATCTGATTCCATATAATATGGACAAGGTTTATCTTGCATCGACTATAACTGGAGCAGTTCTTAATTTGATAATCAATGCTCTCTTAATTCCACAGTATCAGGCTGTTGGTGCAGCAATTGGAACCATAGTTGCAGAATTCAGCGTGATGTTTGTTCAAGTGGTTGCTGTTAGGAAGAAGCTCCCTGTTGGGAAGTATTTCGTTTCTGTAATACCTGTTATGGTAATCGGTCTTGTTATGACTGTGGTTGTCCGCATTATTGGCAATCAAATGAGTGTTAGTATTTTGACACTGGTTGTGCAGATCGGAGTTGGGGCTATAGTTTACCTTTCATTGCTTGCGTTGTATTTGTATTTGTCAAAAGATGAAATGTGGAACTATTTAATGAACATAATAGCGGATTTTTGGCGTAAGTTAAAAAAACACACAAAGGAAAATTAGTGATGAAAAACAAATTGTTGTCTATGAGTGATTCTAGTTGTTTGCGTGGGGGGGTACACTGTTAATCTTTTTCCATCATGTCGTGCAGTTCCTGCCATCAGAGATTAACATTAGAGGTTTTGGGCATTTAGGAGTTGCATTATTTTTCTTCCTTTCTGGGTATGGGCTACAAGAGAAAGTCCGTGAGAATGAGGCTTATTTAAAAGGCTTTTTAAAAAAGCGTATTGTGAAATTATATATTCCGTACTTAGTTGCAACTTTCGTATATATTATTATACGTCTTGTTTTTGGAATAATGTATACTATAAAGGAAATTCTGATATCCTTGGGCGGATTTTATACTATTGTTAATTTTTCATGGTACATTTTCTTACAACTTGTACTGTACTTAGTGTTTTGGTTCATTTACAAAAAATGCGACGATAATCAAAGGAGGATAAAAGCACTTACTGTTGTTATACTACTTATAATGGGAGTTTGCGTAGTATTACATTTACCATCGTATTATTATGTTTCATTATTCGCATTTCCTCTTGGTGTGATTGTCTCGGAATATCAGCAGTCTATCATAAAAATTACACAAGGTGGTATGGGAATTATCTTTATTACACTCTCTACCATAGTCTGTGTTTTATGTTTCAGTGGAATGGCTGCTTCAGTATGCACTTGTATCTTCCAATCCAATAATGGTCTCCTAAAGGTTGTGGAACGAGGAGAAATGATTTTGTGTGATATATCATTTACTATAATCATTGTTCTAGTGTGTTCACGCATTGAGCTAAAATCAAAGTTTTTTACTCAATTAGGAATGATATCGTATGAGATATACTTGTTCCAGGGATTATTCATTAAGCTCTTTTCAGAAACTATTTCATTGAACAATAATTTTGTGTTTACAATTTCAGTGTCAATTTGTGTAATTATAACTTCTATAGTATTAAACAAGTTAAACGGTAGACTTGTCCATAAATGCTTGAATTATGAGCCTTATTAGAAGTTTATCTGAATGTATTTGATACATTTTCAGATTATATACTTGAAGTTAGAGAACTTACTTGAGGCGAGGCAACTAATACAGGTTTTGATTCCTCAGCAATGGCGCATGCTGTTGGTCTAACTTTTTTGGGAGCACGTCAACAACGATGGAGAGATACTTAAAAATGCTTACAGAATCTTTGAGGGGATACAATCATAATCTGAATTCCCCTTACGGCGAATCAAATTCAACTATCAGTCATCGCCTGGTATGGCTCGATGTACTTAAAGGGATAGGAATCATCCTAGTTGTACTTGGACATGTATATAAGAATGCTGTATTCTACAATTTTGTATATGCTTTCCATATGCCGCTATTCTTCTTTGCTGCGGGATGGCTATATAAAGAAAAACCAATCCTGTCGTACATAAAGCATAGATTCTATACCGTGATGGTTCCTTATTTCTCTTTTGGCGCAGTCACACTGATATACTGGCAACTTATAGAACAGCGTTTTCGGTCATCCGATATGTCTTTTTTACAAGCAGTAGTAGGAATATTACGTGGTGAGTTTGCCACTTTGGACTTCAATGTCCATCTGTGGTTCCTGCCGTGTTTCTTTTTGACTGTGGTAATCTACAATATTCTCCGAAATTTAGTAGGAAAGAAACGGACCTATGTTATAGTTGTCTTTTTGTCGGTTGTATATTTGATAGATGCATATACCCAGGTGGGATTGCCATCTCTTTTGTGGGGACTGGATTGTGTTTTCAAATACATAGCGTTTTATGCATTAGGAAACTGGATGAGCGAAAAAGAAGTCGAGGCAAGGGTCGAATCAGGAAACAAGACACGATTGGTTGCAATTGCTACAGCTTTATTAGTGATAGTATTTGTGCTTGCACTCTTTAATTTGACGGGCGGCATCTTATGGTTTGTCACAGGTACGATTGGGACGATGGCAGTTGCGCTGTATTCGATACTTATCAGTGGGGGGGTACTATCGTAAGTGGCATAATATCTTTTCTTGGACGTATTTCACTTATTGTTCTTTGCGTACACGGTCCTGTGTACCGTGTTATAAGTAAGATTCTATCGGTGGTGCTTAGAAGCGAAACAGATGTAGTGAGAAGTAATATCGTTATTGCTGTGATTATCTCAGTTATTACCTTAGCGATATGCGCAGTATTATATGTTGTGATTGACAGAATTTTGTCATGGATGATTGGGAAACCGATAAGAAGAGATAATAAGGCATAGAAATCATTATAAGAAAATCAATGAGGGAGAACCGAAAACAGTTATGAAACCAACGACACTATTCATCAGGCGGTCGGCATCGGCAGCCGATTCGGAGCAGGAATTAAACAGTTAAAGCCCGTGGGCATGAACAATGAAATCATCATGGATTTTTCTATCCACGATGCGATCAAAGCAGGGCTCAATAAGATTGTATTTGTCATCCGTCCCGATATCGAATCAGATTTTAAAGAACGCAATCGCTATGGCTGGCTTCATTCTGAAGAACACGCTGTCCGATCATGGCGGCGTGACCAGAGGCGTCTGTAAGGTGGCTGAGGGGCATACGCATGTGATTGATGTTGTGGAAACGAGTAATATAGTGAAAACTGTGAATATGGACACAGGAGAAATCGGCGCGGAAGCTGACGGTGTGGTACTCGATCCGGAAAGCTATGTGTCTATGAATTTCTGGGGCTTCCCAGCTGCTACTGGTTTTGATCCCAGGTACATGAGTGTACTTGAAGATGGCTTCTCGGAATTCTTCAAAACTACAGTTCCGGTCAATCCTATGAAAGCAGAGTATCTGCTGCCGATCCACATTGGCGGTCTTCTTCGGGATGGAAAAGTCACTGTGAAAGTCATGGAGACGAATGACAAGTGGTTTGGCGTTACCTACCAGGAAGACAAGACTGCAGTAGTAGAGAGCATAAGAAATCTGATAGAAGCTGGTGTGTACGTAGAGGATTTGTATAGTGATCTGTGATTAACAAGACGCTTAGTGAATATACGGAAAGGGAGTCTGCGATTACAATTGATAGATTTACTTAATACAATTCTGAAAAATGTACTCACAGCCCTTTACCAGCCGTTCTGGTACGCAGTTTTATTATCCATTCTTTTCATGTTCTTTTATCTCTATGCAAAAGAACACGGATGGAAGGAGTCAATCCGGATTTGGACGAGCAGATTTAAAGCCTCATCGTATTTTCGGAGAATTTTTCTTCTTGCATTCTATACGACGATGATTTTGTTTCGGACGTTGCTTAATAGGGATATGTGGATGAATCCGCTTTCTGATGTGATGGGCGGTTGGTGGCTGTGGGAAGATGGCGAGCTAACGACAGGACCAATAGAAAACCTGATACTCTTTATTCCGTTCACGGTTTTGCTTTTATGGGCGATAGGCAGCAATGCAGACTTGAAAGGGAAGTTCCTGAAAGATATGAAGGTAACCACAGTCCTTTGGCAATCCACTAAGGTTACATTCATTTTCAGCGTGTCAATTGAGTTCCTGCAGCTATTTTTGCGATTAGGAACTTGGCAACTCTCAGACATGTTTTATAACACATTAGGTGGATTCCTTGGTGGACTGATATATTGGATTGGATGGAGCGTGAAGCATTGCGGAGATGAACCACCGCTGTACACCAAAATATAGAGCAACACAAAATATCTCATTAACACAACCTGAAATGGTATGAACCATTGTTGCAAACGGTGGTAATAGAAATACGGAACGACCAAACCATAGGTAGCAAATTAAGAAAGATACCTTGTACCAATGAACCTTATAAAAGAATATAAGCAGACAATACTTTTGATTCTCATTGACTTTTTATCTGCATCTTCAGCTATCTGCTGGGAGTATGCTTGCCACCTGTTTGAGTGTGGTTACGATGAAAAACTACTTCTCAAGGGTTTTCAAGAAAGTTGATGGCTACTCGCCAAGTGAACTCAGAAGACTCTGGATGACCAGAAGCCACAAAGAAAAATAAATATCAAAATACCACTGGACATGTGCGAAACTCTATGGTAAACTTAGAACGGATAGCATATTTTCAATGTGGGAACGATGGTCGCAACCATAGCGGAAGCCCTACAAGAATAAAAGTCATAAAAATAAAGACAGAATGGGAGTTTAGAAAATCAATGAAAGAAAGCTTTACCTACAAAATCACAGGAAAGAGAGAAAACAACAAAGCTTTAGCTCTTCTTGCACATGAAGCCGCAAAGTACTCATGCAATATCTATGTAGCCAAACCCGCTTCGTCACCAAAAGATGCAAAGAGCATTATGTCGTTAATAACAGGTTGCTTCAAAACAGGAGACACACTTGAATTTTCGTTTGACGGTTCCGATGCGGATGTCGCCGCAAAGAATATAAAAGCGGCGTTGGAAGATTCCATTGGACTCTAAGTCATAGCGTAAAAAGAAGCTCCTGTGGCTTCTCAGAGAAAACTCTGGGAGCTACAGGGGATTATTTGTTTTTATTGTACTCTATGGAAAGTTCCCAATCTCAAGATACTTATCCATATCAACAATCTCTGCCCCGTGCCAAGCAGGTTGCCCCCACTTGCCAAAACGACAATCGGTTTAAAGGCAGAAATATAAAAGTAATTATTCTGAGAAATAAAGCAGCTACGGTGGTCGATTTAGACAAGATACAAGTCCGTGGCATAAATAAAGCATAACAGAAGTAACTGCGAAGACCCCGTGTTCATCAAAATTTCAGAAAATAATCCCACATTCGTTGCCTCTGTGTTGTTGTATTGATTTCGCCCAAGTGATAAAATGGGGAGTAGCAATCTATGTTGCAAAATCGGATTGACATTGCGTTCAAACCATATCGTGGGCTTTTCTCCCATTCGTCACCCAATGTGCTGGAGAAGCGCAGACGCTATCAGATTTCGAGCGTTACGCTTAATGATATGATGCAATCTGAATTCTATGTGAGGGATAATTATGAGTTGGAAATTAGAAGATATACCTGACCTTTCCGGCAAAGTTATGATTGTGACAGGTGCAAACAGCGGTCTGGGCTTTGAGACTGCCAAGGAGCTTTCTCGCAAAGGCGCAAAAGTTGTGATGGCTTGCCGTAATCCGAAAAAGGTGGAAGCCGCCATGCAAAAGATACGGGACGATGTTCCGAATGCGGATTTGGATGCTATGCACTTAGACCTTGCCAGTCAAAAAAGTGTTGCGGATTTTGCAGATCAATTCAAACAGAAATACAGTCGCCTCGATGTTCTCGTCAATAATGCGGGAATTATGGCTGCGCCGTATTCTGAAACCGTTGATGGCTTTGAAAATCACTTTGCAACGAACTATCTCGGTCACTTTGCATTGACAGGAAGATTGCTCGACCTGTTGGAGGCAACGCCCGGCGCAAGAGTTGTCAGTGTCAGCAGTCTTGCATATTTTTTCGGAAACAAGATAGATTTTGATAATCTGTACTATAAAAATAAAAAGGGCTTCGGTAGATGGAGAGCATACGGACGCTCCAAAATGGAAATGCTTTTGTTTGCTTATGAAATGCAACGGCGTCTTACACGCACAGGCAAGTCGACAATCTCACTTGCCGCACATCCCGGAATAGCACAGACAAACATAATGCCGGCTCAGGCAAACAACACTTTCACTAAAGGATTCCTGACGTTTGTAGCGAGCTTTCTGAAGCCTACCATCTATGGTGCAATGCCATTGATTCGTGCGGCTACAGACGAAACTGTCAGAGGAGGCGAATACTTCGGACCATCAAAGGGCAGGATGCCTGATGTAGTCAAATCCAATAAAGCGTCGCATAATCTGGATACAGCGAAAAAGTTGTGGGAAGCTTCTGAAACATTAACAGGACTTCACTATTTGGATTAGGCTTTTTTCAAACTAAGCTGACCCTGCTGGATATGTGCAAAACTTTATGGAGGTCAAGAAAAAGAATAACATCATCCTTCCGAAAGAGATTCTGAAGTGACTCTCTTTCGGACTTTTTGTGTTGACGGGACAAGATATGCCTTGCACACCCTCAAATTATATGTTATACTTCAATCAGAGCAACATTTGCAGAAAATGTGGATGAAATACCTGATAAGAAAGGAAAATGAATATGCTTTTCAACAGAAAAAAGAAGATTGAGCCAGCTAAAGTAAACAATGCTGTAAATGACACTGGTAGTAATGATTCCAAGCCTGCTGTAAAAATGGTTAATCCCAATGATCCTTATCGTCTATATGAACAATATATAAAGTACTGGTACGATGGTGATCCTGAAACAGCCTACGAGTATGCTTTAAAAGCCGCCAAGGCTGGAGATGAAGATGGGCTTTTAACCTATGGAATACACTACATGGATGGTGATGGTGTTGAAGTTGACAAAGAAAAAGCGTTCAACGCCTATAAAATCGGTGCCGAGTTGGGAGGACACGACACCCAGGTTCAGCTTGCCAGATGTTATGAACAGGGTGAAGGAACGGAAGTTGACATCGAAAAAGCCATCTATTGGTATGAGGAATCTCTGAAAAAGGAGGATGATTACAGAATCAGAAACAGAATTGAGGAACTGCGTGCCCTGACGGATTCCGCTCTTGCCGAAAAATTGGCTGAAAAGAAGGCAAAAGAAGCGGAGGAAGAAAGGAAAAGGCAAGAAGAATTAGATAATTATTATAATACCGAAGAAGGGAAGCAGAAGCTATACAATACTTATTTAGCTGGTGCTTTGAAAGGCTATCCCGTATCACAGTTCAGTCTTGGCGTATGTTGCAGAGAGGGAAGAGGCACCGCTGTTGATAAGGGACAGGCTCTTCGCTGGTTTCAGGTTGCTGCCGTAAATGGGCACTTAGGAGCAATGTATGAACTGGCCAGATGTTACGAAAACGGTGAAGGCACCGCCGTTAATAAGCCTGTAGCCTTTTACTGGTATTTAAAAGCCGCCAGGGATGGGCACGAGGCTTCCCAGAACATTGTCAAGCAAATATCGCCTGATGAAGCAATCAGTTATTTAAACAGTGTATATGAAGTTGAAAACGAGAAACTGGGCTCAGATGCCAAGAGATTAAAAGAGCTTATGGAATTCGACTTATATAAGAATGGTGCTGAAAACGGCAATGCAGTTGCAATGAGAAATCTCAGCAAATGTTATGAAGAGGGAATTGGAACCGACACCGATATTTCTCAGGCATTTTACTGGCTCAAGAAAGCTGCTGAAGCGGGAGATGTCGATTCACAATATCATTTGGGCTTGTATTACGAGAAAGGCACAGGTACAGAAAAAGATGAAAATCAGGCGTTTTATTGGTTCAGGACGGCTTCTGAAAACGGGCACATTGACGCCATGTATGAGCTTGCAACCTGCTATGATCTTGGCACGGGAGTCGCCAAAGATCTGAATCAGGCGTTTTATCTTTACGATCAGCTCTGCCAAAAAGGATACATTCAGGCACAGTACGCCATGTGCTATCTTATAATGAGTGACCTGACCCCTGAACAAAGGGATAAAGCCGTGTATTGGCTCGAACAGGCTGGTAAGGTGGACTATGAAGATTCGCAAAGTTGGCTTTACACTTTTTATTCATACGGAATGTATAGTTTAAAGCCAGATGAGAAAAAAGCCCTCTATTGGCTGGAAAAGCTTGCAGAGGGCGGAGATATAGAGTCACAGCGTGAAGCCTACAGGCGTTATAATGAGGGCATAGGAACGGCTGTCAACAAGCAAAAGGCAATTTATTATCTCAGTAAAATAGCCGAAGGCGGAGACATTGATGCCCAGATTGATCTGTACAACATGTACAGATCGGGGAAAGAAGGTGTACAGAAGGATGATAAGAAGACATTTTACTGGTGTCAGAAGCTTGCTGAAGAAGACTTTGAGCAAGCGTACCATAATCTCGCACTGATGTATCTGAAAGGTGAGGGAACCAGCCGGAATGACTATAAAGGCTTTTATTGGGCGAAAAAAGCTGCAGAGGCAGGGAATGTAAAGGGCATGGAAATGCTGTATAGGCTATATTATGATGGTGTAGGGACAGATGCAGATATGTCGCAGTATCGCTATTGGTATAAAATGTGGAAACAGAGCAAGTAGTAATGGCTAGTTGCTGCTCTCTCACCACCCCCAATTCCCGAGATACCACCTCACCGTCTCCTTAATTCCGTCCTCAAACTTCATCTCCGGCATCCATCCAAGCTCCTCCTGAATCTTCGTCGCATCAATCGCATACCTCAAATCATGCCCTTTGCGGTCGGGAACGAAAGCAATAAGGCTCTCCGGCTTCGCAAGCTCCCGGCAAATCATCTTCACAACGTCGATATTTCTCATCTCATTGTGCCCGCCGACATTGTAGACCTCGCCGTCTCTGCCTTTGTGGATAATGAGGTCAATCGCCCGGCAATGGTCTTCGACATAGAGCCAATCCCGGACGTTGAGACCTTCGCCAAAGGCCAGCAGAGGCTTGTCGTTCAGAGCGTTCATAATCGTGAATGGAATCAGCTTTTCCGGAAACTGATATGGACCATAGTTATTGGAGCAACGGCTGATTGTTACCGGCAAGCCGTAGGTCCTGTGGTAAGCCAAGACCAGCAGGTCAGCTGAAGCTTTACTCGAACTATACGGACTGCTTGGACGAATCGGGGATTCTTCAGTAAAGAAGAGGTCAGGTCTGTCAAGAGGCAAGTCTCCATAAACCTCATCTGTCGAGACCTGATGAAATCGAGCAATTCCGTACTTCCGGCAGGCGTCCATCAGGACACTTGTGCCGATAATATTTGTCTGGAGGAAGATTTCGGGATTTTCGATTGAACGGTCAACGTGGCTCTCAGCAGCGAAGTTGACTACAATATCAGGCTTTTCTTCTTCAAAAAGCTTGTAAACAGCTTCGCGATCGCAGATGTCAGCCTGTATAAACCGAAAAATCGGGTTGTCCATGACAGGTGTCAGCGTCGAGAGATTGCCAGCATAGGTCAGCTTATCTAAACAGATAATGCGGTAATCGGGGTGAGTCCCCAGCATATGAAATATAAAGTTCGAGCCGATGAATCCGGCTCCACCGGTTACGATTATTGTCATGTTACTTATCCCCTTCATTCTCATCCCCACAAACTTCAATTTCCTCACTCTTCATCGCTTTCCCTGCTTCCTCCCCAATCCTTTCCGAATGTCCTCTGAGAGCCTCAAACGGCGCAAAAATCTTCGCCCTGTCCTGCGGAGACATTTTCGGATGCTTTCTGAGAATTTCCTCCGACCAGGGTCGCTCCATGTCGATTATATCGTCAAAATTTTCATTCAGATTCACAGCTTGCCCTCCTCGCCAGCCTTGTGCCCGCCAATCTGTCCGTTGCGCTCCCTCATCGTGGCGCCTTCAAGGAAATTGGTACCTTTCAGAACCGAATTCTTCCCAAACCTCTGCTTGATGCCGACGATGGCGTCCTGCAGATTTTTTTCTTTTTCGAGACGCTCCGTGTCGGTAAACATATCGACCTGCATGATGCCCGGATCCGGGATGACCCGATTTGCAGTGACGGTAATCCGCCGGACAGTTAAATTTTTGTCTACAATCCTGTCAAACAGCCCCACAATCGCATTCTGAAGCTGACTGCCGATGTTCGTCGGACTGTCGAGCCTCGTGCTCCCGTGAGCGGGTTTCGGGACAAGCCTCCCGTAGTGGTCGGTCTTCGTGTCGCCGATATAGTTGCCCTTATCGCAATTCTCTCTGTCGTAGGCAATGTCGAGCGTGAATGAGTCGGACACAAGACCTTTTGTCGTCAATTGCAACATCAGGCTGTCGGTCATCTCCTGGACAATGATTCTCGCCTTCTCATACGGATATGGTTCTGAGAGAACCTGCCCTTCGGAGAGACTGTTCGTCTCCGATTTGTAAGACTTTACCAACTCCATCGTCGTCGGCTCAATTCCCCAGGCGTGGTCGATGAGAATTTCGGCGTCGATTCCGAATTCTTTGTAGAACCATTCCTGGTCGTAAATCGACATCCTCGCTAGCTGTCCCATCGTGTAAATCCGCCGTTTTTCGAGCCTTCGGGCGGTGCCTTTGCCAATCCGCCAGAAGTCAGTGAGTGGAGTGTGGTTCCACAACTTTTCTCTGTAGGAGTGCTCGTCGAGCTCCGCAATCCTGACGCCGTCCTTGTCCGCAGGAACGTGCTTCGCCACGATGTCCATTGCAATTTTGGCAAGATACATGTTCGTCCCGATTCCGGCGGTGGCGGTGATTCCCGTTGCATAAAGAACCTCCCGAATCAGCGTCATGCAGAGCTCGTGGGCGGTCATACCGTAGGTGTGCAGATAGCCGGTTGCGTCGATGAAAACCTCGTCAATCGAGTAGGAGAAAATATCCTCGGGAGCAATATATTTCAAATAGATTGAGTAAATCTGCGCCGAGACATCGACGTATCTCGCCATCCGTGGCGGAGCGACAATGTAAGATAATTTAAGATTCGGGTCTTCGGATAAGCCTACTGAATCAAAACACTCAGTTGTAAACCTGTGTCCCGGAGCCTTGCGAAGTCGCTCAGCATTTACTTCCTGAACTTTTTGCACGACTTCAAAAAGCCTCGCCCTGCCCGGAATCCCGTAAGCCTTCAGAGAAGGGGAGACCGCCAAGCAAATTGTCTTCTCGGTGCGACTCTGGTCCGCCACCACGAGGTTTGTCGTCAGCGGGTCAAGGTGCCTGTCCGCACACTCGCAACTGGCATAAAACGATTTCAAGTCTATAGCAAAATATGTTCTTTTCTTGTCCATGCCGTCTCTCCTTTCTTAGAATCAGCTCGCCACAACTTCCACAAACCATCGCCCGAGCCGTGGCGGAAACGGTGCATGTTCAAAGAACAGTCGCTTCTCTTCTCCCTTGATTACCACCGTGTAGCAGTCGCCAGGGAAGCCGAAGCCGACGGTATCAGCCGGTCTGAAGTCCCGAACCTCGTCAATTTTGTACATCCGCCCGTTCGTCCACTCTACCGCCTTCGGATGCATGAACCCCGTCGTGTCAATCTCCGAAGTGACCGACACGTAAATTTTTTCATATTTCGGATGCAACGCCCTCGCAGTCGCATTCATGCCGGTCACCTCCAATTCAATCAGCATTTTAGAACTTTCGTTCCTATTGTAGCACAGGTAGGGGGTTGTGTCAAGTGGAAAAATCGGGAATCCGGTCTTGATTTCCCGTTCCCCAAAAAATTTTTTCAAATCCCCCATAAAAAACTCTTGACAAGTCGTTTATGGGGGATTATAATTGTAGCATGTGGTGGAAGGGCAGAAATTGCTTAACCACAGAAACTATTGTGGGGGGGTACTGCCTTCCGACCCGAAATTTTTTCGGGGCTTCCGAAGTCAAAGTGCCCATACCAAACCTCCGCACTATTAAAACAGGTGCTCGGAGGTTTTTATATTTTCCTCCGAAGTACAACTAAGGAGGAATTTTTTATGGCAAAACGCCTTATTTGCGTAATAATAAGCGTTTTAATGATCGTCTCACTCCTTCCGACAAGCGTCTTCGCCGAGGTTGACGAAGACAGCCCTGCACAAGTTGAGGCTGTAGCGGAAGAGGAAGCTGAAGAAGGCGTTGACGAAGGCGGTGGTACTGCCGGAGAGGAGCCCGTTGAAGAGGAGGAAGAGGAAGAAAATCTTGGAGATGGACCTGTTGAAGGTGGAGATATGGAAATACCGGATGATACCGTCGAAATTCAGCGTGATGGCTATACAATCTCAGGTCCTACCCTCGGCGACATCGAGGATGAAATAGAAGACGGAGATAAAATTACTCTTATAGCTGACTGCGGAGAAACGTATACAGCTACAATTTCTGCTAGCGACGTCACCATCGACCTAGCCGGTTACACTCTTAGCCAAACCATCACCATCGCCAGTGGCGCATCAGTAACCTTTACTGATAGCAGTGAAGCTAGCACAGGTACATATACCGGCACACTGACCGTTAGCGAGGGCGGCACCCTAATCATTTCCAGCGGCACCTATTCTGGAACTATAACCAATAACGGCACGCTGACAATCACCGGCGGCACGTTCTCTAGCAGTAGCTGGGGTGATGCTTTTGCTAGTTGTGTTGCTGAAGGTTATGTTGCTACATATGATGAAACTACTCAAACCTACACAGTTAGTGAAGTTACTGTTAGTTATGTAGCAACGAATACTACAACCAATACTTCATATACAACTCTTCAGGCGGCTATCGATGCGGCATCTAGTGGCAATACGATTACGCTTCTTGCAAGTGTCACCGAAGATATAACCATCGCTAGCGACGATAACATCACCCTCGACCTCGCTGGCTACACTATCACTGGCACAGGTTCGTCAAGTGTTATCACTGTAAACGGTACTTTGACTTTGAACGATAGCACAGCAACATCGAGCACATCATCCAGTGGCACAGTAGGCACAACCCTAAACAGCGACGGTACCTATACAACCGTTTACACTGAAACTACCTACGACAGTGAAACCGATTTGCTCACAACCACCTATCACTCCTACACTTCCGGTGCTATTACCGGGGGAGTTGGAACTAGTAAAAAGGGTGGCGGTGTTTATATCAATACTGGAGCAACCCTTATAATGAACGGTGGTACCGTTTATAGCAATACCTTGTCAAGTAGCACAAATAGCTATGGCGCAGGAATTGCGGCATGTGAAAGCAATTTGACTATAAATGGTGGCGTTGTTGCGGGAAACACCGTAACTCAGGGCACTAGTGGCGGAGCGGGCGTTTATGTCCTTTGGGGCAGTTTTTCAATGACCGGTGGCGCAATCTGCAATAATACTGCTAATGCTACCAACGGATATGGTGGCGGCATCTATTTCTTAAATGGAAATAAAGCTTCAGTTACATATTCAATCACTGGCGGTGTTATCAGTGGAAATACAGCGAGGTCTGGTGCAGGTATTTACGCAAATAACAGTACATTTACTCTAAGCGATGCTACTGTGATTTCTGACAACTCAATTGCAACATCAGGCACTGGCGGCGGTATTACTCTTGCGGATGGTGCTATTTTGAATATGACTGGTGGCATTATTGCTAATAACACTGCTTCTGGTAACTCATCGTCGTTCGGCGGTGGTATCTTCCTGACAGCCAACGGCACCAACAAGCTCAACATGTCTTGTGGTGTTATAGTGGGGAATACTGCTGTCGGCGGCGGAGGAGTAACTTTAAGTTATTCTGAAAGTAATGAGTTTACAATGTCCGGTGGTTTTATAACAAAAAATACAGCATCTTACTCTAGTTGGAGTTCAGCTTCCGGTACAGGCGGTGGTGTGCTTATTGATGGAACATTTACAATGACCGGGGGAGCCATCTACGGTAACACTGCTTCTCATGCTGGTGCAGACATTGCGACAAAGGATAATGACTATTCAACAATTACCTTGATTGCCGCTTCATCTATGGAATCAGCTGATAGTAGTTCATTTTCAAACTGGGTTTGGTACTACGATCCTGTATATGATGCTTCAGCAGGCGATAGATACAGTAAAAATGGAAGTAATACGGAGGCAACTTCTCTTAATTATTCAAGTACAAGCGGCGTTTATCTGTACTTAATAGCTGCAGAGTCTGATTCATTCTATCTCGGCGTCTACGGCGACACAACCTCCGTCCCCGCTGAAATAGCTTCCGGCGAAGGCGAAGCTACGATGTACGTCCTCGTAACGAGTAGCAACATCACTAACTACAGTGCCGACACGGAGGAAGCAAGCGGCGTTTATCCGACAACTTCGGAGACCTTCACTGTAACGTCAACTTCTACTGCTGATGATGGTACGGAAATAACAACGACTACAGCTCACAGCTACATCTTCGCTGGATGGTACAGTGCATCGACAGATGAGGATGGTAAAACAACCTATACTGCATTGACTTCAGTCCCGACAGACTCTGACGCCTACGCCAAGTTCGTAGATGCGAATGTTTTGACGGTTAAGGCGCAGATAACGAGTGGAACGGATGCAAATTCAGAAACTACAAGTATGAGATTTGTAAGTACTGTTGATACTGTAAAGTACAGTTTGGTAGGATTCTCAATCACTGTAGGCAGTACGACAAAGGATGTAACATCAAGCGATGTCTATGAGAATATATCTGGTGGTTCAACAGTTTATAGCCCGTCTGACTTCAGCGATGCGTCGACGTACTTTGTCACATATACGTTGAAGAATATCCCGAAAGCGAGCTTTGATGCAGAAATTAAAGTTCAAGCTTGCTGGAAGACCCAGGATGGTACTATGGTATATGGTCCTACATATACCTTCAAGGTCAGCGACGGATATACTAAAACAAGTACTGATGAGTAAAACAGTCAGGTGATATGTTTCTTGCTTTGAAAGGAGTGTACGACATGAAGTACGAAGAACCAAAGTTTGCGGTTATATACTTTGACGGAGATGTTTTCGCAGATTTAACTGTTAAATCTAATGACACTAGTAGTGATAGCGGAGATTTCACTGAGCTCTTCGGCTGATATATACTAATAGCCCGACATCAGGGCGGGGGGGTCCCGCCCTGATTCTTTTAGGAGGAAATATGAAAATCGATACGGAGAAGAGGAAGATTTTGATTTCCGGGTGTGTGGTTGTGGCGGCGGTGATTGTGGTTGTTTGTCTGGCGCTCGTGGCTGTGCGGGCGGGGAAGCGGTCGAATGAAGCGATTACTGAGGCTTCTCAGACCGAGCCGGCGGTGACTTCGGTTTCGGAGGAGATGGAGGAGGTCACCACGACGGCGGTTACAACTACTGTCTCTGAGGAGACCACTTTGGAAACTACAACTGCGACAACAACTGCGGCTACGACAACTGCGGCGGCGACTACGACAACGGCTGGGACTACAGAGACCCCGGCTACTACCAGCGCTGACGACGGGCTGGATGTGGTCGATTTGGGAGACGAGGACGAGGTCGAGATTGAGGACAGCATCGACTTTTCCGAGCTGATTTCCGGGACTACCGCCACGACGACTCAGGCGGCAGTGACAACGGCATCGCCGGTTACCGGATACACAGGGACTTATCCGACCGGTTCGTCTACTACTGCGACTACCACAACGACTACTGAGTCGACGACTACCGAAGCGTCTTCGGCGAACGAGCTCTCTGTTGCAACCGAGTCGACGGATGAAGTCGCCTGGGGACCGCTTTTCTGAGCGGCAGGAGGATATATGACAGAAAAACAGAAACAGCAGAAGCGCCGGGAGAACATGCGCTACTACGGCAAGACCGCAAACCTCTATCCCCGACATCCGTGGACGGAAGAGGAATCGCACCGGGTATTGGAGCATACCATTCCCGACAGCGTTCTTTCGGAGGAGATTCACCGTTCGGTAAAATCCATCCAAGAAAAACGCCGTCGCCTCAAAAAAGCGGAGAATAACAAACAAGAAGCCTGAGAGAAATCTCGGGCTTTTTGCTTGCACTCTTCCAAAATATGCATTATAATAGTGCCAGATTCATGCGAGAGTCAATAACAAAACCATATGTTACCGCACCATCCTCTCAGCGGTGAAAAAGTAAAAAATTTTTCTCGCCGCAGTGCAATAATCCCGCTTCTCAATTTGTATTACTTATAGAAAACCAATCCGAAAGGAAATAAACGATTCAAGAAGGTGGCACATTGAAGAAAAAGGTTCTTGTCTTGTGTGCTTGTGTGCTATGTCTGCTTGCGGTAGCTGCTGCTATCATTATGAAAAACACAACGGTAATCGGTTCAATACAAGGAGCTGAATTGGAAACCGTTATAATTGGCGATACTATGTATCAGTATGATAGTTCATTGGAGTTTACACAAGCCGATAAAGGACGCTTTCTCGGCGTTGTTACGAACGGGAAAGATAAGTTTCGAGTATACTCAGTTAAGGGCGATACTGAGGGTCAATACATATACAGATTGTGGGGATACGATGGCGCCTTTTACGCCAAAACAGACTAACAGAGCCCACTGTTCCGCCCCAAATGCAAGCGTGAAACGACTATCAGCGTAACCGGGCAGAATGTGGTTGCTGTCAAGAATATGAAAAACGATATGGAGGTATCACCATGAGAAAAGTAGCAATTTGGATTGTAGCTGTTGCGTTTGTTGTCCTTGTGATAGCGATGGCGGTTATGGGGCTTGGAATCTATGAAATGGATGAGGCCGTCATCATTGTAACAGCATATATCGCTTTGCCCTGTACTGTACTCATATTTTGCGGACTTGTTTACATTAGATGGGGGTCTGCAAAATGCCCTCACTGTGGCAAACCGAGGTGGACAAACGGAAAATACTGCTCCTACTGCGGTAAGGAAATACCTGATAAGGATTAAGGAGAAATCACTATGAGAAAAATATTATCTTTGTTTATAGCAATCGTAACAGCAACCCTCTGCTTCACCGCCTGCACCACCGGCGACGTTGTCCATAAGGTCTACTATAACGGCAACGAGTACTGGATTTGCGGTGCGGGAGATACGGGCGAGGGAAGCGTCCTCGAAGCCTGTGGCTTGCCTTCAGAGCTGACCGCCGACCTTTGTGGCGAATTTATCGGTTTTCTCGAATCCGCCGGCAACAATGCTTATGAAGTTGTTGAATCAGAAACCGACATCCCTGTGTATAGCTACGCCCCACAGGAGACGGAGAACGTCTATATCGTAGAGATTGACGGCATCTATTACGCCGCTATTCGGCACGATAGCGAAATCTATTATGGCTTGAATTAAGCCCACAAATCGCAAAACCAGAGCAGTCTTGCCCGTCAGGACTGCTTTTTTCAAATCTTTCTGTAAGATTCCCGCCCGAATCCATAGTGTATAGATGAAAGGAGATGATGTGATGATTGAGGACAGCGAGATTATCGAGCTGTTTAACTCCCGCTCGGAGCACGCAATTTCTGAGACCCGGGAGAAGTACGGCTCGGCTTGCCTGGCGATTTCCCGGAATATTTTGGGGAACAGCCTAGACGCCGAGGAGTGCGTGAGCGATGCGCTCCTGGCGCTTTGGAACAGGATTCCACCGGAGAAGCCGGAGCCGCTTCGGGCTTATCTCTTCCGAATCGTCAGAAATATCTCAATCACGAAGTACCACTCGAACACCGCCGGGAAGCGCAACAGCTTCTATGATGTGGCGCTTGATGAGCTGGAGGACTGCCTTGCGGGAATTACGTCGGTCGAGCAGGAGATAACAGCACGTGAGTTGTCGACGCTGATTGACCGGTTTTTGGAGACCCTTGACGAGGATTCACGGATGCTCTTCGTCCGCCGGTACTGGTACTCCGACAGTGTCAAGGATTTGGCAGAGCGCTTCGGAACGAGCCAGAACAACCTGTCAGTTCGCCTTTCACGTCTGCGGACGAAGCTCCGCAAGTATCTACAGAAAGAAGGATATAAAGTATGAAGAAAAATTTGATTTCAGACGCAATCACAGACATAAATCCCGCCTATGTCGAGCAGGCTTCGGATTACCAGTCTGTAGCTCACAGAGCCCGCCGCCCAAGAGTTATAGCCGCAGTAGTGGCGGCAGTAATCCTCACCGTCACAGCATTTGCCGCAGGAGGACTCCGAACCGCATCCGACGCCGCAAACAGGTGGGGAATGACGACCCTTGCCGAGTTCTTCGAGGACGGCGGAGGTGAAACCTTTGGCATCGCACCTCAGACAAGCGGAGGTTATACCGTGGGTGTTTTGGGAATTGCCACAGGCTACGACCTCAGTGAATACGATATGTCAGTCGACGTCGACAAGACCTACATCGTCACTTCTATCGAGAGAGCAGACGGCGAAGCCCTCACCGACTACCCCGACATCTGGGTGAGTACATTTATTTCCGGCTATGAGCCGTGGATGGTCAACAACCTCACACTCGGTGCCGGTGAGTTTTGGATGCACATCGAGGACGGTGTAGAGTATTTCATTGTGGAAACGACCAATGTCACCGCATTTGCCGACCACACGGTATATGTAGCCGTATATTCATACAGAGGTGAGAACGTCATCCCGCTAAAAGATGAAGCATACACGCTGAACGATGACGGCACCATCTCGGTGGTTGAAGGCTATGACGGAGTCGCAACCCTGTTCGAGATTCCGCTTGACGAAGCCCTCGCCGACCCCGAAGCCGCAGAGGCACTTATCGAGAAAATCTATTGAGATTAAGGCAAAAGAAAAAGGCTCGCAATGAGCCTTTTTTATATTGACATTTTCAACGGGAGATGTTATCATAGAACTAAAGTTTCAGAATAACAGGCGGTGAAGAGATGACTTATTCCGAGTTCGGAGAAAAATATGATATCCGGCTTAACTCTCAGCAGGAGCAGGCTTTGCTTGCAGTTGATGGTTCGAACCAGCTGATTGCCGTTCCCGGCTCGGGCAAAACCACCGTTCTGGTCGCTCGCCTCGGCTACATGACACTTGTCAAAGGCATCGACCCGAGAAAAATCCTTGCGATTACCTTCACCAGAAAAGCCGCAGAGGAGATGAAAGAGCGTTTTTGCCGGAAGTTCGGAGACGAAACCGGCAATCAGATCAGCTTCCGCACTCTCAACAGCCTGTCGCTCGAAATATATAACCGTTTTTGCGAAGACACCGGCAAGAGAAAGAGAACTCTCGAAGAATCGAACAAGAAAAAGCGCTGCGCCGATGCGTATAGAATGGTCTGCCACGAGGAACCGTCGGAGGAGGATATTCAGACACTAATGTCCGGCATTTCCTACGTCAAGAATCCAGCATGAAATAATCCACATGCTTTCCGGCGGGAATAATATCTTTATGGTGGGCGACGAGGACCAGAGCATTTATGGCTTCCGTGGTGCATATCCGACGGCGTTTCTGGATTTCGGGACAGATTATAAAAATGCGCATGTCCTCCGGATAGAGACCAATTACCGCTCCACCGAGCAGATAGTCGCAAAATCTCAGGAGTTTATCTCCAAAAATGCCGGTCGTTATGAGAAGCATATGACCTCTGCCAGAGGAAAAGGCGAGGATGTACATCTGATAAAGGTGAACACCGTCGAGGAGCAGTATTACAAAATTCTTGAAACAGCAAAGACAGCGACTGGCGAAACAGCAATTTTATATCGTGATAACGAAAGCGCAATAGTGCTTGTCGACCTTTTCCTGCGCAATAAAATCGATTTCAGGCTCAAAAAGCCGGAGCAAAACGTCTTCAACAGCCGGGTAGTCAAGGATATCAAGGACTATCTGACGATAGCGGTAAATCCGAATTCCCGGAAATCCGCCGATGCGTTCGGAAGAATCTGCAATCACGGAATCATCTTCATGAAGAAAGAGCAGAAGCAATATGTCATAAATAATTGCAGAAGAGGGATGCCACTGTTTGCGGCACTTGAGGAAGAGATGAAGTATGTAAAGAGCTGGCAAAAAGACAGAGCGTCGGATTTCGAGAGAATTATGAAAAGACTTTTGGAACAGAACACGTGTGGTGCAATCGAAACATTGATGGCAAACGGCTACGGCAAGTATCTGGACGAGATAGGCGCCGGCAAGAGCAGAATCGAAGTCTTAAAAATGCTTGCCAAGCAGGAGCCGAATATATCAAAGTTCTTGGACCGTCTTGAACTGCTCGAATCCGAAATGATGAAAGACTCCGTAAATAAAAACGCCATCGTCACTCTGTCCACGATTCACACCAGCAAGGGTCTTGAATACGATAATGTCTGTATCATAGATGTTTACGACGGGCGTTTCCCGTCGACCAAGACAAATAATTTCACAGTCAGCAAGGACAGCCCCGACAGCGCAATGGAAGAGCGCCGGCTTTTCTATGTCGGAATGACCCGGGCAAAGAACAATCTGATTCTTTTCAGCATCAAAGACTCCCCAAGCCAGTACATAGAAGAACTTTTCCCGGAAATCTGGGTAGAACGTAAAAGAAATCAATCTGCGCAAATCCAGCCGACGAAAAAGCAACAGTACACTGCGCCCAAGCCCCGCAAATCTTCATCGACAAATGCCAGCCGTGTACCCGTAACACCTGCCACTCCAATCGCTCCCAAAAAAGATGCTCCCAGCTACTATGAGCAGATGCTCCGTGAGAAAATCCGCGAGGAAAACCGCAGAAAGATTCAGGAGAGGCTGAGGTACAATATTGAGAAAAACTCAAAAAAATAAAAGGGTTCCCGTGAGCCTTTTTTATTGTGCTATAGTTTGCGAAATCATCACAATCCACACTTCATCTTATATCTCCCCACGCAACTCCCATCCGCCATCACATCCTGGAATTCCTCAACAACAGCAAAACCGCATTTTTGATAGCACTTCTGAGCATTTACATTGTCGGCGTTGGTGTAAAGTGCCACGGCTTGTATCCTCTATCTTTTAAATTTTTGAGAAGCCTTTGCAGTACGGCTGTCCCAATTCCGCAGTGTTGATATTCCGGCAGGAGCACCGCCATCTTCAGATATGCAATTCTGTAAGTCGATTGAAGATTATTAAACGAAAACCAGCCGATTCTATCGCCATTCAGCCAAACCAAATAATTCTCCTCGTCGGAATCATCTTCCCAAACACTAACCGCTTCTTTCCAGTCGTCAAGAGTCGTTGGAACTTCGTTAAGCCTCCCAAGAATCCTGTCATCATTCATGAGAAGGCATAAAAATTCGGCATCATCCGACACAGCTTTTCTGATATCAACCTTATAATCTTCCAACTATTTGCTGTCCTCCTATTACGTCACTGTGGTAGAGCCCACAAATCCAGTTACATATAAACAATCATCAAAACCAATCAAATACAAGACAAGCCCCGCAAACAAGCCATTTGCGAGGCTTCATTTTAACTGGTCTGAGTGACGGGACTTGAACCCACGGCCTCTACCACCCCAAGGTAGCGCTCTACCAAGCTGAGCTACACCCAGATTCACAACGCTTGATATTATATCACACCCCGCCAAAAAAAGCAAGCCCTAATTTCAGTTTTTTGCGATTTTTTGGGAAAGGGATTTGCGGGCATCCGATTTATCTTGTCAAACTCCGAAAGTTATGTTATACTTTAAACATCGGCAAATTTTATCTGATAGGGGATTCTTGCATGATAATATACGATAGAATAGCAACAGATTATTTGAACGGTCTGGATATCAGCGTTTATCGTGATGAGTGGTACTTTACAAAGACCGAAACTTCGAAATTTAATGAAGGTGAGTTTTTCACTCTACCTAGTGCAGATGCAGGGCAGTTGGAAAAAGCTCAGATAGTGTATGACGCAATCAGTGCCACGGCACATAACTTTAATCCTGTAAACAGACGGCTATGGGATTTGCTTTTTCCTGATTGGCAAAACTTACTGAAGAATACTGGTGTTGATTTGATAGTGGGATTTCCTGAACCGTATGATGCGACAGTGGAGCTTGACGAACAGGGAGATTGCCATGTCATTTTTGATTTGATTCTTTGGACAAAGTACGTTGGAAAATGCGATATTGAGGCAACTGCCCGAAATCTTTTGTCGCATGAGTTCAGTCATGTTTTGCTACATCATTATCGTCCTGAGCTGACGGAGATAACCGATGATACTGACTATCTCAGCCACCTGGATGTGATAACTTTCGACGAGGGATTTGCTCATTTGCTGTCATATGATACCACGGAAATTGACGCAGTAGATTGGCAAAGCGAAAAGCTTATTAATGTGTACGAGCAGTGCAGAAAAAAGCTCGAAGATGCCATCGCTGAGAAAGACTCTGACAAACAGAATCGCCTTTTGTATGAGGCACTTTGCGGCAATTATTATGAGAAATACGCCTGCATGTGCGGGATGCTATACCTCGCAAATCTGTGGCTCAAAGGTGGAGATATGGCTCTCAAAGATGCGGTGGATTCTGGCTGTAATGGTTTTGCAAATAAGGCGATAGTGAAATAAGATGAGAGCGACCCTCACAGTCGCTCTTGCTTTTTGAAAACGATAGCCAACCCAACACAAGCGGCAATCCCTATCCCATATGGGACAGCATACAAAAACGCGACGCCTGGAGGGGCGCTATAGCCAGCATACTCCATCCCCCAGCGGATGGCGCAATAGTTATATGCCACGACAGCGCACATGATGTCTGACAGAATAACTGCCAGAGCGCCAAAGATGACAGACAATTTTTTCATACGAATTACTCCCTTCATTTCCGCTTCGTGTCTTTAAGGAGTAGCATTGAGCCGACAACAATGGCGGCTATACAAGCGATCAGGAAAACACCATTCCCGTCTATGGCAATCGTCGACGATTCGCCAATTTGATTTGACGCAGTGGGGCTGAGTATCGACAACAATCCCCACACAATCAGGCAGATAGCCCCGCCTATGCAAGCAACGATTCCCAGAATCCATTGAGTACGGTTTGCCGTCGGAGAGGTTACTTTTTCGTCTGTTGGCGAAGGCTCACCGTCCTTCAACAGGTAATCCAGCGAAATATTGAAGTAGTTGCTGATGGCGACGAGCTTATCGCTTTCTGGAATTGAACTGCCCGACTCCCATTTTGAAATCGCCTGCCGGGATACATTAAGCTCCTCCGCTAGCTGCTCCTGCGAAAGACCGCTCTTTTTACGAAGCGCATATAGTTTTTCCGATAAAGCCATATTTCCTCCTTTCACCCTAAGCATACCATCAAAGTGGGTAGAACTCTATACATCCGGATAAGCAATTCCGCAACCGTCGGTTGCAAATGGGATTTTAATTGTATATCTCAACCTTACCAAGCACTTTTATATTCCCACTATCAACTACAATCGCTCCCTTACCTAGATGTGTAGCATAAACTGTCTTGCCACGTTCTTTTATCACTCTACGGATAGAAGCATCCTGTATATCTGTGCCTTCATAGTGGACTTCCAGATAAAAGTCATCGAGATAGCCAAGACCCTCATAGTAGGAAAATTCGGGGTAATCATCATCAGGAGAAAGGTGATACTCCGAAAGCTGAATCAGAGCTCCGGCACTATATCCCATAATGATGCCTTTATGGTTCACAATCGTATCATATAAATCAAGTTCCTTGATTCGCTCAAACATTCTGTCCGGCAAGCCGCCGAGGAAGTACAGAATATCGGCATTTTCGATTTTTTGTTTTGCAGTTTCTTTACTGTCCGTAAAATAGTTTAAGAAATCGATGTTATCCTCGGAAATACCATATGCAGTCAAGCCACCAACGATACCGTTGTAATATTTACCGTTGTCCTTGCCGTAGAGAGCATTCCAATCCTCTGGGCTCCTCACACGGTTATCCCGGTAGGCAAGAGCGATAACCGTAACCTTGTGGCTCGGCTTGATATATGCTTTCAATTCATTATACAGCCACGGCACGGCAATGTCGTAGCCTTCAAGTAAAATGTTAATCATAGTTTTTACGAATCCTTTTTTTATATCTCTTTCCCCACCATAACAAACTCATTCGTCTAGTATTCCTCTTGACACAGTATACCATACTCCCAAAACAAAAGCAAGAGCGACCGTAAAAGTCGCTCTTACAATTTCTATTCAATATTATCGAGATAAGCCTTGACAGCCTCGCAAAACTCCTTGGCTTTTTCGTACTGTTCAACAGCTTCATCCACCGACAACAATCCCTTCATTTTCAATATTCCTGTAGTACGGCAGAACGCGCTTCTTTTTTTCGAATTCGTCATACGGAATGACAGTCGGGGAGACGATAACTTCGTATTCAAGCCCTAAATCGTGAGAAACGTCCCAGACTTTTTCGAGTTCATGCTGTAGCTCGACTCGGTCGCCCTTTACGATTGCAACGACGTCAATATCAGAATCATCATGATAGTCTCCCCGGGCATAGGAACCATAGAGGAGAATTTTCGTGATGTTGTCCCCATAAGTTTTTCTATAGGATTTCGCAACCTCGTCAAGAATTATATCCAGATCATGCCTTGAACACATGTTATCACCGCCTTTTTAAACAGTTTAAAAACCTTTCTGATAAGATTATAGCATATGGCAAAGAAAAAAGCAAGTCGCATATCTCACATTCACCCCATCCCCGAAATCTTCATATACTGCAACAGGTACCAATCAAGTACGAAAGGACTGTTTTAGATTGAACATTTTGATTATAGGCGGGGATGCCCGTCAGATATATTGTGCCGGGCGGTTGGCGCTTGAACCCGGTTTTGAAGTACGTCGGTTTGCTCTCGGAACTGATGCTTTTTCGGGAGAAGTCGCCCCGTGCGACGTTCTTCTCCTTCCATACAAGCCGGTGCAGGGAGAGACGATTGTCGGTTCTGTGGATGCAACCGGCGGGGAAGTTTACTTATCCGATACCCTGAATTGCGTCAGAGACGGCGGAGCGGTCTTTGCGGGAAAGATGGACAATGAAGTTGTAGATTCTCTCAAAGCGAGAAAAATCGCCGTCCACAACTGGTTTTCGGATGAGACTCTGACACTCGAAAATGCCAGACTCACCGCCGAGGGTGCTTCACAAATCATTACGAAGAACGCTCCGGGCGGAGTCAGTGGCTCGAAGATTCTTATCTTAGGGAAGGGAAGAGTAGCAAAGGCTTGCGCCGAGCTATTCGGCAAAATGGGAGCAGATGTTATGATTGCGGCAAGGAGCAAAGAGCACCCGACCGATTTTATCAGCCCCGACGAAATCTCCAATGCCGATGTTATAGTGAACACCATCCCGGCACGAGTTTTCGGCGAAAAAGAACTTGCACATGTGAAGAAGGGGAGCTTCATACTAGAATTAGCTTCAAAGCCCTATGGAATCGACTTCGACAAAGCCCGTGAGATGGGGATTCCTGCGATTTTAGCTTCGGGCGTCCCCGGAAAATACACCCCCGAAGAAGCCGGAAGAGCGCTTGCCGAGTCTGTTTTCAGGCGTCTGAAAGAAGGCGACCCGAAATGAGCGACAGCATAAGAATCGGCTTCGCCATGACCGGCTCATTCTGCACTTTCAAACAGGCATTTGAGACAGCCGAAAGTCTTGTCAGCGCCGGTTATGACCTGACGCCAATTATGTCCTTCAACGCATATAATCTCTCAACCCGTTTCGGGACCGCTGAAGAGAACAGAGCCAGGATAGAGAGCATCACCGGCAAAGAAATCATCCACACGATAGAGTCTGCCGAGCCAATAGGTCCGAAAAGGCTTTTCGACCTGATTGTAATCTGCCCGTGCACGTCAAACACCCTTGCCAAGCTCGCAACCGGCATAAACGACACTCCGGTTACAATGGCAGTCAAAAGCCATCTCAGGAATCAGCGACCGGTTGTGATAGCTGTCTCGACGAACGACGCCCTTGCAGGAGCCGCAAAGAACATCGGGCTTCTGGAGAACATGAAGCATTACTACTTCGTCCCATATCGCCAGGACGACTATATCTTAAAGCCTTTTTCGATGGTCGCAGACTTCTCGAAGCTTCAGAAAACGATTGAGCTCGCATTATCCGATATTCAAGCTCAGCCAATGGTTGAAAACCGCATAGATAAATAGCACAAAGCCTTCTCAAAAACGGAGGGCTTTGTTGTTTTCTTATCCGAAATTCGAGAAAAATACCTGCAAATTACACCTTATTTCTATTTACAAGTAGAGCAGAATTATGCTAAAATAAGTACGGTTCAAAAGGCTCACACCTCGCGAGCCTGAGAACTTAATTACAATATTACATGGAGGTCAAATATAATGGCAAGATTTACTTTACCTCGTGATTTATATCACGGAAAAGGCTCGCTTGAGACCCTTAAGACTCTTAAGGGCAAGAAAGCAATCATTGTTGTCGGCGGCGGCGCAATGAAGAGAAACGGATTCTTGCAGAGAGCTGAGGATTACCTCAAAGAAGCAGGAATGGAAGTTAAGGTTCTCGAAGGCGTTGAGCCGGATCCTTCCGTTACCACCGTTATGAACGGTGCACAGGTTATGCTCGACTTCGAGCCTGACTGGATTGTTGCAATGGGCGGCGGTTCACCTATCGATGCCGCTAAGGCAATGTGGATTAAGTATGAGTATCCCGAGTGCACTTTCGAGGATATGTGCAAGGTCTTCGGTATTCCCGAGCTCCGTAAGAAGGCTCACTTCTGCGCTATTCCTTCCACTTCCGGTACCGCTACCGAAGTCACTGCATTCTCCATCATCACCGACTATGACAAGGGTATCAAGTATCCTATCGCTGACTTCGAGATTACTCCCGATGTCGCAATCGTAGACCCTGACTTGGCAGAGACCATGCCCAAGAAGCTTGTTGCTCACACCGGTATGGACGCTATGACCCACGCTATCGAAGCTTATGTTTCCACCGCTAACTGCGACTACACTGACCCGCTTGCTATCCATGCTATCGAAATGATCATGAAGGAGCTCATTCCTTCCTACAACGGCGACATGGATGCAAGAGCTAAGATGCACAATGCTCAGTGCCTCGCTGGTATGGCATTCTCCAATGCACTCCTCGGTATCGTACATTCAATGGCTCACAAGACCGGTGCCGCATTCGCTGACTACGGCGCACATATCATCCACGGTGCCGCAAACGCTATGTACCTTCCCAAGGTCATCGCTTTCAATGCTAAGGACCCGACCGCTAAGAAGCGTTATGGCGTAATCGTTGACTACATGGGTCTCGGTGGCTCTAATGATGACGAGAAGGTCAAGCTCCTCATCGACTACCTCCGTGGCATGAACGACGAGCTCAACATTCCTCACTGCATCAAGAACTACGGTGCTGACAGCTATCCTTGCGAGCAGGGCTTCGTTCCTGAGGAAGTATTCCTTGAGAGACTCCCTGAAATTGCTAAGAACGCTATCGGCGACGCTTGCACCGGTTCCAATCCTCGTATTCCTACTCAGGAAGAGATGGAGAAGCTCCTCAAGTGCTGCTACTACGACACCGAAGTCGACTTCTAATCAGCAAATTCCATTTGACTCCTTTCGCTCAACACAGGCTTCGGTCTGTGTTGAGCTGTTTAGGGGGATTTTACGAAAGAAGGAGAACCCATTATGGAACTAAGAGACAAAAACGGACTCACCGAAGCCGAATTTCTTGCCAGCTACAGCCCGAAAAACTATCCTCGTCCGTCCCTGACTGCCGACGCAGTCATCTTTACCGGAACGAAGGACAATCTGAAGCTTTTGCTTATAAAGCGTGGAGGACACCCATATCTAGGCTGTTATGCTCTCCCAGGCGGCTTCGTAAACCCGAACGAAACGGTGGAGCAGGCGGCAAGAAGGGAACTATCCGAAGAAACCGGACTTAATGAAACCAGAATGTCACTTGTAGGCGTCTACAGCAAGCCCAGCAGAGACCCAAGAACCTGGGTAGTCTCCACAGCATTTTACGCTTATCTTGAAAACGGAGTCACCCCGACCGCCGGAGACGACGCATCAGATGCAAAACTCTTTTCGCTTGAATATAAGCTTACATCGGACACCTGCACCTTCATCCTCACAAACGGCGAAGACAGGCTTTCCGGCTCCACGAGATTTTCGCAGGACGGTATGCCGACCGAAATCATAAATTCCGAAGGTCTTGCCTTCGACCACGCCGCAATCATAGCGGACGCAATAAGAAAACTCATGGCATAAAAAATCCCGTAGATTCGTCTACGGGAACTTTTTTAATCAAGATGCTTCGGTGCGGCGGAAACCTGCTTGCCGATGTGCTCCTTCTCTTCAAGATAGATTCTGTCGGCGTACTCCCGAACCTTGTTGCAAATCCACATATAAGCCGTCGTGCCTTCCGAATAGTCCGCCTCGGCGTACATGTTGATTCTGCCATCGTGGCGCATCTTTTCGACCTGGTTGAAGGCGGTGATGTTACCCTTCGGATAGATTGCAAATGTAGAGCCGCCGTTTTTGTTGACGACCGAGAATGCCGGAATGTCGCTCGGACCGTCGGCAATGTAAATCATGTTCTTGAACTTGACCCTGCGGAACTCTTCGGCGAGAGTACTGTTGACGTCGACACCGTCCTGCTTCCCAACGCCTTTGTTAATCTCAAACAGAGCTCTTGTTTTGGAAGTGTTGTCGAGAGCACAGATAACCTCGCTGATGACCGGCTTTCCCTCGGCGTTCGGAGCTTCTAAGAGCTCACAGCCCCAGATGTCCTCGACGTAGTCGTTCACAACTGAGCCCCGAATCGTCTCGGCGGTGCCGGTGCTGACGATGTAGTGCTCAACCTTGATACCGTATTCCTGATACTTCGGCTCGTTCGCCACGACGTTCTTTATGCTGTCGAAAATCTCCGGCACGCCGTTGTAGAACCGAAGCCTCTGCCCATATTCACGAAGCTTTGCGTTCGATAAATCCTTGAACTTCCCACTCTGGGCATACTTTATAAGAAAGTTCAGGTAGCAAGTGTCCGCATTGACCCGAACTCCGGTTTTCTTGATTTCCTCGGCAAATGCGTCGACTTCCTTCCAGAACTCGCTCCCGTCAACCCCATTGTCTTCAAAAATCGGCGTCTGCATATACTCGCTTACAAGCGTCTTGTCAAAATCCCATATAACCGCAATAATATTAGCCATCTTAGTGTCTCCTGAATCTCAATTTTGTACATCTTATAATAGCACTTTTTTGAGTGGACTGCAAGACCCAAAATCACGAACTTGACTTTGTGCACCATGCAGAGTATAATAATCTTATTATAGAAAATCTAAAGCAGGAGGAGATTTTTTGAACATGAGAAATATTAAAAGAATTGTAGCACTTATGCTGTCAATAGTGCTTGCCTTTGCGCTGGTAGGCTGTGGCTCGCAAGATAGCGAAAGTGACGCTGGCGACGCTATTGTGACTGAGGATGCGACCGTAGATACAACTATTGACACAATCTCAGAAACTATCGAATACCATTCTGAACTTGTAAACGGCGACTTTGAGGCGCAGGATCTTTATGGCTGGACGGTCGAGGAATCTTCGAGCGGAACGATTTATGTTCAGACGGATGCCTGGGCAACCGTCAACACCTCTTACTTTGTGAAAATGTACTCATATTCTGGCGCAACTTTCACGTTATCGCAGTACATTCAGATTGAAGAAGCCGGGACTTACGTTGGTGGAATCTACTACGAAGGCTCAAACACGTTTGAAGGGACGTTGATGTTCAATATACTCGTCAACGGTGAAGAAGCAGCATCTCTCGACATAACTCCGACTCTCGACTGGGACGTCTGGACAACGGCTATTACCGATGAAATCACAGTCACAGCTGGCGATATCGTCACGATTCAGATTTCGGGAGACCTCAAATCTGACGATTGGGGAGACATCGACAATGTTGTTTTTGTGAGCGCAAGTGAAAAGGACTCGATAGAGGGAAGCAATGCTGCGGTAGAAGGTGAAGCAAGTGCTTCAAGCGATGCAAGTGATCCTTTGGGTGGGGCTTCAGAAGATTATGGCGTCTCTCCAGAAGAGGCAAACTGGGATATTCAATATGCAGGGGCAACGGGCTCAGGCTCTATAGATTTTGACGGCATAACCTACAACGGAACCGTTATAAACGATGGAAACTGGATCAAGGGAGTCGATGTTTCGTCACTCATTTCCCTCGAAAAGAGTGGAGTTGTATACTATAACGCAGACGGCGAAGAAGAGGATCTTTTAGCCATATTGAAAGATGCCGGAGTAAACTATGTCCGTGTGAGAGTCTGGAACGACCCATATGCCGATGGTGAGGAGAAAACCCCTGAAAACAGCTACGGTGGAGGAGTATGCGACCTTGAATATACCTGCGAAATCGCTGAAAGATGTGCAGAACTGGGTCTTACTCTGTATGTCGACTTCCACTATTCTGATTTCTGGAGCGACCCGAGCCGCTCTTATGCTCCGAAAGCCTGGGAGAATTATTCTCTTGAAGAGAAAGAGGCAGCTGTTGCTGAATTTACAACCGAAGCACTGGAGCAAATTGCAGCAACCGGAGTTGAAATCGGTATCGTTTCTGTGGGAAATGAAACAAATTCATACCTTGCCGGCGAAAGTGGAAATGAGAATATAGCAAAGCTCATCGCATCGGGCTGCGAAGCTGTGAGAGAGTTCGATGACAGCATCCTTATCGCTGTTCACTTCACAAGTCCTGACCCGACAACCTACTATGGTTATGCAAATATGCTTGCAGCAGTGGGTGCAGATTATGATATCTTTGCATCGTCCTACTATCCCTTCTGGCATGGAACGCTTGAGAATCTGACTGAAAGCCTTAATGCAGTAGCTCAGTCCTTCGGAAAGCTCACTATGATTGCAGAGTATTCCTACGGAACAAGCGGAGCTTATGGCGAAGAGGTTGAGGATGTTTTTGGAACTCCGAGTGAAGACGGTCAGGTTCAGGCAATAACCGTTCTTAACGAGGCTGCTGCGCAGATAGATAACTGCATCGGGACTTTTTATTGGGAGCCGGCATGGCTACTGACATCATCCGATACCTGGTCAAGCGAAGGCTCCGGCTGGTTTAACACTCCTGCCGCTGAATACGACCTTTCAAATTCAAACATAACTGAAGCCCAAGGCAGTGCCTGCTACAACGAAGCCCTCTTTGACAGTACTGGTCATCCCTACAAAGCCATAACCGAAGAAATCTTCAATGAAATCTGGACGGATGGGGAATAAGGAAATAAAACAAGTGTAAATAAAAATCCCGCATCCGAAACCGGTTGCGGGATTTTTGATACAAAACTTTGAAAATCGAGCTGTTTCGTCATTCGCACAATTTTGCCAGTTGAGAAAGAGCAATCACAAACCACTGATAGTCCCTTTCCTCCATCGGTGACATCGACCAGTGATTGAAGTATCGCCATTGAGAATAGATAGCGTTTCCCAAAGTCTGGATATCGAACTGGTCTATTACACGTTGCAATGCCTCATTGTCATTAAGCACGTCTGAGCCCGGAAATGCTTTTTCAACTGATTCGCCACAGTCCATGACAAAGCCCAGCTCAGAAAGACTTTCTCCCATGAACTCAATATCTTCAAAAAAGTATCCGGGAATAGTAGCATGATGCTTATACATTTCGCACCATATCAAAGCAAAACGCCGGATTTTCTTTTTATCTTCCATATCGCCAGCCTCCCTTGAATTTATTATATACTATTGGCTGTGAATGGTCAAGATAAAAATAAACCCCAGGCAAAATGTCTGAGGTTTATGTTCGTAGGAAAAATTATCTCTTCGAGAACCCCGAATCCCTTAAAATAAAGGCTTTTCGCCTGTTTGTGTCATTCGGGTGCAATGTTCAAAGTTATCTGAAATGTTGGGAGAGTTCAACGCTTCCAGAAGCAATTATCTGCGATATAGCTTTAATCATCGCCAAAATTGCCTCTGAGAGCTAATATAACGCTTTCTAAGGCGTTTTACCGGCTCACACGATAAACTTCACTTGTAACGGGAAAGTCGCTTAAAAAGCCGGAAATTGGGCTGTATGTGTGCCTTTAAAGCTTAATTCCATTATGTTCTAATTCCATATCCCTGTTGAACTCTTCTTTTACCTCTTCGGGTGCATCATCTCGTAACCCCTTGATTTCGCCATCATGAATACCATCATAATCCGGCTCATCATCATAAGGATAGAAGATTGCATAATCCCACCAAATAGGCTTCTCCATCATGATTAAATACCCCTTAATTTCAGTTTCTATAAGTATTATATCGCTGTATGTTGATTATTGCAAGCGTTTCTGACTAAGTAAATAAGAAATCAGGCTATATAAGCCCGTAAGCCTGTATAGCCTGATTAAGAAAGGGAAAAAGGCGGTATCATGACACCCACACCGCCGGAGCGGTTTAATTAGATCTTATTGCCCGTTGTAAATGCCCTCATTATATCTCCAGAGGGTGTATATATGCTTCCCTCTTCCAGAATGGGGAGCATTTCGATCTGCTTTTTACTTGCTACAATGTTTCCGGTGTAGTAGTCGCCAGAATAGAACGGGTCGAGATAGTCTCTGAAAATCTTACAGATACGATTCTTTTCGTTTCCGTCATCGTCTGTATTGATTGCCATTTTTGCGGTTATGTCGCCGGTAGGCTGTCCATATCCATTGAAGAAATTGCTTATAATACTTACGCATTCATCAACGTATTTTTTGAAGCTGTCAATAAAACGTAGGTACAACCCTTCACACTTTTTGTTGGTCTTTGCAATGTTAAGAATAGATCTAATGCAAGGATAGGAAGTTGCATACTTTTCAAGATAAAGCAGATACTCTAATTCTGTCATTCTATCCTGTCCCGCCGTAATCAAGGCAATATCAGTATTGAAGCTTTCCGGGACATCACCGCAAGCAATCTTTTTCAGTTCGCTATATGCCTCTCTCATAACGTCAACGCAAGCGTTAAGATGTTCCTTGTAGGACGGGGCAACGGCTTCGTGAAACTGCTTCATTATCTTGTTGTACTGGTCTGTATACTGCTTGCTTTCCTTAATCCAATGCTTGATTTTCTCCATTTCGCTTTTACGGGTCTTTTCTGCCTTATCCCAATCTGAAGCATATGCTCTCATATGAGACATCAATTTCTGTGAATAATTCATTTTTGTTTGTCCTTTCTGTATTAAGTATTTGTAATGGCTTTTACCTTTACATTTTCATCCGTCCGGCTTCCATATCATAAAATCCTCCCTCTTTCTTAATTTGTTGCAAGGCTCATAATATCATCAAACAGTTTATCAATGCTTTCCCGCTCTGATTGCTCCCGTTCGGAGCGTTCAATGTTTCGGAGTGCCAGAAATTCAACGATTGAGCTTCTATGATTTTTGAAATTCTGAAAACTGCCGTGATAAGCCTTGCTTCCTTCCAGATAACCACAATAACCGTAATTCTCAGCAATGGTTTTAAGGCTTTCTTTTTGGTGCAATATCTCTAAGGCTTTCGCCTCTATTTGCCGGACACGCTCAGAGGTCAGATTCATCCGCTTTCCGACCTCTTCCAGCGTTCTTGAATAGTGGTATCTCTCAGAAATTACTTCTCCCTGTTTACCGTCCAATTCATCAACGATTTTCCAAAGTTGAGCGGAAAGCTGTTGTTTCGCAATCGTTTCTGTAATTTCGTCTTCCATGTCTACTGGATCAGCAAGGCATTCTTCTATTGTGAAGTCATCCGTCCCGGCTACAATGTCACTTAAGCTTATGCACTCTGATTCCTGCATTGCTTTCCGCAAATTAGAAAGCTGTTTATCGTTGATTCCTAACGCTTCACATATTTCGGAATCGGCGGGATCTCTACCGTTTGCAGAACATTCCGAAACAAACTTCTTGTATTTCGCTATCCGTATCTGTAGATATTTCGGTATACGCCTTGTACTTTTGGTATCGGTTATATAGTGTTGCAAGGCGTGATTCAGACACGGGGATAGGAAGGTTATAAATTTGTTTCCCATTTCCGGCTCAAAGGCTTCAACTGCTTTCAGCAAGCCAAAATATGATTCCTGCATTAAGTCATCAATTTCTGCATAGGCGGTATATCTTTTTGCAATCCCGTATATAAAGCGTTGATTCTGGAGAAAAAGCTGTTGCATAGCCTCTTTTGGATTGTCCCCGGTTTTGACCTGCAAAACCAACGCTTCATTGTCCACCATCCAGCACCGCCTTTTTCAAGTCATCATAATAGGATTTGTGGATAGAAAACATTGCAATCATTTTGTTTAAGGCATCCTGCCCGATTCCGGCTTCTTTTGCCATAAGGATATATTTCGCTTCTTCCTGTAGCTGTTTTTCGGATTCCTGCAAGCCGGTATTTTTCAAATATGCTGTTTTCTCCATGCTCCCGCCTCAATTCAAAGTGGTTTGCAAACTATTCTTCTATATCACCAATGATTATAACGGGTTTGATTTCCGTGTCTATATTCTTTCTGAAAATCCCGTATCTCTTCCCAAGTAATTCTGCACACCTGATTCTGTCTTTTGCCGAAGTCTGGATCTCGATAACTTCCTGAATACCCTTACCAACGAATATCAAAACCTGCTCTGTCTGCTCGCCTCTCATTACAGAGGTCAGATACTCCATAATCTCTTGTATCTCAGCTACTTTTTCAGTATGGATTTTTTCAAGTTCACTGTTGATATAATCGGCTATCTTTTGATTATCAAGCAATTTCGCACCCTGTTCATTCGCTGTTTTTGGAGAATACCCCGCTCTGATTGCGGCTTTCGTTGCATTGCAATCAATCAGATATTCATCTGCAAAACGCTTCTGCTTCACTGTCAGCAAATTCATCAACCCTCTTTCTATTCTGAAATATTTGTTACTTCTATTATACCATATATTGTGCTAAAGTCAACAATAAAATACTATATATAGTGGTTTTACACAAAAAAATAGGGGGCATACAACCCCTTATTTTTGAAAGTTTATCTTCAATTCTGAATCTGGATTATTACACCCACATGACACAAGAGTCGCCGTGAAGGCTTAATTCACGGCGATTTGTAGTTATCTAAGGCATAACATCGCTTCCGCTACACTGGGAGCGATTTATTTTTGTTGCTTTTTCCAAATTTGATACTCAACTGATTCCTTAATACGTTCCCGAAAATCGTCAAATTCTTTTTCAGTAAAATCTACTGTATTTCCGTCTTTGGACAGCTCCAATAAACAGTCTTCACCATCGCTGGAAGTGAGAACCTCAAAAGTGTAACCTATTGATTTTAGATACACTTCGATAGCCTCTATTTCTTTAACCTCTTTTGCAAGTGCTTCAGAATCAATGATTTCATTAAATTTACTCCAAGGATTTGTTTTTAAATCCCGAAGATGAACGCCCAACGTCCTTGCGATCTTAATCAAAATAGGCTGTGGAGCTATGCGCTCTCCCGACTCATAGCGTCTTATGCTCATTGTGGACAAGCCGGTCATCTTAGCAAGCTCTTCTTGTGTTAGTCCTCTTAATTTTCGGTATTTACGAATCCGTTTACCATCGGATTCCGCTTCTGTGTGATCAGTTTCCAAAAGGTCAGAAGTAGTTACGCCTAACGCAGTAGCGATTTCGTCTAACACATTTAAGGGAATCGTTACAAGACCTTTTTCGTATTTACATACAGAACTTTCAGTTTTACCGATTTTATCAGCAAGTTCCTTTTGTGTCATCTTTCCTTTTCGGTACTGTTTAATTTTTAACCCGATTTCTTGGTCACGTTCACTTAAATCCATGCAATCACCTCTATTTACGTTCAGTTTATCACAAACGACTATAAAAATCAAGGCAATTTTAATTTTTGTGAAAATTCCTATTGACAACGCTAACGAAAATCATTATAATAGAACTATCAGCAACCATATTGTAATAATCGGTTATATTTCGGAATGATACGAGAAAGGAAGGGCTATAATGTGCGAAATAATAGATTTGGTTTCTTGCAGATTAAAAAAAGAGGACATTGAAGAATGGGAGATAATAATCTCTAACGATTACAGCGAACGAATCAGTATAAGACGGAATCCAGAAAGTCATAAACTTATGATTTTTATCTTCACGGATTCATTTGAACGGATTGATTTATTGAAAAATCAGGCACTCATAGACGCAAAAGAATTAGTTATGAAGAATAAGGTTTAAAACCTTTTCGGGCAGTACTGTAAGTAATCAGAAAGGATTGAAGCCATGTACAAAATATCATCTACTCCAGAATCCAGTAATCCGCCGGAAGAACTAAGTCCGCTCGCACAAATTCAAGCTACCTATGGGTTGAAAACACGGGAAGCAGTCGAAATGTTTACTCAACTTGATTCCGAAGATAGAGCGGAAATTTGCGGGGAAATGAAGCAAATGCTCAAAAACAAAAGAATTATCAAGGAAGAAGGCAATGTAATCTATATCAGGTTTCATTCAGTACAAAATTAAGTAGATAAAAGAAGTTCCGCCGGTACTGCAATACTGGCACAGGGCTAAATAGGATAAAGTGATTTGGTGTAATATTCCAAACAGAAAGAAGGTGAAAGCATGAAAATCAACTCTCAGAAATTGCAGATTGCAATGGCAAATGCAGCTTATTCCGCAAAAGAGCTTTCTGAAAAGTGTGGTATTTCTCAGGTTACTATCACACGAATCAGCAAGGGCTTTCAAGAAGCAAGACCGCAAACCATCGGCAAAATTGCAAAGGCTCTTAATGTCCCGGTTACGGATATTATCGAAGAGTAGAGATTCCGAAGCAAACCAAATTATCAAGAAAGGCAGGTTAAATCATGTTGTACAAATTTAGAAATGAGAAAGGGGTGGGGAATAGATGGAACCTAAATATATTAGATTCCTCGGCGGTAAATATCCGGGAGTAAAAAAGGAAGACCGTGTATATACCGACAATCCGCAAAGTGATTGGAATAGTTACGGTGCTTCATATAGTTCAGAATTCTTTAAACTGGATATTGACGATTACAGTCACAAAACAGGTGAGCTTGAAGAGCCTATACACGGTAAACCTCGCAGTGAAGCTATTGTTGCAATACTGGATTCTTTGGGTATACGCTACAACGGTATAGCTACGGAGCATGGAAAACACCTATTTTTCCGTGTACCCGCTGTCCTTGAAAAGAAGAATAAGACCGATTGGTATTGCCCTTTAGGTGTGAAGTGTGAGTGGAAATTCCCTGATTCAGATGACCATATACCACTGAAAATTAACGGAGTAGAGCGACAATTTTTTAAGGGTTCAATTACCGATGAGGATATAGACGAATTACCGCCATTTCTATACCCGCTACAGGGATATAGGCACAAACCATTTGACCTCGATTTTCCCGAAGGTGACAGAACACAGAAATTAGGTGCGTATCTATTCTATTTAGTCAATAAGGGATTTACGGCGGAGCAGGCATTTCAGGCTATAGACTTGATGAACGCATATATCTTTGAAGTACCTATTCCAGAAAACTTACTCAAAAGCCAAATACTCAATGAAAGCACACTGAAGAAGGCTATGGATCAGCAACAGGACAAAGCCGAAAAGTCAATACTACATTCGGATTTGGCAAAAGAGATTATAGAGCGTTTCGGAATAATCACAGTAAACGGCGATTTTTATGCATACGAAAACGGGGTATATAAACCGTTTTCAGACGGGAGAATCACCAATTACTTAACAGTGTATCACCCTAAATTGAATAGCAATTATGAGCGGGAAGTTATAAGGCATATCAAGGGATTAACATATACCGAATATCCAAAAGACGATGGAACGGTAAATGTTAAAAACGGGATTTTGAATTTCTCGCCGGATGGTACGGTTGAGCTTTTACCACATACGGATGAACACATAAGTTTCAGACAATTTAACGCCGTCTATAATCCAGCTATCCAAAGTAAGAAGCTTGATGATACTTTGTTGCAATGGTTCAACGGAAGTTCAAAGCAGATTGAACTATTCGATCAGTTGATGGGATATCTGCTTATGAATCATGTGCGTTATCAGAAGGTATTTTTCTTTGTGGGTGCGCCGTCAACAGGAAAAAGCACTCTGTTAAAGCTGATAACCCACTTTTGCGGAAGTGAAAATGTTTCTGCATTACAGCTTGACGATTTAGGAAAGCCTTTTGGACTTGCTCCACTGGTGAATAAGGTAGCAAATATATTTTCAGACATACGAAAGACGAAAGTCTTATCTTCCGAAACCTTTAAAATGCTGTCAGACGGTGGACAATTAACAATCAATCAGAAGTACAGACAACCTTTTAACTACGTTTTTACAGGAAAGCTTCTTTTTGGTATGAACAATTACCCGGATTTCTCACAGGATTTTGACGGAATAGAAAGGCGTATTGTAATCTTTGAGTTCAAACACGTTTTCCAAAAGAACGATCCGCAATTTGATTCTGCGATTATTACAGCCTTAACTTCCGCCGATTGTATGTCTGCATTGCTTAACCACGCAATCAGAGGCTATAAAACCCTGATTCAGAATGACGGCTTTATTACAACGGAAGAAAGCGAAAACGCACTATCCGATTTTGTCAGCGAAAATGACAATGTTATAAGGTGGTTACGGGAAGCAGAAATTACCGAAGATTATTTATTGCGTGAGCCAATAAAAATGGACGGCTACAAAGGCTTATACCCGCAATACACGGCGTTTTGTATTAGTGCCGGAGAGGAAGCCAAAGCACAAAAGGACTTTTCAAAGCTAATATGCAACAAATACGGTTTTGTCACTCGCACAAAACGCATTAACGGGCAAAGACCGCAGGTATTCTTAAAAAAGTAAAGTGTCAACCTGTCAATCTGAAACGGCGATTTTATCCCTTTCGTGAAGAAAAAAAGAAAGTGAAAACACTTTGTTTTATCATAGGGAAAAGTATAAAATATAATAATTAGATTGACAGGTTGACAGAAAGGAAAGTAAACTAAATGAGATTCACAGAATTTAAACGGTCGATTCCTCAGTTGGAATCCGGGCGGGTCTTGATAGACCTTGACAGTCTGGAAAAGTACCCTTCCGATAACAATAAACTTACCGTATTGGTGCGTGACCGCCGGTCTTTCCAGAAGGGTGGAGTATGGCACGTTTATCCGATAGCGTTATCAGAATCACAGGTATATATCGTATGTCCCTATTGTGGTGAGATTCACGTCCACGGAAACGACAGGGGAGACTATAAAGGATTTAGATCTGTACACTGTCACACATCCACATATGAGTATAGAAAAGATTACTGCATAGATAATCTTCCAGAAGAGAAAGGCGGTGAATAATTATGACAGTAAAACTCACAGAGCAACAGATTCAAGAGGTAATCGACAGAGAGGATAAGGTAAGGGCTATTCTCGAATGTCTCAGGTATGGACTCAAACTGGACGGCAAAGACGATCTCGATGTCCTTGATTTGGTGGAAGCTGTACTTGACTATCTGAATGAGAATTACAAACTCTTCATGCCCGGTCTCTGATTCCGGGAGCAATGGACACTGAAAAAGAAAGGTGGTGAAACGATATGACACTTACAGAGCGGGAAATGCGTGAGATAAGCGATAGAGAGAAGAAAGCAAGGTCAATTCTTAAAGGTATCACGGAAATTTTTGCAATGGGTAGCGGAGAGAATATTGATGTCCTTGATTTGGTAGAATCGGCTCTTGACTATCTCAACGAAAACGAAAAGTACTTCTCAGCCGGTCTCTGATTCCGGGCGGGGTGTGTGCATAGTTGCAAAAAACTAAGTTTTACTAACCAATTATGCACACACCAGCTACTTTGATAAATTTGGATTTATCGGGGTAACGCCTGCACAAAATCTAAAAAAGAAATTCCTATCTACTGCAATAGATAGGAATTCCGAAGCAACCAAATCAAGAAACCTGCAAGAATCACGAAGTGGTTATATCTTATTATACCATTCCGTGATTCAAAAGTCAACGAAAGGAATGGTATTTAATATGCGTTTACCTAACGGATTTGGCAATGTGTCGAAGCTCCCCGGAAATCGGCGGAAGCCGTACCGGGCGAGGATAACTGTTAGTTGGGAAGTGGACGAAAGCACCGGGAAGGTGAGACAACAATTCAAAACTATAGGCTATTACGAAACCAAAGAAGAAGGTCTGATTGCTCTTTCACTCTATCATCAAAACCCGTATGATATGGATAGCACCAAAATCACGTTTAAGGAAGTCTTTGAAAAATGGTCTGCTGAAAAGTATCACAAAATATCAGATTCCAATATCAAGGGCTACAATGCCGCTTATCGCTCATGTGAGATTTTGGAGAATATGCGATTTGTGGATATAAAGAGAGCGCACCTGCAAGGCGTGATTGACAATTCCGGGAAGAATTATCCCACAATGAAGAAAATAAAAAGCCTTTTCAATCAGCTTTACAAGTTCGCAATGCAGAATGATTTATGCAGTAAGGATTATTCAAAGTATGTGGATATAGAGCAATACCGGGATAAGAATCCAAACGCACTAAACCGAAAGCCATTCAGCAAAGCAGAAGTTCAAACGGTCTGGAACTGGAAAGACACAAACGAATATTTTTCTGTTATCCTCATGTTGATTTATTCCGGGCTTCATATTGGTGAACTGCTTAATCTGAAGAAAGAAGATGTGAACCTTTCGGAAAGGTGGTTTGACGTGACCGCTTCCAAAACAGAAGCCGGAATCCGTAAAGTCCCGATTGCAGAAAAGATTGTACCGTTCTTTGAGTACTGGATGAACAAAAACGACTGCGAATATGTTCTTTCAACCCCGGAGGGAAAGCGTTTTGAATATCGCAATTTTTACGATTCTTATTGGTTACCACTCATTGAACAAATGGGAATGCAACACTATCCACATGATACCCGTCACACCTGCATTTCTCTTTTGACCGTTGCCGGAGTGCAAGATAAAATCATCAAAAAGATTGTAGGGCATAAAGGGCAATCAGTCACGGAAGTTGTATATACCCATTTTGAAATTCAGGAACTTATCGAAGCCATCAATAAGATTTAAGGCGGTGCTTCTTCTTGGATAGAACGGAATACAAGAACAAACACAAAGCAAAACACTATGACCGAATAGAATTAGCTGTACCAAAAGGCATGAAAGCTATTATAAAAAGCCTTGCTTCAGATAAGGGGCTTTCCGTCAACTCATACATTCAGGACTTGATAACCAAAGATCAGGATGGGATGTTTGATACAATGCAGATTGCAGAAAAGAACCGTGAAATGCTATCAGGTATTCAAGGAAATATGCACGATGGGTATAACGTGGTTTTCAAAGATGGTTACATAGTACATTGTAAAACCAAAAAGGAAGTCAGAACTGCGATAATCGAATACTGCAAGGAAAAGAGCGTTTAAATGCGCTCTTTTCTTTGGTTTTCGTGTCTTACGGAAGATTGCAAAAGTCTTACGGAAGACACCTATTCTCATGTGTCATACCCGTGTCATATGTGTGTCATACCTCACACCGTTTCACATCGTCTCACGCCGTCTCACAGGTTGAACAACATTGAAAAACCCTCGAAAAAAAGGCTTTTTCGAGGGTTTTGACAGTTTGCAATATTCGATTTTCTTATCTCTTCGAGAACTGCGGTGCTCTTCTTGCAGCCTTTAAGCCGTACTTCTTTCTTTCCTTCATACGAGGGTCTCTCGTGAGGAAGCCTGCGGCTTTGAGCTGAGGACGGAGGTCGTTGTTATACTGGAGCAAAGCTCTTGAAATACCATGTCTGATAGCGCCTGCCTGACCGGTAACTCCACCGCCGGAGACGGTGCAGACTACGTCGAAGGTTCCTTCTGCTCCAACGAGCTTCAGAGGCTGACGGACGATGAGCTTCAGGGTTTCAAGACCGAAGTAATCGTCGATGTCTCTGTCATTGATGGTAACCTTGCCGGTTCCCTGATAAAGTCTTACTCTTGCGACAGAGCTCTTTCTTCTGCCGGTTCCATAGAAATAAGCTGATTTAGATTCGTACATGATTCATCCTCCTTCTTAAAGCTCGATGGTTTCGGGCTGCTGAGCGGCATGAGGATGCTCCGAACCCTTGTAAACGCGAAGTCTCTTGGCGGAGTTGGCGCCGATGGTGTTGTGGGGAAGCATACCCTCGACAGCTATCTTCATAGCTCTCTCCGGCTCCTTCTCCATCATGTCGGAATACTTGTATTCCTTCAGGTGTCCAATCCAGCCGGTGTGCCATCTGAGAACCTTCTTGTTAATCTTGTTTCCTGTGAGAACTGCCTGTGCGCAGTTGATGATGATAACGTGGTCTCCGCAATCAACGTGAGGAGTGTAGGTGGGCTTATGCTTGCCATTGAGAATGGTAGCGGCTGCGGCGGCGACTCTTCCGAGAGGCTTGCCAGCGGCGTCGATAACATACCACTTGCGCTCAACATTCTGCGGCTTTTCCATAAATGTTGACATTTAATTTCCTCCTATTGGAATTAATAAACCTTGCGCCTTGAAATAGGGCACAAAGCCTTGCTTTTCAAGCGACGTTTCGTATTATAAACCTCAAATTTCCGGTTGTCAAGCCCTTTTGAAAACTTTTTTTAAATATATCCCGTTTTCTTTCGATTTCTCTTGATTTCTTTCGATTTTTCTTCGATTCTCGGTTTTCATTTCAATTTTTGAGCCGACATCCGGTCTATTCCGAAAAAAGCTTGATTCAGCCGTAGCAACAGCTAAGTTTATTGATGTTTCCTGATATGGACTTGATAAATTCTGAGGAATTTAGTATAACCACTTGAAAACTTGCGATATATGCTTTATAATAAAGCTACTGAATCTCCGAATGGAGTTTGGAATTATACTATGGAGGAAACAACAATGAAGAAAATTTTGGCAATCGCAGTTGCACTTCTTATGCTCTGCACACTTTCTCTGAGCGTTTTTGCTGACGATATCTATGTTCTTGAAGAAGCAAGTTCATCAGTAATCGGCAGTTTTGCTGATGGCGTAGCAGTATCGGGATGGTATCCGTCGCTTATCACTGAGTACCTGTTCCCTGAGGTTATGGATGAATTCCTTGAAGCTATCCAGACTGAGGGCGCACAGATTGAAATTACATCCGACGTAGCCGCTACCGGTGCACTGCTCCAGGCTTATGCAGATGGCGCTTACTCCTGGTCTAACATTACCGATATCGTAAGCTCCACCACCGACGCTGACGGACATGCTGTCGTAGTTTTCGATGCCGCAACTCTTATCGCCGCTTATACCGACGCTGGTCTTTCTCTTGACGACGTCCTCAACTTTGGCGTAGACTTCAATAGCGGTGATGCTACAGTTTATGGCGTCAGAGTTGTAACCGGCACTGCCGCTGACACATCTGCTGATGCTACAGACGACACTTCCGCTGACAACGAAGCTGACGCTTCCACCGAAGAATCCACCGACAGCTCTGCCGCTGAGGAAACCGCTTCTTCTCCCGACACCGGTATCGTTCTGGCAGTTCTTCCTATGGCAATGGCAACCGCCGCTGTAGTTGTTTCAAAGAAGAGATAATTTAAAACGACTGATAAGAATCAATCTTCATTTGATTTGGGAGCGCTTTCCGTATTCGGAGGGCGCTCTTCCTATATAAGTAGTTGATTTTTCCGCTCGGTTGTGGTAAAATAATCTCCGGACATTAACCGCCATCAGGCGAAATAAATATTTATCAGGAGGAATACACCATGGCAGAAGTAAGAACCGTGCCGAAAAGAAGCGAGGTTCCACAGGAATACACCTGGAATCTCTGTGATTTGTTTGAGTCGGACGACAAGTGGCTCGAAGCTCTCGAAGAAGCAAAAGCTATCCCCAAAAAAATCGCCTCATACGAGGGCAAAATCTCTCAAAGTGCTGAATCACTTTTGGAGTACTTCAAGCTCGACGACGAAATCACTCTCGAATTAAACCAGCTCGCCAACTACGCAATGCGCAAGTACGACCAGGACACCGCCGAGCCGAAGTATCAGGACTTCTACTCGAAGATTATGATGCTCTATCAGGACATCGCCGCTTCTGCCGCATTCTCAGTTCCTGAGATTATCTCGATTCCGGACGAGACTCTTGAAGGCTTCTACAAGACTTGCCCGGATTTGGAGCTCTACAGAATCTCGATTAACAGAATCAGAATTGAGAAGGATCATGTTCTCTCCGCCGCTGAAGAAGCAATTTTGGCGATGAGTCAGCAGGTAAGAGGTGTCCCCGACGACGTTTACGGCACTCTCGAAAGCACCGACCTGAAATTCCCGTCCGCAATAGATAGTGAAGGCAACGAGCATCCGCTTACAAACGGCTCCTATGTAGCAATAGTTGAGAGCCCCGACAGAGAGCTCCGCAAAGACGCTTTCCAGAAGCTCTACGGCACCTATGAGCAGTTCAAGAACACCTTTGCTTCTCTCTACTTCGGCGAAGTCAAGCAGTCGATGTTCATGTGCCGGGCGAAGAAGTACAACTCCACCCTTGAAATGGCTCTTGCCGGAAATGAGGTTCCGACCTCCGTTTATCATAATCTTATCGACGCCGTCCACTCGAACATGGGCTATATGCACAAGTATATGAAGCTCCGCAAGAAGCTGATGGGCGTAGACGAGCTCCACATGTATGACTTGTACACAACTTTAGTTCCAGATGCGGATTCAAAAGTCACCTATGAGGACTCGAAGAGGGATATTCTCGACGCAATGCAAATCTTAGGCGACGATTACGTCTCGATGCTCAAAGAAGGATTTGATAACCGCTGGGTTGACGTATATGAAAACGAAGGCAAGCGCTCGGGTGCATATTCCGCTGGCGCAAGACCTCATCCTTACGTCCTCATGAACCACAAGGAGAACCTCGACAGCGAGTTCACCCTTGTTCACGAGATGGGACATTCTCTCCACTCCTACCTTTCCCAGAAGAACCAGCCCGTCTGCTACAGCGACTATGTCATTTTCGTAGCCGAGGTCGCCTCCACCTGCAACGAAGCGCTCCTCATGCAGTACCTTCTCTCGAAGACGACCGACAAAAAAGAGCGTGCATATCTGATTAACTACTTCCTGGAGCAGTTCAGAACCACTCTTTATCGCCAGACGATGTTCGCTGAGTTCGAGCTTCTGACGAAGGAAGCCGCCGAGCGTGGCGAAACCCTCAACGCCGACTATCTCTGCGACCTCTACTACAAGCTCAACAAGCAGTACTACGGCGACGACATCACCGTCGACCCCGAAATCGCCTTCGAGTGGGAGAGAATCCCTCACTTCTACTACAATTATTACGTCTATCAGTACGCAACCGGCTTCTCCGCCGCAATCGCTCTTTCGCAGAAGATAATCAAGGAAGGCGAGCCTGCCGTGAAGAACTACCTGAAGTTCTTATCCAGCGGTTCGATAACCGACCCGATTTCACTTCTAAAAATCGCCGGAGTCGACATGAACTCTCCCGAGCCGATTAACGAGGCTTTAAAGATGTTTGGCGACCTGATTGACGAGCTCGACGAGCTTCTCGGATAAAACCATACGCATTTGAACAGGAGTAACCTAAGAATGAAATACTATATTGGAATCGACCTTGGCGGCACCAACATCGTCGCCGGCGTCGTCAACGAAAACTACGAAATAATCGCCCGTGCCACCACCCGCACCAACTGCCCACGTCCCGCAGATGAGATTATAAAAGACATGGCAAAAGTCTCCCGCAAGGCAGTCGAGAACGCCGGTCTTTCGATGGACGGCATCGAGTCTGTAGGTCTCGGTTCCCCCGGAACCATCGACAGTGGCAGGGGAGTAATCGAGTATTCAAACAACCTTGACTTCTACGACATTCCCGTCGGCGAGCTTCTTTATAACGAGCTCGGGAAGCCAATCTATGCCGAGAACGACGCCAATGCGGCGGCATACGGCGAGTATGTCGCCGGAAGCGCAAAGAACGCCAACAGCGCAGTCTGCATAACTCTCGGAACGGGTGTCGGCGGAGGAGTCGTTATCGACGGCAAAATTTATTCCGGCTTCAACTATGCCGGTGCCGAGCTCGGTCACACCGTTATCGAGGTCGACGGACCTCTTTGCACCTGCGGCAGGCACGGTTGCTTTGAAGTATACTCGTCCGCAACGGGTCTAATCAGAATGACGAAAGAGGCTATGGCTGAGCACCCGGAATCCAAAATGCACGAAATGATGGGCGACCACGTCTCCGGGCGCCTTGCCTTCAACGCAATGAGAGCGGGCGACGAAGCGGCAAAGGAAGTCGTCGACAAGTATATCAAGTACCTTGCCACCGGCATTGCAAACGTAATCAACGTCTTCCAGCCGGAAGTCCTCTGCATCGGCGGAGGCGTCTGCAACGAGGGCGACGCACTTTTAGTTCCGCTTAAAGAGAGAGTCGCAAACGAGGTCTACACCAAGCGTGGCTCCCGCAATACCGAAATTGTCCGTGCATCTCTCGGCAACGACGCCGGAATCATCGGTGCGGCGTTCTTAGGCAGAAGCAGAAAGTAGGGCTTAGGAGTATGAATATTCTCGCCGTTGACTATGGAGACGCAAGGACCGGTCTTGCCTCCTGCGACAAAAGCGAATCGATTGCTTCTCCCGTCGGGACAATCTCAGAATGGAACCGTGAGAAGCTTCTTCAGAAGATTTCCGACAAGGCGCACGAGCTTGGCTCTGAATTAATCGTCGTCGGTCTCCCAAAAAATATGGACGGCTCGGAGGGCGAGCGTGCGGAGAAGTGTAAGGAGTTTGCAACACAGCTTTCCGAACTTTCCGGCATCGAAACCACCATGTGGGACGAGCGCATCACGACTGTCGAAGCCATCGGCATCTTAAATGAAACCAATGTCCGCGGCAAAAAGCGCAGAAATGTCATCGATACCGTTGCCGCCACCCTCATCTTAGAAAACTATCTTGAGTATAGGAAGAAGAAAGGATTAACACCATGAACGACAAAACCCTAACCACCAATCAGGGCGCAGTTATTGAGCTGTCAAGCCTTGAACACAGAACTGAATCGCCTGACGCTCCGGTTGTCTATTTCACTCCCGAAATCTCGCCCGAAGCGATGGTCGAGATGTATAAGAAGCTCGACTGGACGCCCACCGGCAAGGTTGCCGTGAAGCTTTCTACAGGAGAACCTCCGGCAAGCAATTACCTCAGCCCAAGCCTTATCAAGGACGTTGTGAAGCTTGTAGACGGCACCATCGTCGAGTGTAACACCGCCTATGGCGGCTCCCGTGTTGCAACCGAGGAGCACTATCAGGTCGCAAAGGGCCACGGCTTCACAGACATCGCCCCGTTCCAGATTCAGGACGAGGAGGGTTCTCTTATCATCCCAATTGAAGGCGGCACCCGTCTCAAAGAGAACTACGTCGGCAAGGATTTCCCCGATTACGATTCCTATCTTATTCTCTCCCACTTCAAGGGACATGTGATGGCAGGCTTCGGCGGAGCGATAAAGAACATCTCCATCGGTCTTGCTTCAAGTGAGGGCAAGTGTCTTCTCCATACCGGTGGACTTAGCCACACCACCATGCAGGGCGGCGAGCAGATTGCTTTCTTAGAGTCTATGGGTGATGCCGCAAAGTCGGTTTCCGACTATCTCGGACACGGCGAACGGATTGTCTATATCAACGTCATGAACCGTCTTTCGATAGATTGCGACTGCGACGGTCATCCCGCCGAGCCGGAAATTGGGGACGTCGGAATCCTCGCTTCCCACGACCCCGTAGCACTCGACCAGGCTTGCTTAGATCTCGTCTGGGTTTCTGAGGGCAACAAGACCTTCGTTGACAGAGTGAACCAGAGACAGGGCATCAAGACAATCGAAAATGCCGAAGCAATCGGTCTCGGTGTGAGAAAATATCAGCTTGTAAATATCAGTAAATAGGAGTAATCATCGTGACAAAATACCGCAAAAGCCTCATCAACCTCACCTTATCCGCAATGTTCTTAGCCATCGGGCTTCTTCTCCCGTTCCTAACCGGACAAATCCCGGAGATTGGCAACATGCTTCTCCCAATGCACATCCCGGTTCTTCTCTGTGGACTCATCTGCGACTGGAAGCACGGACTCGCCGTCGGCTTTATAACCCCACTTCTCCGAAGCCTGCTTTTCGGCAGACCGGTGCTCTATCCATCAGCCATAGCAATGGCGTTCGAGCTCGCAACCTACGGCGCAGTAATTGGTATTCTCTATGCCGCATCCAAATGGAAGTGCATAGTTTCGCTCTATCGTAGTCTGATAGCCGCCATGATTGCCGGAAGACTTGTCTGGGGCGTCGCTGAGATAATTCTTCTCGGCATCAGGGGCAACAGCTTCACATGGAGTGCCTTTATTTCAGGCGCAGTCCTCGAAGCGATTCCAGGCATAATAATCCAGCTTATACTAATCCCCGCCATCATGGTTGCCCTGAACCGAACAGGCCTCGTCAAATTCACCAAGAAGGCGAATAAAGTCAAAACTGCGGACTGACAGACATCAAGAATTAACGAATAACACGGCATTTCTCGCTTTATGTCGTGTTATTTTTCTGCCCGAAGTGCTATTCTTGAGGGCAGGAAAGGAGGGAAAACATGAATCAGAAGAAAATAGGCGAATTCTTAAAAGAGCTCCGAAAAGAAAAGGAGCTCACCCAAGAACAGCTTGCCGAGAAGTTTTATGTTTCAAACAGGACGGTTTCCCGTTGGGAGACTGGCAGCAATCTGCCGGACATAAGCACCCTTGTCGAGCTTGCGGACTTTTATAACTGCGACATCCGTGAAATCATCAACGGAGAAAGGAAAAGCGAGAACATGAATGAAGAAGAGAAAAAGACATTAAAGGCAGTTGCCGAATATGCCGAAGAGGACAAGGCGACACTCTTAAAACGTGTCAGAACAACGAGTATAGTGGGCATTATTGCGGTTGTTCTGTGCTTTATAGTTATGGTGACTGACGACTCAGACCATCTTCCGGTCGTAGACTTCATTATGGGAGCTTCGATGGGCTTGGCATTCAGCGCTCTGCTGGTATCGTTCCTCTACACAATAGATATTCTTTCAAAAGCGAAGCAAAGCGGCAAGCTCACGAAGAAGATGGCGGCAATCATCATCACAATCAGCGCTGTTATTGCCCTTGGATGCTTCATAGCGGCGATATTCGCATCCATTTAAAAAGCATAACAAAACGGCTGATACCGCTAAAGTATCAGCCGTTAATTTTTGGGGGTTCCGCCTTGCCGCCACATGACGTATAAAACCCGCACGAAGCAGGTGGGTATCAGCCCTGACGTTTCGTGCTCCCTTCGTCCTCAGTACTTGAACAGGGAAGCCGTGGAGGTGGCAACCGTGCGTACTTTGGGAGGTCTGCATCCCCGCGCCCGGAGCGAGATTCCCGAATTATATGTGTTGGATTATAAAAACCATGCTTAATCGAACAAGGCAGAAAGTGATTCTGGTTTCAGAGAGTAGTATAACTCTTTCTGACTACATTATTCCTCGTGATGATGGCAATGGCAATCTTCGTCATCGCAATCGCAGTCGTCATCTTCGCAGTCGCACTCATCATCCCAGTTGTCGAACCTGTCGATGAAGATTTGTCCCAGTCTGTCATACTCCTCTTCGCTTTCGATGGAAACAAGAGTAATCTCGTCGCCAGTGTCTTCAACTTTCAAAATGATGAACTCGCCGTTGTCGTTCACGAGATCCTCGGGGTTCTCATAGTAGGGAGCAAGAGCGTAATAGGTGTTGTCGCCTTCGTCGTAAATGTCGATGAGTTCATATTCTCCGACATTGCCCTCTTCGTCTTCGAGAGTATAGATTTCAGGCATATATTCATTTTCATCCATAGCGATAATCTCCTTTATAAATAAGTTTGATTCTATTATAGTGAAAACTTGCGGGTTTGTCAATGGTACTTTTGTGTAGAAATCGCTCAAATTTATATTCAAAAGATAACACGAGCTCTTCAGAAAAATTCCACAAAAAAATTTGAAAAAAGTTTGAAAAACCTATTGACATTTCAATCCGGGTGTGTTATAATACAATCATAGAAGAGAGATAAATAAAAAAAGTCACTGAAAACTAAAAGGGAGAGGGTTCCGATGAAGAGGTAAGAAAACCTCAGGATAACTTCTAAAGCGAGGCGGCACTTGTGAAACAATACTTGTAAAACAAGTAAGCAATCTGCTAAGCAAGAACTGAGGGAGCTATCAGAAACCACAAAAGGCAAAATAACAATTCGTCTTAAGAAAGTAAAGGAGCGATTGTTATGAAAGTATTAGCAGTAGCAAGAAACGGAACTTGCGGGTAAAATAAACTGAAAGAGGTGAGTCCAGCAATCTATGCATAACTTTCTTGACTCACAGAATCTAATACGAAGCTAATCTTTAAGCTTGACACATTACGAGATGTTCTCTTAGGTACGAAACCAATTTCTCAAGATAAAGAAAAAGCTCTGAAATTGATTCTGTAACCTATCTGAAATAAGAATAGGTAAAACTTAATAGCAAGTATATCTTGCCCATAAAAATCAAGAAAATCCAATCAAAAAAGGTTTAAAGCCCGAAAGGATTTGATGCACCATGAAACTGTCTTACAAAAAGGAAATCAAAATTCAGCAGTGAGAGGGTGAGTCCAACAAAGACTTTAAATTGGCTGTAGTCGCATCAGTGATACGTAGTATCTGAAAATGATATGATACCAAGCTTTGACGATAACATAGTTCATGCGTAAGGTTTATTTGAAGACCATAATGTGATGAAGTAAGCTAAGTTAAAACCTGATACCAAAAGCGACAACGAATCGAAAGGTTCACAGCATATGGTGATAAATTGATATAATGAGGGAGTGGTTATCCGCTCCCTTTTTGGTGCCTGAAATTTCCCATTAACATTTCGGACGACTCCCGAATAATATAGATTAACGGCAGGGCGACTCACAGATTAGTTTTAACAGGGGAGAAAAGAGCCGGAAATCCCTGCCGATTATATAACAGCCGCCGGAAATGGCGGCTTTTCGGGTTTGTCAATTTCACTGAGTCGGGGATGAAATAGTCGGAAATATTTTGCTTTTTAGTAACCGTTTTGTAACCAAAGATTGTTTGACAACTGCCGTGCTGTTGCGGTATAATGATGGTGGATAGTCAGGCATTATTCGGAGGGAAGAAATGGAAACCAAAATTTCAGCATCAATTCTTTCAGCAGATTTCGGCAATCTTGCGGACGAGCTTACTCGTGCGGAGAAAGCCGGCTGTGATATGATACATTTCGACGTCATGGACGGTCATTTTGTCCCGAACATCAGCTATGGTGTCCCGGTTTTGAAGTCAATCAGGAAATATTCTGAGTTGCCGTTCGACGTTCATCTCATGATAAGCGACCCGGGAGCATACCTGGAGCCTTTTGCAAAAGCCGGCGCCGACGGAATCACATTTCATCTTGAAGCAACTGCAAATCCCGTTATGATTATCGAAAAGATACATGCTTTGGGGCTTCGTGCCGGCGTTTCAATCAAGCCGAAAACCGATGTGAGCCTTCTGTACCCACTGGTCGGACTTATGGACATGGCACTCATAATGACTGTTGAACCCGGCTTCGGCGGTCAGGGCTTCATTACCGAGACTTTAGGGAAAATCAAAGCTCTTCGTGAATATTCTTCGGATATCGATATCGAGGTCGACGGCGGAATTTCCGACAAGACGGCGCACCTGGTTAAGGAAGCAGGAGCCAATATTCTGGTTTCCGGCTCCTATCTGTTCCGAGCCGCCGATATGGCTTCAAATTGTAACCTTCTCAAAAACTAAAACATATAAGGACGGTACACCACCATTTCAGACGTAGTTACAACATCAATCGGAAAAACTGAACGGCACAGATACTCAAGGCTCTGTTGCTTCTTACTCGCACTTTGCGTCCTGCCCTACTACTATTATGGGCTGAGGGCTTTGATTGTTGTTGCCATTTCCGTCGTAACCAGCGTTCTGGCGGAGTATATCTGCACGTCATTAATGCGCCGGAAGTACGACTGGCGGGATCCGTCACCCATAGCAAACGGAATCATGCTTGCCCTTTTAATGCCCGCATCCGTCCCATATGGCGTTATGATTTTCGCAAGCGCTTTTATGGGCTCCGTCATGAAATATGCCTTCGGAGGGCACAATAATCGCATATTCCATCCGGTAGCTACTGCGTACTTGTTCTCCGCACTCTGCTGGCCGTCAAGCGTTTTAAGATACCCGACGCCATCGATATTCGGCAGTCTCTCGCTCTCGTCAAGCCTGACCGACGCACTCGACCGTTCTTTCACCCATTACGTCGACGTCTCACTCAGCTCGTCAAGCTGGCTTGATATCGTCTGGGGAAGGCTCGCAGGACCGATGGGCACGAGCTGTGTTATCCTCATTCTTATCATCACAGTCGCACTCTATTGCTTCAGAGACATCCCGGCACCGGTTCTCTTCTCAGCAGTTGCAACCGAGGTACTCCTCTTCATCTGCTTCCCAATTTCCGCAACCGGCTGGCAGGCGGCACTCTACTCGATAGTTACCGGTTCGTTCATGTATGTTCTCACATTCATGGTCTGCGACCCTTGCTTCACGCCGTCAAACGGATTCGGGCAGACTCTTTATGGCATCGCATACGCATTGATTGCGTTCCTCCTTCGGAAGTTCTCCGGCTATGAGGACAGCTCCGTTCTGGCACTCATGATAGTTTCAATCTTCCCGACCGAATTTGACCGCTTCGCAATCTTCGTAATCGACAGTCTTTCACGTTTCAGAGATTTTACGGAGACAAAAATCCGAGAGCGTCAGATTTACCGCAGGTTCAAGAAGTATGAGAACCTTCCGGACGGCACTGAATCCGAAGTCACAGAAGAGACTCAGGAAAAGGACGGTGACCAGGATGAAACTTAAAGGCTTCAGATTCTCCGAGAGAAAGCCGGTGTCCGTCTCAGACATAACCGAGCTTCACGGTTTGGTTCCGTCGCAGGCAAGCACCGCCGGCAGGGAAGCAGTCCTGACATCAAATGCACTCCTTTCAAGCGGCTCAATAATCGCCCCGGCAGTAGTCGTCGCAACCAGCTTCCAGAGTGCACTTGCTCTCAGCATTGTATTTAGCCTCGTGACGTTCATAACCGTTTTAATCTGCTCATTCGTCCCGAGAAAGCTCGTCTATACAGTCAGAATCATAATCTATACTTTTGTTGCGTCTTTGGTTTACGTTCCGGTCGCAATCCTCATGGAGAATATAATGCCGGCACAGTTTGCGGCGCTCGGAATCTATGCGCCACTGTTAATCACAAACTCATTCATCACGATGAAGACCGAATCGAAGTTCTACCGCTTCAAACGTGGCTTCATGGCGGAGCTTTGCGGATTCTATATCATCGGCTACGACCTGGCTCTCATGTTCTTCGGCTTCATGCGAGAACTTTTAACAAACGGCGGACTTTTCGGAGTCCAGTTCCTGCCGCTAAGTATTCCGGCTGTCGGAACAGTTTATGGCGGATTCATACTTCTGGCGCTCACTGCGGCTACATTCAGATGGCTACTCACATTTCCAGCAAGAAAGCGCCAGAGTGAAGACTAAATTCAAGGGAAAGGATGTGCGTAAATGGCTGTATTCTTCGAGACAATCGGAGCCGCAATGCTCGCCATTATCGTCGAAAACGTAATATTCACGACTGCGTTTGGAACGAGCACGCTTATCAGCCTTTCCAAGCACGACGGTCAGATTTTCTTCTGCGGACTTTTCATAACCGAATTTTCCGTCCTATCCAGCATGATAGCATACGCCTTTGAGGGACTTATGTTAAAAAGCGAGGTTTCGGCAAGATTCATGCCGACTTTGTATATAATATCTCTTGGGCTCGTATACATCGCAACACTTTTAGTTATCTGGTTCGCATCCAAAAAGGCGTTCAAACGCTTCAAAAGATATATTCATCTTTCGGCATTCAACTGCACCGTTTTAAGTGTTCTGTTCAATAACACTCTTAATGCCGGCACTTTTGGCGAGAGAGTCCTATTTGCTCTCGAAGTGGGCTTAGGCTTCACGCTCGCCGCATACATTCTTTCTGTCAATTACGAAAAGCTCAATTCGGATGAGGTTCCCGCCTCGTTCTCGGGCTTTCCGATATACGTTCTATATATAGGTATCGTCTCCATGGTGGTCTACGCACTGGGAAGATAGGAGAAACTCATGGCAAATTCCCGAAAATACAAAGTCAAGCACAAGTCAAAGCCGATGTTCAAGCAGAAGCGCAAAAAGGGCAATTCGGTATTAGGCATAATATTCATGGTTATAATTCTTGCGGCACTCGTTTTCGTAGGATACAGTGTTGGCAAGCCGATTGTCGAGTTCTTCTCGGGAGAAAGAAGCTCCCCGACTGCTACCACAACCGAAGCCTCAACATCTGATGCTACCGAAACAGAGTCAACGACAACCGCCGCCACATCCGAAACAACTGAAGCCACAACCTCTGCACCCGAGCCTGCTGTCGCAACGAACAGCAATATATACTATATTTCATACAGGAGCGACATCGCAGATTATGAGAGTTATGTCTACTCAGCCGTTGACTATGCCGCTTCTAACGGCTACAGCGAAGTCTGCGTCGAACTGATAGCAGAAGGCGGAACGGTAACCTATTCGTCTGCCAATACAACTGCAACAGAGTCTGGAGCAGTAATTTCCGGTGGAATTTCCGATTTATCCGATTTGGTCTCGACTATCACAGACTCAGGGCTCACGGCATATGCCCGGATTTCGACTCTAAGTGACAACATCGCCTCGACCTACGACAAGACCCTTGCCTACATGATTTCCGGCACCGATACCCGTTGGTACGACGACAACACTGCAAACGGCGGTAAGCCGTGGATTTCTCCGTATAGCTCGTCAGCCAACGAGTACATCACAGACCTTGTCTCAGAAATTTCCGATGCCGGCTTCGCCGGACTCATAGCCGGTGAAATCGAGTTCCCACCGTTCAGAAATTCGGATATCCGAAACTACTTCGCAGGCACTGATGTGGCGTCTTCGACGAGATACGAAACCCTTATCTCGTTCGCAGAGACAGTCTACAACAGCTTCGGCTCTGCTAAAGAGTTTTATATCGAGGTCAATGCCGAGGACATCATCTCCGGCGACGCTGAAATCCTCACCGACCCGGATTCTCTCTGCACAAGCGTAATCTACGTCAACTTCAACCCCGATAATATCGGAACCAGAATCTCGAAAGCCGATGGCACCGAAGTGTCCTTTGAAGGGCTCAACACCGCCTATCTGTTCCGAACCGTTTTCAACCTCGTTGAAGAGTCTCTTGAAGGAACGGGAGTAACCATCATCCCGAAGATAACCGGCTGTGAGATAACCGACGATTTACTCTCCGCAATCGAGCTCATGGGCTACGAAACTGCGATGATAGAAGGATAAAACAATACCCATCGATTTTATTCGATGGGCATTTTTATAACTATACGAGCAGGCAAATCAGCCCCGAACAGCCTTCGTTTACGATTCTCTCGACAGCTTCTCTGAGCTTTTCTCTCGCATCGTCCGGAAGCCTTGCCAGCTTCTGCTCCAAGCCTTCCTCGACAAGCTCCGAAACCGATTTCCCGAAGATGTTTGTCTCCCAGATTTTAAGTGGGTCGGTCTCGTAGTCGGTCATGAGATACTGTATCAGCTCCTCCGACTGCTTCTCCGTCCCGACAATCGGAGCCACTTCTGCGGCGATGTCCGCCTTGATGAGGTGAATCGACGGCGCACTCGCCGTGAACCGGACGCCATATTTTCCGCCTTGCCTGATTATCTCCGGCTCAAAGGCGGTGAGTTCACTTTCAGTCGGCATCACGATTCCATACCCGGTCTGCTCGACATCAGTCAGCGCCTCCGAGAACTTTTCAAGCCGGTTTTTGAAGTTTACAAGCTCTAAGATTTTGGGCATCAGTTCGTCTTCAGATGTGAGCTCCAGTCCCGTTTCTTCACTGAGAATCCGATAGAACAGCCGGTTATCGAGAGTAACACCGAGCCGGGCGGTGCCGTTTCCCAAATCAACCTTCGTAATCTCAGCTGTCAATACATCTTCACAACACCCGACAGCCTCAGAAAGCTTCTTCACATCCCTGATGTATCTTAGCTCCGGCGCGGCTTTTCTTATTGAGTCGTAGAGCTCCGCTTTGAGCCAATGTCCTTTTTTGAGGGAACTGACCCACTTCGGCATCACAACATTAATTTCCTTGACGGGGAAGGCATATAAAAGCTCGGTGAGAATACTCTCGATATCCTCTTTCGTCATCGTGAGTACATTTATCGGCATAACCGGCACGCCGTACTTCTCACTCATCTCCGAGCAAAGCGAAATTGCATCTTCGCTCGCTTCGTTCTGCGTGTTCATGAGAACCACAAACGGCTTCCCGAGGTCTTTAAGCTCGCTTATAACTCTCTCTTCGCACTCTTCGTATTCGTCCCTCGGAAGTTCTGTTACACTTCCGTCGGAAGTGATTACAATCCCTACGGTTGAATGTTCCGTAATTACCTTCTGCGTCCCTATTTCCGCCGCCATGTTAAAAGGGATTTCTGACTCAAACCACGGCGTCCGAACCATCCGTGGCGAATCGTTTTCAATATACCCGACAGCACTCGGAATCACATATCCGACGCAGTCAATCATCCGTAAACTCACGCTTGCGACGTCGCCTAACGTCACCTGCACAGCTTCTTCCGGAATGAATTTCGGCTCGGTAGTCATAATCATCTTTCCGGCAGAAGCCTGCGGGAGCTCGTCGATGGTGCGGTCTTTTAAGTATCCTTCTTTGATGTTCGGGATAACGAGGTTCTCCATGAACCGTCTGATGAAAGTCGATTTCCCGCTTCTCACGGGACCCACGACACCGATGTAGATGTCGCCGTTTGTTCTCTCTGCCATACTTTGATAAAGTTTATCGGTAGTCATCATATTCTCCTAATCTACAATCGGTATGAGTATCATTTTGGGCTCCTGCAAGACCTCTTCGCCCAGGTCGTTCTCTTCGGTAATAGCCGTGAGCGTTGTGTGCGTTCTCTTAGCAATGTCCCACGGCTCCTCGCCCTTTTCGGCGTAGTAGAGCTTCATTGCAATGTCGGAGTCCCTGTCAAGCGGGTTTGCCTCGTCAACCGTTATTCCACTTATGAATCTGTGTGACTTGCACCCGAAAAGATATCCTTTCAGTCTTATATCTGCGGTAATCTCCATCGCATTTGACGAAGTCAGTTTATATGCCGACTGAGCGACCGTCGCATGAGCATCTATAGAACAGCTCGAAGCCTCATCAGGAAGCTTCTTTTCAAATTCGTCCGTCTCTTCAAGATAAATCGGCTTGCCCGATTCATTCTCGGCGTAGGCAAAATACGTGATTCTTCCTCTGACGGAAACGCTCCCGTCCGAGCTGGTAATCGCATCTAGCTTTCCGACTTCAGCGCCGGCGCACATAACGGAAACTATTTCGCCGTCGTAATATGTCAGCGAAGCCTTTGTTTTACAACTCTCCGAAATCTCTGTCGGCACGCACTCGATATCTTCATCACTCACTTCAAGGCTGGATTCATACATGGTCGAATAGGCGTCGGTGGCGATAAGAACGCTCTCAAACCTCATCGCAAGACAGTTTATCTCGATGTTGAGCTCGCAACTGACCGAGTTAGAGCCGCTCTTTCCCGACGGCTTAATCTCGCAATCCGAGACATTCGCCAAAATCATCACATCAAATCTCTCATCCAGTCCCTCAACGTCCGAAATCTGCGAGAAGGGAATTGCAAACCGGATATTTTCCGCCCTGCTTGAACCGTCCTCCGGAACATAGAGAAGCGAGACCTCCGCTTCGCCTTTTGTTAAAAGCTTCCCCGAAAGAATCTTCTTGTCGGCTGAGATGACTGCGGCGTCAGCCCTGATAACCGTCTTTACTGCCGGCTTCGACTGCCTCAGGTCCACGTCGTCAACAACCGTGATTCTCTTTGTAACGGCGATTCTCTTCGACGGATATGTGACGAGCGACTTCCTCAGCTGTAATCCGTCGCCCGAAGCCTCCGAAACCGCCTGTCTTACTTCGTCGGCAGTAGCTACGACCGAAACGGATATAATTCCTCTGATGTCGGCTCGTCTCTTGCCCGAAACCCGACAGCTTGCACTCTCGGTATAGGGAAGTATGCTTATCTTCGGCGATTTTGCGGAAGCTGAAAGCTCCGTCGAGCGATTGTAAGTGAGAATCTGCTCCGCCGCACACATCTCTCCCGACTCGGAAACATAGTTTAGTCGGATTTTCGCCGAAAGCTCGTATTCAAGCCTTGTGCCGTTCAGACTTCTTGCCGAAATGCTCGGCAGGATTCTGACGTTTAGAACCTTGAAAATCTCGGGATAGTAGTCGGGCAGTATGTAGTCAAGCTCCACCGACTGTTGCGTGATTCCGCCACCCAGATTTTGCGGTACGGTGAAGTTTTCTTTTGTAACTTTGTAATCCATAATCTCCTCCTGAGCGGCGTAACCCGCATTTTGAAAAGTTTATCGTAACGCTGTACGTTTGCTATATCATATTCAGCTTGTTTCGGTTTAATGCCCGCCGCAAAATTTCTCAAAAATTTTTTTGGAGCAGTGCAATAATTGGAACTCTCAATGTGTTTTATAAGTAGAAAATGCTTTTTCAAGGAGGAATCATAATGAAGAAATTACTAGCAATTATCTTATCCGCACTGATGCTCGTTTCGGTTATGTCGGTGGCGGCTCTTGCGCTTGAAGACCCGGCAGAGCTCAGATACTCCGTTTCCGACGGCACGGTCACTCTATCGTGGGACAAAACCAAAGACGATACCCACACCGTTTACTGGAAGCGTTCGTCTTCCGATGAATGGAAAATAGCCGGAACAACCGCCAAGCACAAAGTCAACATCACCGGACTCAAAAATGGCGTAAGCTATGACTTCAAGGTCGAAATTCTTGGGTCTGATTCCGAAATCGTGACAGCCACACCGGTAGAGCCCACCTATCTCTACGCCATCAGCGAGGTCAGTATCCGCTCGAAGCCTTCGTATGAAGGCAGCAGGTGGGGTACCTATTCCTGCGGAGACAAGGTCGAGGTAATCGGGTATACTGATGGCTGGTACGAAATCAACTATCCATATAGTGAAACATCCAAATACGTCAACGCCGCATATCTCTCAGAAGAAATCCCCGACGGAACCGCCGAGGATGAGCCTGTTCTAGATGTATACACATGGGACTACGGCACTTTCACAGTCACCAGTGATGCAGACATATATTCCGACATTCTGAATGGCGAGGTTCTGGGAACGCTTGAAGCCGGCGGAACGGTCGAGGCTACAGGAAAAGTCTATATAGACGATTCGAGCCTTTATGCCTATAAGATAAGCTATAACGGCGAAGATGCTTATGTCGACAAGGACGCACTAACAGATCCCGATTTCAATGTAGAGCCGAACGAAATCGATTATGAAGACCTGGCGGACAGAAAATACTCCACCTATGACAACATCGGAGGAATTGAAATCTGTGTCGTTCCCGACTCTGTTACAAGCACAAGCGCAACCTTCAAAATCCGCAATTCGAGCAATTATATGGTTACTCATGGCGAGGATTTCCGCCTTCAGGTCTATTCTGACGATGGATGGTCGGATGTTGAGTTTATAGTCGATTCGTATGATGTAAACGACATAGCGTATATTGTCTATGGAGGCGGCAATATTTCGGGATTTAAAGCGAACTGGTCGTATTTCTACGGAGAACTCCCTGCGGGACACTATCGCCTTGTTCTTGTCTATACTTATCAGACCGACGATGGCGCTGTCAATGTTTATGGCGTTTGCGGTTTCGATATAGAATAAGTCAGACAGAAGGAGAAATACCTTATACATCACCCTCCGGCGCAAGCCCTTCCATAGCCGGAGGGCGAGCTATATCACAAAAACGGGTTTATGAGTATTGACAGAATCCTGATTTAAGGGTATAATAAATTAAGAATCGTCATCGGCATTTGAATTTCACAATAAAGGAGATTGAGATAAATGAAATGTACAAATTGCGGAAATGAAATCCCTGAGGGAGCGTCCTTCTGCTCGGCTTGCGGAGCAAAGGTTCATAATGAATATGTAGTTCAGGACGATGAACCGAATAACCAGAATAATAATGGCGGCTACCGCCCGAATCCTCCGATGGATGACATGTTTGGCGCTGGTAACGGCTTGGCTATCGCCTCAATGGTAACCGGTATTTGCTCGCTGGTTCTTTCCTGCTGTGCAACAACTCTTTCGTTTGTTCTGGCACTTGTAAGCGTTGCTCTCGGCATTTATGTCCTCATCAAGCACAAGGGAAGCAGAGGAATGGCAATCGCCGGAATCGCTTGCTCTGCTGTGGCACTGCTCGCATCCGTTGTAATTTCCATTTTGTACGGACTCTTTGCATTATTTGAATACGGCTATTGGTATTAAAGATGACACCGTTCGCCCATAAATATCAGAAGATATTTTACATTCTGTCGCTGGCAGTGATTTTGCTGTCTGCGGCAGTCTGTTTAGTGTGCTATTTTCTGGGAGTAAACCCCACAGACTTCATCCGTCCCTGCCTCTTTAACCAGCTCACCGGCTACTATTGCCCCGGCTGTGGAGGAACAAGAGCCGTAATCAGCCTCCTCCACCTGAACTTAATCCAGAGTTTCATCTACCATCCCTTCGTCCCATACGTCGCCATAATTGCCGTGATATTCATAGTGAGCTATACCGTCTCAATAATCTCAAAAGGCAAAATCGGCTACTTCAAACTCCGCCCAATCTACTTCTATATCTCAATCGCATTGATACTGATAAACTTCGTAGTAAAGAATATCCTGATATATAATGGAATTTGGATAGAATAAAAAAGGCTCCCCTGTCAAGGGGAGCTGTCAGCGAAGCTGACTGAGAGGTGCCGTGCGGAGCACGGCTTTTATTCCCAAGTTGCCCACACATCCGGCTGATACCCAACCGTTGCAAGCTTCCCGTTTCTCACAACGGGACTTTTTATTAGGCTTGGATTCTCAAGCAATTTCTCAATCTTGTCTTCATCCCGAGCTAAGTACTTCAGAAGCACCGCATCCTGCGATTTGCTCTTGTCGTCGATGAGGGCATCCAGAGACCCGACAGCCTTCAGGACATTCGTCAGCTCGCCCCGGCTCATGCCTTTTTGGCTCAAATCAATCATCTGTGCTTTGATGCCACGCTCTTTGAACCATCGTTCCGCTTTTTTAGAATCAAAGCACTTCGATTTGTAGAAAATCTGAATATTCATCCGGAAGCCTCCCTATAACACAATTGTGAACGGTCCGTCGTTTTCAAGATTAACAATCATGTGCGCCCCGAAAACTCCGGTTTCTACTTTAATTCCACGAGCTCTGAGCTCTTCGTTGAACTTCTCATAAAGCCGGTTCGCATCGTCCGGCTTGGCGGCTCCGATAAAGCTCGGTCGGTTTCCATGTGAACAATCCGCAAGAAGCGTAAATTGCGACACCGAAAGAATATCTCCTCCGACATCTTTGATGGAAAGATTCGTCTTCCCGTTCTCATCCTCAAAAATCCGAAGCTTTGAGATTTTCTCTGCCAATTTCGCACAGCCTTCGTCACTATCCTCCGGCTCCGCCCCGAAAAGAATAAGAAATCCTCTTCCAATGCTCCCGACGACTTCGCCTTCAACCGTGACCGAAGCCCGGTTGACTCTCTGAATAACCACTTTCATGCCATAACCTCCACCCAATTTGCTAGGATGATTATAGCATGGATTTGGCGGGGAAGTCAACTGCTAAGAATATCTGAAATAGGACTTGAATGTCGAACGATTTTGTGATACAATGTAAGTACAGGATAGCTGGGGACGTGATTAACATAAATCGTGAAGAAAAAGCAAGATTATATCGTAAAAAGTACGAGGAGATAACTAGCAAGTTCCGCCTGATGGACGACGACTTCATGACATTAGTCTTCGGTGGAAATATAGAGACGACACAGTTATTGCTCAGGATTATCTTAGATGATTCAGACATTGCGGTTATCGAAACGGTTGGGCAGTATGAAATCAAGAATCCTAACGGTCGCTCGGTGAGATTAGACATTCATGCGGTTGACGCAAACGGTCAGCATTTCGACGTTGAGGTTCAACGTGCGAATATCGGTGCAGGCGCAGAGCGTGCAAGGCTCAATAGCAGTATGCTTGATACGAAGATGGCAAATATTGGTGACAAAGTTCCAAGCCTGAAACCGACTTATGTAATTTTCATCACCGAGAATGATGTTCTTGGTGGCGGATTCCCACTCTATCACATCGACCGTAGGATTGAGGAGCTTGATTACGAATCATTTGGCGATGGCTCTCATATAATATATGTCAACGGCGAATACAAAAATGATTCCACCCCAATAGGAAAGCTAATTCATGATTTTCACTGTACGTCGGCAGATGATATGCATTACGAAATCCTGGCTGACAGGGTCAGGTATTTTAAAGAAACTGAAGGAGGACAAGAGAATATGTGCAAATTAATGGAAGATTTCAGAGATGAAATTGCTAAGGAAGCGGCTTTAGAGGCATCAATCTTTGCCACAATTAAGACGTGTAGGAAACATCATATTCCTGAAAGCGAAATCTTTGTTGAAATTAAAGAAGAATATAGCTTGACAGACACTGAGGCGGAGGATTATCTCAGAAATAGCAGAGAAAGTGCATAGCGTTCTAAAGCACTTCAGCGATGAGGTGATTTCATATCCAATTATAAAAAGGCAGTCCCACCCAAATGGAACCGCCTTTAAGTTTTAATACAGCCTTTACAAGCCAGCCGTCACTTGCCTGCTGCGGCACGCTGTGCCATCATTTCTTCAAAAGCACAGACTGCTCCTCCATCGTAGAGGATGTCCACGCCATCGAGATAGCTGCACTCGTCGCTTACCATGAAAGCCATCATCTTTGCAATTTCTTCCGGCTCACCGAGTCTTCCCATTGCACCGGCTTTTGCGAATGAAGCGGCTTCTTCTCCTTCAACTTCTCCCATCGGAGTGTTGAAGGTTCCGGGAGAGATGGAAACAACACGGATTCCTTTCTTTCCATAGCGGAGAGCCATCTTCTTTGTATACCACTGAACGAAGTTCTTTGAAACGGTATAGCCCATTCCAGTTTGCTGTTCTGCCGGAATAGAATCAATCATCTGATTTGCGGCAGCCTTGAAAGCGTCCTCATTGGAGAGACTCAGCTGATAAATCTGATAAGGAGCTCTGTCTGCGGGAAGCATGTAGCCGGACATAGAAGATACATTCAGAATACAGCTACCTGCCTCCATGACCTCAGCCATTTCCTCGTCGACGTTGATAGTGCCGCAAGCGTTGATTTCAAAAATCTTCTTGCCATCTGCCATATGAGGAGAAACTCCGGCAGAGTGGATGACAGCCTTTACAGTGCCCAGAGACTTAGCGTATTCTGCCAATGCCTTTACCGACTCACGATTTCCTGCATCAGCCGGATATGCTTCAGCATCGATTCCCAAAGTCTTAAGTTCCTGAATCGCATTTTCGAGCTTTGAGACAGTACGTCCGACGAGAATTACTTTTCCGTTTTTTCCGACAATTTTTGCGGTTTCCAGACCCATTCCGCTACCGCCGCCGGTGATTACATAAACATTGCTCATAAGAGACACCTCTTTCTTTTATTTGATAGCCGAAGCTAACGTAACGCCCTCATTATAGCATTAAGTAATATGCAAGTCAACAACAAAGAAAGGCGATTTTGTATCAAAACCGCCTTTTTATTATTTCTGTTTAGCTCAGTTTAGTAAGCCACGCCCTGCCACTTCATAGCGTCAGCAACTTTAAGGAATCCAGCGATGTTGGCACCCATAACGAGATTGCCCTCGTGGTCGTATTCCTTGGAAGCGTTGTAAGCATTGTGGAAGATGTTTACCATGATGTCGTGGAGCTTGCCGTCGACTTCCTCGAATGTCCAGCTGAGTCTCTCAGAGTTCTGGGACATTTCAAGACCGGAAACAGCAACACCACCGGCATTTGCCGCCTTTGCAGGACCGAACATAACGCCAGCCGCCTGAAGCTTTGCAATAGCCTCAGGAGTAGAAGGCATGTTTGCGCCCTCTGCAACAGCGATTACGCCGTTTGCGATAAGAGCGTCCGCACTCTCACCGTCGAGCTCGTTCTGAGTAGCACAGGGAAGAGCAATGTCGCACTTGACAGTCCAGATTCCGTTGCAACCCTCAGTGTAGGTAGCACCCTCGACTCTCTCGACATACTCCTTGATTCTGCCTCTTTCAACTTCCTTGATCTGCTTGACAACATCAAGCTTGATACCGTCAGGATCAACAATGTATCCGTTGGAGTCGCTCATAGCGACAACCTTGCCGCCGAGCTCAGTTGCCTTCTTGCAAGCATAGATAGCAACGTTTCCGGAACCGGAAATAACAACAGTCTTGCCTTCAAAGGACTCGCCCTTCATGCACTTCAGCATCTCTTCGGTGAAGTAGCAAAGACCAAAGCCGGTAGCTTCTGTTCTTGCGAGAGAGCCGCCATAGCTGAGTCCCTTGCCGGTGAGAACGCCGGTGAACTCGTTTCTAAGTCTCTTGTACTGACCGAACATGTAGCCGATTTCTCTTGCACCGACTCCGATGTCACCTGCGGGAACGTCGGTGTCAGCACCGATGTGCTTGGAGAGCTCGGTCATGAAGCTCTGGCAGAAACGCATAACCTCTGCGTCGGACTTGCCCTTCGGGTCGAAGTCAGAACCACCCTTGCCGCCGCCCATGGGAAGACCGGTAAGGCTGTTCTTGAAAATCTGCTCGAATCCTAAGAATTTGATAACGGAAGCGTTTACGGACGGGTGAAGTCTTAAACCTCCCTTGTAAGGACCAATTGCGGAGTTGAACTGGATTCTGAAGCCACGGTTTACTCTTACCTTGCCTGAATCGTCAACCCACGGAACACGGAAGATAATCTGTCTTTCGGGCTCAACAATTCTGTCGATGATTCCCGCCTCTACGATGTCGGGTCTGCGCTCAACAACGGGCTCAAGACTTTCCAAAACCTCGCCGACAGCCTGCAAAAATTCCTTCTCATTAGGATTTCTCTTGCAAACGTCATCATAGACACGGGCTAAATATTCGCTTTTAAATGTCATTAATATGCCTCCTGACGGTAATTAGATTTGCACAAGATACAGTATACCACATTATGCGGAATTTGCAAGTCCAGATTTCAGAAATTTCAAAATAAATCATCACAGCCCCAATTTTTGAGGAATCTTTTAGAGGATTTGACTAAACCGCAGGGCTTGAAATTTCAAGGGTGAAAGAGTATAATATAAAGTGAGTATTGGAAAGGAGAAATTTATGAAAAATCTGAAATCCACTCTAAGTAACATCGTCTGGATTTGCAAGCCGTTCTGGAAATATGGAAAGCTCTATATCATCCTTTCGGTCTGCATTTCAGCCATCTACACGCCGATTGACGACCTGATTTATGTCCGGTTTCCTGAGATTATCATCAATATGCTGAACGCCGGGCGGGCATTTTCGGCTATTGCGGTTGTTGCCGCTCTTATCTGTGGGGCGTCTTTTCTGAATAACGCCATCAGAAAGCTTGCGAGGGCTTACTTCAACAAGAGAAAAGCAGGAGTTGAAGTTGAAGCCAATCAGGAAATCTATCGCAAGGCGATGAAGCTTGACTACCGCTATATCGACTCACCTGAGTATTACGACAACTACGCTTGGGCAGTCGACGAGTATTCAAACCAGATGGAAGCCGCACGCCAGCTTCTTATCGACTTCTTCCAGTGCGTTCTCAGCCTTGTGGTTCTTGTTTCGATAATCGCAACTCTGGGACCTTGGATTCTCCTCGCTGAAATCCTGGAGATGTTCCTTATTTCAAGAATCAATGTCCTGGCGAACAAAATGCAGATTCGTGAGAAGGACGAACTTATCCCCGTTGAGCGCAGGCTCGGCTATTTCCACAGGCTTTTCTATATGAAGGACTATGCCGCCGATGTCAAGTCAACTCCTCTTGGAGAAAAAGTCCTTGCCGAGCATCGCAAAACAGGCAAGAAGAAGGTTAAGATTGTCGGCTCCTACGCCTGGAAAATCGAGATGCTCTATAACTGTCAGGAGCTTGTTTTCTCTGTCACCGAGCTTATAGTCGTTCTTTATATCGTCAGAAGCATCATCTCCGGCAGAATCGCTGAGGTCGGAATGTATATGACCCTGATGCTCTCGTTCTATCGCCTTGACACCCGAATCCACAACCTCACGTTTGTTTTAAGCGATGCCAATGTCCTTTCGATGAACGTTGAGAAAATCCGTAACTTCTTCAATATGAAATCGGAAATAGAGGTTCAGGACGAAGCGAAAGCAAAGCCTGCAACAGGCAATTTCTCTGTCGAGCTCAAAAATGCCGGCTTTTCATACGAGAATTCGGAGTTTGCGCTTTCCGGCTTGAATCTTAAGATTAACCCTGGCGAGAAGATAGCCATAGTCGGCGAAAACGGAGCGGGGAAGTCCACCTTTGTAAAGCTTCTTCTGAGGCTCTATGACGTTAAGGACGGCGAAATTCTCATCAATGGCAAGCCAATCAAGGACTACGACATCCACGCTCTCCGCCAACAGATAGGCGTTGCATTCCAGAACACCAATATCTATGCCATGAGCCTTGCCGATAATATCTCGCTTTACGGGAATATTTCCGAGAAGTCGATGATTGAGACTGCCGAAAAGCTTGGGCTTGACGAGGTCACAAAGAAGAACAAGACAGACTATAACGCCGAGCTCACCCGTGAGTTTTATGAGGACGGAATCCTCCTTTCCGGTGGTGAAGCCCAGAAGGTTGCCCTTGCCAGAGTCATGAGCCGTGATTTCAGCCTGCTTCTTTTGGACGAACCATCCTCCGCACTCGACCCGATTGCCGAGTACAAGATGAGCGAAGCAATCCTCAGTGCCGCCAACAAAGCGACCACAATCATCATCGCCCACCGTCTCTCGACCATCCGTGATGCCGACAAGATATACGTCTTCGACCACGGCAAAATAGTCGAATCCGGCACCCACGACGAACTGATGGCAAAGAACGGTCACTACTGCGAAATGTTCACCAAACAGGCGGAGAATTATGTCAGAGAGTGATTACATATAGATATAACAAGAGCGACCCGTCAAAGGTCGCTCTCGGATACTACTATGTTAAGCTCGGCATTCCATTCTCAGTAGCCGCTCTGTTGTTCCTTCTTCATACTGCCATGTGTTTGTTAGTTCAAAGCCGTGACGACTGTAGAAAGCAATCGCTCGCTTATTTTTCTCCAAGACCCACAAATATCGGACATCAAATTTTTCTATTGCAAAATCTAAAAGCTTTCCGCCTATTCCCTCATTTGTGAAGAAGCTGTCTACATATAGTGTTTTAACCTCTTGACCGCAGATTTGGATAAACCCTTTAACAAAGCCATCCTCATACACCCACGTTTCTTCAAGAGGATTTTTATTTGCAAGATATTCATTTGCAACAGATAACACTTGCAATTCGCCAAACGAGTAGCTGTCATCCTGAAAAATTGGACGGAAATTTAGTCTTTTGGAATAAACAAGGATTTCTGCAATTCTTGATACATCCTTTTTCTTTGCCTGTCTTATTTCAGCCATTGCAACTCTTCACGCCCTTTCAAGAGACAGTATATCATTTCAGAACAAGAAAAGCAAGCACCCAGCTAAAAAAAGCGACCCTCACCCGGTCGCTCTCATTTCATCCCACCTCAAAATCCATTTCCAGATATCTCTTTTTCATTTCCCAATGGTCTTCAAACAGTCGGGCAAGAGAGACAACCCAATCGTGATTCTGATAGTATCGGCTTTCATCCTCCGGCAAATCCTCTTCGTCTATCAGCCCTTGGGCAAGGCACAATGCGTTCAATATTCCTTCTATCTCATGGAAGTAGAGCATGCGGTTTTGAATTTCTTGCTTCGGCATCTCATCCATAACCATGTTTAACGCTTCATATATTTTGCATCCTCTGTTGATAATCGCAACATTATCTTCAAGCTTTTGTGAGCGTCTATAGTACCGAATTGCCTCTTCTGCTCCATGCAATGCTGTTTTCATTCGATTTTCTGCCTGAATGTAGTCTTCTTCATTTGTCATTTTGAATTCCCTCCTTTTGTGTCACCAGTCGCCCCAGAGCATCGATTTCCCGTATGTCAGTTTCCAGCCCTTTATAGAGTTATCGTATTCTATCCACTCACCAGCAACCCGCAGAGTTTCTATATATCTTTGCACTGACCGAAGAGAAATCTCCAACTTATCGGCAAGTTGAGCTGATGTCACGCCAGGGTGCTTGCGGATTTCGCTCAGTATCACAATGGCATTGGAAAGGGTAGTGCTGAAGCTCTCGTTCTTTTTATTCCGTTGGTAAGCTTTCAGGAGCAGATATTTAAGGTCAACCATCAGAGAATCAAAGGTATCATAGAGATGTATGCTCTTTTTCAGATTCTTCGGAATATCCACATCTCCCACGATAATCAGTATTTCAGAAAAGTAGCCAACTTCCGTGTAAAACTCGAAAAACAATTCAAGGTTGTTCTTTGCAGTATTTGAAACGTTCAGGAGTATGGCATAAGAACGGGTCGCCAATATATCCGTGAAGCACCCTATGTTAATAACTTCTGCCTTCTTGTTTGGCAAAACGGTTTCTGCACGCTTCACTTCATCATCCGTAAATCCGTACATCATAATCGCATCAGTATGTGTCACCTTCTCCACCTCCATCTTTCTCATCAAGCGTTCCCAGAAACACCTTCATAACTTCCTCCTCATACCCTTTCGGCTTTTTCCACCAGCCGGGATGATAGGTGAATAGATAATGAATTCCATCCACTTTTCTGTATGCAATCTCGTGTTCGCTGTTGACATACCATGCATCACCATTCTGGGGATAAAGTGCATAGTATAATTCCGGCAGTTCTTCTCTTATCGAGGTGTGATACCAGCCTGTCACAACGACATGAGTAGGCTTGAGCGCGTTAATTTCTTCTGCAAGCAATTTTGTTTTAGTAGAATGTAGCCTGGTTCTTTCCTCTGGTTTAAGCGCACATCTGCGCTCCTTCCTCAGATGAATAGTATCTTGGTTCGTCCAGGCACAAACGCCATATTCACTCAGCTTTCTCACCCTATCCCAGAATTTACTGCGGTACTTTTCGTATCTGCTCTGAATAGGGTACAGTTCATAATCCAGCTCATAGCCTAAATTGCTGACCAGGCTACACCAGCAGAGTTCCTGAATCTTTTGAATCTCGTCAGTCTTAACTCCATCAGATTTCCCGTGCCCACTGACTCCATAACCCTCTTCGCCTACAACGAGAATCCTGATGGCTGAATCGCACCAGCCCTTCGGCACACAGGTGAAATAAGGGTTCGAGTATTTATTATCGTTCAAAAGCTCCGGAGCGACTTCATTAATCTCATCTAGCCACAGCGAATAGACTATTTTCAGCCTTGCGTCAATTTCTCTTTCAGTCATTTTTATCGACCTCCGATTATATTATATCACCCTTCTGCGACAGCAGTATGGGTGACACTCAATAACATTTTTAGCATATCATATTGCAGTAATAAAAGCAAGCAATCAGCTAAAAAAAGCGACCCTCACCCGGTCGCTCTTACATTATTTCTTCATCTCAAGATACGGCAATTCGCCATATCCCTTTTTCCTATACAGATGCACAGCCGCCTCATTCTCTTTCTCCACCTCCAGCCGGAAGATGACGTCTTGGTTTTCATACTGCTCTTCGAGATAGTCAAAGAACCGACTGCCGATGCCCAAGCCTCTTTGGGGTTCTTTCAGGTACAAATCCTCCACCCAGATGCACGGCTTGCCGAATTCGGTTGAAAAGCTCTTCGCTAGCATGGAATAGCCGCAGACTTCTCCGTCCGACAAAAAGATGTAGCCTTCCAAGTATGGGCAGTCGCCGATGCAGTTGTCGAAGTCGTTTGCGAAAATCTCCTCCGAGCCGTTTGTATAGACAGCCGCCGAGCGGTAAAACACCCGCATCATCCCGAGCACTTCATCCCTGTCGCCAAGTTCCATTTTTCTGAAAAGAATGTCCATATATACCTCACATTAGTGGTGAAAATACCTTCAGTACTGCTTGCAGAAGCTTGTACGGCGCTCCACGCTTGTTGAGCCACTCGACGGTGACCTCTTCGCTTTTGTTCATCGTCTCGATGAAGTCCGCCTCGGCGTCTTTGACACAGCTTGACTTGTAAGTAAGAACGCAGTTCTCAAAGTGGAGATAGAAGCTTCTGAAGTCGAAGTTGGCGGTGCCTACAACGCACATCTTGCCGTCGGCACAGACGGTTTTGGCGTGGATGAAGCCGGGAGTGTATTCGTAGATTCTGACGCCGGAGTCAAGAAGTGTTCTGTAATTGGAACGGGTGACGGCAAAGACGGGCTTCTTGTCGGGAATCTTTGGTGTTATGATTCTCACGTCGACTCCGCTCTTTGCGGCGTGGCACAACGCCGTCATCATCTCGCCGTCAAGGATGAGATATGGCGTCATTACATAGAGATTCTTCGTGGCACAGTTAATCATACCCATGTAGCAGAGCTCGACCGTCAGGTCGTCCGACGAAGGTCCGTCCGCAAAAGGCTGGACATAGCCGTCCGACTCGCACTTCTGGGTGCTTTGATAATCGGCATAGTCGACAGTCGATTCGCCACGGGAGTAGTGCCAGAGCTGAAGAAACGTCTCTGTCATTTTCGTGACGGCGTCGCCCTTTATCATGATGCCGGTGTCCTTCCAGTGCCCGAAGCGCTGGACTTCATTTATATATTCGTCCGCAAGGTTTATGCCGCCGGTGAAGGCAGTGTTCCCGTCGATAACGACAATCTTTCGGTGGTCTCTGTAGTTGAGGAACGTGTCCGGCGACGGTCGGATTCTATTGAATACCGACACGCTGAACCCGAGCGATTGAAGGTACTTCTCATAGTCCTTCGGAATCTTTGAAGCCGAGCCGAGGTCGTCATACATGAATCTCACTTCGACGCCTTCGGAGACCTTTTCTTTGAGGATATCGATAACCGAATCGAGCATCTTTCCGGGTTCGACGATGAAGTATTCTATGAATATGAATTTTTCAGCCCGGTTGAGCTCCCTCAGAAGCTGGGCATAGTACTCTTCACCGACGGAAAAGTATTTCGTGGAAGTATTTTTATAGACTGGAGCAAAAGCCGTCTCCTCGATGTATTTCATATTTTTCGCAATCTCCGGGTCTTCTTCGGCGATTTCTGAGATGTTATTTTCATCGGATGGCATTGTGTGCCGCATCATTTCCCGATAGTTCTTGAATCGTTTTCCAATCCGACGGCTGTTTCTCGACTTTGAGAATATGAGATAAAGCGGTGTCCCGAAGATAGGGAAGATAAGCACTGTTATCGTCCATGCAAGCTTAAACGACGTGTTCATGTTTGAATTTGTGATATCAAGAGCTGCTATGATTGCAATCACAACTGACAGCGCATAGTACCATACAAACTTATTTGCAAGGTAGTTTACGAAGAAGAGAATAACTGCAAGTTGCAAGATAACCAGGAATCCTGCAACGAATATCTTTGACTGAAATAGTTTTGCGAACTTCCGCATGAGTTCACCCCTTTGAAAAAAGCTTTCCCATCATTATACACCAAAATATTATTAATTTCAACCCCCGACATTGGGACAATAACTCCTATCAGTCCTGTGGGTGTTGAAATAGTTACAACTCGGTTACAACTGGGTGACAGTTTTAAAAACCTCATTGACAACTTGGAGTTCTGTTGGTAAAATAATATCATGTATCATGATGGACTCGTATAGGAGCCTGAAAGGAACGAATCAGTTAATGAGTGAGTATAAAATGCTGTGCATGGGCTGTATGGAGCCTTTGATGGAGGGTCAGGATGTCTGCCCGAATTGCGGACTGAGCGTGACCGCCGGAAATCTGCCTTCCTATCTTCAGCCCAAGACAGTTTTGGATTCGAGATATATTGTAGGGAAGCTTATAAAGAGTAACGGCGAGTCAGCTTCCTATATAGGATACGACAACACAGAATCCGTTAAAGTTACTATAAAAGAATATATGCCCGACGTCATCTGCAAGAGAGCGCCCGGCGGGACAGAGCTCATCGTCGACCAGAACTATGTCGTCCAGTATAAGAACTACATGTCCGAGTTCGCCGAGCTCAACAAGTCTCTGGCAAGACTCAGGACGATGTCCCATATCGTTGCACCGACCGATATGTTCACAGCGAATAACACCGTCTATGCGGTTTTCCCGCATGTTGAGGGAATAACCCTCCGGCAATACTTGCAGGATAACGCAGGCGAATTAAGCTGGGACCAGGTCAAAAAGCTCTTCCCACCATTACTTACAACTCTGGCGTGCATACATAACGCCGGAATTTTGCACAGAGGAATCTGCCTCGACAACATCATCGTCACCGACCATAATGAGCTCATGCTCACCGGCTTCGCAATCCCCGAGATACGTACTGTCAATACCGATTTGGCGCCCGAGCTTTATGACGGCTTCTCCGCTCCCGAGCAGTATTCTGCAAGCGAGTGGGAAGGAACGTGGACGGATGTCTATGCCGTGGCGGCAGTAATGTATCGGCTATTGACCGGCTGTATGCCTCCAGAGCCGATGTCCCGAATCGGCAACGACTCCCTTATGGAGCCAAATAAGATTAATCCTCATGTTCCTGCCAATGTCTCAAAGGTAATAACTCAGGCTATGCGCCTTTCCTGCGAGCAGAGAATCCAGACGATAACCGACTTTGTAACCAAGCTTTTCGACCAGCCGAGCTACATGACTCAGCTTCCCCGTGGCGCTACCCAGACAATCCCGATTCAGGATACGAATAAAGACAGGCGTCAGGACACCAAAAAGAAGAAAAAGAAGAAGGGTAATGGCGGCAATATCGCAATGATAATCGGTGCGATACTTCTCGTCGCAATCGTCGTAGCGGCGTTTCTGGCACTGATTTCGATGCTTCTTCCCGAAAGTTCGAGCGACACCGAAACCACAACCGCTTCAACCTCCGCAACCACAACAGCGGCATCGGTGACAACTGCGGCAACCTCCGAGACAGAGGTAACCGACGTCACAACCGTATCCGAAGAAACTACAACCACAACCGCAACAAGCGGAACTCTCTTCGTAATGCCCAACCTCGTAGGCAAGAAATACACCTCCGTTGCCGAGAGCGACACATGGAAGGGAAGACTCGAATTTGAAGTAATCTATGATTACTCGGACGAGTACGAGCGCGGATATATCTATGACCAGGATATCCCCGAAGGCACCGACCTCTATCCAGTGACAACCGTCAAGCTCTATGTCAGCCAGGGTCTCGCAGTTGTTGAAATCCCCGACTACATGAATGAATATGGCGCCAGAATGACGAAGGAAGAGTACGTCGCACTCCTCGACGAGCTCAACATCAAGTATGAGTGCAGAGACGTCGAAACTCCCGACACGCTTTCCGGCTACGTTATGGATGTTTACTGTGCACAGACCGGCGATGGTGTCGGCGGCGAGATAAATGTCAAGGACGGCAACACACTTTATGTCGACATATCGGTATTTTCACCTATGGTTGATGCGGTAGGATAGTGCCAGAAATTACTCACAGTATAGTTTGAAACTGCGGACAAAAAGCTAAAATAATCCCGCAGGAAATATGATTTTGTACAGAATATCGGCTTGATACGCACCTTTTTTTGGTGCGTATTTTGGCGCAAAATGATTGACATCTCGCTCGTAAAATGGTATTCTATAAAGTGATAATACGTCTGTGAAGCGGCTTTATCGCTTCGAGATTGTCACATGCCCGGATGAATATTTCCAAAAATATTGTGATGATATAAATATTTTCACCGATTTTGGAGAGACTCAGTCTGCGCAATACAATATTAAATTTGCTTTGAATTGTTTTGGAGGTACTTGTATGTCAAGAACAATCGGAATACTTACAAGCGGAGGAGACGCTCCCGGAATGAACGCCGCAATAAGAGCGGTAGTAAGAGCTTCTATAGCCAAGGGCTTCAAAGCCGTCGGCATCAGAAGAGGATATCAGGGTCTTATCGACGGCGATATGTACGAAATGAACGCAAGAGACGTTTCGGATATCGTCCAGAGAGGCGGCACGATTCTCTACACTGCAAGAAGCAAGAAGTTCATGACTGAGGAAGGTCTGGATATAGCTAAGGAGAACTGCGACAAGTTCGGAATCGACAGCCTTGTCTGCATCGGTGGTGACGGAACCTTCAGAGGTGCATTGGACCTTTCAAAGAAGGGTGTAAAGTGCATCGGAATTCCCGGCACAATCGACAACGATATCGCCTGCACCGATTACACAATCGGCTTCGATACCGCACTCAACACCGCACTCGGTATGATTGATAAAATCAAGGACACCGAGATGTCCCACAGCCGTTGCTCAGTAGTTGAGGTTATGGGTAGACGTGCCGGTCATATCGCCGTAAACGTCGGCGTTGCAACCGGAGCTACCGAAGTAATCACCGTCGAAAAGGAATTCAACCTTGCTGAAACCTGCGCTAAGATGTTAGAGCAGAAGAAGACCGGCAAGCGCCACTTCGAAATAGTTGTCGCCGAAGGCGTCGGACATTCCGATGACATCGGTTCTTACATCCAGGAGCACACCGGAATCGAGACAAGAGTCACAATTTTGGGACATGTTCAGAGAGGCGGAGCACCGACTTGCACCGACAGAGTAATGGCTGCAAGAATGGGTTGCTATGCCGTTGACCTTCTCGCAAACGGTCTTTCAAACAGAGTCGTCGCCTTAAAGAACGGTCACCTCGTCGATTACGATATTGTCGAGGCTCTCGGAATGAGAAAGAACTACGACGAGCACTTACATATGCTCCTCAGCGACCTTTCTCTTTAATCCCATCAACCCCAAAAGAGTAGAAAACCGAGCGTTATAGTGCCACAGGAACGGGGAGTTGTCCTGCGGACGAAATGGTTTAGCCCTGCGGTTCGGTTTTCGCATCCCGCTTATTTGTGCACACAGTTCGTAAACGAACTGACAAGTTTGCAAGCAAACTTGACGGTTTAGTAAACAGAGCTGACAGATTCACAAGCGAATCTGAGGACTGGCAAATACAAAATAATCCTTCTGCACTTGTAAGTCATTAAAAGTGTAGGAGGATTTTATTATGAAAGGATTTTTCAACTTATTCGTCCGCTCTGCAAAAGAGCTTAAAAGTGTCCGCAATCTGTGCGTCATCGCAATGCTGATTGCTTTAGACCTTGTTCTGAAGCTTACAATCAGCATCAAAATCTCGAATTACATGACAATCTCGTTCGCCTTCATCGCAATGGCGGCGATAGGAATGTTATACGGACCAACAGTCGGATTCACCGCTGGAATGATAACCGATATCTTAGGCTACATCATCAAGCCGGACGGTGCATTTGACATCCGCTTCACACTCATTGAAGCCCTAGGCGGACTTCTTTACGGACTGTTCCTCTATAACGCTAAAAACGACAAGTGGCTTATAGTCAGAATCGTCTCCGCCAAAGCAACGGTAATCGTAATCTGCAACCTGCTACTTACAAACTGGGCAATCTCAGCCCTCTACGGAAGTGGCTTCATGGCAATCTTGCCGGCAAGAATCATAAAGAATCTGGCGCAGTTCCCAGTTGACGTAATTCTCCTTTCAATCTTCCTGCCACTTGTCCTGAAAGCGTATAACAGTGCGTTCAAGGGCGCTAGAACGATTGACGAGAACCTGATTTTCAGCGACGAGAATTTCATCCACGGAATGACCTATGTCGTCTGCCTTCTCATTCTCCTCATCGGTTGCACCGGAATCGTCGCACAGTACTTAAAGAACAAGAACGACGACCAGAGCGATTTGATAGAAGCCCAGCAGGAGGAAATCGATTATCTCTACGATATCTTGGAGATAGAAAAGCCAGTTTCGGCTGAATAAAAAAATCGTCGGGTTCATCGCCCGACGATATTTTTTTATTCAGAATTCATCAACCTCATACGCATATTCGCCGTTCTCAAACTTGTGAAGATAAATCCTCCTCGCAATAACGTATGTGAGAATACAGAGCGCAACCCAGAAGATTGTTCCAAGCAGTGCATACACTTCAAGCTGTTCGCTTACAAACGACAGCCAGTAGCTCGTGAAGTAAAGCTGAGTAATGGCTTCAATTGCCAGCTCTTCTTTCAGGTATCCCGCCACTATTGCCGGAATGTAGTAGATAATCCCGGTGGCGAGCATGACGATTGTCACGAACAGCGGTCTGTAATCTCTGTAAGCCGTGTGCCTCTTGGCGTCGTCAGCAAAAAGTGCTATTAACATAATTGCAGGAATGATGCAGGACAAAAGGCTCAGAAGCTCCTCGTTGTCATAAAGCCGAAGTCTCGGAATCAGCGTCCCGACAACGCCTAAAACAGCCGTCCTTCCAATGATTACTCCGAAAATGGTTATTGCCCAGAACAACCCAAACCGTGCAAGCGAATATAGTAAATCCTTCAAGGAATCTCTTTCCATATAACATCCTCCAAAAATAAGAGCCGAAGTTTTTGCTTCTTATATTATCGCCTATTTTGAGTCTTTTGTCAAGAGAATTTGAGTATCAAAAACGCCCCGCTGTTTCTGAGCGAGGCGTTTTTTGTTCAGTTCATCCATCGGACGAACTGTTGTCAGCATCCACAGCTGTTGCAGCTATTGCAGCTGTCACAACTATTGCATCCGCAGTTGCCGCCCACGGCAAAGAGGATGATGAGGATGAGGATTATAATCCACCAGTATCCGCTAAAGCAAGATGAGCAATTCATTAGTATGTCTCCTTTAAGAAGTATTAAAGCAATCGACTTGCTTATAGTTCAGTGTATTCGGGACTCAGAAATGTGTTACTGTTTATTGTCCCAGAGGCATATCTTTAAAATGTCGGTTCTGTATTCGCGGCGTAAGACTTATAGCGCCGTGAATCGCCGACGGCGAATGAATAACAGAGCGGAAATCTGCCAAAGCTTGTATAGAATAAAAGCGATAGTGAGGCTAATTACAGTGAATGATTTTGATAGAGTATACCCCGGCTCCGACTATACCGACGAAGCAATTGATTCGATAAAGCAGGCGATGAAGTGCGCAATGGACTTAGGGCACACCTACGTCGGCACCGAGCACCTGATTCTGGCACTTCTTAAAGACCCGACCCACCCGGCAGGCGAAATCCTTTCAAGCTATGGCGTAGGATACCAGTCCGTTCAGAGGAAAATCTGCGAGCTCGCCGGCAAGGGTTCAAAGAAGACAAATCTCTCGGTTGACGCCTTTACACCAGCGGCTAAGAGATGCCTGAAATTTGCAAGGAAGGCAGCCCTGGACCATGGCGCCCAAAAAGCCGGCACCGAGCACATCTTATATGCCATCCTGGGTCAGCAGAACTCGACTGCCGGCTGTATTTTGGGTGAACTCACCGGCAACTCTTCCCGGATTTTTGCCGCAACAGCCGAAATCATCGAGCGTGACAGCCACATCGAGTCCCCGTATCGCCCTAAGTCGAAAGCTCCGAACCTCGAAAAATTCGGCTTTGATATGGTCAGAAAAGCTAGCTCAGGCGAGTTCGACCCGTGCGCCATGAGAGAATCGGAAATCGAGCGAATAATCGGGATTTTACTTCGCCGCCAGAAGAACAATCCCTGCCTTGTAGGCGAAGCCGGAGTCGGAAAGACCGCCGTTGTCGAAGCTTTGGCAGGCAAAATCGCCGAAGGAAACGTCCCCGAACAGCTTGTGGGCACACGGATATATTCCCTCAGCCTTACGCAACTGCTAGCCGGTGCCAAATATCGTGGCGACTTCGAGGAACGCCTCAAATACTGCATCGACGAAGCCGCAACCATCGACGGAATAATTCTCTTCATCGACGAAATCCACATGTTGATTGGAGCCGGTGCGGCGGAGGGAGCAATCGACGCCGCAAACATCTTAAAGCCGATGCTAGCCCGTGGCGAAATCCGTGTAATCGGAGCAACCACTTATGATGAGTACCAAAAAACCATCGAAAAAGACAAAGCCCTCGATCGCCGCTTCTCAATCGTCCGAATAAACGAGCCGGACGAAGCGACTGCAATCACCATGCTGACACGTCTGAAGCCGAAATACGAATCCCACCACCATGTCAGAATCACCGACGAAGCGATAAGAAAGGCTGTCGAGCTCTCGAACCGTTCTATTCCCGACAGATACCTCCCCGACAAGGCAATCGATATCTTAGACGAGACCTGTTCTTCCGTCAAGCTGAAAAGCTTTACGAAGCGGCAAAGCATAAGTAAACTTGCAGGCAGTTTGACCGCAGAGGGACTCACAGAGCGGTATCTCAGCGAACTCACCAGTCGAGTAATAACTCCAACCGTCACAGGAGAGGATATCGCAAGTTGCATAGCTTTACAGACCTCCGTCCCCGATGAGCACGAGCTTATCCGGAATATTCCACAAATCGAAACCACCTTGAAGTCCCGCGTAATCGGTCAGGATGAAGCGATTTCGGATGTCATAAATGCCATTCGCCGTTCCGGCTCCGGACTCCGTGACGAAAACCGCCCGATTGCGACTTTACTATTCTCGGGACCCACCGGTGTCGGCAAGACTTCTCTTGCCAAAGCGGTCTCAGAAGCGATTTTCGGCAGTGACGACAAGCTCATCCGTTTCGATATGTCCGAATTTTCTGAGAAGTACTCACTTTCCCGCCTTATCGGTTCGCCTCCCGGCTATATTGGAAGCGAAAACGGCGGCGAGCTCACCGAGCGTGTGAGAAAGTCGCCCTACAGCGTCGTCCTCTTCGATGAGCTCGAAAAAGCGGATAGGGACGTAATCTCAATATTGCTTCAAATCTGCGACAACGGCTTTCTCACCGATTCGCAGGGCAGACATGTCTCATTCAGAAACACCGTCGTCATCATGACAACCAACATCGTCAGTTCAAAATCCACATCCTGCGGCTTTATTTCTGCCGAAAGTTCTGACAGAAGTACTTTATCAAGGCAGTTTTCAAGCGAGCTATTGAACCGGATTGACGCTATCTGCAATTTCAATCGCCTGTCGGGAGAATCCTGTCGTGAACTGACAAGGCAACTGCTTTCACAGCTTTCAAAGCGTGCCGCAACCGCCGGTGTCCGTCTTTGCTATTCAGACGGAATCGAGGACTACATTCTCTCGAAGTCGAACACATCCGAATTCGGGGCTCGTGAGATTAAGCGAGTGATAGCTTCAGAAATCGAAAACCCTCTTGCCTATGAACTGTCAATCGGCAGAAGAGGAGAGCTCATGTGCGAAATAAAAGACGGCAAGGCTCTTTTCAGAAGAAGCCTCACCGTCTCTGCATAATTTTTTTAGTCCAAAGCCGCATTAAATGCCTGCCGAAGGTTTGAAACGGGGACAATCTGAATCTTGTGTCCCGACTGAATCGCAGACATTCCGCTTCTCGGGACAATGCATTTCTCGAACCCGAGCCTTTCGGCTTCTTTGATTCTCTGCTCCAAATGCGACACGCTTCTAAGCTCACCGCCCAGCCCAATTTCACCGAATGCGATAACGTCGTCCCCGATGGGCTTGTCTTTGAGCGAAGAATAGAGTGCCAATGCTACCGGCAAATCCGCCGCAGGCTCGTTAATCCTGAGCCCACCAACAATGTTGACGTAGATATCGAGGTTTCCGAAATAGAACCCGACCCGTTTTTCAAGCACAGCCGTAATCAGCCACACACGGTTATAATCAAATCCAGATGCTGACCGCCTCGGAACCTGTAGCCCCGATTTCGTGACAAGAGCCTGAACCTCAGCGAGTATGGGACGTGAACCCTCCATAACGCATGCAACACAGCATCCGGAAACTCCGGTCGGTCGCCCTTCAAGAAGCATCTGCGAAGGATTCTTGACCTCGACGAGCCCCGAATTCTGCATGTCGAACATGCCGATTTCGTTCGTAGAGCCGAATCTGTTTTTAGCCGCCCTGAGAATTCTGTATGACAACGTCCGTTCTCCCTCAAAATAGAGAACCGCATCGACAATGTGCTCCATGACCTTAGGACCGGCAATCGCACCGTCCTTGTTGACGTGCCCGACGATGAAGAAGGGAATCTCCTCATTTTTCGCCGTCCTCATGAATAGCGACGTGCACTCCCTGACCTGTGTTATTGACCCAGCCGACGAGTTCAAATCATTAATCGACATCGTCTGAATTGAGTCTATGATAACGATATCCGGCTTGTTTTTTGAAATAGTCTCGCAGATGGAGCGTGCATCTGACTCCGCCAGAAGATAGAGATTCTCAGTAGTAACTCCAAGCCTCGAAGCTCTCAGCTTAATTTGCCTTACCGACTCTTCTCCAGAGACGTACAAAATCTCTTTGTCTCGTCCCATGTATTCGCAAATCTGCAAAAGCAAAGTTGACTTTCCGATTCCCGGTTCTCCCCCGATAAGGACTACCGAGCCCTTGACAAGCCCGCCTCCCAATACTCTGTCGAGCTCGGAAATGCCGGTGTGGTATCTCGTCTCGTTTTCCTTGTCGATGGGGTCAGAAAGGTTCACAATCTTGTCGGCTAAGTCCACTCCGCCGGAATTCTTGCCTGAAAAGCTTGATGCCTTTACAGCAGGCTGGAGCGCCACCTCTTCAAGTGAGTTCCAAGCCCCGCAGTTCGGGCATTTTCCGTTCCATTTCGGAGTAGTCGCACCACATTCGCGGCAGACATAAGCTGAGCTCGCCTTTGCCATTTCGTACATTCCTTTCAGTTCTCAGACTCCATAGTCCGAGAAGATGTATTCTAAAATACCCGAGAAGAGCGTAAATGCAACTTCACTCTGGTATTCTTCCGTTTCCAGTTTATCCGCTTCCTCCTGATTTGAGAGGAACCCACATTCCGCCATCACAGCAGGGCACTCAGCAAAATGGAGTAAGTAAATTTCGCTTCCGACCGGCTTTGTCTCACGTTCGTTGTCCGGTTGAAGATATTTCACGAAACTGTTTTGGAGAATCCCCGCCAGCTTCGCACTTTCCAAGCTTTCGGCGGTGTAAAACATCTGAGCACCCGAGTATCTCGAATCGGTATAGGTGTTCTGATGAATCGAGACGAAAATCGCATTGTCGACGGAATTCACAATCGCAAGCCGGTTTTCCATGTCCGACTTCTTCTGATTTCCGAGTCCTGTAACTCCCGGGTCGTGAATGGAAGTATCGGTAGATCTCGTGACTATAGTATCAAATCCCACCGCTTCAAGCATTCCCTGAAGCTTCAGCATAATACTGAGGTTAATATCTTTTTCCTCGACGCCGTTTATGCTGACACATCCGCTATCGATTCCGCCGTGACCGGCGTCTAAGATTATGGTTGGATAAACGCTGTCCGTCTCCGCGTCCACGGGGATAACCGCAATCGGCTCGTCAGCCGTATTCACAAATCCAAAAACCAGTAAGAATGCGCATAGCATCACTATAAGCGCACCAACCCGGTTAGTCCAAAGCTTCTTCAACATAAGAAAACCTCCGAAAGTAAACTTGTTTTGTACAAACTTATGAGGTTGTCTTATGTTTTATGCTTTATTTCCCGTAAACAACCTTCGCCCTCATATCGTAGTTCTTGTATCCGATATAGAACGAAATATAACAGGTAACGAGGAAAACAAGCGGCAGAATCGTTATAATGAGAAGCCCATACCACGGCAAATCCACAGCCGCCATAGTGGTACTAACCCCGTCGACCATCGAATTAGGAGCAAACAGGTATGTCCACGGCATGAAGTAGAATGTCAGTGTCTTGTACAAAGGATAGAAGTCATACGAAACAACTCTGAACTTCGAGAGATAAACGAGTATCACAAAGATGTAGTTGATTCCGGTCGGAACAAGTCCCATCATAAATCCGAAGTAGGAGTTGTCGACTCCATCAAGTCTTGCGTCCTTGACTCCGGCTTTTTTTCCGGCTTTCCATGCGAAATCCCCATAGAGGCATACGCACGCACCGGTTGAGCATATTCCGAATACAACACTCATTCCGACTCCGATATTCTGATACGCCAACGGGAAGAACATAACGATTACAAATGCGGCAAGCTCGCACACGATAAGATAGAGTGCCGACTGAGCTAAAAGTTTTGGTTTATTCATAGTGGTATCATCACCCTTGATAGAAATTCGTACAACCATTATATATCATTTTCGGGGAAAGTACAATCCACAAATAGAATTTTTCTGTCCGTTTCGGGCAAAATAGCATAAGAAATGGAGGCTATATCATGAAGAAAATCAAAAAAGGCGAGAAAATAAGAATCTATAAACCAAAAGGCGAGGTAATCCCCGTGTTCAAGGAAAACACGATAGTTGATAACTACACCGCCGAAAACGGCAGAGTGTATAATCGTTCCGAAGAGAATATACTTCTTGCCAGAGACGAAGTCGACGCAAACAAAAAGTGATTGCAAACCCGGACGCAAAGTAGTATAATTTCAGTAACGCCTTCTGACAAATCCGAATACTATAGCAGTAGAAAAGCTATCAGGAGGAGTCAGGATGGTACTTATAAAACTGGCAATAGGACTACTGTTTGTATTGGCAGTATTTCTGGCGGTGGAGCTTATAAACGAGCACTATTGCCGCAAAGAGACAGAATTAAGACCGCAGGCTGAGATAAGAATATACTACGAATCGGACTGCGAGTGTTTCGAGTGGCTGGTTTGCCGGATGAAGGAGTCGAAAGCCGTCCGGGACTGCAAGGCTCGGCTCATAGTCGTGGACTCAGTCAGGACGGAAGAAAGCCGCAAGTGGCTCGAAAGCTTGCAGAAAAAGATGGGAAACGCATTTGATATCGAATAGGGAAGTGACAACATGGCGAAGACTGAAGAAGTGAAAATTTCCGGAACCGTCGACAGCGTAACATACCGCAACGACGATAACGGCTTTGCCGTCATAACCCTCGATTTGGGCGACGAGCTCCTGACAGTCGTCGGCGACCTAGGAAACGTGGATGAAGGAGAAGAGCTGGAACTCACCGGCACCTTCTCCGAGCATCCGAAGTTCGGTCACCAGTTCAAGGCGGCAAGCTGTGTCAGGTCTCTTCCTGTCGAAGTCTCCCAGATTCAGCGTTATCTTGCCAGCGGCGTTGTAAAGGGCATAGGACCGGTCACCGCAAAAGCTTTGGTCAAGAAATTCGGAGAAGAGACCCTAGATATTTTAGAGAACCACCCCGAGCGCTTAACTGAAGTAAATGGCGTAACCGAAGCGAAGGCGAAAAAGTATTCGGAAGAGTTTTTGAAAGTTATCGGTTTCCGCAACGTAATCGGCTATTTCTCGAAGCTCGGGACTCCGACCATCTACGGCGTCAAAGCCTGGAAGCGCTACGGCGACAAGACAATCTCCCTTATTGAGCATAATCCGTATATTCTTTGCGGAAACAGTGTCGAGCTCCCGTTTATGACTGCCGAAGAAATTGCCCGTGACAAGGGAATAGCTCCCGACAACTATCTCCGGCTTTCCGCCGGAATCAAGTATATCTTAAACGAAAACGCCCAGTCCGGGCACACCTGCCTTCCAAAGGACAAGCTGATAGAAACCGCATCGAGCTTCTTAAACTGCGACAAGGAACTCATAAACAAGACAATCGCCTCCGAGGCAGAAGACGAATATCTCTACATATACATAAAAAACGGCAAGCAGTACGTCATGCTTAAAGAGTACTTCACCGCTGAGGACTATATCTCCAGGCGTCTATCCATCATGAATTCCCTTGCATTCGACACCGGAATCAACTATGATGAGGTAATAGACCTAGCTGAAGAGGAATTCAATATTACATACGAAGAAAAACAGCGCCTTGCAATCAACACAGCACTTTCAAAAGGCTTCATGATTTTAACAGGCGGACCCGGAACCGGCAAGACGACAACTCTTAACGCAATAATTTCGCTTCTCGAACAGCAGGGACAGGAGGTCTATATCTGCGCCCCGACAGGCAGAGCCGCAAAGCGTGCTTCTGAACTAACCGGCAGGGACGCAAAGACTATCCACCGCCTTTTGGGAGTAATCCCGTCGGTGGACGACCAGTTCAGGTTTGAGCACGACGAGGAGAACCTTCTCGACTGCGACGCATTGGTTGTCGATGAAATGTCGATGGTCGATGTCCTTCTCTTCGAGTCGCTTTTGAGAGCTACCAAAATCAATTGCAAACTGATAATGGTCGGCGACAGCGACCAGCTTCCGAGCGTGGGAGCAGGAAACTTACTTCACGACATAATCAAGAGTGGCACCGTCCCGGTAATCGCATTGACCGAGATTTTCCGTCAGGCAAGCGAAAGCGCAATTGTCACCAATGCCCATAAAATAGTCCGTGGCGAAATGCCCGATTTAAGCCGCAACAACAGCGACTTCTTCTTCATGCAACGCCTTGACTTCGAGTCCTGCGCCGAGTTGACAGTCGACTTGTGCCTGAACCGCCTTCCGAAAACTTATGGTTTCTCGCCGATAGACGATATCCAGGTCTTGACTCCCACAAGAAAAGGACCTTTAGGAACAGTAGAGCTCAACAAGCTCCTTCAGCGTGAACTGAATCCCCCATCATATGAAAAGTCGGAAATCAAAACTCCGTTATATACCTTCCGCCTCGGCGACAAGGTTATGCAGGTTAAAAACGACTACGATTTGGAGTGGAAAAAGGGCAAGGAGGAAGGCTCCGGCATTTTCAACGGCGACATCGGCGTAATAACAAAGCTGAACGGCATTTTGGGCGTCATGGAAATCGATTTCGACGGCAGAGTCTGCAAGTATGACACGAAAAATCTCGGCAATCTCGAACTATCATACGCCGCAACGGTGCATAAGAGCCAGGGCTGTGAGTTCGACGCCGTAATAATCCCGATTTTGGGCGGATATGACCGGCTCTATTTCCGAAATCTTCTCTACACGGCTGTCACGAGAGCAAAAAAGCTCCTTGTAATAGTCGGCTCAGCAAAGAGGCTTGAATTTATGATAAATAACAATAGAAGAATGAACAGATATACCTGTCTTGAAGACATGCTCCGTAAAGACAGCTACAAGGGCGACAAGGAAGAGGCTTCAGAGGATGAATAAACCAGCCAGCAGGCTCTTAAGTGTCGTTTATCCGAATCGATGTGGCTTCTGCGGAGCAGTTATTGAGCACGACAAGCTCGTCTGTGCAAGATGCGCAGGAAGAGTGGAGCGTGAAATCGAGCGCTCGAAAACCCAGTTTCCGCTTTATCTCAGCGTCGGTGAAGTCGTCTTTTCCGGTTGCTCGGCGGCAGGAAGCTACGACGGGACAATCCGTGACGGAGTTTTACGGCTCAAATACCACTACGGCGAGAACGCCGCAAAGTATCTTGTCCCGGAGCTTCGGGACAACCTGTATCGGGCAGGCGTCGTCTCCCAGTGCGATATGATTACATATGTCCCGATGTCGAGAATCCGAAAGAATAAATACGGCTACAATCAGGCGGAGATAATCGCCCGGCTTCTTTCAAAAGAGCTCGGAATCCCGGTTGTTAAGAATCTCATCAGAAAGAAGCACACCCGCAAGGCTCAGCACGAGCAGTCGCTTGAACAACGTCAGATTCTTGCATCGAAGGTGTACAAACCCGGAATAAACAAAACAGATATAACCGGCAAAACGGTTCTTCTCTGCGACGACATAATCACCAGCGGAAGCACTCTAAACGAGTGTGCAAAAGTCCTGAAAAGTCGTGGAGCCGAAAAGGTCTACTGTGCAGTACTGGCACAGTTAGCAGATTAAGAAAAAGGAGGTGCCCCGGTGTCAAGGCTTGATTTGGGAATCGACTTAGGAACGGCAAACATAATAATCATGACCGGCGGCAGGGCAGTCCTCAATGAACCGACGGTAATCGCCTTCAATCGAAATACAGAGGAAGTAGTCGCTTTTGGTGAAGAAGCCTACAAAATGATTGGGCGTAATCCTCCGCATATCGCCGTAATCCGTCCTCTTAAAGACGGTGTAATCTCGAATAACGACATGGCGCAGGAGCTAATCCGCCTCTGCATCTTAAAAGTCATCGGGCATCGCCTCATCAATCCCAGAATCGTAATGTGCGTTCCGTCCGGAATAACGACCGTCGAGCGTAAGGCGGTCGTCGAAAGCGCGGTCTCAGCCGGTGCCCGAACCGTCTATCTCATCGAAGAACCGGTTGCGGCGCTTCTTGGAGCAGGCGCCGATATCCTGAAGCCATATGGGCAGATGGTAGTGGATATCGGAGGCGGCACCACCGATATAGCCGTGACTTCTCTTGGAGGAGTAGTAGCCTCCGCTTCAGTGAAATGTGCCGGAAACGTATTGGATAAATCAATCGCTAAATACATTGCCGACAAATATCGCCTTCTTATAGGTGAAAAAGCCGCCGAGGAGCTGAAAATCAGCACAGCAAACGTCTTCTGGTCTTCGGATGAGCCTTCAGCCACCGTCACCGGCAGAAGCCTTATAAACGGACTCCCGGCATCGGTAAAAGTCAGCGAGCTTGACCTGACAACTGCGATTCAGGAGAACATCGACACGATAATCTCTGCAATAATGTCGGTATTTGAGAAAACCCCGCCCGAACTCGCCGGAGACATAATAGAGTCGGGAATCATCCTGACCGGCGGGGGAGCCCTTATCAAAGGTTTGGACCTCTACATAACCCGGGAAACGGGAGTCAAGTGCCGGATAGCCGAAGACCCACTCGGCTGTGTCGCCCGGGGAACATATCGTGTCTTCTCCATCCAGGACAAACTCCGCAACGGCTTTGAAAAAGTTTCAGTTTACTGAAAGTAAACTGTGTTTTTCTGACCTGCTGACCGGCAGGTCTTTTTCGTGAATAATAATTCCAATTCCTGCCAATAATCATCCCGAAAGGCGGGATAACATGCAAAAAATCACTATAAGCATACTTTTAGCACTGATACTAAGTCTGATAACCCGAGGAGTAACCGGCGCCGTTGAAGTAGGTAACACCACCTCAAAGCTGATTCGTCTCCACGTTGTCGCAAATTCTAATAGCGAGGAAGACCAGGCTGAGAAGCTCGAAGTCCGTGACGCCGTTTTGGGTTATGTCAGCGACCTGACATCAGGTTGCGACTCCAAATCCGAAGCCGTCGACCTGATAACCACTCACATATCCGAAATCACCTCCGTCGCCGAAGGAATAACCGACCAGCCAGTCACAGTCTCCTACGAGACCGTTTTAGTCGACAGGCGGGAATACGACGATTTCACCCTCCCCGAAGGCTACTACGACGCCCTTTGTGTTCTGATAGGAGACGGAGCCGGCAAAAACTGGTGGTGCGTCCTCTATCCGTCCCTCTGCGTCTCAGGAGCAATCTCGATTGATGAGACTTTAGAAGACTCCGACCTGGTAATCATCCAGCACCCCGAAAAAGTCCAGTACAAACTCTTCTGCTATGAACTCTGGCAGAAAGTCAGAAGCATATTTATCAATAGCAGAACTCTTACAGAGAACTAAAATGGCTCCCCTGACAAGGGGAGCTGTCAGCCGTAAGGCTGACTGAGGGGTGCGCGAGCGAAGCGAGCGCACAGTTTGCGAAGCAAACTGCATTGACTTTCTTCACTATCTGCTGTAAAATATAATCATTATGAAAGGAGCCGAGCTCAATGTTAAGAATAGTAACCGGAGGATACCCCGACGAAAAAATTGAGATGTACGCAAGAGAAATCAAGTCGTCGCTAGAGGACGGCAAGGACGTCCTGTGCGTCATCCCCGACCAATTCTCCTTCGAGTTCGACAAGAAGCTCTATAACGAGCTTGGCGCCAAAGCCTTCAACAAAGTAGAAGTCAAGAGCTTCCGCAGACTTTCGGACGAGATATTGTCGAGAACCCCGCAAAACGGTGGCTCACTCATGCGAAACGAAGAGAAAATCCCGATAATCTATCTCACTCTTAAAGAAGTCCGCCGCAAAAAAATTCTCAAAGCTCTTACCCGTTTCCTTGACAAACCAGCCTTCATCGCCGAAATCGGCACGGTTATCGAATCTCTCATCCGTTCAGAAACCACCGTCGAACAGCTCTATCAGGGATCCGAAAGAATAGAAGGCACCGCCGGCGACAAACTTTTTGACATCGCAGTTATCTATGAGGAATATCTGAACAAGCTCGCTGAGCGTGGACTCCGTGACGAAAGCTCCGTAATCTCCGCCGGAGCCGTTTCGGCAGATATTTCGGAGACGTTCAAAGACAAATACATCTATATCGACCGGTTCAATAACTTCTCCCAGGACGAACTTTCGATGATTCGCTCGATGGTTCGTGACTCAACCGAAGTCAGCGTTTCGGTGACACTTCCCGTCGGGGAGAAGCGCACTCCGACTTCCGTCTACTCCCAGTCTTTTGAGACCGAGGACAGCCTTATAAGCCTTTCAAAGAGCATTAACAGAACTTATCGCTATGCCGCCTGCACAAGTATGCCTGTAAAGCAGAAGGGCATTACAGACCTTGCAGACTGCATTGCCGGCAAAAATCGAACTTTCTCCGACCCAGACGGTAGTGTCAGAATCTACTCCTGCCGCTCAATCTACGACGAAGCGGATTTCGTCGCCGCAAGCATACGGGAGCTCGTATCTAGCGGCAAATATACATATAACGACATTTCGGTAATCGCAAGCGACATTTCGACCTATGAAGACGCAGTCGAAGCGTCTTTTGAGAAATACGACATCCCGTACTTTTTAGACCTGAAGCACAAGGCTTCGGATATGTCTGTAATGCTTTTCGCCTTTGCACTTATCGATGCCGCATCTACAAGAAAGCCGGATACCGACAGGATAATGAAGTATGTCCGTTCGCCTTTTTCCGAGTTCGACGAGCTCGAAACCTCCCTTATTGAGGACTACACCGTCCGCTGGAACGTCGACGGCGAGATGTGGCTTTCGGACTTCACCGTCGGTGAAGTGAGTGAGCTTAAGGCACTCAATTCCCTCAGACAGAGAATAATCGAGCCGCTTCGGAAGCTTCACGACGCTTGCAAATCTGCTGACGCAAGAACGGTGGCAACAGCCTTCAGCGATTGTCTCGAAGAAAGTCGGATTACAAGGCGTGCCCGGGACATTGTCGACAGCTACTACGACGAGGACGAAAAGCTCGAAGCCGCTAGGCAGTTCAAACAGCTCTGGAACGCACTTATGAGCTCTGTCGTCGCAGTCTACAACACCATCGGCGACGACAAGCTCACACTAAAGGAATTCGGCGAGCTACTGAAGCTTTCCCTTTCCGACAGCGGAATCTCAAATCCTCCGCAAAAGCTCTCCTGCGTGGTAATTTCGGACTTATCACGTTCAGTTATCACTTCTCCTAAAGTAGCATTCACAATGGGCGCAAACGACGGCATTTTCCCGAACGACTCGAAGAAAACCGGCATTTTTAGCGGACGTGACGTCGAGCTTCTTATGCGTGAAGGGCTCAATTTCGAGATTAGCGACGACCGCCGTCTTTCCGGCGGCAGATTTGACTGCTTCTCAGTTTTAACCTGCCCGAGTGAGCTTCAGATAATTTCCTACACCGTCTCCGATACCACCGGAAGACATCTCCGTCCGTCTATTACTGTAACCCGAGCCATCAAACGCCTCGGAATCGAGCCTGTAAAGGCTGACAGCTTGCCACCTTCATTCTACTGTTCTGCACCAGAAGCGGCGTTCTATCGCTTCTGCGTCGGCGATAATGGTGACGAAAAGGAGCTTGCGGCTGTCGGAGATTCTCTTAAATCTCTCCCCGAATTCAGAGAACGACTCAGTCGTCTCGAAAATTCCAGAAACGCCCAGCGGCACAGCCTTTCGCCGACAGTTGCAAAGTCGGTCTTCGCTTCGCACGACATCAACGTCACTGCCAGCCGCATTGATACATATAATCACTGCCCGTTCAGCTATTTCATCCGCTATGGCTTGGGAATCGAGCCGGTTGAGCCAATGACCGTGAACCCAGCCAACCGTGGCTCGGTTATGCACTTCGTCTTCGAGAATATTCTGGAACGCTTCGGCGACGCCTTCGATACGGCATCCGATGACGAAATCAAATCCGCAGTCGATGAGCTTCTAGTCGTCTATGAAAAAGAGAACTTAGGCGGCGATTTCGGCAAGAATTATAAGTTCAAAGCCGACTATGACCGCCTTGCTTCCGCCTGCTGTGAAATTCTCTTCAACATCCGGGAAGAGTACCAAGTGTCAAGGTTCCGACCTGTACGCTTCGAGTATGACCTTTCCCGTGAAAACGGCGAGAGCGTTCTCTCAATACCCATAAATCAGAATCTGAAAATCAACATCCGTGGCATAGTTGACCGAATCGACGTTTACGAGTCGGAGGACGGAAAGAAGTATATCCGTGTCGTCGACTACAAAACCGGCAGTAAGGCGTTCAGATTCGAGGACATCTACAACGGACTCAACCTTCAGCTTCTTCTCTATATGGTCGCACTGACTGAGGGCACGGATGAGAGCTTCCGTGACTGCACTCCCGCCGGAATCTTCTATATGAAAGCTGGATTCTTAGAGTGCGAGGACGACTATTCTCCGCTTTCAGACAGCGCCGAGGAGAGACTCAAACGCCGTGCCGAACAGCTCAAACGCTCGGGACTTATCTTAGAGAACGATGAGGCGGTTTCCGCAATGGACGAAAATATTTCCGGGAAATACGTCCCCGTCAAAAAGAAGCGTGACGGAAGCTACACCAAGCAGTCAAGCGTTATTTCGGAGGAGAGCTTTAAACTCCTCAGAGATTTCGCCAAAAACAAAACCGTGCAGTTCGGAAACGACCTGCTAAATGGCAAGATTGACGCAGTCCCGGCAGGAACTGACGCCATCCATGTCAGGTGCTCGAACTGCGGCTACCAGTCGGTCTGCGCACGTGCGGGATATATCTATAAACCTGTGACCGCTGAAGACGGCGAAGCACTCAAAAAAGCGATAAACTACGGAGGTGAGCAAGATGCCGAACTGGACTGACGAACAGCTTGAAGCGATAAACGCAATAGACGAGCCAATAATTGTCTCTGCGGCGGCAGGATCTGGCAAGACAGCTGTACTTGTCGAGCGCACCATCCGCCTTCTTTGTGATGAAGAAAAGCGAATCCCAGCAGATAAGCTTCTTGCGGTTACATTTACGAACGACGCCGCCTCCCAGATGCGTGAAAAGCTTTCCGACGCTCTCGAAAAGAAAGCGACTGAAGAACCCGACAACTCATGGATTCAGAAACAGCAGTCGCTTCTCAAACTCGCCGACATCTGCACCATCAACTCGTTTTGTTTTGATATGGTGCGCAATCGCCTCGAAGAAACCGACTTCCAGAGCGGTGTTAGGATAATGGAAGAAAATGAGTCGGGGATGCTGGCTGAACGTGCCCTGACAGCTGTTTTAGAAAATGCTTACCGTGACCGCCCCGAAGAAACCGAGCGCCTTATCTCGCTTTTCTGCAAGGAAAACGACTCGACACTCCGAGCGATGATTTTAAAGCTCTACGACTTTCTGCGGACACTCCCGTTCAAAGACGTCTGGGCAGACAAAATCCTGACTTCATTCAAGGATGGAACTGCACTTGAAAGCGTTATCAATGGCAGAACCGCCGACGCTGTAAATCTCTGCAAAAATTTAAGAACCGTCAGCCTTCGTCTTCGCAATTTAGCAGAGAGCTTAGAATACCACAAATCCGCTCAGGACATTTTCATAGCCTCCTGTGACCAAGCTGAATCGCTCTGCGACATTCCCAAAAATCACGACTGGGACGAGTGCCGGGAAATTCTTTCGGACATTTCGTGGAAGGGCTTGCAATCCGCACGCCAGTCCAAAGCCGAAAAAGCCAAGTCCACAGCCGCCGAGGACGAGCTCTATGAGTCCGCAAAGGATTGCTATAATCGTCTCAAAGAGGTAGCCGCCGAAATCTCGGGAATCTATTTCTGCACAGTCGCTGACGCCGAAAAGGACGCCGAGCTTTCCGCTGACTGCTTCTCATCGCTTATGAAGCTCACAAACGAGCTCTGGGATGAGGTTATGCGCCTAAAAGTTGAAAAAAACGCCGTCGACTTCGCAGATACGGAGCTAATCACCGTCCGGCTTCTTGCAGAATGTGACCCGGACGGCAAAATCCACAGAACCAAACTCTCCGAAGAAATCAGAAACAGCGGCATGTACAGCCTTATCCTCATCGACGAGTTTCAGGATGTCAACAACCTTCAGGAAGTCATCTTCAAATCGATTTCCGACACCAACAACTTGGGCGAAATCGGCTCAAATGTCTTTGCCGTCGGCGATGTCAAGCAGGCTATTTACCGCTTCCGCCAGGCAAACCCGATGATTTTTATGAACACCCGACTTCAGGGAAAATCCCCCGACAGCCCGGTTCGTGAAATAATACTATCCAAAAACTTCCGGAGTCGTAACGCCGTTCTCGACTTCTCGAACTATATCTTCTCTTCTCTGATGACCACCGATTTGGGTGAGGTCGAATATACGAAGGAGGAAGAGCTCGTCTGCGGAGCTCAGTACGAAGGCGTAGACCAGCCCTGCACCATCATAGAAGTCGACTGCGAGGGCAAAAACTCCGCAGAAACCGAAGAGCTCGAATATACCGCAATTGCCCGTCGAATCCGCAAGATGATTAACGACGGCGTAACCGTAACCGACGGGGGAGTCAGGCGTCCCTGCCGTGCAGGTGACTTCTGTGTGCTTTCAAGAAACAACCCCGACGGCGAGCTTGCGGTAGAGTGCTTTGAAGCGGAAGGCTTGAAAATCGCATCGACAAGCGTCTCAGGGTACTTGGGCTCCCGTGAAATCTCACTTCTTATAAATCTGTTGTCAATCACCGTCAGCCCCATGCGGGATATCCCGATGTCAAGCATTATGCTTTCCCCGATAATGGGCTTCACTGACGACGAGCTCGCACGTGTCAAGCTTTTTGACAAGAAGCACCGCCTTTACCGTAACATGCTGGACATCTCGGAGGACAGCTCCGACCCGGTTTTACAGGCAAAATGTTCGCAAGCGGTAGCTCTCATAAAAAAGCTTCGCCTTTATTCGTCGAGCATGACCTTGACACGTCTTATAAAGAAAATCTACGACATCACCGACTTAATCAGCCTTGCCGCATCATATGAGGATGGCGACAAGAAGACCGCAAACCTGTATCTTATGCTTGAATATGCCAGAAGCTATGAGGAGTCCTCAAAGGACGGCTTGAACGGATTTTTGCGATACATAGATTATATCTCCCAGAATGGCGGCGACTTCAACGAAGCTGTCACCGTTACGGAATCTCAGGATGCCGTCAGCTTCAAGACCATCCACAAATCAAAGGGTCTTGAATACCCGTTTGTCTTCATCTGCCGCCTTTCAAAGAAGTTCAATAAAAAGGACCTCTACGGCAGACTCATCTTAAACACCGACGCCGGCGTCGGTATGAGCTTCCTTGACTACGGAAGCCTCACCAAGCGCAAGACAATCTTCTCCGAGTACGTCGAGTCTAAAAATCTCTCTGAGATGCTATCGGAGGAGCTCCGCCTTCTCTATGTCGCAATGACACGTGCAAAAGAACAGCTTTTCATCGTCTACGACATCGACGAGAAGACCGCCGAGCGTGCAGTAGGCTTCTCATATGAGATTGCGGGCTCGAAAATTCCGTCCTCACTTTCCAGCCGGGCGCAGTGTATGCAGGACTGGGTTACTATGGCTATGTGCAAGCACCCGGGCTTCAAGCTTCTTCGTGAAGCCCTGCCGGACGACGCTTACGCCGACACATCCCGCGTCCCCGATATTTCCGAGGAAATGCCATTGGAAGTAAGCCAGCTTGACGATGCTAAAAGTATTATTAGTGAAGTTAAGCCGGACGAGGATTTGAAATCTAAAATTCTTCAATCTTTCAAGTTCAGGAACGACCCTGTTCTCACCTCAACCGAGGCGAAAGTCACCGTTTCCGAGCTCGCTTCCGACGACCCTGTCAACTTCTTCCCGAAGGTTCCGAAACTGAAAGAAACGGTAACGGAGCTCACAGCCGCACAGAAGGGAACACTCATGCATCGTTTCATGCAGTGCGCAGACTATTCCCTTGCCGCAAAAGACGTCGAGACGGAAATCCGCCGCCTCACCGACTCGGGAATCTTCAGCGAGCACGAAGCTAAATCCCTTGACAGAGAATCACTTTCAAAATTCTTTGGAAGCGACATCTACCGACGGATGAGCAAAAGCCCGAATGTCAGCCGTGAGCGAAGCTTTATCGTAAAATTCACCGACATCGAAGCCAGTTACGACATCACCTCAGCATACGGCGGCACGGACGGCATGATGCAGGGAATCGCCGACTGCATTTTCGAGGAACCGGACGGCTACGTAATCGTCGACTATAAGACCGACAAGGTTCAGACTATCGAAGAGCTAGCAAACAGATACTCAATGCAGTTGTCCCTCTATAAAGCGGCATTCGACGTGCTTTTAGACAAGCCTGTGAAATCCTGCTATATCTATTCACTCCGGCTCGCCGAAGGCTTAGAAATCGTAATCTGAAATTTTTTCAAAAAAGTGCTTGACAAATCCACACTCACGGTATATAATGTCAACCGTAAAGAAAGTAGCAACGGTTTGCGTTCTCACCTCCAGCTGACGTGAAGAGGTCAATAAGGTCTGTTTTCGGTAAAGGCATTGTGTCTTGACCGTGAGTGATTTTGTGGGCGTAAACTGTGAGTTTGCGCTTTTTTGTTGGGTTTCAGCCCCATAGAGAAAATTATTTTTTGGAGGTGTTGCGCCATAGCCAACATAGCTCATCAAATCAATGAAGAAATCCGTGACCCAAAGATAAGAGTCATCGACTCGGACGGCACACAGCTCGGGATTATCTCCTCAAAGGAAGCACAGAAGATTGCATCCGAAAAGGAGCTTGATCTTGTTAAGATTGCGCCCACGGCGAATCCGCCGGTATGCAAAATCATGGATTACGGCAAGTACTGCTTCGAGCAGTCCAAGCGTGAAAAGGAAGCCAGAAAGAATCAGAAAATCGTTGACATCAAGGAAGTCAGAATGACCTCCAAGATTGACTCTAATGATTTCAACACTAAAGTCAATCAGGCGATTAAGTTCCTTAAAGGCGGAGACAAGGTTAAGGTCTCCATCCGGCTCCAGTTCCGCAAGGGAGTCCCGCTTCATTCGGAGCTGAGCGACAAGCTTCTTGACGAATTCAAGGAAGCGGTTGCAGAGTATGGCGTATTCGATAAGCCCAGCAAGGTCGAGGGAAGAAACATCACACTGATGATTTCCCCAAAGGCAACCAAGTAAATAATTCATTAAGGAGGATATCCAAAAATGGCAAAGAATAAGATTAAGACCCATTCCGGATCAAAAAAGCGCTTCAGCCTTACAGGAACCGGAAAGGTAAAGTTCCAGCACGCAAACAAGAGACATCGTCTCGTATCGAAAGACCATAAGGCTAAGAGAATTGCAAGAGGCACCGCTTACGCTTCAAGCGCAAACGTAGAGGCACTCAAGAAGACAATTCCATACAAATAATAGGGGAGGTAAAAGATTATGGCTCGTGTAAAGGGCGCAATGATGACCCGTAAGAGAAGAAACCACACCTTGAAGCTTGCAAAGGGCTACTGGGGTTCAAAGAGTACACACTTCAAGATGGCTAAGCAGGCTGTCATGAAGAGTGGCAACTATGCATATATCGGAAGAAAGCAGAAGAAGCGTCAGTTCAGACAGCTCTGGATTGCAAGAATTTCTGCCGCCGCAAAGGCAAACGGAATGAACTATTCCACGCTTATGAACGGCTTGAAGAAGGCAGGCATCACAATAAACAGAAAGATGCTTTCCGAAATTGCCATCAATGACCCTGCAGGCTTCACTGCAATCACTGAAAAGGCAAAGGCAGCTCTCAACTGATTAATAACATGTAACCACGCTCCCACGCGGGCGTGGTTATATTTGATTTTAGCAAGGTAATCTACGGATACTGAAAAATTTGACGAAAATGGAATTTAAGTTCATAACAAGCAGGGATAACCCACTCATAAAAGAATATATTAAGCTCCGGGATAACAAGAAATACCGTACATCCGAGCAGAAATTTGTCCTCGAAGGCGCAAGACTCACACTTGATGCCGCAAAGTCGGGAGTTCCGCTCCAAGGGATATTCATGACCGATGAAGCTCTCGAAAAGTACTTTGACGACATTGAACTCCTCAAAGAAAGCTCGAATGAAAGAATCTACCTGATTTCAGATAAGGTTGCAGGCATGATTGAGGACACAAAAAACTCACAGGGCATATTTTCTGTGGCACCGGTACTTGACAAAAATCTCGGCGTCAGTAAAATAAAGACAGGGAGTCGCTTTGCGGTTTTAGATAATCTTCAGGACCCCGGTAACGTCGGGACAATCCTTAGGGTTGCTGACGCAGTCGGTCTTGACGGAGTATTCCTCTGTAACTGCTGTGACGTCTATAATCCAAAAACCATCCGTTCAACAATGGGCTCGATTTTCCGTGTTCCGTTCCGTGACGATTTGAGCTTCCCGGAGGCTGTGGAGATTCTTCACGACTGTGGAGTAGTTCTCTATGCCACGGTGGTAGACAAGGACGCCGAAAGCATCAGAGAAACCGTATTTTGCGGAAGCTCCTGCGCAGTAATCGGAAACGAGGGCAACGGTCTGTCGGAAGAAGACGTCGCACTCTGCAACAAGCGAATCACAATCAAAATGAACGGAAGTATTGAATCCCTGAACGCCGCAACAGCGGCAGGAATAGTACTCTGGGAAATGACAAAATAAATTAAAAAGGAGAACGCACCATGACGGAATCGACAAAATACTGGCTCTGGCTCACGCTGGCTTACGGACCCGCAAACTCACGAAAGTGGAACTTTCTGTCCCACTATAATTCCGTCGAAGATGCCTATAGGCACGTCTCCGAAGGCGACTTCACCAACGTCCTTCCGCAGGACAAAAGGGCGATGGAGCTCGCCACAATGTCAAGAGTCGACGACTTAATCTCGGAATGTGAGAAGAACAGGGTAACCGTCTATTCCTATGACGACCCCGATTTCCCGGACAGATTAAGAGAAATCTACAATCCGCCGTCGGTGTTATTTACTTTGGGAAGACTCGATCATGTAGATGAGACGGTAATCATAACGGCAGTCGGCACAAGAAAGCCGGACGACTATTCAAGAGCCATCTCTTCAAGGCTTATCGGCGAGCTTGCCAACGCCGGCGTCACTATTGCCAGCGGCTGTGCATCAGGACTTGATTCCGTGTCGCTGGTTTCAGCAATCAAGAGTGGCGGAAAAGTCTATACGGTTCTCCCGTGCGGACTTCTCTATGACTACCCGAAAAATTCGGGCGCCATGAAGAAGGCGGTTTCCGCACACGGCGCCGTCATCAGCGAGTATCTCCCACATTCGGGGACGACTTCTCTCAATTTCAGACTGAGAAACAGAATTCTCTCGGCAATCGGATTGGGAACACTCATCCTGCAAGCAGGCTCTTCGAGTGGTTCCCTCAGTACCGCCAACTTTGCACTGTCTCAGGGCAAGGACATTTTCTGTGTCCCTCCGCATAATTTGTATGATGATTCCTACTCGGGAGTTATCTCACTTCTTCGTGATGGCGCAATCCCTGTGTTTGATTCAAGAGACATTCTGAACGAGTACTACAGCGTCTATGCACACAGACTCAACTACAGCGCCGATATATTCTCCCAGAGAAGCGAAAGCGGACTGTTCGGCAAAAATAAAAATCAGGACCCGATGCCGGCAAGGCAACCACAGAAGAAATCCCGTCCGGAGCCCAAAGAACCGGCTGAGCAACCGATAGAGCCAAGACCGGCGCCCGATTTGTCGGGACTTTCAGACGGCAGACGCAGGATAGTTGAATATATCCTTGCAAACGGAGTAGTTCTCTTTGATGAGATAGCCGAGAACGTAGACGGCACCGTCGACCTCGAAACAGCGCTTACAGAACTCGAACTGGATGGAATAATCCGTTCGCTGTCCGGAAACCGATACACAATATAAAGCAATCCGGATTGAAAGAAGAAAGGCAACCAAGCAATGTCAGATTTAATTATAGTAGAGTCGCCATCAAAGATTCACACGGTCAAGTCGACTCTCGGCAACGGCTACGATGTAGTCGCTTGCGTCGGTCATGTAAGAGACCTCCCTAAGTCAAAGCTCGGTGTCGATATCGAGCATGGCTTCGAGCCGACCTATGTCGACATCAAGGGCAAGGAGCAGGTCATTTCCGACATCAAAAAGCGTGCCAAAAAGGCGGATCACGTCTATTTCGCAACCGACCCCGACCGTGAGGGAGAAGCAATCTCGTGGCACCTTGCCACCATTTTAGGCTTCGACCCGAACGACAAAAACAGAATCACTTTTAACGAGATAACAAAAACCGGTGTTGAGGCAGGAATCGCCGCACCCCGGTGTATAGATATGAACACGGTAAACGCCCAGCAGGCGAGAAGAATCCTTGACCGAATCGTCGGCTACAAGCTCTCTCCCTTCCTTTGGAGAAAGGTTCGCAAGGGTCTCTCCGCCGGACGTGTCCAGTCGGTCGCAGTACGGATGATTGTAGACCGTGAAGAGGAAATCAAGGCATTCACCCCGGAGGAATACTGGACAATCGAGGCAAAGCTTCTCGGGAAGTCTTCAAGAAAGGCGTTCACAGCAAGATTAACCGCAGTCGACGGCAAGAAAGCTGAACTCAAAACCAAAGAGGAAACCGACGCAGTTCTTTCAAAAATCGACGGCGGCGATTTCGTCGTAACTGCTTTAAGAAAAGGCACACGTTCAAAAGCTCCAGCCGCACCGTTCTCTACGGCGTCGCTCTTGCAGGACACCGCACAGCGCTACAACTTCAATTCAAGAAGAACCATGAACATTGCCCAGGAGCTCTATGAAGGCGTAGAAATCGAGGGCTTGGGTGCAGTGGGTTTGATTACCTATATGCGTACCGACTCGCTAAGAATCTCCGACGAAGCGAAAGCCTCCGCCGAGCAGTTCATAACCGACAATTTCGGCACCCAGTATCTTCCGGAAAAGCCCCGTAACTACCGTTCCAGTGGCAATAATGTCCAGGACGCCCACGAAGCAATCCGCCCCACAATGATTGAGCTCACCCCAGAAAAGGCAAAGCCAAGCCTCACAAACGACCAATATAAGCTCTATAAGCTCATCTGGTCAAGGTTCTTAGCAAGCCAGATGGCGGACTGCATAATGGACACCCAGAGCGTCACAGCCGAGGTAAACGGTTGCACCTTCAAGGCTTCCGGCTTCGCAGTCAAGTTCGAAGGCTTCACCGTTCTGTATGAGGAATCCAAAGACGACGACTCGGAGAAAATCCCGATTCTCGCAAAGGGCGATGTACTGAAAGTAAAATCCGTCGACGGACTACAGCACTTCACCCAGCCTCCGGCAAGATACACCGAAGCAACCCTTATCAAAGCGTTCAAGGAATACGGCATAGCCCGACCTTCAACATATGCATCCACAATCACAACGATTTTACAGCGCTCCTATGTCGAGCGTGACGGCAAACAGCTGAAGCCGACTGCCTTGGGTGAAGTCACAACGAGTCTCATGAAGGATCACTTCGAGGACATCGTCGACGTCGATTTCACAGCCCAGATGGAGTCAAACCTTGATGACATCGAGCTCGGCAAAGCCGATTGGCGGGAGACTCTGAAGACCTTTTACGACGGCTTCGACAAAGACCTCCAGCAGGCGGAAAAAGAACTTGACGGCAAGCGCATAAAAGTCCCCGACGAGCCTACAGATCAGATTTGCGAACTCTGCGGCAAGCCGATGGTGATAAAAATCGGTAAATATGGCAAGTTCCTGGCGTGCTCCGGCTTCCCGGAGTGTACAAACACCAAAACTCTGACGATAGAAGCCCCCGGCAAGTGCCCGTATTGCGGAAAGAAACTCCTGCAGAAGAAGACCCAGAAGGGAAAAAAGTACTTCGGCTGTGAAGATAACCCTAAGTGCGAGTTTATGACCTGGGACACCCCGACAAACGAAGTCTGCCCGAAGTGCGGTTCAACCCTCTTCCAGAAGGGCTCGGCGAAGACGGGCAAGCTCCTATGCCATCAGAAGAATTGCGACTACGAGAAGGATTTGAGCGGTGAATAAGGTAACAGTAATCGGAGCCGGACTCGCCGGCTGTGAAGCGGCATGGACGCTAGCCAATATGGGAATACAGGTTCGTCTGTATGACATGAAGCCGGAAAAATTCACTCCTGCCCACAAATATAACGGACTCTGCGAGCTTGTCTGTTCAAATTCCCTCAAAGCCGAAAGACCCGATTCAGCGGCAGGGCTTCTGAAGCTCGAAATGAGAAGACTTGGTTCAGTCACAATGCCTGTAGCGGACGAAACCCGTGTTCCGGCGGGTGGAGCCCTGGCAGTTTCAAGAAAAGACTTTTCCGACAAAGTAACCGAGAAGATTTTAAGCCACCCGAATATAGAATTTATTTCCGAAGAGATAACCGAAATCCCTGACGGCTACGTCATAATTGCCACGGGACCGCTTACAAGCGACGCACTCTCCGAGAGCATAAAGTCCCTCATAGGTGAGGATTATCTCTACTTCCACGACGCCGCCGCCCCGATTGTGACTCGTGACAGTCTCGATATGTCAAAAGTTTTCGAGGCTTCAAGATACGACAAAGGCGAAGCTGATTATCTCAACTGCCCGATGGACAGGGAAGAGTACTTAGCTTTCTATAACGAGCTCATCAACGCTGAAACCGCACCGCTTCATGAATTTGAAAAGTCCGGTTCGGATAATTACAAAGTCTATGAAGGCTGTATGCCGATTGAGGCACTCGCCAAGCGTGGCGAGGACACAATGCGTTTCGGACCGCTTAAACCGGTAGGTCTTATCGACCCGAATACCGGCAGAAGACCCTATGCGGTGGTTCAGCTTCGGAAAGAGAACGTCGAAGGAACGATGTTCAACCTTGTCGGCTTCCAGACTAATTTAAAATTTGGCGAGCAGAAGAGAGTTTTCTCGATGATTCCGGGGCTTGCGGACGCAGAATTCATGCGTTACGGAGTCATGCATAGGAACACATACTTAAATTCCCCGATGCTTCTTGACAGGCATTTCTGCCTGAAAAAAGACCCACGAATCTACTTCGCCGGTCAGATGACGGGAGTCGAAGGCTACACCGAGTCTGCGGCAAGCGGAATCTATGCTGGTATGAGTCTCGGAAGAAGGCTTCTTAATCTTCCCGAGATAACTCTTCCCGTGGAGACGATGATTGGAGCACTTTCAAACTACGTCGAGACCGGTTCGCCGTCCGGCTTCCAGCCGATGGGCGCAAATATGGGAATTCTTCCGGAGCTTCCGGAAAGGATAAAGAACAAACAATTGAAATATCAGGCACTTTCCGAGCGCGCAATGAACGCACTTGAAAAAGCACTGACTGAGACCGAGGAGGCTTAAAAATGGCTGATAAAATTCGTGTAATAGTTGACGCCTTCGGCGGGGATAACGCTCCGCTTGAAGTAATCAAGGGTGCAATCAGGACTGTAAGCGAGCTAGGCGTCGACATAACCCTTGTCGGAGACGAGGAGAAAATCCGCAAGTGCGCCGCCGATAACCAGCTGGATATAACAAACATCGCCGTTCACCACGCCCCCAAAGTAATGGCAGTCGAAACCGAGCCGACCAAAATCCTGAAAGAGTATTCGGACAGCTCGATGGCAGTAGGACTCAAAATGCTTCACGACGGCGAGGGCGACGCTTTCGTCTCGGGAGGTTCAACAGGAGCTCTGGCAGTCGGCGCCACCTTCATAGTCAAGCGAATGAAAGGCATCAAGCGCTGTGCCATCGGAATGGTTCTCCCGACAACAAAGGAGCCCTGCATGGTACTCGATATCGGTGCCAACTCCGAATGTCGCCCAGACATGCTCACCCAGTTCGCAGTAATGGGCTCCGCCTACATGAACAAGCTTCAGGGCGTCGAGAATCCCAGAACCGCACTCATAAACATCGGCACCGAGCCGACCAAGGGCAGAGATTTGGAAACCGAAACCTATAAACAACTCGGAAACGCTCCCATCAACTTCATCGGCAACATAGAAGCCCGTGAGATTCCATTAGGCGGAGCAGATGTAGCCGTAACCGATGGATTCTCCGGAAACCTTGTACTTAAAACCTACGAGGGAATGGGCAAGCTCATTTCGGCATACTTAAAGGACATGTTCAGCGGAGTAACCGGCAAAATTGCGGGACTCTTCGTCCTGAAAAGAATCAATGCCATGAAAAAGAGGCTCGACTATTCAGAATACGGCGGAGCGCCGCTTCTTGGTGCCGCAAAGCCGGTAATCAAGGCTCACGGCTCATCGGATGCAAAAGCCTTCTACAACGCCATCCGTCAGGCAAAGCTTTATATTGAAAATAACGTAACCGAAGAAATCGCAACAGCTCTTGAAGAGATGAAAGCGAAAGAGACTGAGGAAACACAAAATGGATAGATTAGAAGAATTTGAACAAAAACTTGGCTATACCTTCAAGGACAAAGACCTGCTTACTGAGGCATTGACTCACTCTTCCTATGCGAACGAGTCGGGTCGGCTTCATGCCGACTGTCATCACACAAGAAATTCAAACGAGCGCCTCGAATTTCTCGGTGACTCCGTCCTGTCGATAGTCGTGTCAGAATATCTCTTTGAAGAGTGCCAGGACTACCCTGAGGGCGAACTGAGCAAAACAAGAGCAACACTTGTCTGCGAGAAATCTTTAGCCAAATTCGCCAAGCAGATTGATTTGAAAGAGTATATATTCTTAGGCAAAGGTGAGCTTTTAAACGGCGGCAAAAACCGTCCTTCGATAATCTCCGACGCATTTGAAGCGGTAATCGCCGCAGTGTATCTTGACGGCGGATTTGAAGCCGCAAAGAAATATGTCCTCCGGTTCATTCCCGAAAACGTCGAGGAAGTCGCCGCAAAGGAGTACGACGACTACAAGACCGTCCTGCAGGAAATAATCCAGAAGAACCCGGAAGAATCGGTCGAGTACGAACTTGTTTCCGAGTCGGGACCGGCTCATAGAAGGACTTTTACAGTCGATGTCATGCTCAACTCAAACGTCATCGGCACCGGCACGGCAAGTTCCAAAAAACGTGCCGAACAGCTTGCGGCGAAGGAAGCCCTAAAGCTTATGGGAGCGCTTCCTGATGAGCACTGACATGTGTCAACGTAAACATGCAAATCTGAGCATATTCGTCCCGCATGTAGGCTGTCCGCATAAGTGCTCATTCTGCAACCAGAACACCATCACCGGTCAGACCTTCATCCCACATGCTCAGGATGTCAAAGACGTGTGCGAAAAGGCTATTTCCGACGGCGTAGATGTCACTAGCACCGAAATCGCTTTTTTTGGAGGAAGCTTCACCGCAATTCCATGTAATTACATGGTAGAGCTTCTGGAAACGGCGAGAAGATATGTGCGTATAGGCTTCAAGGGCATCAGGGTCTCGACCCGACCGGACGCAATCAGCCACGAAATACTCTCGACACTTTACAGACACGGTGTCACCACAATCGAGCTCGGCGCTCAGTCGATGTTCGACGATGTTCTTTCGCTCAACGAACGTGGACACACCGCCGAGGATGTTGTGAAAGCCTCAAAGCTCATCAAGCAGTACGGCTTCAATCTGGGACTACAGATGATGCTCGGCTTATATGGTTCTACACCTGAAAAAGACTACGAAACTGCCCTAAGAATCGCCGAATTGGAGCCATCGGAGGTCCGAATCTACCCGACGGTAGTTTTGAAAGACACTAAATTAGGCGAACTCTACCTTGATGGCAAATATAAAACCTACGAATTGTCCGAAGCCGTCGAGCTTTCGGCAAAACTCCTCGATTTATTTGAGAGCCGGGGAATAACGGTAATCAAATTGGGGCTCCATTCGTCAACAGATGTCGAAGAGTCGATGCTGGGAGGAATCTACCACCCGGCGTTCCGTGAACTCTGCGAGGGCATAAGGGCAAGAAAAGCTATGGAGAAGCTTATGGGCGATGGGACATCATATACTTTCACCGTCCGCCCTGACTACTTATCAAAGGCTCTCGGTCACAAGAAAAGCAACATAGAATATTTCCACGGGAAGGGCATTGAAGTGACGATAAAGCCTGAGCCCACTCAAACCGAGAATATTCTCATTAAGGAATGATAAAAGCGTGTATTTGAAATCTATTGAGCTTCACGGCTTCAAATCCTTTCCGGACAAGGTAAAACTCGAATTCGGAAAAGGTCTGACAGCTGTTGTAGGTCCCAACGGAAGCGGAAAAAGTAATATTGGCGACGCAGTCAGATGGGTTTTGGGAGAGCAATCTTCCAAGACTCTTCGTGGTGGAAAAATGGAGGACGTAATTTTCGGCGGAACCGAAAAGCGCAGTCCGATGAGCTTCGCCAGTGTTACACTAAATATATCGAACGAGGACCGTACCTTAGAAATAGATTCCGATGAAGTCAGCGTAATGCGTAGGCTTTGGCGAAGCGGCGAGAGCGAGTATCTTATAAACGGCGCACAGGTCAGGCTTAAAGACGTGGTGGAGCTTTTCATGGACACAGGTCTCGGACGTGACGGCTACTCGATAATCGGGCAGGGCAAGGTCGCCGATATTGTCAGCTCCAAGTCAGGCGACCGCCGGGAGATTTTCGACGAAGCCGCCGGAATCTCGAAGTTCCGCTATAAGAAGGCAGAATCGGAGCGCAGACTTGCATCGGCAGAAGAAAATATATTGCGACTTAAAGACATATTGTCAGAACTCGAAGGCAGAGTAGAGCCGCTTAGAGTCCAATCTGAGAAGGCGAAAAAGTATCTCAAACTCGCAGATGAAAGAAAACATCTCGAAATCTCCGTCTGGACAAACAAGCTTGAAGAGCTCCGAGCCAGCGAAACTGAAACCGGAAATCTTCTTCTTTCGTCTCAGGGCGAATATGAGCACCTGACCAACGAAATTTCCCGTTGCGAAGCCGAAATAGAAGAGCTTGCCGCAAAGCGCAGGCAATCCGCCGCAGCGGCAGAGGAATACAGGGCAAAAATTTCAGAACTCAACTCCCGCAGTGCAGAAGCGGCATCAGACATCGCCGTCTACAAAAACAACATCATGCACTACGAAAGCGAAATCGCTGAAGCCGAGAAAAAGCGCCAAGAGCTCCTCGACGCAGAAAAAGAGGTCGAAAAGAGCATTTCCCAGCGTTCTGCCGAATCGGAGCGAATCAAAGCTGATTTGGTTGCACTCAATGAAGAAGTTTCAGTACTGGAGCAACAGCTCACCGGCTTGAATATAGAAGAGGACGAGCGACAAAGTGACCTGAATACTTCCCGTGAATCCCTGAACCGAGCCTATGTCGAGCGCTCAGAGCTGAAATTTGCAATCGCAAATGCCCTCCGGGACAAGAGCGACGCTGAGTCTGAAATAAAAGACGCATCGGCGCAGATTGACACTCTGAAGCTTCAGATAACCAGAACCGAAAATGACGAGCAGTCGGCTCTTGACGGCGTTTCGGATGTACTCAAACAGATTTCCGAGCACCAGAACCGCATGACCGGCTTCAACATGCTCTACCAGAAGAAAACCGAGCAACAAAAGAAGCTTTCGGCTGAATTTAACGACGCCGAACTCAACAAGCGAGCTCTCGAATCCCGCAGGCAGATGCTGATTGATTTGGAGAACAGCATGGAAGGCTTCGCCGGAAGCGTCAAGAGCGTTGTAAAAGCCGGCAAATCAGGAAGACTTCAGGGCGTCAGAGGAACCGTGTCCCAGCTCGTCTTCGCCGACTCAAAATACAGCCTTGCAATCGAGACCGCACTCGGCGGAGCAATGCAGAATGTCGTCGTCTCTAACGAAGAGTCCGCAAAAGCCTGCATCCGCTACCTAAAGGAAACCAACGGCGGCAGAGCAACCTTCCTTCCGATAACCTCAGTCAAGGGCAACACCCTTAACGAACGAGGTCTTGACATGGAAGAGGGCTTCGTCGCAATGGCATACGAGCTACTTGATTGCGACGAAGAGTATTCCGGCATCATAAAGTCTCTTCTCGGGAGAACCGCAGTCGCTGAGAACATCGACCTTGCGGCGAATATTGCAAAGAAACATGGCTACAGATTTAAGATAGTTACCCTCGACGGACAGGTAATCAACTCTGGCGGCTCCTTCACCGGAGGAAGCTCCTCGAAAAACTCCGGCGTGCTTTCAAGAAAGAACGAAATCGCAAAAATTTCAACACAGCTTGACAAGCTCGAATCCGACCTGTCAAGACTTAAAGAAAGGCTTAATTCTGTCAATGCCGAAGCGGAAAAGCTAGGTTTCGACCTTGAAGGCGAACGTGACACCATCTCAACGATGGAAGCTGACAGAATCTGCTTCGAGAGCGAAGCCGAACGACTGAGACTTTCCGTGGAACAGCTGAAAGACCGTGTCTCGGATATCGAGAAATCGGTTCTCTGGAATAAGAACAAGATTGCAACCTCCGAAGAGACAAAATCTTCTTCCGAGATAAAACTCGCCGAGCTGGAAGCCGAAATTTCCGTCATTGAAGGAAAAATCAGCGCCGCCGGTGAGGAATCCGCCGCCACGAAGAACCGCCGTGAAGAGATTTCAAACGAGATTTCCCAAAAGCGCCTTCACTCAACCGAGCTTGCAAAGGACATCGAAGCGGCAAACCAGTTTATAGAACAGCTAAAGTCGGGCATTGAAAGCTCGAAGAACTCGGCACTTGAATATTCAGGCAGAAAAGCCGAACTGGAGCACGAGATTGCTCTCGAAAACGAAAATATTGCCGAGCGTGAACGTGAAGCCGCAGAGTCAAAGCTGACAGCCGAAAGGTACACAGAACGAATCCGCCAGGAAACCGACGGTTCACTCGAATATGAGCGTCAGGAGAATCTGGCAAGAGCCAAATCGAAAAAAACGTCATCCCTGAAAGAATCGGTAATGGGCGAAATTTCCCGGCTTTCTGAAAGGCTTGAAACCATCCGTCGGGACAGCTCGGACATCATCGGAAGCCTTTGGGAATCCTATTCGATGACCGCCGAGGAAGCGGCATCTCAGGCTGAAAAGCTCGAAGACGTTAATGATGCAAACAAGCGCCTGACCGAAATCAAGAACAAAATCCGGGCTCTCGGCTCAGTCAACACCGACGCTGTCGACGAGTATAAGGAAGTCTCCGAAAGATACGAATTTCTGTCGAAACAGCTTGCTGACGTTACAAAATCGAAATCGGAGCTCGAATCCCTTATTGATGATTTGACCGTCAACATGAAGAGGATGTTCTCGGAGAGTTTCGAGAAGATTAATGAGAACTTCAAGCTGACATTCTCAGAACTCTTCGGCGGAGGAAGAGGCGAGCTCATCCTCACCGACCCTGACAACGTCCTTGAATCCGGAATCGAAATCAATGTTGCACCTCCCGGTAAGGTAATCAAGAATCTTTCGCTTCTTTCGGGTGGCGAGCAGGCTTTCGTGGCGATAGCAATCTACTTTGCAATACTCATGCTCCGTCCGTCGCCGTTCTGTATCTTAGACGAGATTGAGGCGGCGCTCGACGACGTCAACGTAACGAAGTACGCACAGTACCTACGCCACTTCACCGACACAACTCAGTTTATACTTATCACCCACCGTCGCGGCACGATGGAAGAAGCCGACGTCCTCTATGGCGTCACCATGCAGGAAAAGGGCGTCTCGAAGCTCTTAAAGATGGACGTTTCTGATGTAAGCTTCAGCGACGACGAGATTAATTAATATAAAACAAAGGAGAAAACTATGGGCTTTTTTGACAAGCTGAAAGCAGGTCTTTCAAAAACCAAATCCGGACTGATGAGCGGAATCAACAGGCTGTTTTCGGGAGGAAATCTTGACGACGACTTCTATGACGAACTCGAAGAGCTTTTAATCCTGTCCGACTTGGGCGGCAAGACCTCCGAAGAAATCGTTGAATCCCTCAAAGACAGGGTGAAAGAGAATAAAATCAAAGACCCGGGCGAGGCACGCCAGGCTTTGAAGGACATCATCGCCGAAATGCTCGGCGAGGATGTGCCACTTGACCTTTCCACCAAGCCGTCGGTAATCCTTGTAATCGGAGTGAACGGCGCCGGAAAGACAACCACCATCGGCAAGCTCTCATATCAGCTGAAGAACGAAGGCAAGAAGGTTCTCGTTGCGGCGGCAGATACGTTCAGAGCTGCGGCAGTCGACCAGCTACAGGTCTGGTGCGACCGTGCAGGAGTAGACATCATCAAGCACGCCGAGGGTAGCGACCCTGCGGCAGTAGTCTTCGACGCAATGGACGCCGCCAAAGCCCGTAACGTCGACGTTGTAATAGTTGATACAGCCGGGCGTCTTCAGACCAAGAAAAACCTGATGGCGGAGCTCTCAAAGATTTCGAGAATCGTTCATACCAAAGCCGAAGACTGTGCACTCGAAGTGCTTATAGCTCTTGACGCCACAACCGGTCAGAACGCCGTAAATCAGGCTCGTGAATTCAACGAAGCCGCCGATATAACCGGAATAATCTTAACAAAGCTCGACAGCACCGCCAAGGGCGGAATCGTCATCCCGATAGTAAACGAGCTCAAAGTTCCCGTAAAGATAGTAACCGTCGGCGAGAAGATAGACGACATCCAGCCTTTTGTCGCCAAGGACTTTGTCGATGCACTCTTTGACGAGGGAGGAGAAGAGTAATGAAGATGATACTTGCCTCCAACAACCCGGAAAAGCTCCATGAAGTTAAAGAAATCCTGACTCCCTATGGAATTACGGTAATCTCCCAATCGGAAGCCGGAATCAGGCTCGAAGTCGAGGAAACTGGCACCACTTTTGCCGAAAACTCTGAGCTGAAAGCCAGAGCTGTGTATGATTTGACCCACATGCCCGTAATCGCCGACGACTCGGGAATCGCAGTCGACGCTCTTAACGGCGAGCCGGGAGTCTACTCCGCAAGATACGGCGGCGATGGTCTTGATGACGTCGACAGATGCCATCTTCTCTTAAAGAACATGGAAGGTGTCCCGGATGAAGAAAGAACCGCCCGGTTCGTTTGCGTGATAACCTATTTCGACGAAAATGGCTCGAAGCACCAGTTCGACGGCAAAATCGAGGGCAAAATCGGCTATGAGATGATAGGCAGTAACGGCTTCGGCTACGACCCGCTATTCATGGTCGGCGACCGTTCACTTGCCCAGTATACCGACGACGAAAAAAACAGCGTCAGCCACCGTGGCAACGCACTGAGAAAGCTGGAAAATTACTTGAAAGAAACACAAGATACAAAGAGAACTTCACAACTCAATTCAAAACAGCGTAGCTACCTCAAAGCCTATGCTGCAAATATCGAACCCTCATTCCAGATTGGCAAGGGCGGAATCAGTGAGGCACAGGTGAAGTCAATCGACGATTACCTGACAGCCCACGAGATAGTCAAGATAAAGTGCCTTGAAAACTCGCTTTATACTGCCCGTGAAGCCGCAGAGGAGCTTTCAGACAAGACAAATTCCGAAGTAGTAATCACCATCGGCTCGAAGGCGGTTCTGTACCGCAGAAATCCGAAAAAGCCGGTTATAGACTTTAAATCATGAAGATAGCGATATTCGGGGGCACCTTCAACCCCATTCATAACGGACACTTAAACGTAATCGAGAACGTCCTGAAGGAACTTTCGCCCGACAAGCTCATCCTGATGCCGACCCACATTCCGCCACACAAGGCGGTTAAGGATTTAGCATCTGACGAAGCCCGACTTGAAATGTGCCGGCTTGTGGCAAATCTCTACGAGAACGTTGAAGTCAGCGACTTTGAGCTCAAATCCAAAGGCAAGAGTTACACCGTCACCACGATGGAGTATCTGAAGAGCCTCTATCCCGACGACGATTTGTACTTCGTCATGGGAAGTGATATGCTTAATACTTTTCTCACGTGGGTCAAGCCTGATAGAATCATGGAGCTCTGCACACTTGTCTGCGTCTGCCGTTCAGAGAAAGACAGAAAGCAGTCGGAAGTCAATGCAGATGAGATTCGCAAGGCAGGCGGCAGATGTATTCTCATAGATTGCGAAGCTGTCGAGGCGTCTTCAACCGAAATCCGTGCGGATTTGATAGCCTACAACAGCTCTTTCGGACGGATTCCCGAATCTGTTGAACGCTATATTCTCAGAAATGGGCTTTATAATTTCGATAAAACGAAGTATAATAGTTATAGGGAATATCTGGCGCTACATCTCTCCGAAAAACGGTTCAATCACTCTCTCAATGTCGCCGACGAGGCACTCAAACTCGCCGTCCTGTTTGATTGCGACCGAGAGAAAGCCTATTTTGCGGGACTCGTCCACGACATCTGCAAGGAAATTCCGATAGAAGAGCAGTACGCCCTCACACTAAGAAGTCCTCTTGATGTCACCGACGTCGAGCTTCACGCTCCCAAAACCTATCACGGCATCGCCGGCTCAGTGTATCTTCAAGAGCATTTCGGAATAACCGACCCCGATATTCTCTCAGCCGTCAGATATCACACCGTCGCAAAAGGCGGCATGAATCTTTTAGAAAAGATTATCTACATGGCGGATTTAATCTCGAAGGAGCGCCACTATCCCGACGTTGAATATTACCGTGACGTCACCCACAAGGATCTGGATTTGGGACTTTATGAGGCGATGAAGTTTTCAATTGAGGATTCCATCTCGAAAACCCGCACCATCCCGACACTGACTCTTGATGCATACAACGAGTACACCCTCTATAAACTGAGCCTTCAAGGCGAGACGAAAAAGTAGGAACCAAAGGATTCAGCGCCCTTTTGTGAGCAAACATGAAAGAGCTACTAAATAAAATCCTGTCTAAGCTTGAAAGAGAAGACCGCCCGAGAATCAGATTCCGTCGTGGGGACAAGCTTCCGCTGATGATGGCGATAGCCTCAATAATATCTGCGTCAGCAACCTACATGGTTTTAAGCGGTACTGCGGCATATGCAAGAAAACTCTCAGCCCTGAGAGCAGTGACACCTGAAAGTGCAGATTTCACTTTTGAAGCCTACTCGTATGAGCCCGCCACTACGAAGAGAAATATTCTCCTGTCGGTAACCGATGGGGAAGAGTTGTGCCGTGTTCATGTCCTGACTTTTGATGAGGACAAGCACACCCTCGAAATCCTAGATATTCCGCCGGACACTTTTGTCTCCTGCGGAGGCTTTGAGGGAACGCTTGCGGAGGCATACGAAACCGAAGTCTATGCGGAAATAGTCTCGATGGCACTGAGCCTGCATCTTGATGGAAGCATGGCGACCAGCATTGAAACAGTTTCCGACTCAATAAATCTTCTCGGCGGAGTGAAACTTACTCTTGACAAAGAGCTGAAAATCGGCGACAATATAATCAGTAAAGGCGAAAGAACAGTATTGGGAAGCGTTGCGAGAATTATCCTGTCGGACAGCGCATCCTACTCAGAATCCGATTCAGACAGAATTTCTGCCTATCACCAACTTCTTGTATCGTTTATCTCGACTTTGAAGGAAAAAGGCGCAGTGGAGTGGGTGAGCCTGACACTTAACCTGATTGTGAACCGTGTCGAAACCGATATGGCCGTCAGCGAGATTATAGAGCTTATAAATCTTCTGAACGAAACCCAAACAGAGAACATTAATATCAATTTGATAACAATAGAAAATTCAAAGTAAAGGAGACCGAAATGACAGAATTAGAAAAAATTACGGCAATCGTAAAGGCACTCGATTCAAAGAAAGCCGAGGACATCAGGGTAATCAAAATAACCGACCTGACGATAATTGCGGACTACTTCGTTATCGCCGGCGGCACCTCAACTACCCACACAAAAGCCCTTGCCGATGAGACCGAATTTAAATTAGGCGAGCTCGGCGTCAAGCCGGACCACATCGAAGGTGTCGACGGCGCAAGCTGGATAGCAATCGACTTCGGCGATATAATCGTCCACGTGTTCTGTAGCCCGTCTACGGGTGTGGATACAAGAGCTCAATATTCGCTCGAAAAGCTCTGGAGCGACGGCGAAGTTATTGACATCTCGGGAATGCTGTGCTAAAATACAGTAGATTGACAAAAGGGTCACACCAAGTAAAATATAAGGACTGATAATGATGAAATACGATTTCGCGGCTGTCGAGAAAAAATGGCAGGACTACTGGGAAGCCAACCACACTTTCGATGCCAAAATAGACCACTCGAAAGAGAAATTCTATGCTCTCGTCGAGTTCCCATACCCTTCCGGAGCAGGACTCCACGTCGGACACGTCAAGGCTTTTTCCGGTCTTGAAGTAGTCTGCCGCAAGAAGAGACTCGAAGGTTATAATGTCCTCTTCCCGATAGGCTTCGACGCATTCGGACTTCCGGCAGAGAACTATGCCATCAAAACCGGCGTCCATCCGAGAATCTCCACCGACCAGAATATCCACCACTTCTCAGAGCAGTTGAAGAAGGTCGGTTTCTCCTTCGACTGGTCGAGAACTGTTGACACCACCGATGAGGACTACTACAAGTGGACTCAGTGGATATTCCTTAAAATGTTCGAGCATGGTCTTGCATTCAGAGACAAGACCTTAGTCAACTATTGCCCCAGCTGTAAAGTCGTTCTTTCCAATGAAGACTCACAGGGCGGCAAGTGCGACGTCTGCCACAGCGATGTAATCCAGAAGCCAAAGGATGTCTGGTATCTTCGTATTACTGACTACTGCGACAAGCTCCTCGAAGGTCTTGAAGAGGTAGACTACCTCCCGAACATCAAGCTCCAACAGCAGAACTGGATTGGCAAGTCGACCGGTGCGTTCGTCAACTTCGAGCTGAAAGATATCCCCGAAAAGCTCAGAATCTATACCACCAGACCTGACACCCTCTACGGCGTCACCTTCATGGTTATGGCTCCCGAGCACCCGATTATCGACCAGTATGCAGACAAGATTCAGAACTTTGACGCCGTCAAGGCTTACCGTGACGAGTGCGCAAAGAAGACCGAGTTTGAAAGAACCCAGCTCGTCAAGGACAAGACCGGCGTCAAGCTCGAAGGCATATCTGCAATAAATCCTGTCAACGGTACCGAAATCCCCATCTACATATCCGATTATGTAATGATGGGCTACGGCACCGGCGCAATCATGGCAGTTCCTGCCCACGACCAGAGAGACTATGAGTTTGCCAAGAAGTTTGGCATTGACATAATCGAAGTCATCAAGGGCGGCGACATCTCAAAGGAAGCCTATACTGGCGACGGCGAGATGGTAAATTCCGGCGAGCTCAACGGCTTGACAAACAAGAAGGATTCCATCGAGAAGATGATTGAGGTTCTCGAAGCCAAAGGCGTAGGCGAAAAGGGCGTTCAGTACAAGATGAAGGACTGGGCGTTCAACCGTCAGCGTTACTGGGGCGAGCCTATCCCGATTGTATATTGCGAGCATTGCGGAATGGTTGCTGTTCCGTATGACGAGCTTCCGCTTAAACTCCCCGAAGTCGAGAACTTCGTTCCCGGCTCCGACGGCGAAAGCCCGCTTGCCAAGATTGACAGCTTTGTAAACTGCACATGCCCGAAGTGCGGCAGACCCGCAAAGAGAGAAACCGACACTATGCCCCAGTGGGCAGGTTCGTCCTGGTACTATCTCAGGTATTGCGACCCGCACAATTCCGAGGCTCTGGCTTCTAAGGAAGCACTCGACTATTGGATGCCAGTCGATTGGTACAACGGCGGTATGGAACACGTCACCCGCCACCTGATTTATTCAAGATTCTGGCACAAGTTCCTCTATGATATCGGAGCCGTAAACACTTCGGAACCGTACATCAAGAGAACGGCTCAGGGACTTGTTCTCGGTCTCGACGGCGAGAAGATGAGTAAGTCCAAGGGCAACGTTGTCGACCCGCTTGATGTTATCAACGAGTACGGCGCAGACGTATTGAGAGTCTACACCCTCTTCATGGGCGACTATGAAAAGGCGGCACCGTGGAGCGAATCAAGCGTCCGTGGCTGCAAGAGATTCTTAGAAAGAGTCTGGGCACTTCAGGACACCTTAATTGACGGCGACACCTACAGACCTGAGTTCACTTCAAAGATGCATAAACTCATCAAGAAGGTTTCAAACGACATCGACACGATGAAGTATAACACCGCAATCGCCGCAATGATGACAATCTTGAACGACTTTGCGGCAGGCTCAATCAACCGTGCCGAATTGAGAGATTTCCTCATCATGCTCTATCCGTTCGCCCCGCATATAACCGAGGAGATGTACGAAAACTGCAATTTCGGCGGATATATTCACGACGAAAAATGGTGCACCTATGACGAAGCACTCTGCAAGGACAGTGAAGTCGAAATCGCCGTCCAGATTAACGGCAAGATTAAGGACAAAGCTATGGTTCAGACAGAAGCGACATCTGATGAAGTCCTCGCTCAGGTCAAGGCTATGGACAAGATAGCAAATGAACTTGCAGGCAAAAATATCGTCAAGGAAATCTACGTCAAGGGCAAGCTTGTAAACATCGTTGCAAAATAATTTCAGAAAATTGCAAATTTCTCTTGACTTACTCGGGCAATTGTTCTATAATGTAAGAAGTAGCATTGTGTGAAGCTATAGCTTTTTAACATAGTGTAAAAATCCTCAGCCAGCCTCAGGCTAGCTGCCTGACCATGTGGCAAAGGGAGGGAACATCAAATGGCAGAAATACACGTCGGCAAGAACGAATCACTCGATACCGCCCTGAAGCGCTTTAAGAGATCATGCGCTCGTGACGGTGTTATCGCCGAGGTACGCAAAAGAGAACACTACGAAAAGCCTTCTGTAAAGCGTAAAAAGAAGTCGGAAGCTGCTCGTAAGCGTAAGTACTGATTAACTTAAAACCAAAGGCGAGCAAACGACGATATCGTCGGACTGTTCGCCTTTGTTTTTTTGGAGGAAAAATGCTTTTCAAGCCAAAATACGTATTCAACACCATCGCCGACATCGACATAGACTTTTTGAAAAAAGAGAATATCAAAGCCCTGATTCTGGACTTGGACAACACCCTGACTACTCACAACAACCCGATTCCGAATGAGAAAATAGGGAAGTGGCTCGAAGGGATGAAAGCAGAGGGACTCCCGATGCTGATAATGTCCAACAACCACTACGAGCGGGTGAAGCCGTTTTCGGAATCTCTGGGGCTTGACTTCGTCTGTGACGCAGGGAAACCTTTAGGCAAAGGCTACCACGAGGCTGTCGAGCGCCTGGGACTCAGTAAAAAAGAAGTCGCCACGGTGGGAGACCAGATATATACCGACGTCCTCGGTTCAAATCTCCACGGAATCCGTTGTATCTTCACGTTTCCTATCGTCTACGAAACCGGCTTTTGGTTCAGAGTAAAAAGAACCCTCGAAAAGCCACTACTGCCAAAGAAGGAGAGGGCACTGAAATGACAGCAAAATTCGGACCAGCCGGAAGCTCCGAAGCCTTTTCAAAAAATTATAAGAAATCCTCGGAAATGCCGAAATACCTCAGTGAAATGGGGCTTGATGCCTTCGAGTACCAGTGCGGGCAGGGAGTCCGTGTCAGCGAACAATCGGGACAAGCCCTCAAATCCGAAGCCGAGAAGTGGGGAATCAAGCTCTCGCTTCATTCGCCCTATTTCATCTCACTTTCGAGCATCGAGCCCGAAAAGCGTGACAAGAGCATCGACTACATATTGCAGTCCTGCCGTGCGGCAAGGCTGATTGGAGCAGACAGAATTGTCATCCATTCCGGCTCCTGCGCCAAAATTTCACGTGAATATGCGCTTGAACTCGCCTGCGAAACCCTTTCCCGGGCAAGACAGGCGGCAATCGCCGAAGGCTATGAGGACATCCACTTCTGTCCCGAAACAATGGGAAAGGTGAACCAGCTCGGCACCCTTGACGAAGTCTTGGCTCTTTGCAAGCTCGACGACACTTTCTTACCTACAGTCGACTTCGGGCATTTAAATGCAAGAACCTTCGGAGCCGTCAATTCAAAAGAGGCATTCTCCGAAATTCTCGACAAGATAGAAAACGAGCTGGGAAGCGACCGTTTAAAGGTCTTCCATTCTCACTTCTCAAAAATCGAGTACACAACCCCGGGCGGCGAGAAGAAGCACCTAACATTTGAGGACACCACCTATGGTCCCGAATGTGAGCCGCTGATGGAGCTAATCGCAAAGCGAGACCTGACTCCTACCTTCATCTGTGAAAGTGCAGGAACTCAGGACATCGACGCATTATTCATGAAACAAGTCTACAATAATTATTTATCGGGAGGAAAATAAACATGAGCAAATTTGAAAAACTGTTTGCAAGCGGTGTGATGCCTGAAGGTATCGACTGCGCACTCATAACCGCCGACGTCAACCGCAGGTACTTTACCGGCATGAAGTCATCCGCAGGCACGATAGTCGCATTCAAGGACAAGGCATACCTCATCATCGATTCAAGATATTTTGAGGTAGCTTCTCTTACCGTCAAGGACGCCGAAGTAATCCTTCAGGGCAAGCTCTTCGAGCAGATTAATGAGCTTTTAAAGAAGCACGGCGCCAAGACCGTTGCAATCGAGAGCGACTACGTCACAGTCAGCCAGCTTAACAGCTTCAAGGAGAAAATCACCGCCGCAGAAGTTGTCTCTTCAAACGATTTGAGCAAGGCAATCGGCGAACTCAGAATCGTCAAGACCCAGGACGAAATCGACAAGATGATTAAGGCACAGAGAATCGCCGAAAAGGCATTTGACAATGTCCTTAACTTCATCAAGGTCGGTGTCACCGAGCGTGAAATCGGTCTCTGCCTCGACTATTATATGCTGAATAACGGCGCAGAGGATTTGTCCTTCGAGACAATCGCCCTGACCGGTGCGAACACATCCCGTCCTCACGGCGTTGGTGGCGACACCAAAGTCACCGAGCACAGCTTCGTCCTCATGGACTACGGCGCTACATATGATGGCTACCACAGTGATATGACCCGTACCGTCTGCGTAGGCACTCCGACCGACAAGATGGCGGAAGTCTATAACATCGTCTTGAAAGCTCAGCTCGAGGCTATGAAGCATATCAAGGCGGGCGTAAACGCAAGCGACGTTGACAAGGTTGCCCGTGATATCATCACCGAAGCCGGCTATGGCGATAAATTCGGACACTCTCTCGGACACGGCGTGGGACTTGAAATCCACGAAGCTCCTGCGGCGGCACCTTCAAGCAAGCATGTCTTCAAGGAGAACATGATTGTCACCGACGAGCCGGGAATCTATCTCCCCGGAGAATTCGGAGTCAGAATCGAAGACTTTGTCATAGTCAAGAACGACGGTTGCATAGACATGACAGAAGCACCGAAGTCGCTAATTGTTCTTTAAAAAGGCGTGATTTAAGCATAATATTTGCATAAAATTCACTTAAATTCGTCTTACCCTCTTGCATTATCGGCGATTATCGGTTAAAATAGAGTTACTAAAGACAGAACTATCCTTTGGACACTTATGTGGTGTCCGAAAGAATTGGAGGAAAATTTAAATGATTTCAGCAGGTGAATTCAGAAACGGCGTAACCTTTGAAGAAGACGGCAACGTAATGCAGGTCATCGAGTTCCAGCACGTAAAGCCGGGCAAGGGAGCCGCATTCGTAAGAACCAAGACAAAGAATGTACTTACAGGTGCAGTTGTAGAAAAGTCCTACAACCCGACCGCCAAGTTCCCGACAGCGTATATCGAGAGAAGAGACATGGAATACTCTTATTCCGATGGCGAGCTCTATTACTTCATGGATTCCGAAACCTATGAGCAGATTCCCGTAAGCCCTAACGACGTAGGCGATAACTTCAAGTTCGTCAAGGAGAACATGGTCTGCACCATCCTTTCCTATAAGGGCAAGGTCTTCGGCGTAGAGCCCCCGTTCTTCGTAGATCTTCAGGTCACTCAGACCGACCCCGGCTTCGCTGGCAACACTGCTACAAATGCACAGAAGCCCGCAACCCTCGAAACCGGTGCCGAGATTAAGGTTCCGCTGTTCATCAATGAAGGCGAGACCATCAGAATCGACACCAGAACCGGCGAGTACATGGGACGCGCTTAATCTCTTATCAACAATACTAAAATTCAAACCAGAGGAGGATTTGTTATGAATTTATCAGAAAAAGTACAGTATCTGAGCGGTCTTATGGACGGCTTGGGAATTGACGATTCGACCGACACTGGCAAGGTACTCCTTGCTATGAAAGACGTTTTGGACGAGATTTGTGAGGCAGTTGACGGAATCGACAGCGATGTCGACGACATTGTGGATTTCTGCAACGCTATGGACGAGGATCTTCACAATGTGGAGGAGGCAGTTTTTGATGAACCTTATGACGAACCGCCTCATGGTTCTCATCACGGTCCTCATGGACCTCACGGTCCACACGACCCTCACGGTCCGCACCATGGACCTCATGGTCCTCACGACGACCATTGCTGTTGCCATCATCATCCCGAGGAGGACGACCTCCCTTTTGAGGATGGCTTCCTGTTCGATGATGACGAGCCGGACTGGTTGGATGACGACGAGCCCGATTTCCCCGAAGAGGAAGAAGTAGACTTGGGCGAAGAGGAATCCGAGGAAACCAGCGAGGACAACACCGAGGAGTAATCCCCACAAAAAAGAAGAATACGCAATTTGCTCTCCTGTAGTTATTGCAGGGGAGCAAGTATTGCTATGAAAATCGTTTAATGAACTAAAAGGGGTTCAGGAAAGAATACAGGTGACATATGTCTACACAACCGACAAACAGAAAAATTGACACAAAGAAGTTAGTCCTTGCGGCACTGTTTTCAGCGCTCGCTTACCTTATTTCATTAGTTTTCAGAATTCCCTTCGTCCCGGCAGTCAGCTTCTTGAAGTATGACGCAAAGGACGTTATCATAGCCCTTGAAGGCTTCATTTTAGGACCGTGGTATTCGGTTGCAACCTCCGTTATCGTCTCCCTTATTGAGATGGTAACCGTCAGCTCAACCGGCATAATCGGAGCCGTCATGAACGTGCTTTCAACATTATCGTTCGTGGTTCCGGCAACAGTTATTTATAAGTACAACAGAAAAGTCTACGGAGCTGTTATGGGACTCGCTGTAGGCGTTCTCGCAATGACCGGCTGTATGCTCCTCTGGAACTACTTTATCACCCCGCTCTACATGGGCGTTTCGAGGGAAGCTGTTGCCGCACTTTTGCTTCCTGCATTCTTCCCGTTCAATTTCATCAAGGGACTCATCAACGCCTGCCTCACATTTATTTTGTACAAACCGATAATGAATGCTTTGAGACACGCAAAAGTCCTTCCCGCGTCCTCCGGAAGCGCACCGAAAAAGGGCACCGCAGTTGCAATCAATATAGCAATGGTGGCAGTCCTTGCAATCGCTCTCGGAATAGCAATCTGGCTCAGTACAAGAAGCTAATCGAAAGGAGATTCCTATGCCAAAGTGGCTTAATAACGCAATATTTTATGAGATATACCCCCAGTCGTTCAAAGACACGAATGGCGACGGAATCGGCGATTTTAACGGCATAATTTCAAAACTGCCATACATAAAAAGTTTAGGTTGCAATGCAATCTGGATAAATCCCTGCTTCAAATCCCCGTTCGGCGATGCCGGCTATGACGTCTCCGATTACTACGAAGTCGCACCGAGATACGGCACCAACGACGATTTGAAGAGGCTTTTTGAGGAAGCTCACAAGCTCGACATGCATGTACTCCTCGACTTAGTTCCCGGGCATACCTCGTGGGAGCATGAGTGGTTCAAGCGCTCCTGTGAGCCTGAGCATAACGAGTATTCGGACAGATACATCTGGACGGACTCCATCTGGGAGCAACCAACGGGGCTTGCCTGCCTTGCCGGAATTGCACCGAGAGATGGCTGCTGTGCCGTCAACTTCTTCTCCCACCAGCCGGCACTTAACTATGGCTATGAAGAGATAACCCGTCCGTGGCAACAGCCGACCGATGCCGAAGGACCGAAGGCAACTCTTGAAGAGATGAAGAACGTCATGCGTTTCTGGCTCAATATGGGCTGTGACGGTTTCCGTGTCGATATGGCAGGATCTTTGGTCAAGAACGACCCCGAAGGCAAGGGAACAATCCGCCTCTGGCAGAACGTAAGAGGATTCTTAGACAAAGAATTCCCCGAAGCCGCAATCATTTCCGAATGGGGAGACCCCGACAAATCGCTTGCCGGCGGCTTCCACATGGACTTTCTCCTGCACTTCGGACCTATGAAATATTGGGAGCTTTTCCGCAGTGAAAAGGCTTTCTTCTCTGGGCACGGCGACATCTCCGAATTTTTTGAGAAGTACATGGAGAGCTACCGAAAGGCTCACGGCAAGGGACTTATCTGCATCCCATCCGGAAACCACGATATGCAGAGAATCTCCCACGACTTAACAGAAGATGAAATCAAGCTTGCATTCGCATTTATTCTCAGTATGCCCGGAGCGCCGTTCATCTATTATGGCGACGAAATCGGCATGAGAAATCTTGACGGTCTTGTCTCAGTAGAAGGCGGCTACGGCAGAACTGCCGCACGTTCACCCATGCAGTGGGACGAGTCAAAGAACGCTGGCTTCAGTACAGCCGAGCCGGACAAGCTCTACATAACAATCGACCCGGACGAAAACCGCCCGACTGTCTCAAAGCAGGAAGCGGACGAAAACTCAATCTTAAACGAACTGAAGCACATTACTTCCGTTCGCCGAAGCCATCCTGCCCTCAGCTCCGAATCCGATTTCGAGCTAGTCTACGTCAAGAAGGACGACCCGGTAATCGCATATATCCGCAGTTGCGATGATGAGAAACTTCTTGTCGTTATAAACACATCAGACAAGCCCGAAACTATAGAGTTAGATTATCTCCCGAAGGAGACAATCTACAAGCAGGGCAATTCTGCTGAATTCGACGGCAAAAAATCACTTGTACAAGCTAAATCCTGCGGTTTTTACCGCATCTAAATTAAAAATAAGAAGGAAAGAACAATGCTAACCCTTGATAAGTTTGAAGAAGCCTCAGAAGTAGTAAAACAGGCGACCCAGGAGACCAAGCTGGTCTATAGCCCGTATTTCAGCGAAAGAACCGGCAACAAAGTCTTCTTGAAGCCTGAAAATATGCAGGTCACCGGCGCCTATAAAGTCCGTGGTGCCTACTACAAAATCAGCACTTTGTCTCAGGAAGAAAGGGAAAAAGGCTTGATAACCGCCTCCGCCGGCAACCATGCCCAGGGCGTAGCCTATGCCGCAAAAGCCTATGGCTGTAAAGCAGTCATAGTCATGCCGACGACAACTCCTCTTATCAAGGTAAATAGAACCAAGAGCTACGGCGCCGAAGTCGTCCTCTACGGCAACGTCTATGACGAAGCCTGTGAGTATGCCATGAAGCTTGCTGAGGAAAACGGCTATACCTTCATCCATCCGTTCGACGACCTGACGGTAGCCACCGGACAGGGAACAATCGCGATGGAGATTGTCAAAGAATTGCCGCTAGTCGACTGTATACTTGTTCCAATCGGCGGCGGCGGACTCGCAACAGGCGTCTCGACACTCGCAAAGCTACTTAACCCGAATATCCATGTAATTGGAGTCGAACCTGCCGGAGCCGCTTGCCTGACCGCATCGTTCAAGGCAGGAGAGGTAGTAACTCTCCCGACAGTCAGCACCATCGCCGATGGCACCGCAGTAAAGACCCCCGGTAAGGAAATCTTCCCATACCTGCAAAAGAATCTTGACGACGTCATCACCGTCGAAGACGACGAGCTTATCGTAGCCTTCCTCGACATGGTTGAAAACCATAAGATGATAGTAGAAAATTCAGGCTTATTGTCTGTAGCGGCACTGAATCACCTTGACTTCAAGGGCAAGAAGGTCGTCTCCGTCTTGAGCGGCGGCAACATGGACGTCATCACAATGTCTTCAGTAGTCCAGCACGGACTGATTCAACGTGACAGAATCTTCACAGTATCTGTTTTGCTTCCCGACAGGGCAGGCGAATTAGTACGTGTTGCAACTGTCATCGCCAACGAGCAAGGCAACGTCATCAAGCTCGACCATAACCAGTTCGTCAGCACGAACAGAAACGCCGCAGTTGAGCTGAAAATCACTATGGAAGCATTCGGCACCGACCATAAGCAGAGAATCGTAAAAGCCCTCGAAGACGGCGGCTTTAACCCGAAGGTAATCACACCAAACCTGTAATTTTAGTCAAACTAACGAGTTTGTCCGTGATTTAAGCCTTGACAAGCCGTGTGTGACTTGCTATAATCAAAACATAATAAAAACCCTTATCAAGAGCGGCGACAGGAGCCTTCGGCTCCTGGGGAATTGGCCCTATGTAGCCCGGCAACCTGTTATCAAGGTGCTAAATCCAACGGTTTAACCGAAAGATGAGGAAACTGAGATTTTTCCGCACCCGGTTATCCGAGTGCGGTTTTTATAATCATACGAAAGGAAAATTGTAATGAGAAGTTTATTCACTTCCGAATCAGTTACCGAGGGACATCCCGACAAAATCTGTGACCAGATTTCCGATGCCGTCCTCGACGAGTGCCTCAGACAGGACCCGATGTCAAGGGTAGCCTGCGAAACTACCTGTGCTTCAAGCCTTGTCATGTGCATAGGCGAAATTACCACCAAAGCAACAATCGACATCCAGAGCATAGCCTGTGATGTTATCAAGGATATCGGCTACGACAAGCCGGAATATGGCTTCGACTCCGAAGGTTGCACAATCTTAACATCAATCCGCAAGCAGTCTCCGGATATAGCGATGGGCGTCGACAATTCTCTTGAAGGAAGGGACAATGACGAAGGCGATATCGGAGCAGGAGACCAGGGAATGATGTTTGGCTATGCCTGCGACGAGACATCCGTACTTATGCCGATGCCGATTTACTATGCCCACAAGCTCACCAGCAAGCTTGCAGAGCTCCGGAAATCTGACGAGCTCGGCTATTTAAGACCTGATGGCAAGAGCCAGGTAACCGTCGAATATGAGGACGGCAGACCGGTAAGAATCCACACCGTCGTCATCTCTACCCAGCATGACCCTGACGTTTCGCAGGAGCAAATCCACAGCGATATAATTGAAAAGTGCATAAAAGCAGTGATTCCCGAGTCGCTCATGGACGAAAAGACAGTATTCTACGTCAACCCAACCGGCAGATTCGTAATCGGTGGACCCTGTGGCGACAGCGGACTCACAGGACGGAAGATAATCGTCGACACCTACGGCGGCTATTCGAGACACGGCGGCGGTTGCTTCAGCGGCAAAGACCCGACGAAGGTCGACCGCAGTGCGGCGTATGCGGCAAGATATGCGGCAAAGAACGTGGTAGCGGCAGGGCTGGCTCAGAAATGCGAAATCCAGCTTGCCTATGCGATTGGCGTTGCCCGACCGGTATCTCTTCTTGTAGATACATTTGGAACGGGCAAGGTGAGCGACGATATATTGGCAAAAGTCATCGGCGAAGTCTTCGATTTCAGACCGTCTCATATCATAAGCGAACTAGACCTGCGCAAGCCGATTTATCGCAGTATATCCGCCTATGGACACATGGGCAGAGAGGATTTGGATTTGCCTTGGGAAAGAACAGACAAGACATCCGCACTTCTTCAGGCACTGAAGTAATAGATTACAGCGTAAATTCGCCTGACGAAGACAAGAGTCTGAAACTCCGTGAAAAGATATTTATAGCGGCTGTGATAGTGATTTTCATCGCCTCTGCGGCGGGAATATTCGCCGTGAGATACCGCAAAACCGATTCGTTCAGCCTTCTTCTTGCAGATGAAACCGAGCAATACGACCTGAGCATCATCAACAATGCCACAGTTGAAGATTTCATGGAAGTGAGCGGAATCGGCGAGGTGAGGGCAAACGCCATTGTTAATTTCCGTGAGTCAATCGGCGGGTTTACCGACATAAACCAGATTACCTACATCGACGGTATTTCCGAAAAGACGCTTGCCAATATCATTGAGTACTTCTATGGCGAAGAATCGGAAGAAGAATCGGAAACAGAATAAAAAGCATAACAAAAATCGCTCTTCCAGAAATGAAAGGGCGATTTTGCAATGCTTAGGAGACTCTTCAAAATAAAAGTGGAGCTGATACCCAGATTCGAACTGGGGACCTCATCCTTACCAAGGATGCGCTCTACCGACTGAGCTATATCAGCACCATCTGACACGATTCATCCGTGCCACGATTTGATATTATAGACCATTCGGCTCAGTTTGTCAAGACCTTTTTTGAAATTTTTTTGAGAATCGGGATATTAACTTTTACTCCTCATCTGAAATCTCAGTTGAGATACTTTCAGTTGCGTTCTCCGATTCTTTTACCGCTGGGATAATGGTTCCTTCCGAACCGATATTCACTCCCGCCATCGAATAGTACGACGTCTCGGTAGGCATATTCTTTCTCGTCAGGTTTCTTCTCACGATGGCGGAGATGACGTCGAATATAACCGCAAAGAGCGGAACTCCGATAATCATTCCGACAATTCCGAAGAGATTTCCGCATACAATTATGGAGATAAGAACCCAGAAAGAGGAAATTCCAATCCTGTCTCCTAAAATCTTCGGACCGATGATGTTGCCGTCAACCTGTTGCAGAACCAGAATAAATATGATGAACCAGATAACCTTGCTCGGCTCAGCGATGAGCACGAGTATCGCAGATGGAATCGCTCCTATAAACGGACCGAATATTGGGATGATGTTCGTAATACCGATTATCAGAGAAATAATCATTACATATGGCATGTTAAGAATCAGCATACCTGCGGCACATATACACCCAATTATGATAGAGTCGAGAATCTTGCCGTAGATGAACCCTAAAAGTGCGTGATTGGTGCTGGAAGTGAAGGTGAAGATGGGATGATATATCTTTTCGGGGAAGAGACCCACGATGAGCTTCTTCGCCTGTGCCTGCAAAAGCTCCTTGCTTGCAAGGAAATAAATTGCCACGAAGAATCCCAAGATGAAATTCTTGACCGAGTTCGCAAAGCTGAGAAGGCTTGTAAGTAAAGTCGAGAGCTGTGAAGCAAGATTCGATACGAACGAACTGAGATAGGATGTTATGTTGTCGAGCTCGTTGTTGACAGCGGTCGCAATGCTCGGATAGTCATCTAAGAGCTTTGTGAGCCATGTTTCAGCCGCTGGGTAAACCTCGTTTACGAGACCGTCGTATATTCCAGGAATACTTGAAATAATCTGCGGAATAACCGCCATGATAACCAGAACGATAACTGCAATTATGATAACCGATGCAACAGCGATTCCTATTGCTCTTGCCACCTTCGGGTGAGGCTTTTTGCGGAAAACAGTTTTCCCGAGTATTATCTCAGTTCTCTTCACCATAGAATTCATGATGAATGCGATAACCAGTCCCCAGATTACCGGCTCCAGAACGCTGAGAATGTTCCTGAAGAACGAGCTCACCGTGTCCCATTGGAACAGAGCAAGCACCACCAACAGTACCACAGTGATAAACGCAAAGCAGTAGCCGAATATCTTATTGTATTTTTTATCGTCAAAGAATCTCAATTAAATACCCCCAAATATTAGTATCAAGGCGAAGCTCTTGCTTATAGTATAAACTATATCAGGGTGAAAAGTCCATACCCAAAAGTGAAATTTTTAGAAAAAGATAAAAATCGCCTCCCTGGTATTTTCTTTTTTGACCGTTTGTGGTATAATCGTCTGGTGCAAACCTATAAACGGAGGAAAGAAAGTGGCAGATAATTTTACCGAGCTGAAAAGAAAGGCTCTTACAAAGTATTTTTCGCATCTCAACGACATGCAACGTGAAGCCGTCTTCACGGTTGACGGACCGGTTCTGATACTGGCTGGCGCCGGAAGCGGCAAGACGACTGTTCTTGTAAACCGTGTTGCCAACATGATTTATTTCGGCAACGCATATAACGATACATATAAATATTCCGGAGTAACTCCCGACGACGAGAAGTTCCTTAGAGATTACGTAGACGGCAGAACCGACGACGCAGAGCGTCTAAGAGCAATCACTGCCGTCAACTGCGTAAATCCGTGGAATATCCTCGCAATCACATTCACAAACAAAGCCGCAGGCGAACTGAAAGACCGACTTCACCAGATGCTTGGCACCGTCGCTGACGGCATAACAGCCGCAACCTTCCATTCGGCGTGTGTTAGAATCCTGAGAAGGGAAATCGACAAGCTCGGCTATGCTTCGAGCTTTACAATCTACGACACCGACGACACCCAGAGGGTTATAAAAGCCTGCTTGCAGGACTACAACATCTCCGACAAGCGCTTCCCGCCAAAAGAGATTATGCGTGAGATTTCTTCAGCCAAAGAATCTCAGGTCGACGAAAACGAGTACTCAAAGCTCTCGATGGGCGACTATCGCAAACAGACTATTGCCAAGATTTATTCGGAGTATCAGCAAAGGCTCCGCAACGCCAATGCCATTGATTTCGACGACATAATTTTACTCACAGTAAGGCTTTTCGAGGAATTCCCGGATGTCTTAGAGCACTACCAGAACCTCTATAAATACATACTTGTTGACGAGTATCAGGACACCAACATGGTGCAATATCGCCTGATTTCTATGCTCAGCGCAAAGCGCAAGAATCTCTGTGTAGTCGGCGATGACGACCAGTCAATCTACAAGTTCCGTGGCGCCACAATCGAGAATATTCTCTCCTTCGAGCACCAGTACGAAAATGCAAAGGTAATCCGCCTTGAACAGAATTACCGTTCAACCCAGAACATCCTCACATGTGCAAACGAAGTAATCAAGAATAACAGGAGCAGAAAAGGTAAGCGACTCTGGACCTCAGCCGGCGACGGTGAAAAGGTAACAGTCTACGGTGCCTCCACCGAGCAGGGTGAGTCGAGATACGTCGCCGAAACGGTCTTAAACTACATCAAGGATGGCGGCAAATACTCCGATAATGCGGTTTTATACCGCATGAACGCCCAGTCGAACTCGATTGAAAACGCCTTCATGCGAAGCGGAATCCCCTATAAAGTCATCGGAGGACTCCGGTTCTTCGACCGCAAGGAAGTCAAGGACATCGATGCATATTTATCAGTTCTCAACAACGAAAACGACCTGCTTCGCCTCAAACGTATCATCAACGAGCCGAAGCGTGGCATAGGAGCCGCAACAGTCGATGCCCTCGAAAGCATTTCAAGGGATTTGGGCGAATCGCCCTTGCAGGTAATGAGGATGGCTCGTGACTATCCGATTCTCTCCCGTTCCGCCCCGAAGCTGATGACTCTTGCCGAAATGTTCGACGAGCTTCGAGACCATGCCGAGCTGATTCCGCTCCCGGAACTTCTGGATGAACTGATGGATAAGTCCGGCTACCGGGCTTTCCTTGAAACCCAGGGCGATGAGGGTGCTACCAGACTTGAAAACATCAACGAGCTCAAATCATCAATGGTAAGTTATCTCGAAGAAGCCGAAGAGCCATCTTTGTCAGGCTTTTTGGAGGACGTCGCCCTCTATGCCGATATCGATTCAATGGATTCTTCCGACAGCGTAACTCTTATGACTGTCCATTCTGCAAAGGGTCTCGAATTTAACAACGTCTTTGTAGTCGGCATGGAAGAAAACATCTTCCCGAGCTCTCGTAGTATGGATACCGAAGAAGATATCGAAGAGGAACGCCGCCTTGCATATGTAGCAATAACGAGAGCCCGGAAGCATCTTAGCCTCAGTTACGCTCGCCAGCGTCTTCTTTTCGGCTCGACCAATTTCAACCGTCCGTCAAGATTCATAAACGAACTTCCCGAAGAAGCAATTGAAAAGAGTACTGAGAGAACCTCCGACGACTACCAGCGCAGAGCCGTTCCAAAGTCAAACACCTCAACTGCTCCGTCCTATCTACAGCAGGCAACAAAGAAGCCGCAGACCCAGAAAACCACAGGCAATATAGACTTTTCGACCGGCGACCGAGTACATCACAATGTCTTTGGCGACGGAACGGTGCTGAAGACCACCAAAATGTCGAACGATATGCTTCTGGAAGTAGCCTTCGACACGGTAGGAACAAAGAAGATAATGGCGACCTTCGCCAGAATAACCAAGTTGTAAACTTGTAGATTTAAGGGTAATAAACTATGGCTAACTATACATATGATGATTACTTAACGGAAGACATGCTGAGCCTCCATGACGAGATGGCAGTAAAAATCCTCATCTGCTATTTCTTAAGGCAAATAAACCGCCCGATAACTCCGACTCAGCTCGCCGAAATCGCAACGACTGACGGTACGGTAAACTATTTCACCTATTCGTCGGTGGTCGAAAGTATGCTCGAAGGCGGTATGCTGTCGCTCGAAAAGAACGGCGACGAGGAATACTATGTCCTTTCCGAAGCCGCAAGAGCCGGCGCAGACAGCTTCAAACAGCAGGTTCCGGCACGCTTCCGCAACAAGATTTTATCCTCAGGACTAAAGTTCTTTGCCAAGCTCAAAAACGATAACGACGTCAAGGTTTCAGTCTCTCAGCAGGAAAAGGGCTATCTCGTCGGAGTGACCTGTCAGGATTCAGGAACCGTTTTGATGGACTTGAAGCTATATGCACCTGACGAGGAGCAGGCAAACCTTCTCGCCGAGAAAATCAGACTCAATCCGACCGATTTCTATGCAAAAGTCATCGACTTCGCAACCGAAAATGAGGAATACGAACCGGAAGTAAAGGAGGTCGACGACCTTTGAGCGAAATCAAAAACAACAGCTTCTTTGCGCTGACTTCACGAATGAAGTACATAAATCGTTGGGGGCTCATGCGCAATACCCGTAACGAAAACATCGCCGAGCACTCTTTAGATACGGCGATAATAGCTCATCTTCTGTGCGTACTCCGCAACGACCGTTTTGGCGGAAATGTCGCCCCGGACAGAGCCGCAGTACTCGCCATCTTCCACGATACAACCGAAATCATCACCGGCGACCTGCCTACTCCTGTCAAGTACTTAAACCCGGAAATCAGAACCGCCTATAAGGACGTCGAGACCGCCGCAGTTGAAAAACTTTTAGGCTGTATACCGGATGATATCCGAAAAGAGTACGACGGCATTTTCAAGTGCGACGACACTGAGCTTCTTAAACTCGTCAAAGCCGCCGACAAAATTTCGGCACTCATAAAGTGCATCGAGGAGCGAAAGTCCGGAAACCGTGACTTCGAGGAAGCAGAAAAGCAAACCTATGAATCAATCAGGGCTATGGGAATCCCCGAGGCTGACATGTTCCTTGACGAATTCCTGCCTGCATACGAGCTTACTCTCGACGAGCAGGCTTAACCAACCAAAGGGTGATTTTATTGCTGAAAAAGCTTTTTATCAAGGACTATCAAAATACCTCCGACGCTTCAGTCCGCATAAGATACGGCTTGGTTGCCGGAGTTTTCGGAGTTGTGACGAATGTCGTTCTGTTTCTGTTCAAGCTTCTGGTCGGACTCATGTCGCACAGTATCACGGTTATCGCCGACGCTGTCAACAACCTGTCCGATGCCGGCTCGTCGATTCTTACGATGATAGGCTTCAAGCTTTCAAGTCGCCCTGCCGACAAGGACCACCCATACGGTCACGCAAGATATGAAGAGATAACCGCACTAATCGTAGCGCTTCTCGTTCTCTGTGTCGGAGTCCTCTTCGCAAAAAGCTCCATCGACAAGATAATCACGCCTTCGGAGCTCGAAATAAGCGCCACCACTTATGTCATTCTCGTTGCCGCAGTCGCCGTGAAGCTCTGGCAGTACTTCACTTATATTGATTTCTCAAAAGCCATCGACTCGGACACCCTGAAAGCCGACGCAGTCGATTCAAGAAACGACGTCATCACGACCTGCTCGGTAATACTAAGCATGGCGGTCATGCAGATTTTCAAAGTCAATCTCGACGGCTGGTTCGGTCTTATTATTTCCGTATTCGTGATAATCTCGGCGATAAGAACTCTCTCGGAAGTCATCAGCCCTATGCTCGGCGAGCACCCGGACGAAAAACTTGTCGAATCCATCTATTCGCTGGTTCGCGGCAGGGAAAACGTCGTCGGCTATCACGACCTGATAATTCACAGCTATGGGGCAGGGAAGTGCTATGCTTCACTCCATATCGAAGTCGACGCTTCAAAGGACATCTTCCTTCTGCACGACATGATTGACACTATCGAGCGTGAAGCGCATGAAGAACTAGGGATACTCCTGACAATCCACATGGACCCTGTCGACATGCAGGACCCGCTTCGGGCGAAGCTCCACGACATCACAATCGAAGCTTTACGTGACGAATTCGGAAGCGATTTAGGAATTCACGATTTCAGAATCGTTGCCGGTCCCACGCATACAAATATACTTTTTGACATTGTAGAGCCGTTCGGCGAACATTATGACCTATCCCGCATCGAAACCCTTTTGACGGAGAAGTTCCTGGAGGCACACGACCCCACGCAATACTACTTCGTCATTAACCTAGATAAGAAGATGGACTGATGAAAAAACGTAAACTCAAAAAATCTGACATTGTCCTTATAGCCGTTTTCGTCCTGGCGATTCTATTCAATGTAATCGCCCGGCTGTCGACGACTATCTCTGACTTTTATGTCCAGAAAATATATCCCGTAATCTCGACGCCGTTTATCTGGCTTTCGGGACTCTTCCCGTTCTCGGTGGGTGAGGTTATGATAGTTCTCGCTGTGCTTCTCGTCCTCATCGGACTGCCGGTATTCATCATTTTTATGATAGTAAAGCGCAAGAACCATAAGCTCACTTCAAAAGTCAGCAGTTTTTCGCTAAGATTCGTTGCCTGGATAGTGGCATACGTCCTCATGACCGAGACGCTCAACTGCTTCATCATGTACCAGTGCACGCCGTTTTCGGAGCGTTATTTTGAGGAGACGGAGCATACCGAAGAGCTCCTTATAGAGACAATCGGTGCCGTTGCCGACGGGCTTTCAGAGCTTTACGCCGAGTTCGACAGGGGAGAAGATGGCTATATAGTGCTGGATGATGACTATATCGACGAGTGCAAGGAAGCTTTGACTTCAATTTCCGAAGACTACTCCCAGCTTTCCGGCTACTACCCGAACCCGAAGGGCATCTTCTTCTCATACTTCATGTCTCAGGAGAGCATCATCGGCTTGTATATCCCGTTTGCATTTGAAGCTACATATAACCGTGACACTCAGGACATTTCAAAGCCCGCAACCATCTGCCACGAGCTCGCACACTTAAAAGGCATAATCCAGGAGGACGAAGCCAGCTTTGTCGCAATGGTCGCTTGCTTCAACAGTGACTGCGACGCTGTCCGCTACAGCGGTCTCCTCGACGCCTTCTACTATCTCTATTCAGACGCTTCGGAACTCATCGGCACTTCCTATGAAGACGCTTTGAGAGAAGCTATTGCGAACGTCCCTTCAGAAGTATGGGATTGCGACCTTTATTCGTTCAAATCCACCTATTGGGAAGAGAATGAAGATAAAGAGATAATCCCGACTGAAACGGTACAGGCTGTTTCGGAAGCCCTGACCGACGCCAATCTCAAATTCAACGAAGTTGAAGAGGGAATCGAAATCTATTATGAAGTAACCAAGCTCCTGATGGACTATTACGCCGCTGGCGGCACTATTTAATCCGGTTTAAGGCGGTTCATTTACCCGCTTTGGATAAAATCTCTTTCAGGAGGAACATTAATGAAAATGAAGCAACTTCTTTCCGCTTTGCTTGCCTTCGCACTTCTCTTTTCTGCCTTGACAGCTTGCGGAAGTGCCACTGCGGACGAGGTGGACAACCCCGGCGCCGATGTGGCAACAGACTCAGGCAACGATACTGCGGTCTACGTCGACCGCACGAACATCCACGCCTATGACGATGATGCACCGTCTCTCTACGAAGCCTTCTCCCAGTGGTTCAAGGTAGGAACAGCCATGAACACAAGCGACCTTGTCGAAGGCTCTGACGAGATGGAAATCCTCATCAAGCAGTACAACATCTTCACCCTTGAAAACGAATCTAAGCCGGACGCTATGCACCCGTCGGAGGACGTCTACAACTTTGAAGCGTTGGACAAGCTTGTTGAGTTTGCCAACGAGTACGACAAAACCGTCCGTGGACATGTTCTCGTCTGGCATTCCCAGTGCCCCGACTGGTTCTTCTACAATGATGAAGGCAACACCGTTTCGGCGGATGTCCTTGTTGAGCGCATGAAGGAGCACATCACGACGATAGTCAGCCACTACAAGGGCGAAGTCGACGTCTGGGACGTTGTAAACGAAGTTCTCGGTGACTCCGGCGGACTCCGTGACTCGATGTGGTACCAGATTATCGGCGACTATGACGGCGACGGCGACAAGTACGACTTTATCGAAATCGCATTTCAGACCGCCCACGAAGCCGACCCCGATGCCCGGCTCATCATCAACGACTACAGCCTTGAATCTTCGGAAGATAAGACCATCACCATGTACATGATGGTCAAGAATATGCTTGAAGAGGGCATCCCGATTGACGGTATCGGTCTTCAGATGCACGTTGACATCAACTTCGACGTCGAAACCTGCAAGAACAACGTCGAAATCCTCATGAAATTAAAAGACATCGACCCCGATTTCGTCATCGAAATCACCGAGCTCGACGTCAGCTGTTTTTCATGGAGCGACCAGTCGACCGAAGTTGAACTCACCGACGAGTTCGTCGAGAAGTTCGACAATCTCTACTCAGACATTTTCGAGATGTTCATCGAGTTCTCCGAAGCGGGATATCTCGACTCAGTAGTCATGTGGGGCTATAACGACGGCGCCACCTGGCTCAACAGCTACCCCGTCTCCGGCAGAACCAACCACCCACTTCTGATGGACAGCGACTACAAACTAAAATCCGCCTATTGGAGCCTTATAGAGCTTGCGGCGGAGAAATCCTGACATAAAAAACGACCCGGCATTATTTGTCGGGTCAAATTATTTTATCCTGCTTGTTTTGTTGCAATCCGTCTGTTTCTCTGCGCCACTGAGCACTGAAAAGCCTTTATCATCGCCGGTGAAAGCTCCGGGCAATCATCGTCAAACACAATCGGCTTCTTAGCCGCCGCCCTGATTTCTTCTCTCTGCTCGTCAGTCAACGGCTTCAGTTCTTCAAGAGTTACTGTTTTGGTCATAATAAAGTCTCCTTTATAACATTATACTCCTTTCCGCAACAAAAATCAACACCTATTTCCATGTGCAACGCATTTTCAAAACTTGTTTCATAAATTCACATCATCCCATCTCTTATAAAAAATTTCACAAAACTTTTCCCTGAAATAGCGTCATATTTGGTTGACAAACTGGCGATTTGGTGCTATCATAGATGTGGTTTTATACCAAAATATATTTTGGAGGAATTCAAATGAAGAAATTTGTATCAATCGCAGTTGCTCTCGTCATGGTTCTTTCCCTGACTGTTTGCGCAATTGCAGACGATGCTCTCGTTTCTGAGGACACCATGTTCTGGACTAATGGCAACTGGGCTGACTACACTCTCGACAACATCACTATGACTGAACTTCTCGAAGCTCTCCAGACCGAAGGCGCTTGCCTCGTTCTTACAAGAGACCCCGAGACTCATATCGTATATGATGATGGCACTTGGGAGAAGTTCTGCATCCTCGACTCCTGGTGGAGCGGCACTGACGTAACCACTGGTAACGGATGGGTAGTTCTCGGCTCTGGCGGAACCACCTCTGAGGATGAGCCTGATGGCGGAATCATCGACTGCGTATATGATGATGGCGTAACTGTTATGTGGGATGGTGCTACTGTTGCACAGGCTTTGATTGACGGCGGCTTCAACTCTGAGGGCGGCGTTACCATGATTATCAATAGCTCTGATGACGGTGCTTACAAGATTACTAACGTATCTGTAGTAGTTTCTGATGTTGCTTCTTCTGTTGAGGAAGAGACCACTGAGGAAGCTTCTTCCGACGCTGAGGAGACCACCGAGGCTTCTACCGAGACTTCTACCGCTTCTTCTCCTGACACCGGTGTTGCACTTGCTTTCGTTCCGATGGCAATCGCTGGTATCGCAGTAGTTTCTTCTAAGAGAAGATAATCTTCAATGATTTCAAAAGCCGTGCCGATAAGGTACGGCTTTTCTCTTTTCAAAAAACTTCCTACAAATTCTCATATAATTATTGACAAATCCAAATCCATGTGCTATCATAGATATGGTTTTAACACCAAAATATATTTTGGAGGAATTCGCAAATGAAAAAAGTATTGTCAATAGCTATCGCTCTTTGCATGATGCTGACTCTCTCTGTCTGCGCTTTTGCTGATGATACCGTTGTCCTTAATTTGGATCAGGAAGATGCTTATATCTTCTGGTCAAATGGTAACTGGGAGACCGGTGAGTTTACAGACTATGCAATGACCGATTTCATCGCTGCTCTTCAGACCGAAGGCGCTCAGCTCGTTATTACAAGAGGTACTGAGTCTCATATCGAGCATAACGGCGGCGAGACCTACGAGAAGTTCCTTATCACCAACAGCTGGTATAGCGGAGCTGATGTTACCACCGGCAACACTTGGGTTGCTCTTGGTACTGCTGGTCACAATAGCACCACTGAGCCCGACGTCGGTATCATCGACTGCATCTCTGATGATGGCATTACCATCGTTTACGACGCTAACACTATTGCACAGGCATTGGTTGACGGCGGATTCGATGTCGAAGGAACAACTGTTCTATTCATCAGCAACAGCCTTCCTGCAGGTAGCTATAAGATTTCTAATATTTCTGTTATCCTTCCTGAGTCTGCCGCCGCTGAGGAGACCACCGATGAGGCTGATGCTTCTTCTGACGTTGAGGAGACCACTGAGGCTGTTGAGTCCACTGAGACTTCTACCGCTTCTTCTCCTGACACTGGTGTAGCTCTTGCTCTCGTTCCGATGGCAATCGCTGGCATCGCAGTAGTTTCTTCTAAGAGAAGATAATCACTTTTCTGTCATAGATTAAGACCGTAGGCTCCGGCTTGCGGTCTTTTTCTTTAAACTTCCTATTGCAATATCACGAATTTTGTGATATAATACTACCAAGCGGAAACCTATATAACTATAGGCGGTGGGAAAGTGAAAGTTTATCTTGATTGTTGTTGCTATTGCAGACCATTTGATGATTTGTCACAGGCGCAAGTGTATGCTGAGTATGTTTCTATTTTGAAGGTAATCGACTTGCGCTGGCAAGGAAAAATATCAATTATTGGAAGCGTAGCATTGAAAAATGAAATTGGGAAGATAAGTGACCTGAGCAGAAAGTGTGACGTTTACGATTCGTTCACTGGGAATGTCAATGAAATAGTTGCTCTTAATGATAGCATAAAATTGCGTGCGTATCAAATTCAGAAGGAATCAAATATTCAACCGTATGATAGCCTTCACATAGCGTGCGCAGAAGAAGCCGGCGCATACGTTATGTTGACAACAGATTACAAGCTTATCAAAATGGCTTCGAGGTTAGATTTGAAAGTAAAAGTTATGAATCCAAAGGATTTTGTCAATCAGTATTTGAATGGAGGAGATTATAGTGGCACAGGCACGAGTGAATTACAGTAACCCAATAGAAATAAGAATGGCTGGCTATGCCGCTTTAAGGGAAGCTCTTGGTCCTGTTGGAGCAATCCAGTTTTTGCAACAGGGCTCGTCTGGCTCCGGCGACTATACTAAGGAAAAATACGAGCAACCACAGCCGACTCTCGATGAAATTATTGCTGAGATTGATGCTACTGAAAGCGGAGATTAAAGATATGGCATAAGAGGATTGCAAGTTTAAAGCCGCCAGCTAGTGCGGCTTTTTTATGCCTCCTCCCACACACATACCCTATTTAATCTTTCCGTGTATATTTTCGGCAAATTTCGCTTTTTCGGTTGACAAATCCGAGATATGGTGGTATGATAGAAGAGGTTTAAAACCAAAATATATTTTGGAGGAATTCAAATGAAGAAATTTGTATCAATGGCAATTGCCCTCGTCATGGTTCTTTCCTTGACCGTTGTTGCATTTGCTGACACTACCGTTGCTTCTCAGGACTCGGTTGTAGATGGAGTCGTCACCGTCCTTGATGGAGCAGATTTCACTGATGAGACCTTGTATCTCTACATTTACTTCTCTGTTGATGATGAGAGCTATATCGGTTGGGGACCTGCTGGTATCTGCGATTCCAACTGGGTTACAGCAATCGGCTACGGCACTGACTATGATCTGTCTGTCAACGCTGATGGCTACGTAGCTTATGCTCTTACCGATGTTGCTGCTGCTTTTGCTGCTGTCGGTTCTGATCCTGCTGATGGCGTAATCCTTAACTGGTGGGCTGATTATGCAACTCTTACTGGCGTTGCACTCGTTTCCACTTCTGATTCTGTTGCTACTGTTGAAGACACTTCCAGCGCTGAAGAGGAAGTTGTTGAGGACACTAATGTAGCTACCGAAGAGACCACCACTACTTCTCCTTCCACCGGCGTAGCACTTGCTCTCGTTCCGATGGCAATCGCTGGTATCGCAGTAGTTTCTTCCAAGAAGAGATAATCACTTTTCTGTCATAGATTAAGACCGTAGGCTCCGGCTTGCGGTCTTTTTCTTTTTCCAAAAATCACTCCCTGTCCCTTGACAATCTCCTCCAAAAGGTTTATCATAAACAGAGCACTATTTTTATAAAGGGGACGTATGCTATGCCAAAACTTCTGATTGACGAGATATACAAGAGTGTGAAAGGGCTTTTGCCGAACGAGAACGCCGCTGACGGTGCCACTGTCACTGTCGAGGGCTGGATGAGGACAAACCGTTCCAACAACAATATCGGGTTTATCGCCCTTAACGATGGCTCCTGCTTCACAAATTGCCAGGTGGTATATGAGGCTGAGAAATTGGACAACTACGGTGATATTTCAAAGCTACTGACCGGCTGTGCCATAAGCGTAACCGGCAAGCTTATCCATACTCCTGAGGCTAAACAGCCTTTCGAGATTAATGCTTCGGAAATAACTCTTCTCGGCGCCTGCGATTCAAGCTATCCTTTGCAGAAAAAGCGCCATTCTCTCGAATTTTTAAGAGAGATTCCCCACCTCAGACCCAGAACAAATACTTTTATGGCGGTCTTCAAAATCCGTTCGATTGTTTCCCAGTCGATTCACCAGTTCTTCCGTGAAAACGGCTTCAGCTATATCCATACGCCATTAATCACCGGCAACGACGCCGAGGGCGCAGGCGAGACATTCACAGTCACAACCCGTGAAGACGGCGATTATCAGCAGGACTTCTTCGGAAAGCATGCCTGCCTCACCGTTTCGGGACAGCTCCACGTCGAGCCGTTTGCATTGGCACTCGGAAAGGTCTACACCTTTGGACCCACATTCCGTGCCGAAAACTCCAACACTCCGTACCACCTCAACGAATTCTGGATGGTTGAGCCGGAGATGGCGTTCTGCGACCTTAAAGGCGATATGGCTGTTATGGAAGCACTTGTCAAGTATATCATCCGTGATGTTCTCGAAAGTTGCCCCGACGAAATGAAGTTTTTGAACGACTTTGTTTCCGAAAAGCATGATTTGATTGATAAGCTTGAACACGTGATGAACTCCGACTTCAAGGTAATCACCTATACCGAAGCTGTCGACTATCTCCAGCACGCAGATGTTCAGTTTGAGAACCCTGTAGAATGGGGAATGGACTTCTTCAAGGAGCACGAGGTCTATATCTGCGATAAAGTTGCAAAGGGACCGGTGTTCTTAATCGACTTCCCGAAGGACATCAAGGCGTTCTATATGAAGCTCAACCCCGATGGCAAGACAGTTGCCGCATGCGATTTGCTTGCACCGGGCGTAGGAGAACTCATGGGCGGCTCCCAGCGTGAAGAGAACTTCGATGTCCTTGTCAAGAAGATGGAAGACATGAATATGGACAGAAGCACTCTTGAATGGTATCTCGACCTTCGGAGGTACGGCGGAGTTGTCCATTCCGGATTCGGCTTAGGACTCGAAAGAATCCTTATGTATATAACCGGCGTCGCAAATATCCGTGACGTCATCCCATACGCAAGAACACCCAAGAACCTGAAATTCTAATCAAGGAGGAAACAATGGCACAGAGTTATAAAGTATTTTCAGACGTCACCTGTGATATAACCAAAGAAATGATTGAGGAGCTTTCCGAAGTCACATTTGTACCCATGAATATCACCGTCGGCGATGAGGGCTATGTCTACAGCTACAACGGCGACGGGACAATAACCATCGAAGAGTTTTACCAAAAGCTAAGATCAGGGCTTTTCGCTTCAACATCCCAGATTAATCCCGAGGTTTACGAAGAATTCTTCGAGCCGGAGCTCCAGAAGGGCAACGATATCGTCTACATAGGTCTCACATCCGGACTTTCGCAGACTTTGAACGCATCAAGAGTCGCCGCGAGAAATCTTCTTGAACAGTATCCCGACCGTAGGATTGAGATTGTCGACCCGTTCGATGCATCTCTCGGTCAGGGATTCCTCCTTTACGAAGCGATTAAAGAGATGAGAACCGGACTCAGCATGGACGAGTTTCTTAATTGGATAGAAGAGCACAAATACCACGTCTGCCACTGGTTCACCGTCGACACCTTCGAGCACCTGAAGCGTGGCGGAAGAGTCTCCGGCGCAACCGCAGCAATGGGAACAGTCCTGCAGGTGAAGCCGCTTCTCACTCTTGACGATGATGGTAAGCTCCAGACGATTGCAAAGCCCCGTGGAAGAAAGCAGGCAACCGCCGCCCTCATAGAGGACGTCAAGAAGTCGATTCGCCCCGATATCGGCACGTTCATCTTCATCGGACATGCAGATAATCTCACAGCCGCGGAGGAAATCCGCAACGAGCTGAAAGAGCTCTATCCGAATTCCACCATCGGAATCACAGATATCGGACCGGTAATCGGAGCCCATGTCGGACCCGGAATGATAGTAGTCGTTCACTGGGGCGACAGACACTGACTAAAATAACAAAAGCGGAGTGAATCCCACTCCGCTGATTTTTTATTTCGACTTGTTCCGTTTTTCTTCGATGAAGTTCGTCGCTTCAGCATCGGCAATGTTGAGAGCCTGCGCCAACGGATAATCCCGCAAGGCGTTTCCGACGAGCCTTGTGTCTTCACCCATTGAGAATCCCATGTGCCATCTTATCGCCATAGCTTCGTCCCGGGTCAGCTTCATGAACCCCGAAACGATATAGACCGACTTCTCGCCGTGCCCATAGGGGAGAGTATCATTGTAGTCGTAATAGGGAACCTTCTCCCACATTCCGGTCTTGTCGTTCTTTACGTTTCGTGTGCTCACGACGTATGTATTCGTCTTGCAGACGTCGTGCAAAAGCGCAACAATCGCAATCGACTCATCTGAGAATTGTAACCCGAACTGGTTTTTCGCCCTGTCCGATTCAAGATAGGATTTCAGGCACTCATATACGTTGATAGAGTGCTCGCAGAGCCCACCCTCAAATGAATTGTGAAACCTCGTCGAAGCCGGAGCCGAGAAGAAATCGCAGTTTTTTGACTGTAGATATTCGAGTAGCTTCTCCGAACCTTCACGCTTGATGTTGGTCGTGTAAATCTCGATAAACTTGTTTTTATATGCCAATGCGTCTGCACCTAAAGCCATGTTAATTGCCTCCCGTAGTTTTGTTACAATTATTGTAGCATAAATTCCCGGGAACTTCAAGCTGTGTAGCCAAAATGTAATCTATTTTCGCCTTTAAGACCTTGCACTAATCGGTAAAAGGTGATATAATATCATAGAAAAGTAATGTAGAGTAGTGTGTCTACTCTTATCTATAGATATAAACGAGAAAAGAGGTAACCCTTAATGCCGAGAAGCATGACCGGCTACGGACGAGCCAAGAAAGTTTTTGGAAACCGGGAGATAACCGTAGAGCTGAGAGCAGTCAATCACAGATTTTTTGAGTTTTCGGCGAAATATCCCCGCCAATATGCCTTCATCGAGGACAAGCTGAAGGCGCTTTACGCCAAAGAAATCAACCGTGGCAAGGTTGAAACCTACATAACAATCACGACCACCGACGGCTCCGATGTAAATGTCAACGTCAATACCGAGCTCGCAAGGAATTATATCGAAGCTTTAAGAGCTACCGGCAGTGAGCTGACTCTTCGGGACGACCTGACACTCTCCCAGCTTTTCAGAATTCCCGATATTTTCACGGTCACCAAGCAGGAAACAGACGAGAATGAAATCTGGCGGGAGGTTTCCGAAACGGCAACCGAAGCGCTTGCTGGCTTTGTAGCTATGAGAGAAGCGGAGGGCGACCGCCTGAAGGCTGATATATTAGTAAAGCTTGACACAATCGAGTCAATGGTCTGTGAGATTGAAAAGCGTTCCCCGACAGTCACCGAAGAGTACCAGAAGAGGTTATATCAGAGACTTCAGGAGCTCCTGGACGGCAAGAACATCGACGAAGCGAGAATCCTGACAGAGACCGCAATATTTGCCGACAAGACAGCTGTTGATGAGGAGACGGTAAGACTCCACAGCCATATTGCGGCGTTCAGAGAGCTTCTTGATGAGAAGGAACCGATAGGCAAAAAGCTGGACTTCCTTGTCCAGGAGATAAACCGTGAAATCAATACAACCGGCTCCAAGTGCTCCGACCTTGCTATAACAAAAATCGTAGTCGAGCTGAAGAGCGCCGTTGAAAAGATAAGAGAGCAGATTCAGAATATCGAATAGGAGAGACCTGACAATGAACGTAGTTGACATCGGCTATTCCTGTTACGTCTCGACGAACAAGATTGTTGCGATTGCCGCTCCGGATAGTTCTCCAATTAAGCGTATTATCCAGGAGGCAAGGGATCGTGGCTCGCTGATTGACTGCACCTTCGGCAAGAAGAACAAGTCGGTCATCATCACCGTCAGCGACCATGTAATTCTTTCGTCGAGAACCGCTGAATACATTTTGGGGACAGAAAAAGGGGAAAACGCAGATGAATAAAGGAGTATTATACGTCTTTTCCGCACCATCCGGCTGTGGAAAGGGAACAGTACTTACTGAAATAAGAAAGCGGATGCCGAATCTTAAATACTCCGTCTCGGCAACGACAAGAGAGCCGAGAGAAGGCGAATTAAACGGAGTCCACTATTACTTCGTTTCAAAGGAGCGCTTCGATGAGCTGGTTGAAACCGGTGGAATGTTGGAGCACGCAACCTTCTGCGGAAATTCCTACGGCACACCAAAGGAAAAAGTTTTGGAGTGCCTTGATAGCGGTATCGACGTAATCTTAGAGATTGAGACGAAGGGCGCAATGATGGTGAAGGAGTCCTATCCCGAAGCCGTGATGATTTTCATGCTTCCTCCGTCGATTGAGGAGCTGAGGCGCCGCCTTGAAAACAGACACTCTGAGACCGAAGAGGTAATTAACGGCAGAGTCAGTGAGGCAACCCGTGAAATCGCCCAGGCAAAAAACTACGATTATGTGTTTGTAAATGATGATGTATCGGAGGCTGTCGAGACTCTGTATCAGATTATGACAGTTTCAAAGAACCTTACTAAGATAAACCAAGACCTAATAAAAGGAGTATTAGACAAATGTTAAGACCTTCAAGTTCACAGATTTTAAAGAACGGTGAGAGTGTATACTCTCTGGTAGTTGCGGTTGCAAAGCGTGCAAGAGAAATCATCGACACAGCTTACGATAACAAAGAGGTTATCGATGTAAAGCCGGTTAAGACTGCTGTCGACCAGTTCGCAAACGGCGAATACAGACTGATAGAAGACCCGTCTCTTAAGAAAATCGTCAGGAAATGAGCAACCAGGCGAAGCCTTGCTGTGTCCATGCGGCAAAGGTAGTTCTGTCGGGAGCCGATTATGGCTACGATAAAGAGTACACCTATCGCTATCCGGATATTCTGTTTGGAACAATCCGCCCGGGAATGAGAGTTCTTGTGCCGTTCGGCAGAGCTAACACAAAGCGAATCGGTCTCGTGACCAGGGTTTATGAGAAGGAACTTACAGAGGATTCCGGAATAAAGCCGATAATAAGCCTTATCGACCGTGAACCGCTGATAAGTGACGAGCTTTTAGACATGGTTTTCTGGCTGAAGGAGCATACATTTTGCACCTATTTTGAGGCGTACAGAACCATAGTCCCTGCCGGCTACACAGTCATCAGAAAAAGCGTCTACACCCTTTCAAACCATAAGCCTGATGTCAGATTAACCGACGAAGAATCGACGCTCTATCAGGCGCTATTGGGCGCACAGTCTCAAAAAGAGTTCGACAGGATTTTAAACGACACTGACAGTGCCGAAAAAGAGTCGCTTATCCGTTCGCTTCTCGACAAGGGAATTCTTGAAGAGGAAGACGAGTTCAAGCGCCGTGTCGGCGACGAAACTGTCAGAATGGTTAAGCTTTCACCGGATTATGCAAGCCTGAACGAGGGCAAAGCCTTCACGCCTAAGCAACAGCTTGTCGTCAATTTTCTTGAAGAGAACGACTCAGCCTCAATAAAAGAGCTCTGCTATATCCTGAGCGTAACCCAGACGATAATCACATCTATGCTCAAAAAGGGCATACTCGAAGAATACAGATACGAGTCGCTCAGGACACCGAAGAGCATAGCCGAACAGAAGCTTTCCCTTGACAGCGTGGTTCTCTCGGACGAGCAGAAAGAAGTCTATGAAGGCATCTCAAAGCTCATGGACGAAGGGAAACCAGCCGGTGCGCTTCTGCATGGAGTCACCGGAAGCGGCAAGACCGCTGTCTTCATAAAGCTGATTGAAAGAACAATAAAATCCGGCAAGGGCTGTATACTACTCTTGCCTGAAATATCCCTGACCCCGCAGATGGTCTCGAAATTCTGCTCGTATTTCGGAGACACCGTCGCAGTAGTCCATTCGAGCCTGTCTTTGGGACAGCGGATGGACGAATTCAAGCGGATCTCCCGAGGAGACGCAAAGATTGTAATAGGAACAAGAAGTGCCGTCTTCGCACCGATGCCGGACATCGGACTGATAATCATGGACGAAGAGGGCGAGAGCAGCTACAAATCTGACGCATCTCCCAGATACCATGCCCGTGATGTAGCAGTCAAAAGGTGCGGCAACCACAACGCACTTCTCCTTATGGCATCCGCAACACCGTCGCTCGAAAGCTACTATTATGCAAAAAGCGGCAGATATCACCTGTTTGAGCTCAACCACCGCTACAGTGGTTCAAAGCTACCACAGGTAGTTGTCGCCGATATGCTCCTCGAAGCAGAGGAAGGCAATCAGGGCGTCTTCTGCGCCGACATGGTTCGTAGAATCTCGGAGGAGACGAAAAAGGGCAAGCAGACAATCCTGCTTCTCAATCGCCGTGGCTTCAACACAAACGCCACCTGCCTTGATTGCAGGACGGCTGTCAAGTGCCCACGCTGTCAGGTTCCACTGACCTATCACAAAGCCTCCGGCAAGCTGATTTGCCACTATTGCGGCTATTATGTCTCGTTTAACGGCAGATGTCCCGAATGTGGAGGCAATCGGGTGAGACTTACCGGTTTAGGGACACAAAGGCTCGAAGAGGAACTGACGACTGCTTTTCCCGAAGCAAGAGTTCTTCGGATGGATGCCGACACCACCTATTCAAGATACGCCTACGAAGAAAAGTTTGCGGATTTTGAAGCCGGCAAGTACGACATAATGCTCGGCACCCAGATGATAGCAAAGGGCTTGGATTTTCCGAATGTAACGACTGTCGGAGTAATTTCTCTCGACAATTCTTTGAACGCCGGAGACTACAGAAGCTATGAAAGAACCTTCTCGCTTCTCACGCAGGTTTGCGGAAGAGGCGGAAGAGGAGACAGTGAGGCTGTCGCCTACATCCAGACCTTCTTCCCCGACCACCATATAATCAAGCTTGCCTCAGAGCAGGATTACAAAGGCTTCTATGAGCAGGAGGTATCGCTTAGGAAAGAGCTTATCTATCCTCCGTTCTGCGACATCTGTACCGTTTCATTCTCGTCGACGATAGAATCGGACGCACTCAGAGCCGCAAACGAATTCGTCTCGATGATGCGTCATAATCTCGAATCAGTGGACAAGAAGTTTCCACTTCGTGTTTTAGGACCTGCAAAATCCGGCTACGGGAGAATTGGCGGAAAGTACAGGTACGCACTGACGATAAAGTGCCGCCTTTCAAACGCTTTCAGAGCCTACATGGCGGAGCTTCTCAAAGAAACATATAAGAATAAAAGCTTTTCAAACGTAAAAGTCTACGCCGACATAAATGGCGATTCATAAACTAGGAGGAATGCCACTTGGCACTCAGAAAAATAGTACTTGACGGCGACCCGGTGCTTTTAAAAACCTGCAAGCCGGTAGAAAAATTCGACCAGAGACTCTGGGATTTGCTTGACGACATGAAAGACACCATGTACAAAGCCGAAGGAGTCGGACTTGCCGCACCCCAGGTGGGCATAATAAGACGTGCAGTCGTCATAGATACTGGTGAGGGACTTTTTGAACTCATCAACCCAGAGATAACCTATCGTTCGGAGGAAACCCAGCGTGGAGTTGAGGCTTGCCTTTCGTATCCGGATATCGCCGGCTATGTAACCAGACCTAAAACCGTTAAATTCAAGGCTCAGAACCGCCTCGGCGAATGGTACGAGAAGGAAGTCAGCGACCTGTTCGCAAGATGCGTCTGCCACGAGCTCGACCATCTCGACGGCGTAACACTTCCGCAGAACATTGAGGAAATCTACGAAGAGCCCGAGGAGGAATAAATCCTGATGAAAATAGTTTTCATGGGAACCCCCACTTTCGCAATACCATCGCTTGAAGCTCTTGTCAGCAACGGACACGAGATTCAGGCAGTCTTCACCCAAACCGACAAGCCAAAGGGCAGAGGAAACAAGATAGCCTTTTCTCCGGTTAAGGAATACGCCCTGGCGCATAATATTCCCATATATCAGCCAAATTCTCTTAAGAAAGAGACGGAAGTATATCTTCCAATACTGAAAGACCTGAACCCCGACATGATAGTCGTTGCGGCTTACGGAAAAATCCTTCCGGTTGAGATTCTGAAGCTTCCAAAGTATGGCTGTATCAATGTCCACGGTTCGCTTCTTCCGAAATACCGTGGAGCCGCCCCGATTCAGTGGACAGTCCTTAACGGCGACGAGTTCGGCGGAATAACCACAATGCAGATTGCGGAAGGTCTCGACACCGGCGACATGCTTATGACTGAGAAAGTAGCTGTCAAGGAAAACGAGACTGCTTCGGAGCTTTACGACAGACTTTCCTACGTCGGCGCATCACTTCTCATAAAGACAATAGATGGTCTTGTTGCAGGCAAAATCACGCCGATCAAGCAGAACGAAGCTGAATCTTCCTATGCCCCCATGCTCACAAAGGACATGTGTGCAATCGATTTCAGCCTTCCGGCAACCGAAGTCCACCACAAGATTCTCGGGTTGTCCGATTCTCCCGGAGCCTGCTGTTACTTGGACGGCAAGCGGTTGAAAGTATACAGAAGCGAGCTTGTCTCCACCGACAGCTCAAATCCAGAACCGGGAGTAATCATAGACGAGCACGACTTCATCGTTTCATGTGGCACCGGCTCTGTCAGATTCACAGAAATTCAGGTGGAGGGTTCAAAGCGGATGAACGTCTCCGACTATTTACGTGGCAGACCTGTCAGAAAAGGAACTCGCCTGACATCCATGCAATAATCCAATAACCAACGAAAGTAGAAATATAAATGCAGACACCAAGAGAGATTTGTTTGGAACTACTCCTACAGGTCGAGAAAAATTCAAGCTTTTCGAGCATTGCGCTTGACAATAAGCTGTCAAGAAACTCAGGACTTTCTGACGTCGACCGCCGTTTCATCTCGGCGCTCTACTATGGCGTAATCGAAAGAAGAATCACACTCGACGCAGTAATCGGAAAATACTCGAAAAGACCGATTGACAAGCTGTCTCTCGAAATCCGGGAAATCCTCCGCATGGGAATCTATCAGCTCCTCTATATGGATTCGGTTCCCGACAGCGCCGCCGTTGACGAAAGCGTCAAGCTGGCAAAGCGCAACAATCAGTCGGCATCCGGCTTTGTAAATGCGGTTCTCCGGAATTTCATCCGTGACGGCAAAAAGCTTCCGGGCGACAGCCTTTCAATTATGTACTCCTGCCCCGAGTGGCTGGTGAACATGTGGCTTCGTGACTACGGCGAAGAAACCGCACTTTCGATTCTGAAATCTTCATTGGGAAGACCCCCGACGACAGTCCGGTTCAATACATGTAAATTTGACACCAAGGACATACTTGCCGAGCTAGCTTCAGACGGCATAAAAGCCATCCCGAACGAGATAATCCCAGACTGCTACGACCTCAGGAACTGCGGCTCCGCAGAAAGGCTTTCGGCGTACAAAAAGGGCATGTTCCACGTTCAGGACGCCTCCTGCCAGCTTTGTGCCGCTGAATTAGGTGCCAAAGAGTGCGAAACTGTGCTCGATGTATGCTCTGCTCCCGGAGGAAAGGCTTTCACGGTTGCCGAAATCATGAACGACAAGGGAAGAATTTTCGCTTTCGATTTGCACGCCAACCGTGCAAAACTCATAACCGAAGGCGCAAAAAGACTTAATCTTGATATAATCACAGCGTCAACAAACAACGCAAAAATATATAACAGTGAGCTTCCGCTTGCTGACAGAGTTCTCTGCGATGTCCCTTGCTCCGGGCTCGGAGTAATTGGGCGCAAGCCGGAAATCAAATATAACTACACTTCGGAATCCGATTTAAGCCAGTTCCCGATAGTCCAGTACGAGATTTTAAAGACATCCTCCCGGTATGTTAAACCCGGCGGAACTCTTCTCTATTCAACTTGCACACTGAACCGCAACGAGAATGATAACATAGCCGAGAAATTCCTGCGTGAAAATCCGGATTTTAAGGGATGCAAGCTATCCCACTTTGACGACTACAAGGCAACGATAACTCCTGCAACCTGCCAATATGGCGGCGACGGATTCTTTATGGCGAAATTCATTAAGATTGGGTGATAACTTGACCGATATACTTTCGATGAGTCTTGAAGAGCTGACGGACAAGATGAAAGCCATCGGCGAAAAGAGCTTCCGAGCCTCACAGATTTACGAATGGCTCCACAAGAAGCGTGTAACCGACTTTTCCGAAATGACAAACCTGTCACTTTCGCTTCGTGAAAAGCTCTCAGACGAATTCTATATCGAAAAGCTTACGTGCGTAAGGAACCTGAAATCAAGTTTAGACGAAACGGAGAAGTTCCTGTTCGAGCTCTCCGACGGCAACCATATCGAAACGGTACTCATGAGCTATGAGCACGGCGATTCCTTGTGTGTCTCGACTCAGGTCGGATGTAAGATGGGTTGCAGATTCTGTGCTTCAACCATTGCGGGCTTCAAGCGGAGTTTAAAACCGTCCGAAATACTTTTGCAACTCTATGAAGCGGAAAGAATTTCAGGCAGGAAAGTATCAAGCATAGTCCTGATGGGAATCGGCGAACCGCTTGATAACTTCGACAACGTCGTGAGATTTTTAGAGCTTCTTTCGAGCGAAAAGGGCACCAATATGAGCCTGAGGCATGTGTCCCTTTCAACCTGCGGACTTGTTGACAAGATTTATGATCTTTCGGAGCTGAATCTTGGGCTCACGCTTTCGATTTCTCTTCACGCAACCACCGATGAAAAGCGAAGCGAACTTATGCCGGTGAATAATAAATACCACATTGATGAGCTTATGAAGGCTTGCCGGGACTATTTCGCAACCACGGGAAGAAGAATCTCCTTCGAGTATGCCCTGATAGACGGCACCAACGATACTATGGAAGACGCAAGGGCACTTGCAAAACTGGTAAGCGGAATGCCATCGCATATAAATATAATACCGGTAAACAAGATAAAAGAGCGCGACTATCACTCATCTCGGACTGCCGCCGATAGCTTCTGTAAAAAACTGCTGGGGCTCGGCGTGAATGCAACGGTGCGAAGGACATTGGGCGCAGATATAGACGCCGCCTGCGGACAGTTAAGGCGGGAATATGAAATATAGCAACTGGAGGTGACAATGTGTTTGCGGCAGGAAAAACCGATATAGGCAAGTTCAGAGAAGAAAACCAGGATAAATTCAGGATTTGTGCGATAGACGACGAAACCGTTTTCGCAGTCGTCTGTGACGGCATGGGCGGAGCGGCTTCCGGCGGTCTTGCAAGCGAGATGACCTCAAATGCAATTTATGAGCGAGTTCACCTGAGCTACAGAGCCGATATGGAGCCGAAGAGTGTCAAGTCACTTCTTATCTCCTCAGTCGAGGCGGCAAACGCCATTGTCTACAACAAAGCGATTGAGGATACAAGCAACTACGGAATGGGAACAACCTGTGTCGCTGTGCTGGTACATAAGAATCTTCTTAGTATAACCAGCGTCGGCGATTCGAGGGCGTATCTCTTGGACGACACGGGAATACATCAGATTACAAACGACCATACGGTTGTGGAGTTCCTCTACTCAAACGGAATGATCAGCGAGGATGAGATGAAAAACCACAAGATGAAGAACGTCATCACCCGGGCCGTGGGAGTGGACAAAGTCGTCGAACCGGACTATTTCGAGATTGACCTTACCGGCGGTGAGTACATCTTAGTCTGCACCGACGGACTCACGAATTATCTTACGGACGAGCAGATATATGAACTGTCCTATAAACAGCCAATAGAGCACGCTGTGAATGAACTCATAGAAACGGCAAATTTGCGAGGCGGCAAGGACAACATAACTGCTGTACTCATATCGGTTTAAAAGGAAAGGAGAAGGTTTTGAATGGATAAATTCATCGGTCTGAAGCTTGACGGAAGATACCAGATTACCGAGCTAATCGGCGTCGGCGGAATGTCGGACGTCTATAAAGGCATCGACATCATGGAAAACAGAACCGTCGCAGTTAAGATTCTCAAACGGGAATTTTCCGAAAATGAAGAATTCATCAGATATTTCAGAAATGAGAGCAGGGCAATTGCCGTTCTGTCTCATCCAAATATAGTAAAGATTTTCGATGTCGGCTATGAGCATGACCTTCAGTATATCGTCATGGAGTACATCAACGGCATCACCTTAAAAGAGTGCATAGAGCAGAAGGGTATGCTCCAGTGGCGTGAGTGCGTACACTATACAATCCAAATTTTAAGAGCTCTTCAGCTTGCCCACGACAGAGGAATCATCCACCGTGACATCAAGCCCCAGAATGTAATGCTTCTCGCTGACGGCACAATCAAGGTGATGGACTTCGGAATCGCTTGCTTCTCCCGGCAGAATGCCGGAACCAATACCGAACGCACGATGGGCTCCGTCCACTATGTCTCTCCTGAACAGGCAAGAGGCGAAAGAACCGACGAACGCGGAGATATCTACTCCGTCGGCGTCATGATGTACGAAATGCTGACCGGAAGAAAGCCCTTCGATGGTGACACTCCCGTTGCAGTAGCTTTGAAGCACATGAACGAGGAGCCGGTAAGACCTTCCGAGTACAATTCAAACATCTATAAAGGTCTTGAAGAGATAGTCCTCCGAGCTATGGAAAAGGATCCGACAAAGCGTTATCAGTCGGCATCCGGAATGATTCGTGACATCGAAGCCTTCAAGAGCGACCAGAGCATAACATTCGGCTACTTCGATGAGCCGGTTAAGAAGCCAGAACAGCAGTCGGGACTTCTTGAAGGACTCAAAACTTCAGTCGCAAAGAAGCGTTCGGCAAAACCAAAAGTCAAAAAGGAAAAGCCTAAGCCGGAACCGGAGCCGGAAGAAATAGAAGAATATCCCGAAGAGGACTACGACGATGACGATGATGAGGACGAGCGCCCGCGTCATAACTACATCCTTCCGATTCTCTCGGCGATGACCGTAACCGTCATAATCGTTGCGACGCTTTTCATTGCAAACGTAATCATGGGTGCGTTCCAGACAACCGCATCTTCGTCGAACGACTATACAATGCCGAGCCTTATCGGACTCAACTACTATGAAGCACGTTCGCTTTACACCGATATCCAGCTTGTAGCTTCGGAGGAATACAGCTCCGAATACGAAGCGGGAATAATCATGGAGCAGGAAAAAGCCGAGGGCAGAATCGTCAAGGTCGGCGACGCCATCAAGGTAACCGTAAGTAAAGGCACAAGAACCGTTACAATTCCCGATGTCGTCAACTATCACTATTCATCTACATATGCCGCCCTGACAGGCGAATCGCTTACCGTCCAGAGAGTAGAGATTGAAAGCGACGATATTTCCTCCGGCTATGTCGTAAAGACCGACCCTGTCGCATATTCGACCGTCGAAGAAGGCACGACAGTCAAGGTTTACGTAAGTATCGGACCGTCTGTTGAAGATACAACCGTGCCTTCAGTTATCGGAAAGACCGTCGACGAAGCCCAGAACCTCATCGAGGACAACTACCTCGTTGCAAAGATTCAGTATGTCGAATCCAGCGAAGAAGCCGGAACCGTAATCGACCAGAGTATAGAATCCGGTGAAACGGTAACGAGAAACACAACCGTCACGATTTATGTTTCCGACGGCACCGTCACCGAAGAGGATGTAGACATAGGCGAGGACGAAATTTTTGACAGCGGCACAACTTATCCCGGAATCATAATAGATGGCGGAACCACCGAAACTGACACCGGCACCACTGTCACCGGAAACACCGTTATCCTCAATATCGATATTCCTGCAAAGGCGACAAACACCTACTATGTTACCGTCTACAACAGCGAGAATGGCGAGGCACTGACAAGCACCATAACGCTCAACGGAGCAGAATATGCCGGCGGAACGATGTCGATAGCCCTTACCGGCGAAGGCTCAATGACGGTATATGTAATGGCAAAGAGCCCGAGGTCTGGTTTACAGATGACATTTGCCGAATATGAAATCGACTTCACAACCGGGACCTACTACCGCACGAACTACTGGTCGTCGGCGTTCTCGATAATCGATTCCTGATATGACTTTTGAAGGAGTAATTATCAGCTCGTTCGGTACCGGCTACAAGGTGGCTTCGCTTGACGGCGAAATCTACACATGCAAGGCAAAAGGAATATTCCGTCAAAGGAATATTTCTCCTTGCTGTGGTGACAGGGTGACTGTTGAGACAGCTGAGGGCGTCGAGCCACTTATCACGGAAGTTCATCCGAGAAAAAACGAGATTATAAGACCGCCGCTTGCAAACTTAGATCAGATGGTCTTCATAATGTCGACCTGCGAGCCGCCGCCGAATCTTTTGATGCTTGACAAGTTTTCGGCAGTCGCACAGTATAAGGGCATAGAATCTGTAATCGTCTTTACGAAGACGGATAAACAGCCTGCCGACGATTACGTGAAGATTTACCGGGGAGTTTACCCTGTTTTCGAGGTAAATAACGAAACCGGCGAAGGCTGTGATGAGGTTAAAAAGGCTCTTCAGGGCAAATTCTCTGCATTCTGTGGAAATTCCGGCTCGGGAAAGTCATCTACTATTAATAATATCTGTCCTGAGCTGGGGCTCGCCACCGCCGAAATCAGCAAGAGTCTCGGCAGAGGCAAGCACACAACCAGGCGTGTAGATATTTTTGAACTTGATTGTGGCGGTTACATAGCAGACACTCCCGGATTCTCGACCTTCGAGACGGGAAAGTATGATACTATATTTAAAGACGAACTCGCCGACTGCTTCCCTGAGTTCAGAGATTATCTCGGCGGACAGTGTCGCTTCCAGGACTGCTCCCATACAAAAGAGACAGGATGTGCAATATTGGAGGCTGTCAGGGATGGAAAAATCTCCGAAAGCCGCCACCGTAGCTACTGCGAGATGTACCGGGAAGCATCCCTTATAAAGCCGTGGGAGCTCAAAGACAGGCAGAAGCGTTAGCAATTTTTCGCAAGCCCGAATACTATGTAGAAATACATAAGTAGGAGGGAACAGAATGAAGGTTGTTATTGTCAAGCCGTCAAAGCCGATAAGAGGCATTTTGCGGGCAATTTTCGGAATCAAAAAAGAAGCCGGATGCTAAAAATCATGTCCCTTGATAGCTTCAGGGGACATTTTTCGTAAGATTCGCTAATAGAATTCAGTATGCTGACATTCAGAATACTGAAAATAAACTTACGCATAGGTTTCGGTTTTCTGCTGGTTACTGCCGTGAGCTTTCTTGAGCCAAACGGCATAACTGGCACTTGCCTTTTCTTTTGCTTTGTTCACGAACTTGGGCATCTTCTTGCTATGAAACTGACAGGTGCAGAAGTTACCGGAATACGTCTTTATGGTGGAGGAATCGGCATCTCAGCAGATACAGAAGAACTTGGCAAGCCGGCAAGGCTTCTTGTCTATTCAGCCGGTTGTCTGACAAACTTTGCGTTTGCACTGATTTTACAAGACCCGATAAACCTTGCCATAGCACTCTTCAATCTCATGCCGGTGAGTTACTTCGATGGCGGAATGATACTCCGACTACTGTTTCCGAACAGTGAGAAGCTTCTAAATATAGTATCGGCAGTGACGATATCAGTGCTCATCATCGCCTTTTTCGCCTCTGCACTGACAGCTCCGGCAGGAGTTTCAATCTCACAGATATTAACTCTTTTCGCAATTATCGCTTCGGAGCTTATAGACAGGGAAGTTTAAACACAATATTGTGCAAGTTGTACATATAGCACTGATTCTAAAAACATGATTTTTACAAATCTCACTATTGAAACGTAAGACCCAATGTGATATAATATTAAAGCATTTGAATTCCGTTGCGTTTTCCGAGCGCAAATGGGGGTTAATGCCGGTTTTAATAACATGACATTAAAGCGGATAGTCCTCTGACTTCGCCAGGCAATCTTAAAGATTGATAGAAGTGTATGAATGTCTGAAATTAACAGGAGGAGTTTTAAAGTGGACGCTTTAAAAACAATCGCTCAGTCGAGCATGAAAACAGAAGTCCCTCAGTTTTCTGTCGGTGATACCGTAAGAGTACACGTCAGAATTCAGGAGGGTGACAAGTCGAGAATTCAGGTCTTTGAAGGAACTGTAATTGCTCGCAAGCACGGTGGAATCAGCGAAACTTTCACAGTTCGCAGACTTTCGCACGGTTGCGGCGTTGAGAGAGTATTTCCTCTCCATTCTCCGGTCGTCGAAAAGGTTGAAGTCGTCAGACTCGCTAAGGTCAGAAGAGCTAAGCTCTATTACCTCAGAGACAGAGTTGGTAAGGCTGCTAAGACCAAGGACGCTATCAGATAATCAAGACTCAGGAAAGAAGCTCGACACACTCGGGTTTCTTTTTTGATTTCTGGGAGACAAATTCGCACACCAGAAAGTTGAAATATGCCGAAATTAATATCGAGTTTACAGAGGCAAATTCCGGCTAAAAATTTCCTCGAATTTTTTGCAAATTCCCTCTTGACAATGCCCTTGACATGTGGTATATTATTATCACTGTCCGCAAGGGAAACCGAGCGGATAAAAAATGCCCTTCAAAAGAAGCCCACAGAAGCCCAACGGCGTATGAAAAAAATTTTGAAAAAAGTTTTAAAAAGGGCTTGACAAACCTGAGAAGCTGTGATATAATAATCAA
>JAJQGB010000003.1 GCA_021200775.1 Oscillospiraceae bacterium
GATGGTACACTTTGTATTGAGGGTGTTGTGCCGGAGGTGTTTGTGAGGAAAGACGCAACCTCAGAGTAACGAAATGCAATTACCTTGAAATATCCATCATCCCCTCTTGCAATTCGGAATAGAATCCTGTATAATAGAACCGTAAGTTTTAAGGCTTTAAAGCAGAAAAGTGCAGACAAAAGACAATCTATCTAAATTACAGGAGGAAACAACCATGAAAATAACTTATCACCGCAAAGGGAACTACCTGTTCCCAAATTTGACAGTTTCAGAGGATGAACCGGAAGTAATCGGAAAGTACGGAATGCTTCGGAAGCCTTACTTGCGGGAGAATCACCCGAGCTGGTACACTAGCATGACATTGACGGGAAAGCTGAATCGGCACTTAACGGAAATCGAGAAATCGGCTCAGGAGATGATGGAGACGTTGATGCCGAAACTGCTTCAGAAGTATCCGGCACCTGATAAGTCGGAAGACCAGCTCAAGTGGGTAGCACATATGAACAACCTGACGGCAATGGCGGAAGAAGTTGTTCTGACAGAATTGGTGTATAACCGCTTTACAACCTGATTCCACTATGATATAATATGCAGAAAGATATAAACAATGAGGTGCCACCATGAAACAACTCGACAAAAAGCAATACGTCATCTACTCCCGAAAGTCCAAGTTCACCGGGAAGGGAGAGTCCATCGAGAACCAGATTGAAATGTGCAGGCAGTACATTACTATGCATTTCGACGAGGAGGCGGCGGAGAGTACCTTGCTTTTCTCGTTCTGACATGTTATACTGATTAAAATCGCAATTGACAGAAAAACGGAGGGATAAAATGGGTTTAATAGAATGTGCAAGTGGAGCATCCGCCTGGCGGGGATACGACTACTACAGGGAAAAGAAAGTTCTTAGAATCATAAGCGTTGGTGATGGCGTGTTTGTAGCTACTGTTGCAGGCAGTTCAACAGAGCCTTATACTGTTACAATCGATGTAAATCATCCCAGAAAGTCCAAATGCAACTGCCCTCATGCTGATGGCAAGCGGATCGTTTGCAAGCACATGATTGCCGCCTATTTTGCGGCTTTTCCCGAAAAAGCGGACGAGTTCTATGAAGATTATTTGCAATCTGTTAAGGACGAAGAGGAGTGGGAGGAAGAAGTTTCGGAAAGACTGAGAGTGTATGTAAACAGTCAAGGAAAGAAACAGCTTCAGGAAATAGTGCTTGAGCTTCTATATGATGGTCCTGATTGGCAGTATGACCGGTTTATCCGAGAGCATGAGTTGGATGAGGATTACTGACTGTTGGCGAAAGCGCAAATCGGAATTAGGAAGGGATTATACCACTATGAAAATAAGAAAAGCAGAAATCAAGGACTTGAATCTTGTAGTAAAAATGAAAATGGATATGTTCAGAGAAGTGGGTTCCATTGTTTTACTACAGGATAATGTCGAGGAAAAAATATACGCAAAATATAAGGAATTGTATCAGGAGGAGAAGCTCTGCCATTATATTGTATATGAAGATGATAATCCGGTTGCTTGTGGCGGTGCGATAATTAAGGAAGATGTACCGTTTTGCTTCTTCAAAACCCCGATGTACGGATATATCATGGACGTATATTGTGTTCGCGAAAAAAGAAGAAACGGCTATGCTTCAAGAATAATGGAAAAGTTAATTGATTGGTTACAAGATAAGGGCATACACAATGTAAAGCTAAAACCCTCCGCAGCAGGACGAGAAATGTATGAGAAGCTTGGCTTTGGCGATTCAGGCGAAATGGAATTGTGGTTATGAAAATTCCAGTTTCTTTATATCTAAGAGCGACCCGCGTCGCTCTTTTTTTGTACAACTTCAATCCCTCATCATCCTCACCAGCTCCGAATATACTTAACGGGGTGATTGCATGTTTTTAAGAATACTGTCAGATATTTTCAGCCGCCTGCTCTGGTTCGCACTCCACATCGAGGACAAGAGCTCGTTCCCGAAGCCGCTCGGTCCTACCGAGGAGGAACGCCTTTTCAAGGCATTTTCGGAGGGAGACACCGCCGCACGGGACTCTCTCATTCTCCACAATCTCCGGCTCGTGGCGCACATTGTGAAGAAGTACTATGTCACCGCTGACGAGCAGGAGGAGCTCATCTCCATTGGCACGGTCGGGCTCATCAAGGCGGTTAATTCGTTTGACCCGAGCAAGGGAAACCGCTTCGCGGCGTTTGGGGCGAGGTGTATTGAAAACGAAATCCTCATGCACTTCCGCTCCGTGAAGAAGACAGCGCAGGACGTGCATTTTGACGAGCCGATTGACACCGACAAGGACGGGAACCAGCTGACCTTAATGGACATCATCGCCGTTGACGGCGACATTGGGGAGGAGGTCGACCTTCTCATCAATTCCCAGCGGCTCTACAAGGCGATTGAAATCCTTGACGACAGGGAACGGGAAATCGTCATCCTCCGGTATGGGCTTTTCGGAAGACAGCCACTCACCCAGAGGGAGGCGGCTAGCCTTCTCGGAATCTCCCGCAGCTACGTCTCCCGAATCGAGAAGCGGGCAATCGAAAAGCTGAGGACGGAATTTGGGCTTGGTTAGCGATAATTTGTTGAAATATCCGGACGGATGTGCTATAATACCCTAAAACGAAAGAAATCAGGCGAGTTTATGGCAAAAATGAACGAAAACAAATCTAAAATTTCTGCGGGGAAGATAGTCATTATCGTGGTTATCGCTCTTTGCGTTATACTTGTTGCGGCGTTTGTCTGGTACGTTTCGGACTATTACCACGCCGATGTGGACGAATATATTTCCAGCACAGACACGGTTTCAGTGGTTGAGACGGACAACGGGCTTCTTTTTGACGGAAGCGGAACCGACACGGCACTCATCTTCTATCCGGGAGCAAAGGTCGAGTACACCTCCTATGCGCCGATTATGATGAGCCTTGCCGAGAACGGCGTCGACTGCTTCCTTGTCGAAATGCCTTTCAATATGGCGTTTTTCGGGATGAATCGGGCTATGGACATAATTTCCGAGTACGATTACGACAGCTTCTATATCTCCGGTCACTCTCTTGGAGGAGCGATGGCGGCGTCCTTTGCCTCAAACCATCAGGATGAGCTTACGGGGGTTGTCTTCCTTGCGGCTTATTCGACGAGCTCTCTTGGAGACCTCCCCACGCTTTCAATCTACGGCAGTGAGGACGGAGTCCTGAATTTTGAGAAGGTGGAAAGCGGGCGGCAGTACGCAACCGACTACACCGAAATCTGCATTGAAGGCGGCAACCACGCCGGCTTCGGCTGTTACGGAGAGCAATCGGGCGACAATCCGGCAACAATCACCCAGGAAGAGCAGTGGCAGGAGACGGTTGAGACGATTCTTGAATGGATGGACGCAGAGTAATTCCGGAGGCAGACATGAATTCTGATAAAGTTATCGAAGAAATCCGCCGGGCGGTCTTGTCGGCAGGCGAGATAATCACGTCGGCGGCTCGGACGGAGCTTAAAATCGACGAGAAGACCTCCTCCCGGGACTTGGTAACACAGTACGACAAGCTGGTTCAGGAGAAGCTTATTGCCGCCATTTCTGAGGCGCTCCCGGGTGCACAGTTCGTCTCGGAAGAATCGGCTGAAAAAGGCGACATTTACGCCGAAAACGCCTTCATCATCGACCCGATTGACGGGACGACCAACTTCATCCACTCGATGGGCAACTGTGCGATTTCTGTCGCATGGTATAAGTCGGGCGAACCCTTCTATGGCGCAGTTTACGACCCGAACGCAAAAGAATTTTTCGAGGCGAAGTCGGGCGAAGGTGCATTTTTAAACAGCGAGCCGATTCATATCAGCAACCAGACTCTTGAAAACTCAATCGTCCTTTTCGGAACGGCTCCCTATAACCCGGAGCTTGCGGATTTGACGTTCGACCTTGTCAGAAAAATTTTCGGAAAGTGTCAGGACGTTCGTCGGATGGGCTCAGCGGCGCTCGACATCTGCCACGTCGCATGTGGCAGGGCAGGGCTCTATTTTGAAGCGACTTTATCCCCGTGGGACTATGCTGCGGCGGCTCTTATTTTAAAAGAAAGCGGCGGAGAATTCGTCAATCTCTCGGGGCATGAGATTAAGCTGTCCCTTGAAAAGACCTCCGTCGTTGCAGGAAGCAAAAATATAATATCTGAAAGCTCGATTATAAATCACTGAATCACTGAAAGGATGACCGAAATGGTAGACGTAAAAAATCGCTGGGCACTTATAACCGGCGCCAGCAGAGGAATCGGAAGACTTGATGCGCTTTTCCTTGCAGAGCGTGGCTGTAATCTTATCTTGCACAGCAGGAAGCTGGAACACACTGCGGGACTTTTGGAAGAAGTAAAAGCCTTCGGCGTGGAGGCATACGCTGTTGCGGCTGAACTCTCTAAGCCGGAGGAAGTCGAGGCGATGCTTCGTGAAATTGATGAAAAAGGAACCCAGGTCGACCTGATACTCAATAACGCCGGGCTTCAGATCGCCTACAGAGTGGACTATTACAAGACCCCGGTTGCAGACTACACCGACAGCTTCCAGATTAACACGATTTCGCCGATTATGATTTGCTATCACTTCCTGCCGAAGATGATTGAACGTGGTTTCGGAAGAATTTTGAATACGACAAGTGGAATCCGCCTTGAACCGGAGCAGGCAGGCTATTCCGCAAGCAAGGCGGCGCTCGATAAGGTTACAATCGATTTAGGCTCCAAGCTTCAGGGGACGAATGTTATGATTAATCTGACAGATCCCGGCTGGTGCCGTACCGACCTCGGCGGTCCTTACGCCCCGAACGCTCCCGAAAGCGCAATCCCCGGCGCAGTAGTCGGCATCTTCGTCGACGACAAGAAGTCGGGCAGATACCTAGGCGCCCAGAACTTCACCGGAATGACTCTTGAAGCCGCCGTAAAGAAGGCAGAAGCGGAGTTTGAGAGTCCATATTGATTTTGATGCGTAATTGTCGCCCTGCGGGCGACGCCGCTCCCATTGTGTCACTACGACTTGGCTAGCGCCAAGTCGGCAAGTTCGGCTTCGCCGAACTTGCACCCCTCCACCGGCTTCGCCGGTCCCCCTCCCCTTGACAGGGGAGGCTTTTTATTGCCCTAACAAACTTTTGGAAGAACAAAAAATAGCCTCCCCTGAAAGGGGAGGTGGACGCACCGCAGGTGCGGACGGAGGGGTTTACAACGGTTCAAAATTCTCCACCCCATGCTTGCACAGCGGGCAAACACGTAGACGTAACCGCAAATCTTGCAGACCCAGCCTTTCTTCTTCTCGTCCTTCGGATCTGGCTTCGGCTTGATGTGCTTGTGGTAGTAGTCGTAAGTTACCGATGGCTTGTCGGAGAGAATCTCAGCCTCGGTTACGGTCGCCGTGAAGAGGGTGTGGGAGCCGGCATAGTAGCCGCAATAGCATCTGCCAATGCGTCAATCTCACTGAGCTGGCTTTCTTTAAGAGATGATTTAATCGAAACGGTGCTCTCTAAGATATTCATGTTCTTCAGCCCGCCGATAATCTCACGCATCAGCTTGCCGCTGGTCGCCGCCCAGGAGCCGTTTTCGATGAATGCAACGGTTCTGTTCTGCAAATTGTGGGAAGAAATGTCTCTGAGGAGTTCGTCCATGCTGATGAAGATTCCTGCGTTATAAGTTGTCGAAGCGAAAACGAGGTGGCTGTATTCAAACGCCGCCGCAACGATTTCTGAAGAAGCGGTTACGGAAACGTCAAAGACTTTGGTCTTTATGCCCTTTTCACGGAGCTTGCAGGCTAAAATATTCGCCGCATTTTCTGTGTTCCCGTAGACGGAAGCATAGGCAATCATAACTCCCGTGACTTCCGGCTCATAGCGAGACCACTGCTGGTACTTCTCGACATAGTCGCCGATGTTTCTTCTCCATACAAAGCCGTGAAGCGGGCAAATCATGCCGATTTCAACGGTGGCGGCTTTTTTGAGAAGTGCCTGCACCTGTGTGCCGTATTTGCCGACGATATTCGTGTAGTATCTTCTCGCTTCGCCGAGGTAGTCTCCGAAAAAGTCTACTTCGTCGGCAAAGAGTGCGCCGTTGAGAGCGCCAAAAGTGCCGAAAGCGTCCGCTGAGAAGAGAATCTTGTCTACAGAATCGTAGCTTACCATAACCTCGGGCCAGTGAACCATCGGAGCCATCAGGAACGTTAGCTTGTGCTTGCCTGTTTCTAAGGTGTCTCCCTCGCCGACAAGGTGGTAATTCTTCACGACATTCTCGCCGAAGAACTGGTTAATCATCCCTTGAATTTTTTTGTTGCAGACGACTGTCACGTCGGGGTAAATCGCAAGAATCGCCTTCATGGTCGCCGAATGGTCGGGCTCCATGTGGTGAATCACGAGATAGTCAAGGCTCCTGCCGTCCAAACCGTGCTCGATATTCTCTAAGAACACTTTTTCAACAGCATGGTCGACGGTGTCGAAGAGCACTGTTTTCTCGTCGAGCAGTAAGTACGAATTATAAGAAACTCCGTCCGGCACAGAATAGACGCCCTCGAACATAGCGAGCCGCCTGTCATCCGCCCCGACCCAGAGTAAATCGTCAGTAACTTTGCGTGTGCAATACAAAGCCATCATCCTTTCAATCAAAAGTTGCATAGAATCATTTATGGCTCCCCTGTCAAGGGGAGCTGTCAGCCGAAGGCTGACTGAGAGGTGCCGCGACCAAAGGGAGCGGCGTCGCCGTAGGCGACAAAATCGGGGCTCTCGCCCCGATTTTTCATTCTTCCTCAAACATATCCTTGCCGACTCCGCAAAGTGGGCAGGTGAAATCTTCGGGCAAATCTTCAAACTTGGTGCCGGGAGCTATTCCGTTGTCGGGGTCTCCTAATTCCTCATCATAAACATATCCGCAAACTGTGCATACATATTTCATTTGAAGTCATCCTTTCAGTGTAAATTCATTTTTAAGAAGCATTCCTAAAAAGCTCTTATTGATATTATAACGAAATGCCATTGCGCTGTCAAGTCTAATAACAAAAAATCCCGCAGAAATCCTGCGGGAAAAGTTTATTCTTCACTAAGCTCGGTGATGACCTTTACAAAGCTTTCCGGGTCGTCGAACTCCTTGTAAATAGATGCAAAGCGGACGTATGCCACAAGGTCGATGTCCTTTAGCGCCGAAAGAACGCTGTCGCCGATTTCGGATGTCGTGATTTCAGTTCTCATCTCGTTTGCAAGGCGATTTTCGATGTCGTCGACGATGTGCTCGATGGTTTCGGGGCTTACGGTACGCTTTTTGGTGGCAGACCTGATGCCGACGATGACCTTCTCCCTCATGAACGGCTCATAGCTTCCGTTCTTTTTGATAACCATCAGAGCCGGGCGCTCGACAACCTCGTAGGTCGTGAACCTCCTGCCGCATTGTGTGCACTCACGGCGGCGGCGAATCTTCTCGTCGCTCGGGCGTGAATCGATAACCTTGGTGTCGTCATAACCGCAGAACGGGCATTTCATGATAGTCATCCCTCCATAGTAAAGCAGGTCGCTGTTTTGTGAAATGTATCTTTCAATTATTATAGCATATTTTCCGGATTTTTGCAACAGAAAATTCCGGTTTCAAGCCACTTTTTTGTTCTATTACAATATTCTCCCGAACGTCGGAATCTCCCGGTCTAAAATTCGTTTGGCATAGGATCTGAGTAGCTCGCACTGCGCCGTGAACTCGTCAGAGCTTGATTCCAGCATCGGTCGGAGCATGTAGACTGCGCCCTCCATCTCCTCTAAAATGTCTTCGTCAACAATGCAGGAAAGCCGTTTTGAGTATTTTGCAAATGCTTCTTCAAGCTCGGTAACTGCTTCTTCCGCTTCTTCCAAAGAATCAGACTCCAAGACTTCTTGAATCTTCCCGTAAATTTTCGTGTTCTCCGCCTCGATTCCGGCAATGGCGAAGCACCCAGCCGCAATGATAGCGGCAATTATAACTATGCTGATAAAAATCCGCTTCATAATCACTTCTCCTTCGGGATAATATAGAGCGAGTTGTCAGGGCGCATCATGCAAAGAAGTACGTCCGACGGGTCGAGATGCTTTCTTTTGAGCTCTTTTCGTAGCTCTTTTTCGTCGAGACCTGCCCCGTTCATTCCGCTTCCGATGATGTCGCCGTCTGAGATGAGCACCTGCGGAGGGTCGCTTGATGTCTCGGGAGCAGTAAGAGTTTCGGGAGTAACCGGTCGGTTATTGGCTTTCAGTAGTACGCTAATCGTTCCCGTAGTCTCAACGACGGCATACTGGACTTCATCGATATCGAAAACTCCGCTGTTCCTGAGCGCCGAGCAGACGTCGTCGACCGTAAATCTTAATTCTTTCATGACCGCCTGGTCGAGCTTCCCGTTCGAGATGATGACTTTAGGTCTCCCCGAGATAACATGCCGGAGCTTTCTTGATTTGAGAGCCGCAAATGACGCTAAGATGTCAAGGCAGACAAGTGTCAGAATCGGCACAACTCCCGTTATAAGCGAAGCCTCAGGGTCCTCCATCGCAAGGGTGGCGATGTTTGATATCAGAATCGTGATGACGAGCTCCGACGGGGAGAGCTCGCCTAACTGTCTCTTTCCCATAACCCGGGTTGCGAAAATCACGAGAAAATAGACCATGATTCCTCTTATGAAAACTATGAGCATGATTTTATCCTTTCTGAGTTTCTGAACCTATTTTTGCCGGGACGCTCCCGAATATCCGAAGAATCTCTGCAAAAACTAACCCAAAAAGAAAGGGTGATTGCATGAATTTAAGCGAAAATCTCGAACGGTCGCTTTCGGGAATCAGGGATTTATTCGGCGATTCAAAAGACTTGAATATAGTCAGATTCGAGACTTCGGGGATAAAGTGCGCCGTCCTGACGCTTGAAGGGATGACAAGCTCTTCCGATTTATCGAAAATGCTCTTCTCGCCGCTTATGGACTTCAAGAAGCTTTTTGCCGAGCCTGCGGATATTTATAACTATCTCATGAGAAAAGGTCTCTTCTCTACCGAGAGCAAGCCGGTCAGGACATATCAGGACGTTTCTGAGCGTCTCTGCTCCGGCTTTGCGGTGGTTTTAATAAACGGTGAGAAGCGTGGAGCGGCAATCGGAGCTCAGGGCTTCAAGACCCGAAGCATCTCCGAGCCTGCAACCGAGAACAACATAAAAGGCTGTATGGAAGCCTTTTCCGACAATCTGAAAACCAGCATGTCACTTGTCCGCAGACGTGTAAAAAGCCCGCTTCTTCGATTCGAGACCCTCAAAGCCGGCAAAATCAGCCAGACCGAGCTCGCAATCGCCTACATTTCCGGGAAAGCTTCCGAAAGTCTTGTCGAAGAAGTCAAATCCCGGCTCGGCGAAATCGAGCTTGATATAATCTCCGGAACCGGATGTCTGGAGCCGTTTTTGTCGCAGAATCCGGGCTCGTTTTTCTCCGGTTGTTCGACAACTGAAAGACCGGACACCCTGGTTGCGAAAATCAACGAGGGCAGAATCGCTGTTCTTATAGATGGCGTGCCGTTTGCTGTCGTCTGCCCGGCACTTTTCATGGAGAACTTCCAGGCGGTCGACGATTACGAGGAGAAGCCCTACTTCGCATTTCTTCAAAGGCTTCTTAGGTATCTTTCGTTTCTTATGGCAGGCTTCCTCCCGGGAATATATCTCGCCGCCACGATTCATCATCCCGAAATCCTTGCGAAAACCATCATGACGAATCTGATTTCATCCGAAGAGGACACGCCATTTCCGCTGATGCTGGAAATGATAATAGTTGTCGTTCTTTTCGAGATAATGCGTGAAGCGGGACTTCGGCTCCCGAAAGCAGTCGGAGGTGCCGTCTCGATTGTCGGAGGGCTCGTCATCGGCGACGCCGCAGTCACAAGTGGGCTGATTTCATCGCCGCTTCTCATCATAATCGGAATCACTGCAACCTGCTCGTTCGTTCTCCCGAGTCTGAATCCGCAACTTACGGCGCTCAGATTTATCGGAATTTTTGCAGGAGGACTCTGGGGATTCTTCGGGATGGCTGTATTCTGCCTTCTGGTGCTCGTGAACGCCTCGGCGAGCGACTGCCTTAATGTCCCGTATCTTTCGCCTGCGGCACCGTTTACTATGAAGGCAACCCGTGATTTACTCTGGCGTGTAGGATATAAGAAAATGCAGAAGCGAAAAATCACGGTCGAGAGCCTTAACGGCTCGGGGAGGGAATCGTAATGGCAAAAATCAGCTCGGGGCAGATGTTCATTCTCCTGATTCTCGCTCGAATCATGCACACGATGGTCTTCCATTCTGCCGATTTTTCGGTGGGAACCTACATGCTCCCGACACTTCTGGTGACTACACTTATCGAAGCCGCACTTTCCCTTCCGGCGGTGATTCTAATTGACAATAGAAGCAATATCTTAAAAGAGCTTTCCTGCGGTTATAAGTGGTTGCATATTTTTCTTCGGGCACTCTACAGTCTCTACTTTCTCTATATTGCCACCGGCACAATCAAGTATATCGCCGAGTTTATGCACGACGAGTTCGAGCGAGTTATCAGCCCGGTTGCGGTTGTCCTGATTCTCGCTGTCGCATCTGCATATTGCGCTCACTTGGGCATAGAAGCGCTTGCAAGAGCCGGAACGGTCGTCTTCTGGATTTTCATCGCACTTTTCATCTCGATGTCGGCAGTAAGTCAGGGAACTTTTCATCCTGAGAACCTGACGCCCATAACTTATAGAGACTTTCCTGCCATGCTCGACTATGCCGTCCGGGACCTGTCTTCAAGCTGGTGGCTTCCGATGCTGGTTGTGCTGGGAACTCACCTTAACGGTTCGAAAAACGGCGCCGGAAAGGCAACTTTGGGGTATCTTGGCTTCAAGTTCATCATGCTCGAAGTGCTTGCGCTTCTTATAATACTGGTGCTCGGCAAATTTGCCGATATCTTGGGCTATCCGCTTCTTGCGCTCGGAGCATATGCCCGAACCGTCTTTATCCGGAGCTTCGACGCCGTCAACATGTTCGTCTGGTGCATGAACGTTGTGCTGGTCTCGGGAATCTATCTCTTCATTGCAACGGATGGCTTGAAAGGCAAGAAGCGGACGGCAGGTGAGCTTTCAGCAATGGCAGTCACAGCTATAGCCGCAATATTTGCATATCATGCAAATTTGGACTTCAACGGCGAGGTAGCACTGGTAATCAAAACCGCCGGAATACTTCTTCTTGGAGTGATTCTGCCGGTTGTACTGATGATAGAAAGGGGAGTGAGAAAATGCGCAAGCTCATTGCAATAGTGGCGTCGGTGTTACTGCTAACCGGTTGCACAAGCACGGATGTCCAGAAGCGCCTTGTCGTCACGGCGATAGGAATCGGCGAGGACAGCATCTCATTTCAGACATTCTCCCCCGAAAACGAAATAGAAATCTATACTTTCGAGCGTCACAATCTCCGGGAAGCCACCGAGGATTTATCTCTCAGAACGGGAAAAGAAGTCTTTTTGGGCGATGCTGAACTGATTATTTTCTCGGGAAATGAGAATATCGAGCCGTATCTCGTCACACTCTGGCACAGCCCTGACATCTTCATGGGCACTCCGGTTGCGTTTGCGGAAGCTCCTCCCGAGGAAATCCTGAAAATCCCATCGGAAGATATCACGGCGATTCTCACTGTTTCAGGCAAAGAAGTGGGTCTTATCGACCTCTACAACGAAATCTATTCTGTTGAAAAGAGTGCAAAATTGCCTCTTCTTTCTGAAACCGGCGAAATTTCGGGCGAAATACTCTTGAAATCATCTTTAGAATGTGGTATCATAGTTTTGTATAATGAGTAAATGTGGCTTTTGGGGAGAAATCCCCGGGCTTTTTCGGAAATCCTACGAAAGGGATGGTACTGTTTAATGATAAAGATTGAGAATCATCTGGGAACGATAGCTATGACCGATTCGTATCTCACTTCGCTCATCGGGCACGCCGCAACAAGCTGCTTCGGCGTAGTAAGAATGAGTCCTGTCGGGGCGAAGCAGGGAGTCAAGACGAACTTACTCGGCTTGGGCGGAATCGACAATGGCGTCAGAATCTATACTCCCGCAAGAAAAGACCATGAAAATCAGAACAAGATGTCTATCGACCTTCACATCTGCGTGACATACGGAATCAACGTAAACGCAATCGTCGACAGCATTGTAAATAAGGTACGCTACGTCGTCGAGAGCGAAACGGGCATCGAAGTAAAGAAGATAAACGTCTATGTTGACGGTATGGAATCATAATAAAAAGGATAGGTACTGAATAATGATAACAGGTAGTATGCTGAGGGACGCATTTATAAGTGCCTCAAACTGCATTTCAAACAATAAGAAGGCTATTGACGAGCTGAATGTCTTTCCCGTCCCTGACGGCGACACCGGCACTAACATGTCGATGACACTTTCCAATGCGAAAAAAGAGCTTGAACTGATGGCTGATGATGTCACAGTTGCACAAGTTGCCAAAGTAATGGCTTCGGGACTTTTAAGAGGCGCCAGAGGAAACTCGGGAGTCATCACATCACTTCTCTTCAAGGGCTTCGACAAAGCACTTAGCGGGCAGGAAACCGCCGACATCGAGCTTATGACGCAGTCTTTAGAAAAGGGCGTCGAAAGAGCCTACAAGGCAGTCATGAAGCCGACTGAGGGAACTATTCTGACTGTAGCAAGACTCGCTTCCGTCAAGGCGAGAGAGCTTGCAGGCGTTGAGACAGATTTAGTCTCTTATTGGGAGCAGGTTTGCATTGAGGCTGAGAGAGTTCTCGAAACAACACCCGATTTACTCCCGACTCTGAAGAAAGCCGGAGTTGTGGACGCCGGAGGCAAGGGTCTTTGCATGATTTTCAGAGCCATGCTAAAGGTATTCAAGGGCGAAGGAATTGTAGCTGACGAGTCCCAGAAAAAGCAAGCGGAGGCGGTCACCATCGAAACCTATGCATCAGTAGTCGGAAGCTTCGAGGATGAAATCCACTATACCTACTGCACCGAATACATAGTCAAGAAGGAGTCCAAAGCTGAGGGCAATGCTTTGAAACTCAGAGCCTATCTCGAATCAATCGGCGACTGCGTTGTGGTTGTCGAGGATGACGAGATTATCAAGGTTCACGTCCACACCAACAACCCCGGACTCGCAGTTGAAAAGGGTCTTGAATTCGGCTCGATGAACCTGCCAAAGATTGAGAATATGCGCGACCAGCATAAGGCGAAGAAGGACGGGGACAAAGTAACCGTTTCGAGCTCAAATAAAGTCTACAAGTCGGTTCCTCCCGAGAAGGATTACGGCTTCGTAGCCGTTGCAACCGGCGAGGGAATCGAAGCGATGTTCAAGGATGCCGGCGCCGACTGCATTGTCCGTGGCGGTCAGACGATGAATCCTTCTACTGAAGACATTTTGGCGGCAATCCAGTCAACTCCCGCAAGAACCGTTTTCGTTCTTCCTAACAACAAGAATATCATTATGGCGGCTGAGCAGGCTGTCAAACTGGCGGACAGAAAGGTCTGTGTTTTGCAGACAAGAACCATTCCGCAGGGTCTTTCGGCACTTTTGGCATTCGACCCGACAGCTGACTTCAAGACCAACAGCACTGAGATGACAAAGGCGTTCGAGCGTGTCCAGACAGGACAGGTAACATTCGCCGCAAGAGACAGTGAGTTCGACGGCGTCGAGATTCACGAGGGCGAAATCTTAGCTATGGATAACGGCAAGCTTTCGCTTGTTGAAAAGGACGCAGTCAAGGCGGCATATCGCTTAACAAAGCGCCTGGTGCGTCAGGACAGCGAGTTCGTTTCCGTAATCTACGGCAAGGACGTCAAGGAATCGGAGGCAGAAGCTTTACGAGCCAAGCTCGAAGAAAAGTTTGGTTCACGACTTGACATCAACGTCATCAACGGCGGTCAGCCGGTTTACTACTACATCATCAGTGTTGAATAAAAATTTAAGAATGCCGTTCATTATGGACGGCATTCGTTATCGGAAACCCCTCCGCCGGCTTCGCCGGCACCTCCCCTTTCAGGGGAGGCTATTTTCCTTCTCCCAAAAGCTTCTGAAAGAGGCAGTTAAAGCCTCCCCTGTTAAGGGGAGGGGGACCGCCACGCGAAGCGTGGTGGTGGAGGGGTGCGCCGACGAAGTCGGCGTGTCGCCGAAGGCGACATTACCACTAATTTTTCGGAGGAAAATATGCGAAAGCTTCTTAAATACTTCAAAGGCTTCAGGCTTCAGGCTGTTTGTGCGCCGCTGTTCAAGATTATTGAGGTCATATTTGAGCTTATGGTGCCGCTTGTCGTTGCGGAGATTGTGGACACGGGAATACCTGCGGGGGACAAGCCGTACATTTACAAAATGTGCGGTATACTTGTGCTGTTCGGAGCTTGCGGACTTGCGAGCACCCTTACGGCACAGTATTTCTCAGCAAAAGCTTCTGTCGGATTCACGGGAGCCGTCAGGCAGGCTTTGTTCGACCATATTCAGTCTCTTTCGTTCACGGAGGTAGACAAGCTCGGAACCTCAACACTTATCACAAGACTCACAAGCGATTTAAATCAGGTTCAGACCGGCGTCAACCTGACTTTAAGACTTCTCATGCGCTCGCCGGTAGTCGTCATCGGCGCTACTGTAATGGCGTTCAGAATTGACGCACAGGCGGCACTCATCTTCGTTGCCGTAATCCCGATTCTGTCGGTAGTCGTCTTCGGAATCATGCTGGGGACAATCCCGCTTTATACAGCCGTTCAGAAGAAGCTTGATGCGGTTTTGCTGAGAACCAAAGAGAACCTAACCGGCGCCCGGGTAGTCCGTGCATTCTGCATGGAGGAAGAGGAGACAGAGGACTTCAACGAGAAGAACAATTCCCTTGCCAAAGCTCAGAAATTCGTCGGCAGGATTTCCTCCGTCATGAACCCGATGACATATGCAATCGTGAATATCGGAATCGTCGTCTTAATCTATACCGGAGCAGTCAAGGTTAGCACCGGAGTCCTCACTCAGGGCTTGGTAATCGCACTCTATAATTACATGTCGCAGATTTTGGTGGAGCTCGTCAAGCTTGCGAACCTCATCATCAGCGTCACAAAGAGCCTTGCGTGTGCCAGAAGAATCGAAGAAGTCTTCGAGATTCAGCCCTCGATGATAAGTGGCAGTTATACCGGCGAGAAATCCTCCGAAAGCGAATATGCAGTCGAGCTCAGCGACGTGTCCTTCAAGTATTCGGGAGCCGCCGCAGATTCGCTCGAAAATATCAGTATCAAAGTCAGAAACGGCGAGAAAATCGGAATCATCGGCTCGACAGGCAGTGGCAAGACAACTCTTGTAAGCCTTGTTCCGAGATTTTATGACGCCACCGAAGGCTACGTTAAAGTCGGCGGAGTTGACGTCAGGGACTGGAACGAAGAAGCACTACGTGACAACGTCGCAGTCGTAATGCAACGCTCAAGCCTCTTCTCTAGAACGATTCGGGACAATATCAGATTCGGCAACGAAAATGCAACTGACGAAGAGATAATGGAAGCAATTTCGGAAGCTCAGGCTGAAAACGTCGTTGAGGCGAAGCCGGAGGGACTTGACAGCATGATTGAGCAGGGCGGCAAGAACCTTTCCGGCGGACAGATTCAGCGCCTCACAATCGCCCGTGCTCTTGTCAAGAAGCCGAAGATTCTGATTTTAGATGACAGCTCGTCGGCACTCGACTTTGCGACCGATGCCGCTTTGAGAAAATCTATATCCAATCTTGACTACCATCCGACAGTCTTAACCGTCTCGCAGAGAGTTTCGACCGTCATGCACTCTGACAGGGTTCTCATGCTCGAAGATGGTGTTGCAGTTGGCTTGGGAACTCATGAAGAGCTACTTGAAAGCTGCCCCGAGTATCTCGAACTCTACCAGTCCCAGATTAAAAACTCGTAAGAAAGGGGAGTCAGATTATGAGCAATAAAAAATCAAAAGTACAATCAACCGAGTCGACTTCCCAGACCTTAAAGAAGCTTCTTGTGTTCATAAAGAAGTACAGCGTTCTACTTGTGCTGTCAATAATCTTAGCGGCGGTTTCAGTGGTTCTGACACTTTACGTCCCGATTCTCTTCGGCGACGCTATTGATTATATCACCGAAAACGGTGTGGATTTGCAGATGGTCGTCAGCTTTTTGGTAAGAGCCGCAATAATCGCTATTATAGCGGCACTCTTGCAGTGGCTGATGAACGTCATCAACAACCGAATCACCTATGAGACGGTCAGGGATTTGCGTGAAAAGGCGTTCTTGAAGATAGAGAACCTGCCCTTAAAGTATATCGACTCCCACGCCCACGGCGATCTGGTTTCAAGGGTTATTTCCGACGTCGACCAGCTTGCGGACGGACTTCTCCTCGGCTTTTCACAGTTCTTCACCGGAATCGCCACCATCATCTGCACGCTTCTCTTCATGCTCTCAATCAGCTGGAAGATTACGATTATCGCAGTAGTCCTGACGCCTTTGTCACTCTTCGTCGCAAAGTTTCTGGCGCAGTCGACCTATAACCTCTTCAAGAAGCAATCGGAAATCCGAGGCAGTCAGACCGCACTCATCGACGAAATGGTAGGCGGTGCGAAGACGGTCAAGGCGTACAATTACACTGAGCGTAGCCACGACCGCTTCAAGAAGATTAACGACGACCTTACGGAGACTTCTTCAAAGGCTATCTTCTATTCTTCGCTCGTCAATCCTTCGACAAGATTCGTCAACGCCGTTGTCTATGCGGCTGTTGGACTTGCAGGAGCTCTTTCAGTTGTTGCCGGAACGGTCACCGTCGGAGGACTTACATGTATTTTGAGTTACGCCAACCAGTATACCAAACCGTTCAACGAAATCAGCGGCGTTATAACCGAGCTTCAGAACGCAATCGCCTGCGCCGCAAGAATCTTCGAGCTTATCGAAGCCGAGCCTCAGCCTTCTGATGAAGGACTCCCAGAGCTTTCGGAAGTCGACGGCAACATCGAGCTTCGGGACGTATCCTTCTCATATAATCCCGACACAAGTTTAATAGAGAACTTCAATCTAAATGTCAGAGCCGGTCAGAGAATCGCCATAGTCGGTCCCACCGGTTGCGGCAAGACAACCCTTATAAATCTTCTCATGCGTTTCTATGACGTTGACAGCGGAAGTATCAAAGTCGAGGGCGAAGACATCCGGGACGTCACCCGCCACAGCCTCCGCCAGAATTACGGCATGGTTTTGCAGGACACCTGGCTGAAATCCGGCACAATTCGTGATAACCTGAAAATCGGCAAGCCGGATTCTTCGGACGAAGAGATGATAGCCGCCGCCAAGACCACCCACGCCGACAGCTTCATCCGGCGCCTTCCACAGGGCTATGACACCCCAATCGGCGAGGATGGCGGAAATCTCTCGGCAGGTCAGAAACAGCTTCTCTGCATAACAAGAGTCATGCTGACAAAGCCACCAATGCTTATCTTAGATGAAGCTACTTCTTCGATAGATACGAAGACCGAATTCCGTGTCCAGCGTTCGTTCGAGAAGCTCATGCAGGGCAAGACCACCTTCATAGTCGCCCACAGATTATCCACAATCATGAGCGCCGACCTGATTCTCGTCATGAAGGACGGTCACATTATCGAGCAGGGCAAGCACGACGAGCTTCTCGCCAAGCACGGCTTCTACTACGAACTCTACAACAGCCAATTTGCCCACTGATAACTTCTAACCGCCGTGAAACGTGCATACAATTCACCAAAAGACAACTTTTCGGAGGGATAAGTATGTTTGTTAAGACGGTGAAGGTTAAAAAGGTGGCACAGGTGCTGGGATATATCCTTCTGGCACTTCTACTCGTATTCGTAGCGGTGTTTCTCTTCAACAGATTTTATGGCGGGAATAAGACGATTTCTCTGCCGGATGAGGCGTCACAGCTGGAATTTCTCAGAGAATTGGGCTGGGAGACGTCCGAATCCGCAATCGATGTCCGGAGCGTCATCATCCCTGAGGACTGGAACGACGTTTACAACCAATATAACGACCTGCAATTAGAGCAGGGACTCGACCTGAGCGACTACAAGGGCTGTGCGGTGGAAATCTACACTTACGAAATCTATAATTACGGCGAAGAGGACAACATCGTCGTCAACCTGATGATTTGCGACGGAATCCTGATTGCCGGCGACGTCTGCTGTACCGAGCTCGGTGGCTTCATGCAGGGACTTGTCAAAACCACAACATAAACGGTGATAAAAGATGTATAAAACCTGTATATTCGACTTCTACGGGACTCTCTGCGATATCCGCACAGATGAGACAAAGCCGGAACTATGGGAGAAGCTGGCGCTTTTCTATGGCTTCTGCGGTGCGGATTACACTCCCGAAGAGCTTAAAAACAGCTATTTCCGGATAGTCTCCGAACTTGAAAAAGAGTTCCGGGAGATTCAGATTGAACGTGTTTTCAAAGAGTTGTTTCTTAAAAAAGGCGTTCCTTCGGACGACACTCTCGCAATCCATACGGGACAGTTCTTCCGGATTATTTCAATCGAGCATTTAAGGCTCTATGACGGCGCAAAGGAAATGCTCGGGAGACTCAGGGCAAGCGGCAAAAAGTCTATCTTCTCTCAAACGCCCAGCGGATTTTCACCGAGTACGAGCTGAAATACTTGGGAATCTGGTTTTCGTTCGACGACATCTTCATCTCGTCCGACCATAACTCGAAGAAGCCGGATATTGAGTTTTATAACAAACTTATCGAAAAACACGATATCGATGTCAGTACTGCAATCATGATAGGAAACGACGGCACCTGTGATATCGAGGGCGGCAAGTCTGTGGGACTTCATACTTTGTATATAAAATCGAACATTTCGCCGGATGAGCCGATTCCCGAAGCCGACCATGTTCTGCTGGAACCGGATATGCCAAAATTAGCAGAGATATTACTTAGTGAGGATGATTGAAGTGCCACTTATGCGCCTTGACAAATTTATATCCGGACAGATGCCTTCGGTTTCCCGTAACGACGCCAAAGAGCTCCTCAAACAGGGACTTGTCACCGTCGATGGCGTGGTGGAAAAGCATTATGATTTCAAGCTTGACCCCGAGAAATCGGTTGTCGCCGTCTCGGGAAACGTAATCACATATCGTGAGTATTTGTACATAATGCTGAATAAGCCTTCGGGAGTGGTCTGTGCCGTCAAGGATAAAATCTCGCAGACCGTTATGGAGCTTCTGCCGCCGGAATTACGGCGACCGGGGCTTTTTCCTGCCGGAAGACTGGACAAGGATAGCGTCGGGTTCGTGCTTTTAACAGACGACGGCGAGCTTGCGCACAAAATGCTTTCTCCCGTAAGTCACGTCCCAAAAAAGTACTTTGTCCGGCTTGCAAAGCCGGTTCCAGAGAGTGTCCCGGAGCTCTTCAGATCCGGAATGACTATTGATGGCAAAGAGAAATGCCTGCCCGCCGAGCTAGAAATACTGAGCCCCAGGGAGTGCTTCGTCACGCTTCACGAGGGCAAGTATCACCAGATAAAGCGGATGTTCCAGGCGACCGGAAATATGGTTATATACTTGAAGAGAATCGCTATTGGTGGAGTCACTCTGGACGACAAACTGAGTGAGGGAGAAGCACGACTTCTGGAAGAAAATGAGATTAAGTCTCTTATTTCCTATTAACAAAATTTTCTAGAAGACCCTATAGTCAAATTGCATAAAAACGCACCGGAAACTTTGGTGAAAACGCCGTCTTGTAAAGGCGGGCTCAATATAGTATAATTAACACAGACGCTAATTCAAGGGATTAGCAAGTTTTAAAAATTCGGCGAGGAGGCCTTTTGATGGCAAGCTTATCACTAAAGCATATTTACAAGAAGTATCCCGGCGGGGTTGTTGCAGTTTCCGACTTCTGTCTCGAAGTTAAGGACAAGGAATTCATTATCTTTGTAGGACCTTCAGGATGCGGCAAATCCACCACCTTGAGAATGATTGCAGGTCTTGAGGAAATCACAGACGGCGAGCTCTATATCGGCAACAGATTGGTTAATGATATCGCTCCTAAGGACAGAGATATCGCAATGGTATTCCAGAACTACGCTCTCTATCCTCATATGACAGTTTTCGAGAACATGGCATTCGGTCTTAAATTAAGAAAGACCCCGAAGGATCAGATTGCCCGTAAGGTTGAGGAAGCAGCAAGAATCCTCGACATCTCCCACCTCCTCGACAGAAAGCCGAAGGCTTTGTCCGGCGGTCAGAGACAGCGTGTTGCTCTTGGACGTGCACTCGTTCGTGAGCCTCAGGTATTCCTTCTTGACGAGCCTCTTTCCAACCTCGATGCTAAACTCCGTGCTCAGATGAGAACCGAGATTACTCTTCTCCACAAGAGACTCGGAACCACATTTATCTATGTAACCCATGACCAGACCGAGGCTATGACAATGGCTGACAGAATCGTCGTTATGAAGGACGGTTTCATTCAGCAGGTCGACACTCCTCAGAACCTCTACAGCTATCCTTGCAACCTCTTCGTAGCAGGATTCATCGGCTCTCCTCAGATGAACTTCATCGACTCCAAGCTCGTCAAGATTGACGGCAAGTACAACGTAGAGTTCGGTTCTGAAGACACCAAGGAAACCAGAGGAAGAAAGTTCTATATCGAGCTCCCTGAAGCAAAGGTCAACGAAGAAGTTTTGGCTCCTTACCTCAATAAGGAAATCATCTGCGGCGTTCGTCCCGAGTGCATCCATGACGAAGAGATGTTCATTTCCTCCGCCAAGACCGGTATCATCGAAGCTACCGTAAGTGTTGCTGAAATGATGGGTGCTGAGACTTATCTCTACCTCACCTGCGAGGGCATCAACCTCACAGCTCGTGTTTCCAACCGTTCGACTGCAAGACCTCAGGATGTTATCACCTGCGCTCTTGACGCCAACAGAATCCACCTCTTCGACAAGGAAACTGAGAAGACAATTATCAACTGATAGTAACTTTACGAACGTATAGAATTAAATGCGGCTGCACATAGTAGCCGCATTTTTCTTAGAAAGGCTTGTATTATGAAGAAAATCATATCATTAATTCTGGCGGTGGCACTGATTTGCAGCTGTTTCACTGCCTGCGGAAAGGAAGATACATCGGTGGCTCTTGAAACTATTGAAAACCCCACAACCTATGAAGAATACCTCAACAATGCGAAGATAATTTCCCTGACCCAGACCGGCAACACCTATCGGCTGAAGAACGCAATCGATAAAGCCGAGAGTGGGGAGGACTGCAACATCGTCTACATCGGCGGATCAATCACCGAGGGCGAAGGCTTGGAGACCTGCTATGCCTACCGGTCGTTCACCTATTTCCAGGAGAAGTTCGGCAAGGGCGACGGAAGTAATGTACACTACTACAACTCCGGAATAAGCGGAACTCCGTCGACTTTGGGAGCACTCAGATTCGAGGACGACGTTGAGGCATACAACCCGGATATCGTATTCATCGAATTTGCCGTCAACGACGGAAGCGACAGCGAATATTACGACGCCTTCGAGAGCCTTATCCGTGACTGCTTGCAGTGCGAGTCTCAGCCGGCAGTAATCCTTCTGTTCGCAAGAATGGAGGAAGGCTGGACTTCTCAGGACTGGAAAAAAGAAATCGGCAAGTACTATGACCTGCCGATGATAAGCTATGCTGACGGTATCACTTATCTCTTCGATAACGGCGCTCTCGAATGGAGCGAATTTTCGGACGACTATACCCACCCGAATGCCGACGGCAACGCAGTTGTAGCCGAGTTCATTGCCTACTTCTTCGACGAAATCGACCGCCTGGATGGTAGTACCTCCGACATCACCATTCCCGACGCCATGTACGAGTGCACCTATGAGAACGCCCATATGCTCCAGCACTCGAATTATGAAGCCGAAGATTTGGGCTCCTGGAAGGAAAAGAGCTCCGGCTTCCATTACAGTGACGGCTGGACAAAGACCTTTGACGAGTCGAACGACCCGCTTGTCTTCACCTTCACCGGCACGAACGCCTATGTAGTATATCCGACTTCATCCAGCGGAGAATTTGGCACCCTCGAAGCCAAAGTCTACTTCAACGGCGAACTCGTGAACAGCGAAATCTTCAACGAATATGACGCCAGCGGCTGGATGTGCCCGTCAGTCGGAATCCTCTACAGAGCCGAAGAAAGCGGCGAATTCAGAGTAGAATTCACCGCCTATGGTGACAGCGTCAAGTGTGACCTGCAGGTTCTGGCTGTGGCTTATACGGACTGAGCCATCAATTTCGATTTCTCCTCGCACGCCTCAACCGCCTTGACAACAATATTCTCAAATCCCTGCTCTTCCAGCACCTTCACCGCCTCTATGGTGGTGCCGCCGGGGGAGCAGACGTTTATTTTGAGCTGTTCGGGGGAGATGTCCGACTTAAGCACCATCTCCGCGGCGCCTTTTACTGTCTGGGCGGCGAAAAGCTTGGCGGACGCTTCGTCCATGCCGCCTGCGACTCCTGCCTTGATTAGTGCGTCGATGAACATGTATACATATGCCGGTCCCGAGCCGCTTATTCCGGTTACGATGTCCATGAGACTCTCGTCAACTACAGCCGCTTTCCCAAATGATGAGAATATTTCGACAACCTTCGACATTTCCTCGTCAGAGACATTCTGATTTCTGCAAATTCCGCTCATTCCGACTCCCACGAGTGCCGGAGTGTTCGGCATGACACGGACAATTTTCGCATCACTTCCGAAAAATCCTTCAAGAGTGGAAATCTTCTTTCCTGCGAGGATTGAGACGATAACTGCCGACTTCTTGACCTCGCCGATTCCTGACATCAGAGCTTCAAGCGACTGTGGCTTGACGGCGAGAATCACCAAATCTGCGTCCGAAACAGCTTCGCCTGCATCCGGAACCGCCCTGACTCCGAGTTTCTCCGCCTTCATGCGGCATATATCCGACTTGTCAGCTCCCATAATAGCCTCCGCCGGCAGTATTCCGCCCGAAACGACCCCATTAAGTATCGCCCCGCCCATATTGCCGAGCCCGACAATAGCGGCTTTTTTTATGCTAGTACCCATGCTGATGACCTCCTTTATTTGAAGTATCATAGCACAAACTGTGGGAAAAGGCAAGAGGAACCCGTAGGTGCTTTCTATGCAATCTGCACAACAATCTTTCGGCAGGTTTATCTGTAACAATTAACTGTCTGAAATTGCGCAAACCCGCTTGCAATGCGGGTTTGAGTGTGATATTATGTGTACATCTTCAGGGAGGGTATTATACCCATATACCCGAAAGACATTTGAGGAGGAAACCATATGAAAAAATTATTACGTCTTGTGAGTGCTTTGCTTGTCATTGCACTGACATGCACCACGCTCGCAGTAACCAGCTTTGCGGATGGCAACGTCGCCGCAGTCACCATCGACGGTGTCACCACCGAGTACGCAACACTCAAAGAGGCATTTGCTGTCCTTACAAGTAGCACTACCGCAACTATTGACCTTTTGTGCGACACTTCTTACTCCGGCACTGCCGCTTTGCAGTTCAACGGCACTGTTACACTTAATCTGAACGGTCATACCGTTACCGGTACATCTACAGGCGCTGTCTTTGGCACCAAGGCTAGTTCAACAGTCACCATCTGCAATGGTACCATTACCGGCAATAGCAATTCCGGCGTAGTCGCAGTAAACAACAAAAACACTGTTGTCACCCTTGAAAATCTGACTTTGTCAAACACGAGCACTTCAAGCAGTTCATTGTTTGCATATAGCGCACTTCAGATGGCGCACACCGTGTCTATAACCGTAACTGCGACAAATTGCACCTTCACCAGTGCTAGCTCGGCTGGTTCTGCTGTCAGCTATTCTACTTCGTCTAGTTCAAGAAGCGCATCTCAGACTATCACTCTGAATGACTGCACTTTGACTGCACCGAAGTATGGAATTTATATCTATGGCGGTCATTCGTCGGGCTATTTCAATATAACTCTGAACGATTGCGAAGTTACTACCACAGGAACTAACTCAACCGCTTTTTATGTAAAGGGACAGTCGAAATCCTATTATGCAAAGTTTGCACTGACTATCAATGATACCGACATCACCAGCACAAATCTCTTGTCCAATGAGAACGCCTACATAAAGGATTCTTCCACCGTCACCGTTTCCGGTAGCAGTAACTTGAATGTCAGCTCGCTGGACGGTAAAGCGGCTCTGGATTACGTAACTTTGACTGTTACCGGAGGAAACTCCAGCGTCGATGTTGAAGAGTACGTTGACACTACCTCCGACTCGAATCTTCAGTATGTTGAGACTGAGGGTGGCGCTTATGTAGCTGGATACAGCACTACTCTTGAATACAAGGCAGAAGAAGGAGAGGCTGAAGAAGTTGGAACAGTCGAGGGAGTCGAGTCGGTAATTGCACCCGATTCTGTAGTTACCTTTACTGTAACCTGTCAAATCGGCTACCAGGTTTCCAAAGTAGCTGTTTATGAGATTATTGGCGCCAATGTCGATATGTCCGAGGTCACCATCATCGACAATCAGGACGGCACATACAGCTTCACAATGCCTTCGGACCCTGTATACGTGTCTGTAGCCTTCGAAAAGACCGTCTACCAAGCTTCTGAAAGCGAAGTAGTAGAAGTTGAGAACGGCTCGTACACGGTACAGACCACAGCAACCTATGGTGAAACCGTCACCATTACCACGAATCCCAACAAGCACTACAAGGTTTCCGAGGTTGTTGTAATTGATGATAATACCAACGAGCCCATCGAGGTCACCTATAATGAACTTAACGGTACCTACAGCTTCGTAATGCCTGCTGGTATGGTCAGCATTTCTGTCAGCTACTATCAGTTCTCTGCGGAGGTAAGCGGAATCATCTATGTTGATTCCGAGCACCACGGTATGTTCATAAACGGACATCTGGCGACCTACCCGCACACAGTCGACGAGAACGGCTACTGCACCGTCTGCAAGGAATACATAGGTCTTGCAACTGAGGAGACTGAAACCCCGGTAGAGGAGGAGACTTCCACCCTCACCGAGGAGACGGTCAATATCGAAGAGCCCGTCGAGGACACAAACACCGAGTCCGAGCCTGATGAAGAGCCGGAGGAAATCGAAGTCTCCGAGACAGAGACTAACCCGACCACCGGAGCTGTTCTTATGCTATTGCCGATGGCAATGGCGGTTGCTGGGGTTGTTGCGAGCAAGCGTCGGTAAACCCCTCAGGCAGCCACTTCGTGACTGCCAGCTCCCCTTTCAGGGGAGCCTTTTTTTGACCTTTTGCAAGCTTTCGTGAGAACGACACTAAGCCTCACCTGAAAGGGGAGGGGGACCGTGCGAAGCACGGTGGAGGGGTGGAAGTTCGCGTCAGCGAACTGCTTGACACATTACGCCAAATCCACTATAATATCTACAAAACCATTCCGGAGGTACCTATGCTCTCCCACATTTTCGACACCCATTCCCACTATGACGACCCGAAGTTCGATGGCTTGCGGGATTACCTGATTCCGGCTTTGTTCGAGCTCAATATTTCGGGGATAATGCACGCCGCTACCGATTTGAAATCCTCCGAATTCGGCGTCAGAATGGCAAATAAATACGATAAATACTACACCGCCGTCGGGGTTCATCCCGAGAATCTTTATGACGCTAAGGGCGATTATCTCGACCGGCTTCGGGAGCTTGCAAATGATAGCAATGTCAAGGCAATCGGCGAAATCGGGCTTGATTATCACTACGAAGGCTACGACCGTGAGGCTCAGATTAAGGCTTTCAGAGAGCAGGTGGAGCTTGCAAACAGCCTGAATCTTCCTGTAATAGTCCACAGCCGTGACGCAACGGGAGATTGCATGGAAATCCTGCGGGAACTGAAGCCAAAAGGCGTTATGCACTGCTTCTCCGGCTCGGTTGAAACCGCAAGGGAGATAATCGACCTCGGCATGTACATCAGCTTCACCGGCGTTCTCACGTTCAAGAACGCCAAAAAGTCGGTCGAGGTGTTGAAATCCATCCCGATAGACAGGTATCTTTTGGAGACCGATTGCCCCTACATGTCTCCCGAACCACACCGAGGCAAAATCTGTGACAGCGCAATGATAAAATACACCGCCCGAAAAGCGGCAGAAATTTTGGACATGAGTTATGAAGATTTGGTAGTTCAGACTGAAAAGAACGCAAAGAGATTGTTTTCAATTAATTGCCCTTGACAAACTCCCCGAAATGTGGTATTGTATTCATGCTGAATACAGTTGTATTTTCAGCACAAACTTTTTTGCGAGAAGGTGACTGATATGGACGAAAAATATGTCGTTGTGAGGGCGGATGTTCTGCCGGACGTAATTCTTAAAGTAATAGAGGCAAAGAAGCTTCTCGCAACCGGCGAGTGCAGGTCATCATCTGAGGCTTGTAGTACTGCCGGAATTTCGAGAAGTGCTTTCTATAAATACAAGGATACAGCGTTTATGTACAGCGACGGCTTCGGCTCCCGAATCGTCACCTATTATCTCACTCTTTGCGACCGTGCAGGAGTTTTCAGCGAGGTGCTTCGGTGCCTCTACAGCCACGGCGCAAATATCCTGACAATGAATCAGAACATCCCCATTGACTCTGCCGCCACCGCTACCGTCACCGTCCGTTTCGACGACGGCGACTACAACGCTGCTTCAATCTGCGAGGAGCTTTCCCGGATTGACGGAGTAATTCGTGCCGGTACGTCATACGGGAGATAATACACTTTCGGAGGAAAAACAATGCCAGTAACACAGATTGCCGTAATGGGCTTCGGAGTAGTAGGTTCCGGAACGGTTGAGCTTTTTTATCAGAATAAGGACGTCATCGAGAAGCGGTGCGGGCGGGAGCTCGACATCAAGTATATTCTCGATTTGAGAGATTTCCCGGGAAGCCCATTTGAATCTAAATTCACGAAGAATTTTGACGATATCTTAAACGACCCCGAGATAAAAGTCGTCGCCGAGGTTATGGGCGGAAAGACATTCGCCTATGACTATACCAAGCGGCTTCTCAGTAAGGGCGTAAGCGTCGTCACTTCAAATAAAGAGCTCGTTGCCACACACGGCGCAGAGCTCCTCAAAATTGCGAAGGCGAATAACTGCAACTATCTTTTCGAGGCGAGCGTCGGCGGGGGAATCCCGATTATCAGACCTCTTCACCAGTGCCTCGCCGCAAACAGATTCTCAAGGATTGCGGGAATCCTGAACGGCACCACAAACTATATTCTTACGAAAATGATTTACGACCAGCGCTCCTTCGACCAGGCTCTTTCCCAGGCTCAACAGCTCGGCTATGCCGAGAAGGACCCGTCCGCCGATGTCGACGGTCACGACGCCACAAGAAAGCTCTGTATTTTGGGCTCCCTTGCCTTCGGAAAGCATATCTATCCCGAATATGTCCACTGCTCCGGCATCAGAGAGATTACCCTTGACGACGTCGAGTATGCCGAGAGTGCCGGCTATGCCATCAAGCTCATAGGTCTTATTGAGAACACCGACACCGGAATTGTTGCGACAGTCTGCCCGAGACTCGTCAGCGTCAACAATCCTCTTTCGAGTGTAAACGACGTCTATAACGCCATCATGGTGACCGGCGATGCCGTTGGCGACTGCCTATTCTATGGCAGAGGAGCCGGTAAATTCCCGACCGCCTCGGCAGTTGTCGGTGACATCATCGACGCCGCCAAGCACGAGGGCAAGGACATCGTCTCCCTCAATTGGGAGGAGAGCGAATCAAACGACTTCATCCGTCCCTACAAGTCCGCAGAAGTCAGCATCTATGCCAGAATCCGCACCGAAAACCAGGACGCCGACAGTTTGAAGAGTGAAATCACCAACCTCTTTGGCTACGTCGACTTCATCCCAAGAAAGCAACGCTCCCAGCACGAACTCGCCTTCATAACTCCGACTATGGTCGAAAGCGAAATTGATGAGCGCCTCAAAAAGCTTACAGAAAAGTGCAAGCTGATGAAGAAGATAAGGCTGCTGTAAACCCTTCAGTCACGCTTCGCGTGCCAGCTCCCCTTTCAGGGGAGCCTTTTTTGCTCCTATGAAACCTTTGAGAGAATAAAAAAGCCTCCCCTGAAAGGGGAGGTGCCGGCGCAAGCCGGCGGAGAGGTTACTCCGTCTCCTGAATCGAACTTGTCGTGTCCTCTTCAAGCTTGAAGGTTATTTCAAACTCATCCCAGTTGCCGTCGTCGTCCATCCTAAGGACGGTGGCGGTTATTTCGTCGCCGGGGCTGAGGTCGAAGATTATTTCGTAGACGTCCTCGGCGGAGGTGACGGATACGCCATTCATCTCTGTGATGACGTCGTCAATCTGCAAGTCGGTGTTCGAGATATCGCAGGTCTCGTCGATAGAAGCGATATAGAGTCCTGCAGGGAGACCATAGACGGAGGACATAGTCTCGGAAATCGCATAGAAGCTGATTCCGACCTTCGGTCTGCCCAAAACTGCGCCGTTTTCAATAAGCTCTTCGATAATCGGAATTGCGGCGTTGATGGAGATTGCGAAGCCGATGTTGTCGTACTCAACCGCTTCGAGCTTTGAAGAGGTGATACCGACGACCTGTCCCCACATGTTGACGAGCGCTCCTCCCGAGTTTCCGGGGTTGATTGCGGCGTCAATCTGTATACACTCCATGCTGATGTTGTCCGACTCGACACTAATCATTCGGTTGAGTCCCGAAACAACGCCCGTCGTGACTGTAGATTCAAGACCGGCAGGGGAGCCGAGAGTTACAACCTGCTCGCCTAGCTCCAACTGGTCGGAATCTCCGAACTGGGCGGCTGTCAGGTCGCTGGCGTTGATTTTAAGGACTGCAAGGTCGGTTCTTGTATCGCTCCCGACGATGGTTGCGTTGTATTCCGTTCCGTCGCTGAGACGGACGATGATTGTCAGATTGGCATCCTCAACGACGTGTGCGTTTGTGATGATGTAGCCGTCGGAGGTCATGATGATTCCGGAGCCCTGCGAGTAGGATGCAAAGATGGTGTTTCCGGTGTAGGCTTCGATGGTGACGATTGATGGCGTGCAGGTGAGTGCTACGCCCTCAACGGTGTATCTTCCGTCGTCCTGATAGTATCTGTCTTCGAGTTCTTCGTGCTGAACCGTGGGAATCGTGAAGGTCTGGAAGTTTCCGGTGCCGTTAATCATGTTCGTAATCCAGCCGGAGCCGAAAACATTGTGTGCGGTGACAAAGAAGAGCACCACAAACAGAATGAAGAAGAACAGGAAGCTGAACAAAAACGGGTGACCGTTTCTGCGGGTCTTTGTAATCGGCTTCGGGAGATAGTCAAGGTCTGCCGCCTCCAGGTAGGCAAGCTCCCTTAGTTCATCTTCAACCGACTGCTCTTCACGTACTTTCTTTTTCTTTGCCGGCTTTTCCTCTGCGGTGGCTTCTGCGGGAGCTTCCTCCGGGACGGTTTCTACAGGATTATCCTCCACAGGTACAATCTCTTCGGGAGCTGTCTCCAAGCCGTCGTTTCTTACTTCATTCTCTGGGGTAAATTCATTCATAAATGGTATTGCCTTTCAAGATTGCTTAATCGTCGTCTTTCCTGTCGAGCAGTTTTACAGCCGCCGCGGTAGCCGCAACGATTGCGCTGACCTGCAAGAGAGTACGGGTGTTGATGCTGACGGTGTGGTCGTTTTTCTTCTTGGCGGTTTTCTTAACCGTGGCTTTCTTGGCTGTGGTTTTCTGTGGCTTCTTGTACAACTCGGGATATTTGTACGCCGGAGTCTCCTCCTCGGCAAAATATCTGTCGTCATATTCATAGTTGAATCCGGTTTCTTCCTCGTCCTGCTCTTTTGTCTGAGCACTTGCGGCTCTTGCCTGTTCGAGAGAATCGACCGTCTTCTCCATGCTGTCAAGCTTTTCGAGCAGTCTTTGCAACTCATCGTGAAGAGAATTATCCGGCTCGGCAGAAGCTTCTTCCTCAACCGGTTCTTCTTCGGCAACAGGTTCTTCTTCGGGAAGAATAACTGCTTCTTCATCGACGCTCTCATCCGAGAAGGAAATATTGACGTCGGGAAGGTGCTCCTCCACAGGAGCAGGTTCCGGCTCAGGCTCGACTTCCGGCTCTTCTTCCGGTTCAATTTCTTCAGGAGCTTCTTCTACAATCGGCTCAGGCTCCGGTTCGGACATAGGCTCAACTTCCGGCTCGGGTTCGGCTTCGACCTCCGGCTCCGGTTCCGAAATCTCTTCAGGGACTTCTTCGGGAGTCTCTTCGACAATCGGTTCGGGTTCCGGTTCAGAAACAGCTTCCGGTTCTTCAGTTACAGGTTCAATTTCCGGCTCTTCGGGCATCGGCTCTTCGACGACTGCTTCTGCCTCCGCTTCTTTAGCCTTCTGCTCCTCTTCAAGCTTCTTCTGAAGCTCCTCCTGCTTTTTCGTCAATGGGAAATCTTCGTCAAAGAAATCTATCATGGCTTTTTCCTTTCCTGTTCTTTATCGGCGCCCGAGCCTTCAAGCTCGAACTTGTACCCGACGCTCCAGACCGTCGTAAGCTTCCAGTTTTCCGAAACTCCGTCAATCTTTTTGCGGAGCCTTTTTATGTGGACGTCAATCGTCCGTGAGCTTCCATAGTAGTCATATCCCCAGACTTCATCGAGAAGCTGGTCCCGGTTGAACACCGTGTTCGGGTGCGACGCCATATAATATAGTAGTTCAAGCTCCTTCGGCGGAGTCGGGATAATCTCACCCTTGACTTTAAGCTCGTAGCGGTTCATGTCGATGTCCAAGCCATCGTAGTGAATCTCTTTTGATTGAGACGTCGGCTTCGAAAGCCCGTAACGCCTGAGAACTGCCTTCACTCTTGCGGCGACTTCTCTTGTGTCAAACGGTTTGACGATGTAGTCGTCCGCTCCTAGCTCCAGTCCCAGAACTTTATCGAATACTTCCGACTTCGACGTTATAAATATAATAGGTATGTCGGACTTTTTCCGGATTTCCCGGCAGACCTGCCAGCCGTCGACCGACGGAAGCGTCACTTCGAGTAGTACCAAATCCGGCTTCAGAGCGGAGAACTGAACAAGTCCTTCCTCGCCGTCGAGGGCAATCATAACGCTGTAGCCTTCCTTTTCGAGGCTCAGCCGAACCAGCTCGCAGATATTTCTGTCACTGTCTATTATAAGAACTCTTCCGCTCACAAATACCAACTCCCTTCGGAAGCATTCACATAAATATCTATCCTATATTATAGACTATAATTCGCTCTTTTTCAAGGGTTTCTGCGATTTTTGTTGCCAAAAGATTAATAAAAGCCAAAACGCATAATATTCACATTCAAGGTTAAGTATTGCCCGAATCGGGAAATTAAACGCTTTCTCACATTTTTGACGGTGCAAATTGGGAGTTTTTAATTGTGGCGAAGATTGATTTGTTGTGCAATCTGCCGAAAATCGAATTTCGTGACAAATATCGCTTGATTTTTTTGCGGGGCGTGGTACAATAGATTTAGCACTCGGGAGCGAAGAGTGCCAAAACCAAAGATTTTATATTATAATCCATAAAGGAGGAAACATTCATGACATTAAAACCGTTGTTTGATCGTGTTGTTGTCAAGATGACCGAAGCCGAGGAAACCACAAAGGGTGGCATCATCCTCACAGCATCCGCAAAAGAGAAGCCCCAGGTTGCTGAGGTTGTAGCAGTAGGAGACGGCTCTCCGAGAGACGGCAAGGAAACCGCTATGAAGGTTAGTGTAGGCGATAAGGTTCTTCTTTCAAAATATTCCGGAACCGAAGTCAAGGTTGACGGAGAAGAGTACACAATAGTAAGCATGGGCGATATTCTCGCCATAGTTGAGTAATCAAGAAAAGAATTCAAGGAGTGATTTTATAATGGCAAAAGAACTTTTATACGGCGAGGATGCAAGAAAGGCTTTGCAGTCTGGTATCGACCAGCTCGCTGATACAGTTAAGATTACATTGGGTCCTAAGGGCAGAAACGTAGTTCTTGACAGATCCTACGGTCAGCCGCTTGTCACCAACGACGGTGTTACCATTGCAAAGGAAATCGAGCTTGACGACACATTCGAGAACATGGGCGCTCAGCTCATCAAGGAAGTTGCCACCAAGACAAACGATGCCGCAGGCGACGGAACCACCACAGCAACTCTTCTTGCTCAGGCTATCGTCCGTGAAGGCATGAAGAACATCGCCGCAGGTGCAAATCCGATGGTTTTGAAGAAGGGCATCCAGAAGGCTGTTGACGTTGCTACTGATGCAGTTGTCGCAAACTCCAAGGCTGTTTCCGGAAGCGCTGACATCGAGAGAGTCGCAACCGTTTCCTCCGGCGACGAGAGTGTAGGCAAGCTTATTGCTGACGCTATGGAGAAGGTCACCGCAGACGGCGTTATCACCATCGAGGAGTCGAAGACCGCTGAGACTGATGTCGACGTTGTCGAAGGTATGCAGTTCGACAGAGGCTACATCACACCTTACATGGTAACCGATACCGACAAGATGGAAGCTGTCCTTGACGACGCTGTCATCCTTGTTACCGATAAGAAGATTTCTAATATTCAGGAGATTCTTCCTTTGCTCGAAGAAGTCGTAAGAAGCGGCAAGAAGCTTCTCATCATCGCTGACGATATCGAAGGCGAGGCTCTTTCAACCATCATCGTCAACAAGCTCCGTGGCACCTTCAACTGCGTAGCAGTCAAGGCTCCCGGCTTCGGCGACAGAAGAAAGGAAATGCTCCAGGATATCGCTATCCTCACCGGAACCGATGTTATCAGCTCCGATTTGGGCTACGAGCTGAAGGATACTACACTTGCTGACCTCGGCAGTGCAAGACAGGTAGTCGTCACCAAGGAGACCACCACCATCGTTGATGGCGCAGGCGACTCCTCCGAAATCCAGGCCAGAGTTGCTCAGATTCGTTCCGAAATTGCGAACACCACTTCCGATTATGACAGAGAGAAGCTTCAGGAGAGACTTGCCAAGCTCGCTGGCGGCGTAGCCGTCATCAGAGTTGGTGCCGCTACTGAAACCGAAATGAAGGAAAAGAAGCTCCGTGTTGAGGACGCTCTCTCCGCTACAAAGGCGGCAGTTGAGGAAGGCATCGTAGCAGGCGGCGGAACCGCACTCTTAAATGCTACTCCCGCAGTCGAGAAGCTCGTTAATGAACTCGAAGGCGACGAGAAGACCGGTGCCAAGATTATCCTCAGAGCTCTTGAAGAGCCGGTAAGACAGATTGCCACAAATGCAGGTCTTGACGGCGGAGTTATCGTCAACAATATCCGCAGAGCTGACAAGGTCGGCTATGGCTTCGACGCTTACAAGGAAGAGTATGTCGACGACATGGTTTCCGCTGGTATCGTTGACCCGACAAAGGTTACACGTTCTGCTCTTATCAACGCCGCTTCTGCCGCTTCGATGGTTCTCACCACCGAAAGCCTCGTCGGCAACAAGAAGGAGCCTGCAGCTCCTGCTCCTGCCGCTGACCCGTCAATGGGCGGAATGTACTAATTCCGAAACCTCAGATAGCAAGTAAACCGCCATATAAAATCCGTCGTCTCACATGCTGAGATGGCGGATTTCTTTGAATATAAGTTGTGCAAACTGCACAAAAATATTTTCAATGTTTGTTGGATTTGCTAATAGCAATCAAAATGAGCTTGTGGTAAAATGTATACCATAAAATATCTTGGAGGATTACATTTATGAAAAGATTATTAAGCATCCTGTGCGTAGTATTGATTCTCAGCCTTACTATGACAGCATTTCCGTTCGCCGCAACGGCGGATATTGTGAACACATCAATTGAGGGAACAGCCATTGTCGACGGCGTCAAGGATGACGCTTACGCTGGTGCGACCGCCCTTGAATTTGTCCAGAAGGGCGTCAATTATGGTGCGAACGTAGTTTTAGATGAGCCGATAGGCTATGCGTATATCATCAACGACAGCGAATGGGTTTATGTCTACATTGACGTTATTGACGACAGCATCGACAAGTCAAACGTCAACACCTATGAGCAGGATTCAACCGAAGTATTCTGGATGGACGACAACGTCAAGTATCAGCTGAGGTGCAACTTTGACAGCGAGACCAGTGTCTCTGGCTCAGGAACCGACTGGGCTGAAAAGGGCGCAGAGGTCGTCGGAGTCACAACTGACACCGGCTATGCGGTTGAGTACAAATTCCCGATAACCGACGTTCTTAACAACCAGATTGAAATGTGCATACAGATTAACGCCTGCACTAATGGTACCCGTAACTACACCTGCTACATCCTGGGCAACCAGGACGGCGACAATGCAGTTCGCAGACTCAGCCGTGATGTTACTGACTGGGACGTCTGGTGGACTTTGACCCTTGCCGGCGAATTTGAGGACACAAGAGAAGAGACGGTTGAACCGGCTATGGAAATCACCGTAGACAACTATCAGGAAATCCGGTCTGTTCCGTTCTCGGTTCAGGGCTACATGCAAGATCACATCAACTGGACGTGGAATTCAGCAGGTTCATATACAACCGGAAAGCTTGGTGACACCCTTTCGATCAGTTGGAATTACGACCAGTTCTCATTTGATGGCTATCTGACAGCCGACAACACCACCGATTGGATAGTCAATCCGACATTTGCAATCTCCGTCGGAGATGCGCAGTATCTTCAGCTTCCAGACGACGCAGTAGCCGGCACTACAGGCGAAAGCGCAAGATACTCATTCACCTACTCTGACGTCACGATAACCGCAACCGGCTATGACGATGTAGTCATCTCAGGCGATGTGGTTGATGCAATAAGATTCACAGTCAAGCAGGAGAATGGCTACACCTCCGGCGTTTCAAAGGATATTGACCTTCTTTCCGGAATTTTGGAACAGACCGGTCTTACTTTGGAGCAGTTCGCTTCCGACTATCTTCCGAACCTCACGAACATCTCGTTTGACATCACCTTCGACGCTTACGAGCTTGTAACACTTGCAGATATAGATGCGTTCTTAGTAGAGCTTGATGCCGAGGACGAGGAAGTGCTCGCTTCATTGCAGGAGTACATCGACCGTGTCGACGCCGCAGAGGAGATAATCAACGACGAGACAACCACCCTTGAAGAGAAGGAAGAGGCACTTGACGACGCAAAGAAGGCGGCAAACCGTGCTACAAAGGGCGCTGAGGGCTATACAAAGTCGACTGCCGCCGCAGATGAACTTCAAGATAGGGTTGCAACACTCACCGCAACAGTCGAGGCACTTCAGACAGAGGCAGAACCTGCCGAGGAAGTAGCAGAGGAAGAAGTCACAGCCGATGAGGAAACATCTTCGTCCGACAGCTCGTCTTCGGGCTCCGCAGGCTTGATTGTCGGGATAGTGATTCTTGTAGTAGTAATCGTTGTAGTGGTTGTCGTGGCAGTAGTCACCGGCAAAAAGAAAAAGGCATAATGGATAGAGTTTGATAGATTTTGCCGTCTCTCAGAAATGGGAGGCGGCGATTTTTAAAATTTACCGACAACAGTATTTAATCAAAATCAGATATTGCGCTGACTTGCACCTGTGCAACTTGCACAAAAAACAGGTTTTTATTTGTGCAAGTTGTCAATGGAATATCCCGACGATTTGTGTTATAATAAATCTCGCCAAATACTTTTAGGAGGTATTATAATAATGAAGAGGCTAATTGGTATTATCTGCGTAGTCCTGGCTTTGACCATGGCTATGACAGCTATCTCATTCGCCGCTACAGCAGACATCGTAAACGAGTCTGTTGAAGGAACCGCCACTGTTGACGGTACAAAGGACGAGGCTTATGACGCCGCTACTGCTCTTGAATTTGTACAGAAGGGCTCCAGCAACGGCGGAAGCGAAGTTCTCAGCGAACCGATAGGACGCGCATACATCATTAACGACACTGAGTGGGTATACGTCTGGTTTGAGGTCTATGACGACTCTCTCGATCAGGGCTCAGCTAACACTTACGAGCAGGACTCTGTTGAGTTCTTCTGGATGGACAACAACTCCAAGTATCAGCTCCGTGTCCGTTACGACGGCTCTATCAGTGCTGATACCGGCTCCGACTGGGCTGACAAGGGTGCTGAGTTCGTAGCAGTTGAGACCGACAACGGTTTCGCTGTAGAAGCTAAGTTCCCGATTACCGACGTCAAGTCGAACCAGATTGAAATGACCTTGCAGATTAACGCCTGCACCGACGGTGCTCGTGATTACACCTGCTACATCCTCGGCAATGACGACGCTGATAACGCTTATCAGAGAACCAGCCGTGACACCGATTACGATGTTTGGTGGACTCTCACCCTCGCTGGCGAATTCGAAGACACCAGAGTTGAGACTGCTGATCTCCCGATGGAGCTCACTGCTGAGAACTACACCACCGTTCAGGGCTTGAAGATTGGCGCACAGGCTTATGGTCAGGAAAACGTAACCTGGTCTAACTGGACCTCTGTTGGTTCCTACACATCTGTTGGCTACGGTGATTCTGTAGACATCAGCTGGGATTATGATGCTTACACCTTCGATGGACTCTTCACCGAAGAGAACACCAGCGGATGGACTGTAAACCCTGCACTCGCAATCCAGATTCAGGACGACGGATATCTCCAGCTTCCTGACGATGCACAGACCGGCGACACCGGTGACAGTGCTAGATTCACATTCACCTATTCCGACATCACCATCACCGCTGAAGGCTATGATGATATCGTTATCCCTGGCGACACTGTAACTACCAGATGGACCATCAAGGAAGAGGGCGGCTGGACTTCCGGTACCTCCAAGGCTATCGACATCCTCGCTCCTATCATGTCCTCGACCGGTCTTGACCTTCAGGGCGTAGTTGAACAGTATCTTCCTGCTATGACCAACGTTTCCTTCAGTCTTAGCTTCGACGCTTTCGAGCTCGTATATCCTGAGGATATCGACGCATTCTTAGTTGAACTCGATGCTGAGGACGAAGAAGTACTCGCTTCCTTGCAGGAATACATAGACAGAGTTGACGCCGCTGAAGAAATCATCAACAATTCCGAGTCCACCGTTGAAGAGATGGAAGAGGCTCTTGACGATGCCAAGAAGGCTGCTAACCGTTCAACCAAGGCTGCTGAGGGTTATCCGAAGGCAGAAGCTGCTGCTCAGGAACTTCAGGACAGAGTAACCGAACTCACCGCTACAGTTGAAGCCGCTCAGGCAGCTGCTGCTCCCGCTGAGGAAGAGGTTGTTGAGGATACAGACAGCACCGCTGACTCCAGCTCCAGCTCATCTTCGAGCTCCAGCTCAAGCTCCACCGGCGTTATCGTTGGAATCATCATCGTTATCGTAGTAATCGTTGTCGTTGTCGTCGTAGTAGTCGTCACCGGCAAGAAAAAGAAGAAGTAATATCGATTAGCCGATAATAGATAAACCCTAAAAGAGCATCGCCACCCGTAATGGATGGCGATGTTTTTATTAGCTACAGTCTCAAAATTTTGGATTGACTTTAGCCTTTCCAATATGCTAAAATCCATAAGTCGAACAGCGAAGGAAGCGTAGAATCACGACAGGTTCTGCGCTTCTTTTTGTGCGTTTTACAGCTATTTTCGCCATATAAGGCAAATTATGTATTAAAAAGGAGTCAATCTAATGGAACAAAGCAATTATTTGGGAACTGAAAGGGTAGGGAAGTTATTTCGACAATTCGCAATCCCTTGCATCTGCTCACTCATCATTTCCTGCCTCTATAACATCGTCGACCAGATTTTCGTCGGCAACATGATAGGCTACGTCGCAAACGGCGCAACCGGAATCATCTTCCCGATAACGGTTGTCGGCTGGGGAATGTCCCTGCTCTTCGGCGACGGCGTTGCGGCAATGCTTTCGATGTGCCTCGGCAGTAATAAGACTGAGGACATCCACCGCTATGTCGGAAACGGCATTATCTGGACGGTCGTTTCGGGACTCGTTATCATCCTCATCAGCTACACCGCCGGCGACAGTCTTCTCTGGCTCATCGGCGCAACAAGTGAGAATATCGAGATGGCTCATGCCTACGGCTTCATCATCTATGCCATGATGCCGCTTGCGATGCTTCAGAACTGCTTGGCGGCAATCATCCGTGCAGACGGAAGCCCGAAGTATTCAATGCTTGCAATGACAGTCGGTGCCGTAATCAACATCGTCGGCGACCCGATTTGCATCTCCTTCTGGGGAATCAGAGGTGCCGCAGTCGCAACGATAATCGGTCAGTTCGTGAGCTTCTCAATCTGCTTCGCATACCTTTTCAGGAGCAAGAACTTCAGGCTCTCGCTTTCGAGCTTCAAGCCGAGCTTCAGGCTCACGAAGAAGGTAATGTCACTCGGCACCTCGAGCCTTCTTACACAGCTCTTCATCATGATTATAACCGTCGTCAACAACATTCTTCTCGTCAAGTTCGGCGCAATGTCCGAATACGGTTCCGACATCCCACTTTCGGCGTTCGTCGTAATCATGAAGCTGTTTCAGATTGTCCTCAATATCGCAATCGGAATTGCCGCCGGTGCACAGCCGATTGTCGGCTATAACTACGGCGCAAAGAAGTACGACAGGGTAATGGATTTGCTGAAATTGGTAGTGAAGTGGACGGCGGTCGTCTGCATCATCTGCACGGTTCTCTTTGAGGCAATCCCGCAGGCGTTCATCCTCATGTTCGGCGCCGACAGCGAGCTCTATCTTGAATTCGCAGTTCAGTGCCTGAGAATTTATCTCTCACTCATCCTCTTCACCTGCCTGCAGAAGGTCTGCGCTATATTCCTACAGTCCATCGGTCACGCCAGGGAAGCGGCTCCGCTTTCGGCTTTGAGAGATGTGCTTCTCATAATCTTCTCGCTCATCGCAACTCAGCTTGTCGGAGTCACTGGTGTATTCTGGGCGGCACCGCTTGCCGACATTCTTGCAATGGGAATAACGACAATAGTTATGGCGAAGCTATGGAAATCTCTGAAGCTTGAAAAGCTGGCGGAGGAAAAGGCGCAGATGGTCTTAAAACCTCTGACATCCAAGCACTAAAATAGATACGCTCCCTTCGGTTGCGACCAAAGGGAGCGTTTTTTATGTTTATGTAGAGATAGCCTCCCCGAAAGGGGAGGTTGCGACGAAGTCGCCGGAGAGGTTTCCTCAATCAATAAAGTCCTTGACCTTGTTCGAGCGGTTCGGGTGTCTGAGCTTTCTAAGTGCCTTCGCCTCAATCTGGCGGATACGCTCTCTGGTGACGTTGAACATCTGCCCGACCTCTTCAAGGGTTCTGCTTCTGCCGTCTTCAAGACCGAATCTGAGCCTTAAAACCTTCTCTTCACGTTCAGTAAGGGTGCCCAAAACCTGGTCGATTTGCTCTTTAAGGAGAACCTGCGAAGCGGCTTCTGTAGGCTCGGGGGCGTTGTCGTCGGGGATGAAGTCGCCTAAGTGGCTGTCCTCCTCCTCGCCGATAGGAGTTTCCAAAGAAACGGGGTCCTGTGCTATCCGCATAATCTCACAAACCTTGTCGACCGGCATATCGAGCTCCTCGGCAATCTCCTCAGCCGTCGGGTCTCTGCCGTTCTGGTGGAGAAGGGTGCTCGAAGCCTTCTTGACCTTCGTAATCGTCTCGACCATGTGAACAGGGATTCGGATGGTTCTTGCCTGGTCGGCAATCGCACGTGTTATCGACTGGCGAATCCACCATGTCGCATAAGTAGAGAACTTGAAGCCCTTGGTATAGTCGAACTTCTCAACCGCCTTGATGAGTCCCAGGTTTCCTTCCTGAATGAGGTCTAGGAAGCTCATTCCTCTTCCGCCGTATCTCTTTGCAATGGAGACTACAAGTCTCAGGTTAGCCTCAGCAAGGCGCTTCTTTGCTTCCTTGTCGCCCTGCTGGATTCTCTTGGCAAGTTCAATCTCTTCCTCGGAAGTGAGCAAGGGAACTCTGCCTATCTCCTTCAGATAAATCTTGACCGGGTCGTCGATGGCAATTCCTTCTGCCAGCGAGATGTCATAGTCATCCTCGTTGACGTCCGGAACCTCGGCATCGTCCGGCATGTCTTCAAGCTCCATGTCGATGTCGATTTCAGAGAACGGGTCCGGCTCAATCTCGACGTCGTCGATGATTTCGATGCCGTTTGTGGAGCAGGCATCGTAGAATTTGTCAATCTGCTCGGCGTCAAAGTCGGCGTCTTCGAGTGCGTCAGTAATCTGCTGTGTCGAGAGCTTTCCCGAAGCCTTGCCGGTTTCTATAAGACTGTCGATTACATTTTTCTTATCGCTCATGATTTATTCCTCCATTTTGTCAGTTTTTCTCCCTGCGGAGCTTCGATGTGTAGGCGAGCAAATCGTCGTCCGACATTTTCGATGCGTCTTCGGGAGTTTCACTATCGCTGTTAAGAATCCTGATATAGTCAGCAAGGGTATTTTCGTCAATCATTATTTCTCTCGATTGATTTAAAATATGGCTTATTTTGTCCATATCCTCGCCGTAAAATTCGTTTTCAAGGGTTGTAATAGTTGCATATCCGCCGTTTTCGTAGCAATTCCGGAGAGTTTCATACGCTTTTCTGAAAAATTCGTCCGAAAATCGCTCCGATTCAAGGCTTCCGAATATCTCGCCCTGCTTCTCGTGATGATTGAGTGCATAGGCGATAACCCCGGCTTCCGCTTTTTCACGCTTTGTAAGAGTCCTGTTCGGATTGGCTGTGCGTGAGCCGCTGACAGTGCGGACAAGCTCTCTGTCGTCCTGTTTTTTGGCTTCCCGGTTTCTGTTTCTCAGATAAGCCTTGACTTCCTCCGAAAGATAGTCCTTCGTGACGCTGTTTTCAAGCGCAACCTTCGAGATGTAAACGTCTCTCTGAACCGGGCTTTCGATTCCGGCAAGAACCGCAACCGTTCGTTTGAGATATTCGACCTTGCCCATGTCCGTCTCGACATCTAAGTCCTGTTTGCACTTCGCAAGCTCAAACTCGATTGAACCTTCCGAACCGTTGAGTAACAGCCTGAACCGGTCAGCACCGAGCTTATTTATGTAGTCGTCGACGTCCTTGACTCCGTCGCCCGAAATCCTCACAACCTTCGATTTAAGACCAGCCGCCGAGAGAAGTCCAATCGCCGCCGAAGTAGCCTTTTGCCCTGCCGCATCGGCGTCGTAGCAGATGTAGACTTCGTCGCAATACTGCGCCATAAGCCGTGCGTGCTCAGAGGTTATAGCCGTTCCACAGGTTGCGACTGCTTCTGTAAACCCAGCCTGATGAAGGGTGATGACGTCAAGGTTTCCTTCACATAGGATAAGCCGCTTCGATTTCGCCGCCGAGTTCTTTGCAAAGTTCATCGCAAAGAGCGTCCGACTCTTCTCATAAACCGGAGTTCCCCGGGAATTTAGGTACTTCATGCCCTGAGGATTCGGGTCTAATGTCCTCCCGGAGAACGCAACCACGTTGCCACGCAAATCGAAAATAGGGAACATGACCCGGTTCACGAAGAAGTCAAAGCACCTGCCGTTTTTCTTGCTGATTAAAGACCCGGCAAGGAGCTCCTCCTCGGTGTACCCAAGAGAAAGCATGTGGTTCGTAAGGCTTGTCCACCGGTTCACGGCAACTCCAAGCCCGAAGCTTTTTATCGTCTCGGGACGAAGCCGCCTTTTCTGAATCAGATATTCAAGCCCTGCCTTGCCGTCGGGGGTTTTTAAATTCGCATAGAAGAATTTTGCGGCGTCCTTGTTCATCTGTAGGATTCGCTTTTTCGACTCTGCCCTCGGGTCCTCAAAGCCGTTTTCCGGAACTGCAATCCCGGCTCTGTCCGCCAGAAACTTGACCGACTCCGCAAAATCCAGGTTTTCAATTTTACTTATAAATGTGATGACTGATCCTCCTGCGCCGCAACCGAAGCAATAGAAGCTTCCGTTGTCTGGATATATCACGCAGGACGGAGTTTTTTCTGAATGGAACGGGCAGTTGCACTTGTAGAGCCGCCCGGAACGCTTCAAAGAGACATACTGCCGGGCAACGTCTTCAATTCTGTTTGCATCCTTGACCCGCTCCAAAAATTCGTCCGAAAACCGCGGCATTATTCTCCCTCCTTCGCCTGATTATGGGACTAAAATTGTCTCAGCTGAAAGCTGTCAGCATACGCTCCAGCTCTTCGGGACGTACAAGTCCATGAAGAGGTTTATGCAGAACTTGTCGGTCATTCCGGCAATATAGTCGCAGACCGCCGTGTCGGCATCGAACCTGTCGGCAAGCGCAATATAGTCCGATGGAAGCCGCTTCGGGTCGTCGAGGAAGTATTTATACAGCTTTTCGAGCATAACTCGTGCCTTTTTCTCCTCCGACTTGCAAAGTGGATTCGTGTAGACCTGTTCGTACATGAACTTGTGAAGGATATTCTCGGCATTGCCGATATCTTCATCAAAGTGGATGTTCTCAGCGCCGTTCTTGACTAAGTTAGAGACAAGCGTCGTGATTCTTTTTGATTTCGTATCGCCCAAGACTTCGACCGCTTCCTGCGGCAGGTCTTCATTACGAAGAACTCCAGCCCTGATTGCGTCTTCAATGTCGTGATTTATATAGGCGATGACGTCGGCGAGACGCACGACATAGCCTTCGCGGGTCTCGGCAATCTCGTTTGTGTGCTTCACAATTCCGTCCCGCACTTCATATGTAAGGTTCAAGCCTTTGCCGTCCTTCTCCAAGACATCGACAACACGTAAACTCTGCTGATAGTGCTTGAAGCCTTTTGGGGAGAGCTCGTTTAAAACAGCTTCTCCTGCATGTCCGAAAGGTGTGTGCCCGAGGTCGTGCCCGAGAGCAACAGCTTCGGTAAGGTCTTCGTTGAGCCTCATAGCCCTTGCAATAGTCCTTGCAATCTGACTCACTTCGAGGGTGTGCGTGAGTCGGGTTCTGTAGTGGTCGCCAGTCGGGTTCAGAAAGACCTGAGTCTTCTGCTTCAGTCTCGAAAAGGCGTTGCAGTGGATAATCCTGTCCCGGTCCCTTTGGTAGCATGTCCTTAGTGGGTCGGGCGAAAGATATCTTTCTCTGCCTTTTGAGTCCTTTGACTTTGAGGCAAACTCGCAAAGCACATTTTCTTCGATCATTTCCGTATAAACACGTGCATCAATATTTTCGTTCACGCATATCCCTCCTTTTGTGGTTCTATTACTTTATACAAAATAAAACACGAATTTCCTTCATTTGTTCTGTGAAAAGAGAAAATTCGTGAGATATTACAAATTATCAGGAGAAGTCAATCGTGGTTTCGTCAGATTTGACAATGTTCACACTGCCGTTTGTGAGGTCCGTAAGCGCTTCCATCAGCCTTTCGCAGGCTTCAGCCCTGATTGCGGCAACGATTTTCACGTTTTCGGAAAATTCCGTACTGTCAACTCTTGCGCCCTGCTCTCCCAAGCACCGGATGATTCTCTCATACCACGAATAGTCGCTTTCGATTTGAAGATAGTATCCCGACAGCATCTCGACCACTTCAGCGGCATTTACGGCAAGACTTGCCGCATTGGAATAAGCCCGTGTAAGTCCGCCTTTTCCCAGGAGTATTCCTCCGAAATATCTCGTCACGACAATGCAAACGTCGGTGAGCCCTGTTTTCTGAATTACATCTAAGATTGGAAGCCCCGCAGTGCCCTGAGGTTCGCCGTCGTCCGAATATCTCGTGATGAATCCGTCACGTAGCACATAGGCATAGCAGTTGTGCCGGGCTTTGCGGTTTTCCGACCGGATTTTTTCTATAAATGCGACCGCTTCTTCATCCGTCCTGACAGGGGAAATAGCGCCTATAAACTCGGATTTTTCGATGGTTATGCTGTCAGATGCAGTTTTTCTGATTGTTTTATAGCTCATTACATCGCCCCCGAATCATAGAATGAACAAAGCGGCAACCCGGGACGGCTACCGCTAAAGTCATCATTCTTATACAAGAATTACTTGTTGTCCTTGTTAAGACCGTAACGCTTGTTGAATCTGTCAACACGTCCGCCGGTATCTACAAGCTTCTGCTTGCCGGTGAAGAACGGATGGCACTTTGAGCAAATTTCAACCTTGATGTCCTTCTTGGTGGAGCCGGTATGAATTACGTTTCCGCAAGCACAGGTGATGGTTGTCTGCTGATAGTTAGGGTGGATTCCTTCCTTAGCCATGAGATTTCCTCCTTTCTGAACTTATAAACATAGTAGCCCATCTTCCTAAGTTCAGACAGTAGTACTATGGAATTTACATATAGACTGCAACCGCAGTTTTCGACGGTGACTATTATATCACAAAGCGAATAGAAATGCAAGAGTTTTTTTGAAACTATCCTGCTCCAATATTAATCGACTCCAAGTCTACGTTTTCAAGACTGCTCCTGTCGACTGCGACCGCTAAAAGATACCACTGTTCATCCGCTTCGTCGAAGTCGTAGGTGAGGTTTGATATCGACATGAAAATCTGGCGGTTGTAGATGAAGACATCTGAGATCTCCGGCTTTGAAAGCGTCTTGTCGAACGGGAGAACCACTACGAGAAGTACATACTCCTCAAACATCGCCTCGTCGAAAACGGCGCCGAAGTACTTTACAAACAGCGTGTCGAGGTCGAAATCGCCTTTGTAGGTCTCATAGAACCCGAGCATTTCGTCGTAGGTTTCAAGTGCGCTGACGTGTGTGCTGGCATCCTCCACGAGCGCCGGAGTCTTGAAGATAAAAGCCCAGTATTCCGGATAGACATAGGTGAATCTTTCCGAGTCGTATGCACCCATGCTGTCACTGTCGGTGATTTCCGTGACGTCCACGGCTATATTGTCAACATCGATGTCGTCAAAGCCGCCTTTCGGGGCTGTGAACACGAGGTGGTATACCGTCCCGTCGCTTAAAATCGCATTTTCCGGGATGTGCCGGGTAAGATTTATTATGAATGAGCCGTCCTCATAGAGCTCCATATCCTCAACCGAGTGGCTGGCATAAATCGACGGCTCGCTTATGACGACGATAAGGACGTCGTTATCCTCGAAATAATCGTCCGTGAACGACGCCATCGTGATGGTGAATCTGGCACCGAATGAATAAATCTTCTCGGTTGCGTAGTAGTACTCCTCAATCTCCGAGTAGGAGTGCATGACATAGGCTTTCGGATAGACGTCTTCATCGCTCGAAGACAGAACCATCGTCAGAAAACTTCCGTAGAAGTTGCCGTCGTGCGGGGCTCCGGAAATAGAAATAATATCCTCCGGGTCGGGAGTAGACGTCATTTCAGCCGAATCTTCGGTGACTACAGTGTCATTATTGACGCCACTGCAACCGCTGAAAAGTGCTAGTATTATCAAGCAGGCGGTGAAAACTGCCGTTATTCGATTAAAAACAGTTTTCGTAGACATCGCCTTCCTTCGACTGTTATAGATTCTGCGTGACAAAGATATCGTAGATAGCTTTGATTGAGGTCTCGAAGTCCTCGTTCGAGATTCCGACGATGATGTTAAGCTCGCTGGAACCCTGGTCTATCATCTTAACGTTTACTTTTGCGTGAGCAAGTGCCGCAAAGATTCTTGCCGCAGTACCACGCTGTTTTCTCATTCCTCGACCGACGACCGCAACGAGTGCAACGTCTCTGTCGACGTCGATTCTGTCCGGGTGAACGGTTCTGTCAAGAGACCGGAGAATCTGCTCTTCCTTTTCTTCAAACTCGCTCTTGTGGACGACGATACTCATCGTGTCGATTCCTGAGGGCATGTGCTCGAACGAGATGCCGAAGTTCTCGAAAACTTCGAGAACCTTTCTGCCGAATCCGAGCTCCGAGTTCATCATATCTTTTTCAATAGTTACGGTTACGAAGCCGCAGTGACCGGCAATTCCGGTGACTACATACTGGCTCGAATCTCCGCCGTCGTTCTCGACAATCATCGTTCCCGGGTCGTCCGGCTTATTCGTGTTCTTTATGTTAATCGGAATACATGACCTGCGGACAGGGAAGATGGCATCCTCATGCAGAACTCCTGCACCCATGTAAGAGAGCTCTCTTAATTCCTGATAGGTGATTGTCTTAATCGGAACCGGGTCGGGGACAATTCTCGGGTCGCATACCAAAAATCCCGATACATCCGTCCAGTTCTCGTATAAATCCACTCCCATAGCCGCCGCAACGATTGAACCGGTGATGTCCGAACCACCACGTGAAAATGTCTTGATGGTGTCGTTCGGCATCGAACCGTAGAATCCGGGGATGACGGCATTTCCGACTTCGTCAAGCCTTTCCTTGACTGCATGGCAGGTCTCTTCAAGCTTTAATTTCGAGTCGTTCGCAAAGAATATGACTTCTGCGGCGTCTACAAATGCAAACCCGAGATAAGCCGCTAAAATCTTGCCGTTAAGGTATTCTCCTCTTGAAGCGGCATAGTCACGTCCGGCTCTTGCCTTGAAGCCACGTTCTATCGTCTCGAACTCTTCGTCTAAGCTCATATCGAGCCCCAAGCCTTCGATAATGTCCATATACCGGCTCTTGATTGCCGAGAACATCCCTTCAAAATCTCCGCCACGGGTTGCCATGTCATAGCAGGCATAGAGCATGTCGGTGACCTTCGTGTCCTTCGAGTTTCTCTTTCCGGGAGCTGACGGCACGACATACTTTCTTGCCGGGTCGGCTTTAATTATGTTTGCAACCTTTATAAACTGGTTGGCGTCGGCAAGAGAGCTTCCGCCAAACTTGACTACTTTTACTGACACTCTAAAATCTCCTTACTGTTAGCTTGGGCGTCGGTTCATGAGAAACAAAGCCCTCACAAAACGGCTCATAACATTATATTATTTTGTGCGCCCAGAGTCAACAGAAATCTGCCCGAAATCTCAAAAAAATTCTTTCAGACGAGGGCAACTGTCTTTCGCTGGAAGACAAATCCCGCCAATCGTTTTTTTGAGAGTTCGGGAAGCGAAATATCACTGCTGAGACTGCTCCGCCTCGACCTGTTTGCCGGCGTTCTTAATTGTCTCACGCATCGACTTGATTTCGTTCAAGGACTTCGTCATAGACTTTTCGGTTTCACCAAGGATATTGTCGAGCTTTTCAACCATAGCCTTCTTGATTGAAAGGTCCATAGCGTGTGACTGAGCAGTCAGATCCTGAGCCGCCGCCTTCGCCTGCTTGACAATCTCTTCTTCCGAGACAATCTTCTTCGCCTTTTCCTCAGCATCCTTGATAATCTGCTCCGCCTTGTCGTTGGCATCCTGAATGATGGTGGAACGGTCGGCAACCATTTCCTTTGCCTTCCTTATCTCAGTAGGCAGGTTGTAGCGGATGTTGTCAATGCAGTCACGAAGCTGGTCGGTGTCGACCATGCTCTTCTTGTTCGAAAAGGGAACGGTAACCGCCTTGTCAAGAATCTCATCCATCATTTCAAGGATTTCATCAATAGTCATTAGTTTTCTACTCCTTCGCATTTATTAGTGCCAGAACTCAGTTTTGCGATTCTGGCGGCAATTCTTTCCTTGATTTCAGCAGGCACAAAGCCACTGATATCCCCACCGAAGTAGGCAATCTGCTTTACCATGCTTGAACTTAAATACATGTTTTCCGAGCGTGTGACGAGGAAAATCGTCTCCGCTTCCGGGCAGAGCTTCTTGTTTGCCAAAGCCATCTGGAACTCATATTCAAAGTCGGAAACAGCCCGAAGTCCCTTGACAATCGCAGTAGCTCCACGGCTCTTCACGAAGTCCGCAAGAAGTCCGCCGTATGTCTCGACTTCAACGTTCGTAAGGTTTTTCGTGACGGTTTTAATCATCTCGACTCTCTCCTCGGGTGAAAACATCGGCTCCTTCGTCGGGTTTATAGAGACGAGAACGATTACTTTATCGAAAACCGCCGCCGCACGCTGGATTATGTCTACGTGACCTAAGGTCACGGGGTCGAAGCTTCCGGGACAGACTGCAATTCGCTGGTTGCTTGCAACCGTACTCATACTTCGTCACCGTCCCCGTTGTCTTTTATAAACACGCTGAGAGCAGTTTTCTTGCCACAGCTGTATCGCTTTCTCAGCTTCAAGCCCGCCATTTTCTCAGGAAGAACCAGTCTCGCCTCATGCTCGCAGACTACGATGCATTTGTCGCTCATAATCTCTGCGCAGAGTTCAAGCGATTTCTCCGTCAAGCCCTCCTCATAGGGTGGGTCCATGAGAATAATGTCGAACTTTTCGTGTCCGCTTGCCGCCATTTTAAGGTAATTTATGGCGTCGGTGGTGATAATCTTCGACTTGTCCTGAAGATTGCAGGCTTTCACGTTTTCCTTGATGATTCCGACTGCGTCCCTTGCTCTTTCAACGAATACAGCGCTGTTTGCTCCCCGGGAAAGTGCCTCGATTCCAAGCTGTCCGCTTCCCGCATAGAGGTCTAAAACCCTCGTATATGGAACGTCAAACTGAATTATCGAGAATATAGTTCCCTTTAATTTGTCGGTAGTCGGTCTTGTCTCTTCGCCCTCCAGGGCTTTCAGTTTTCTTCCTCTCAGACTGCCGGTAATAACTCTCATACCATAGCCGCCTTTCTTATATTATAGTTTATTGGTTTCCGGTACTGTATCTTTCGCGGTATTTCCTCATCGATTCCGCAAAGACCTCGCCGTTCGACGGCGGAGTGTAGGTGATTGCATTTGCACCAGCCGCAATCGTCTCGGAAATCGATTCGTCGGTCGGTCCTCCCGTTGCGATAATCGGGAAGTCGGGGAACTCGTCACGGATTCTCCGAACCAATGCCGGGGTCTTAGTCGAAGCCGCAACGTTAAGGATGTCCGCACCTGCGGAGATTCTTCTTCTGATGTCCTGATTTTCTGAGACGACAGTCGCAACCACCGGGATGTCAATCTTTGTCTTAATCTGTGTTATAATTTGCGGGTCGATTGGAGCGTTCACAACAACGGCAAAAGCTCCTTGATTTTCGGCGGTTTCTGCAAGTCTTACGGACCTTTCTCCGCCTGTCACGCCTCCTCCGACTCCAACGAAAACGGGAACATTCGAGACTTCGATAATCGCCTGGGAGATGACCGGCTGTGGGGTGAACGGATAGACCGCAATCACTGCGTCCGCATTGATATTATTGATAATTGCAACGTCCGTCGAGAATACAAGCGACTTGATTCGCTTGCCGAAAATCACTATTCCCGAACTCTGGTAAATTGTATCTGGCACGCTGAGTGTATGGCTTCTTAAAACGCCTGAGTATTCGGGTATCTTTTTTTGCATTGTAGTTCCTTTCCCTGAAATTTTGCGTGGTGAATGGTATTGCTATTGCAGTTGGTCGATGAACTTTTCTTTTACTTCAGCCGCCTTTTCGGGGCTGATTTTCATTACTGCCGCTATGTCTTCTATTGTCGCCGACTTTAACTGTTGCTTGGTTTTGAATTCGTTAAGTAAAGCCTGCGCCTTCTTCTCGCCGATGCCGTAGATTTTCGTGAGTTCCGTCTCATGAGTGTGGGTTGAGCGCTTCTGCTTCTGGAAGGTGATAGTGTAACGGTGCACCTCGTCCTGAAGCTTTGTTAAGAGTGCGAATACTGACCGTGACTTTGAAATCTGGATTTCGCTTCCGTCAGCCGTGACGACAGCACGTGTGTGGTGCTTGTTGTCCTTGACGAGTCCGAATAATGGTATGTCCAGTCCGTATTCTTCCAGTAACGGCAGAACCGCTGAAACGTGCCCTTTTCCGCCATCGAGGAAGATGACATCAGGCAAACGCTTGAAGCCTTCGTCTTTGCAGTCAGGGTTTAAGTAGTTTTCAAGCCGTCTTGAAATGACTTCACGCATACTGGCGTAGTCGTTCTGCTCCACGACCGTTTTTATGTTGAATTTCTTGTAATACTTCTTTGCGAACCGGCACTTGTCCATAACGACCATTCCGGCAACCATGTCGGTGGAGCCGAGGTTTGAAATGTCGTAGCACTCAATGTAGTTCGGCGTTTTCGTGAGCCCGAGAAGCTCTCCGAGCTCTTCCAAAACCGCAACTTCTTTTCCGGTTCTGCCGATTCTGACGGAAAGCTGTTCGACGGCGTTCTTTTCGGCGAGGTCGAGTAACCCTTTCATCTCGCCACGCTTCGGGTTCGCAATGCTTACAGCGTGCCCCGACTTTTCGGCGAGAAATCGCCTTATGTTGTCTGATTCTCTTAACTCTTCGTCGATGTAAATCTCACGTGGAATCTTGACCGCCCGGTCGTAGTACTGAATCAAAAACTCTTCCCGGGTGGAAATGTCATCTGTCGTCTCGCCCAATATGAAATCCTGCTTGTCATAGAGCCTTCCCACACGGTAGTTGAGCACGGAAATGCAGGTGATACCGCCGTTTTTGGCGAGTGCAAAGATGTCTGTGTCGGGCATGTTCTCTTCAAAAATCTTCTGGGTGTCGGCGGAACGGTTGATGGCGGCGATTCTGTCACGGATGACTGCCGCCTTCTCAAATTCGAGGTTTTCGGAAAGCCGGTTCATCTCTTCCGTCAGCTCTTCGACAGATTGCTTGCTTCCACTTTTAATATAGTCGACCGCCTGGTTGATAATTTCGGCGTAGTCTTCTTTCGAGAAGCAACCCCGACAGAGCCCGATGCACCGTTTAATCTGGAAGTTGAGGCAGGGTCTTTCTTTTCCAAAGTCTCTCGGAAAGACTTTTTTGCAGGTGGGGAGCATGAAAACCCGGTTGACTTCTTCGACAGCCTGACTCGAAGTGAATCCGCTTGTGTAGGGACCGATGAATGTGCCGGGACCCTTTTTCTGCATCTCCCGGGTGATTCGTGGGTACTCCTCATCAGAAATTCTGATGTAGGAATAGCCCTTGTCGTCCTTCAAGAGAATATTATATTTCGGCTTGTGCTGTTTTATAAGGGACGCTTCGAGGACAAGAGCCTCATAGTCGGAGGAAGTGCAGATGAAGTCATAATCCCAGACGTTCGAGACCATCTTTGCAACTTTTGGCAGGTGGTCGTTGTCGTGAAAATAGGTCGAAACCCGGTTTCTTAGATTCTTCGCCTTGCCGATATAGATGATGGTGCCGGCATGGTTTTTCATGATGTAGCACCCGGGCGAAGTGGTTAAGGCACGGGTCTTCTCCCTGAGGTATTCAAGCCGCGGGTTGTCCTCTGTTGTCACACGCATATGACTTCACTGTTTCTCCTTACGAAATCATTGATCAAAATAGTTCTCAATCCTGATAGTCTTGATTCTCTGAGGAACTACCGGTCGGTCGTTGACGTCCGTCTTGACGGAGGCAATCTCGTCGACAACGTCCATTCCCTCAACAACATTTCCGAAAGCCGCATAGGAGCCGTCGAGATAGAGAGAATCCTTGTGGACGATGAAAAACTGCGACGAAGCCGAGTTCGGATCCTGAGCCCTTGCCATCGAGATGGTTCCTCTTTTGTGCTTCAGAGTGTTGTTGACGCCGTTAAGCCGGAACTCGCCGCGGATATTTTCGTCAGAACCGCCCATACCGGTGCCTGTCGGGTCGCCGCCCTGAATCATAAAGTTTTTGATAACCCTGTGGAAGATAAGCCCATCATAGAAGTGCTCGTTTACAAGCTTCTCGAAGTTCTTGACCGTCAGAGGCGCCTCCTTCGGGCAAAGCTCAATCTTGATTTTCCCACCGTTTTCCATTTCAATTACTACCATAATTATCGTCTCCTTTAGTACAAAGTTTGCATAATGCAGTCATAGACTCCCCTGAAAGGGGAGGTGGTGCGAAGCGCCGGAGGGGTTTCCGCTAAAACTCGCTCGCTTCCGTCTCCGTAAGCCCGCTTGGAATAGTCATATCCATTCCGCTTGTATCGCTTTCGGCAATCTCGAAAGAATACCTCGTGAACGAGCCAGAGTCGGGATTTTTGTCAACGACGGTGAAAGTGCCGTCTGTATAGAACGTCCAGGTGGACGTTAAAGTGCTTCCGTGGGACAGGACGGTGTACTCTTCAATCACGCAGTCGCTTTCCTCACTTGTCGAAACGAGAGTGTAGTACTCTTTGCTGTAGCCGAACTCGATTTCCGAAGCGGTCGAAGTTCTTGCGTAGGAGTAATAGGTGTACGCATCCAAATCAATAACCGTGACAGTGTCAGCCGTCATGACTATTTTCTGAGAATTGTTGATATAAACTTTATTGACGCCACTGATATAGTATTCCCGTTCATAGAGGACAACCGTCTCGCCGTCGTAGGAAACCGCTTCGGTAAGCTTTGCATGGACGGATGTCGAGTTAAGAAGCGTCAGATAGTCCATCGCAATAGTGTCGGGAATGTAAGTTACTTCTTCCCCGTCGTCAATCTCGACCGAATCTTCGTCGTCGGTGGTGACTTCGCTCGGCGATTCGTCTTCGGCAGTTGTCACTTCGGGGGTCTCTTCAGAAGTTTCAGTCTCAGAAACTGTGTCCGCTTCCGTATATTCTACAGAAGTGACGGCTTCGGCATCACTGTCGGCTGAAGCTGTGACGACATTGTCCGGGATTCCGTTATAGGACGTGGTGGCATCGCTCTGGGTGCTCTCTTCTTCGGCATTGCCGCATGAGCACATAGTTATCAGCATACAAAAAGCCATTAAGACCGCAAGTGTTCTCTTCATAAAAACCGTCCTTTCCGGCGGAGCCTGTCTTTCTACAGAAAATACCAAGCTTATTATATCACAGTCTTCCCAATAATTCAAGCTTTCATATTTCAAAACGCATAAATTAAACTGTTCTTGGAAAAATAGAAGCAAATAAAGCAGGGGAGTTGGATTTATGTCACAAAGACTGGGTCAGGCAACAATAATGATGGACAATGCGGTTTCGATAAAGAGCTGGGCGTCGGTCGTCGGCAAGAAGGAGGGCGAAGGACCCTTCGGCGACTGCTTCGATTATGTCGATAAGGACGACCGCTTCGGTCAGGAGAGCTTCGAGAAGGCGGAAAGCGCAATGCAGGGTCTTGCCGTGCAGACGGCGCTTGAAAAGTGCCAGTTGAATCCGGACGACCTGTCGTTCATGTTCGGCGGAGACCTCCTGAATCAGTGCATCGGCACCAGCTTCGGAATATCCGATTTCAATGTGCCATTCTTAGGAATCTACGGCGCCTGCTCCACCATCGCTGAGGGCATACTTCTAGCCGCACTGACGGTCGATTCGGGTGCTGGGGACATAGTTGCGGCGGTGACTTCCTCCCACTTCTGCACGGCAGAAAGGCAGTATCGCTTCCCACTCGAATACGGCGGACAGCGCACTCCGACATCCCAGTGGACGGCGACCGCTTCGGGAGCAGTGATTTTGGATAGAAGCAACGCCTCGCCGTTCGTCCGGGCAGTCACCATTGGAAAGATTGAAGATAAAGGCATAAAAGATGCAAACAACATGGGTGCCGCAATGGCTCCTGCGGCGTACTCCACGATAAAGCAGTTCCTTTCGGACACGAAAAAATCGCCTCTTGATTTCGACCATATCGTCACCGGCGACCTGGGAAGCGTGGGCTCCCGTATTCTTATAGAACTGTTGCATAGAGACGGCATAGAGATTGCGGACAAGCATTTAGATTGCGGATGTATGCTCTTCGACCCGGAGAACCAGGACGTTCACGCTGGCGGCTCAGGCTGTGGTTGCTCGGCAAGTATTCTTGCGGGGCACTTTCTCCCGGAACTCCGGTCCGGCAGGCTCAAAAACATTCTCTTTGCCGCAACGGGAGCGCTTCTCTCAACCACTTCGAGCCAGCAGGGAATGACAATTCCGGGAATCTCGCACCTAATCTGGCTTTCAAGCGAAATCGGGCTTTAAGGAGGAATCACAATGCAGTATTTATGGGCATTTTTAGTCGGAGGAATCATCTGCGCCATCGGTCAGCTTCTCATCGACTTCACGAAACTGACTCCCGCAAGAATCCTGACACTCTATGTCGTGGCGGGAGTGATACTCAGTGGCGTTGGAATCTATCAGTACCTCGCCGACTTTGCCGGAGCCGGCGCCACGGTGCCACTAACCGGCTTCGGAAATTCGATAGCCAAAGGAATCCGTGAAGCCGTCGACGAAAAAGGCTTCTTAGGAGTCTTCACCGGAGGACTCACCGCCTGTTCCGGAGGAATAACGGCGGCAATGGTCTTCTCCCTCCTGGCGGCACTTATTTTCAAACCGAAGGCGAAGAGTTAAAATCCAGCGCAGAGTGAAATCTGCGCTGTTTTTATAATGCAACCCTTGATTTATGCCTTACTTTGTGCTATAATAAAATCACAACAGGAGAACGGGGCGATGAGATGGGCGATTATTCAGAAGTAATACGAAAAGGCGCAGAGGAAATTCTGAAACAGAATCTGTTTAGCGACACGCTTGCTTCGATTGCGCTGGAAGATATCGGCGCTTGCCAGCACGTTGTCCGCACGATTCTCGGCAGGGACGATATAGAAATTATCAGCGTAAAAGGACAGTATCGCCTGCTGAACATCACATCGAAAGACACTATTTTAGACGCCTATGCGCAGGACAGCACAGGTCGGAAGATAAACATCGAAATCCAGCGCAGAGACACAGTCGACCATGCAAGGCGCATAAGATACTATGGTTCGATGATTGATAAGAGTATTCTCGATAAGGGAGCTTATTATGACGAGTTGCCGGATGTGTATATTATATACATCAGCGAGA
>JAJQGB010000011.1 GCA_021200775.1 Oscillospiraceae bacterium
AACGTGTTCATTATTTGAAATGCGAAAAAGGAGGCAATGACGAAATGTGCAAAGCAGCAGAAAATCTTTATAACAAGGGCATCGAACAAGGCGTTGAGCAAGGAAAGCTTGAAAGCGCTAAAGCCATGGCGGTTAGCTTACATGAATCCGGTGTAGCTGAGGACTTAATCGCTAAGGCGGCAAACGTCAGTGTCGACCTCGTCAGGAAATGGCTTGGTATTTCCGTTGCCTGATTGTCCACAGTATAATTGAAAATTAAGTAGCTCGGTGGGCACTTCTCCTGTAGGATTACTACGGGATGAGGGTCATACCGAGCTACTTTTATTTCAATTATTGAGAACGACATACTCGACCATCACCACGACCGACGCATATTATCGGCGCCACAATCAGGAAGAGAATAGCAATCACTGTAAAACAGCGAACCGGCGAAAATCCAGAGAATTACGCCATGGTAATCTTAAATACTATCGGATTTTCGGTGTCAGTGCCATTGGGAATATCTATATGCATCCCTTCGCCGTCACGGGCGTAGGAAATCTCCCCGTCATAGCCAAGAAGCGAAACACTCTTTATAATTCCGCTGAAAACCGGCTTGATGCTTGCATCGGCTTCGGCGAGAGACTTGATTGTGACAGTTCCGCTTTTCGGGGGATTCATTGCGAAGACATAGAGGCTGTCGCCCTTGACGGTGAACCGGAAATCCTCGCTGGTGTAGACGGTCTCGGCACCGTCGCTGAACTGACCTTCCTTCGTCTCGGTCGGTCCTTCCTCAGAATATCTCCAGACTTTAGAACCGTAGATTCCCTCGCCGTTAGTCTTCAGCCAACGACCGATTTCAAGGAGAATTGACCTGTCCTCATCCGGGATAGTTCCGTCTGGCTTCGGACCGATGTTCAGGAGCATTCTGCCGTTCTTGCTGACAACGTCAATCAGGTTGCAGATAATTTCTTTCGGCGATTTGTAGCAGTTGTCTTTTATGTAGCCCCACGAGTATCTCCCGACTGCCGTGTCCGTCTGCCAGATATATGGCTTTGCCTCGGCAAACTGTCCATGCTCGATGTCGACAACGGCTGTCCCAAACATGAAGGCGTCGTGCTTGTAGTTGATGACGACTTCCTCACCACGCTCTTCGGCACGGTTGTAATAGTATGCGGCGAATTTCTTTAGATACGGCTTGACCGCACTGTGCTCAATCCACCAGTCGAAATAGACGATTTTCGGGTTATAGCTGTCGACTATCTCACAGCACCTCACAAGCCAGTCTTCAAGAAAGCTCTTGGTCGGTGTCGGCTCTGAGAATAGGCTGTGGTGGTAAGGCTCCGGCATTGCGGGATAGTAGAAGTCGCCTTCTTTTTCATCATCAGTGATGTCGCTCTCAAACTCTTTGCCGTGACCCATGAAGAACCAGTGCTCAACTCTGTGTGAGGATGCGCCGTTCACTATTCCAAGCTTATTTACGCTGTCAGAGATTTCGCCTAAGACGTCTCTGTGCGGTCCCATTTCGTAGGAATTCCAGTGTGAAACGTCGCTTTTATACATCTGGAAGCCGTCGTGGTGCTCGGCAACAGGCACGACATACTCGGCACCTGCATTTTTGAAGAGCTCTGCCCATTCATCCGGATTGAAATTTTCAGCCTTGAACATCGGTATGAAGTCCTTGTAGCCGAAATCCTTGTGATTGCCATAGGTTGCGATGTGGTGCTCATATTCCCGTGAACCCTGAACGTACATATTTCTCGAATACCATTCGCTCCCGAATGCCGGGACACTGTAGATTCCCCAGTGAATAAAGATTCCGAACTTGGCGTCCTGATACCACTTCGGAACTGTGTACTGAGAAAGTGACTCCCAGGTGTCCTCGTACTTGCCAGTTTCAATCACGGCATCAATCTTTTTTAAATATTCTTCTTTAAAGCTCATAGTAAATCCCTCACTTTGAGTTTTTATTATATTGTATATTCTTTCGGAGAGAAAATCAAGATAGTTGGCTGTAACTCTTGAAATTGCGTCCGACTCATGTTATAATATTTCTATCACCCTCCAAGGAGCAGATTCCCAAAATGCAGATTTCAAGCAGATTCACAATAGCGATTCATATTTTCGCTTGCATTGAGACGTTCAAGAACCAATACAAAATCACGAGCGAGTTTCTGGCGGGGAGCATCAACGTCAACCCGGTCATAATCCGCAGGATTCTCCAACAGCTCAAAGCCGCAGGGCTCATCACAGTTGCCAGAGGCAGTGGGGGAGCGTCGACGGCGAAGCCACTTGACGAGATTACATTCCTCGATGTCTACAACGCCGTTGAGTGCGTCGAGAGTGGCGAGCTCTTCCATTTCCACGAGAACCCGAGCCAGGCTTGCCCCGTCGGCAGGAATATCCACGCCGCCCTTGACGACAAGCTGATGATGATTCAGCAGGCGATGGAGGACAAAATGCGTGAGATTACCGTCGCCGATGTCGTCCACGACACCAAAATTTGCATAGAAAAAGAGTCCGAAAGCTAAGCCTTCGGACTTTTCTTCCACCCAGATAGTCAAAATTATACTTCTTGAAAAATTTTCGTTGTAACTCTTGACATTACAACTGCGATGTGCTATACTCATGTTGTAATCGAAAAGGTTACAACAATACTTAATTTTTCGGAGGTAATTATAATGAAAATCGCAGTAGTATGTGCAAATGGAAAAGCAGGCAAGCTTATCACTAATGAGGCAGTAGCAAGAGGACTCGACGTAACGGCAGTGGTTCGCGGCGAGAACAAGACCGACGCCCAGAAGGTTCTCAAAAAAGATTTGTTCAATCTCACAGCTGAAGACCTTAATGGCTTTGATGTAGTAGTTGATGCCTTCGGAGCATGGACTGAGGACACTCTTCCCATGCATAGCACTTCTTTGAAGGTTCTCTGTGACGCTCTCAGTGGAACCGATACAAGACTTTTGGTCGTCGGCGGCGCAGGAAGCCTTTATGTCAACCCAGAGCACACTGTATGTGTCTCTGACGGACACGACTTCCCTGACGTTTTCAAGCCGCTTGCAGCTGCAATGGCAAAGGCACTCTCCGAACTTCGTGAGCGCACCGATGTCAAGTGGACATACGTAAGCCCTGCCGGTGACTTCCAGGCAGATGGCGAAAAGTCCGGCAAGTATATCCTCGGCGGCGAGGAGCTCACCCTCAACTCAAAGGGCGAAAGCATCATCAGCTATGCCGATTATGCTGTAGCTATGGTCGACGAAATCGTTTCCGGTAACCATGTTCAGGAAAGAATTTCGGTAGTAAGAGAATAATTATTAAAGGAAGGCGTTGTCAATGACCCAATCCGACCGCAGAATCTACCTTATAAAAGAACTTTTAGCCGAAGACCCGCAGTACCGGGATTACGAAATCCCGACTGACGAATACTCCCAGAAACGGCTTCTCAGGGCGCTCTTTAACGTTCGACCTCCGGAACCAATCAGCGACGAATTCTTAAAGATTCAGGACGAATATTTGCAGGAAAGAACTATAGAAAAGGGAATTACAGATCTAGCCGAGTTGACGCCTGTCCGGGAGGACATCTACCTCTGGCAGGGCGACATCACGACGCTTCGGTGCGGAGCTATCGTCAATGCGGCGAATTCCAGGCTACTCGGTTGCTTTGCCCCGAACCACGGGTGCATCGACAACGCCATCCACACCTATTCCGGAATCCAGCTTCGCCTTAAATGCAACGAGATTATGCTGGGTCAGGGTCACCCCGAGGACACAGGTGTCGCAAAAATCACTCCGGCATACAACCTCCCGAGCGACTATGTCATCCACACCGTGGAACCGATTGTCGGCTGGCGCCTTACTGAGAAGGACAGGAAGCTCCTCGCTTCCAGCTATCGTTCCTGCCTGGAAATTGCGGACAGAAACGGCGTCCCGAGCATCGCATTCTGCTGTATCTCGACCGGCGAGTTCCACTTCCCGAACGACAAGGCGGCGGAGATTGCTCTTAAAACCGTGCTTGACTATAAGAAAGAGACCCACTGCGAAATAAAGGTGATATTCAATGTATTTAAAGATGCAGACCTCGAAATTTATGAGAAGCTCCTCGGAACAGATTGAATGTCTGAAAGAAGTTCTCGAATCCGCCGACGCAGTTGTAATCGGTGCCGGAGCAGGACTCTCGACCTCGGCAGGACTCAGCTATTCCGGCAAGAGATTTGAAGAGAATTTTTCCGACTTCGAGAAAAAGTATGGCTTCCACGACATGTACTCGGGCGGCTTCTATCCTTACGAAACCCTCGAAGAATTCTGGGCATTCTGGAGCAGGAATATCTACTTAAACCGCTACACCGACGCTCCGAAGCCGGTCTATCAGGACCTTTTCGAGCTCGTCAAAGATAAAGATTACTTCGTCCTCACAACCAACGTCGACCACTGCTTCCAGAAGGCTGGCTTCGACAAAAAGCGCCTCTTCTACACTCAGGGCGACTACGGTCTCTTCCAGTGCTCCGAGCCCTGCCACCAGAAGACCTACGATAACGAGGAAGTTATCAAAAAGATGATGGAGACGCAGGAGAACATGCGGATTCCGTCCGACCTCGTCCCGAAATGCCCGATCTGTGGCAAGCCAATGACAACAAATCTTCGGTGTGATGACACTTTTGTAGAAGACGAGGGCTGGCATCAGGCGGCAGAGAGATATTCCGAATTTATCCGCCGGCATGAAGGCTTGACGACATTATATCTCGAACTTGGTGTCGGGTTCAACACCCCCGCCATCATCAAGTACCCATTCTGGCAGATGACCCTGAAGAACCCCGGTGCGACCTACGCCTGCATAAACTACGGCGACGCCGCCTGCCCGTCCCAGATTGAAAAGCAATCGATTTGCATTGATGATGATATCGGAAGGGTGCTGAAAAAGCTGAAATAAACATAGCAGGACTGAGAAATCAGCCCTGCTTTTTAATTTCTCGCCAAATTAAAAATTTCTCACCCATAATTTTTTCTCAGAAGCTAAGAACTTTATATTGACAAGTGCGGGGGGGTAGTATAATAGAGGTATAAAAAATTATTTCTTCAGAAGGACGATTTATGTTGATGGATGAAGCAGAAAAGGCGGCAAAAGCCCGCAGACGCAAGCATATTGACCGCAAGCGCTACTACGCCAAAACCGCAAATCTTTATCCCACCAGAGCGTGGACTAAAGAGGAGTGCGACCAAGTCCTAGCCCACACCATCCCCGACAGCGAACTGTCCGCAAAAATCCAGCGCTCGGTGAAGTCAATTCAGGAAGAGCGCCGGAGACTGAAGAAGAAACAAATTGAGAAAAACTAAGTTAAGAATGTGGAAGGGCGAAAGCCCTTGCATAAGAATAATGGAGGTAATTTGAAATGGTTGAAAAGCATGAGATGAGGATTATAGAATTTGATGAGATAGAGGCATTTGTTACAACAGCTCCAAGCTTGCATGTAACTAACAATAGCAGAGCAAATGCAGATCGTTAGAGCTGACTCAGGAACAGCTACGATTAGCTTCACTGTTTTTACTGGCAGTTTGAATTACTTTATTCACGAAATGCCGCTTTATCAGGCTTTTAAAAATTTGTAGAAAAACTGGGGAATCGGATGCGAACCATCGATTCCCTATGTTGTTATTCGTACACTTTAATTGGCGAGGATTTGTTGATAATGGAGAATATTGATTTAGTCGTTCCTTGGGTGAATGGAGCGGATTCTGCTTGGCTCAGTCAGAAGGGACAATATGTGCCTGAGAATAGGAGTAGTAATTCTGACACATTCTATCGCGACTGGGAACTTATGCGTTATTGGTTTAGGGGAGTTGAAAAAAATCTGCCGTGGATACATAAAATCTATTTTCTGACATGGGGACACCTGCCTGCATGGCTGAACGTAGAGCACCCTAAATTGCAGATAGTTCGGCATGAAGACTTTATACCTGCTGAATTTCGCCCGACGTTTTCATCAAATCCAATCGAATTGAACATACATCGGATTGAAGGACTTTCTGAACAGTTTATCTATGCGAATGATGACACGTTTTTCATTGGGAAGCTTGAACCGGAGTATTACTTCAAGAGTGGCTTGCCTTGTGATTGTTTGTGCTTGCGACCTATAACAGAAGCTTGTGAGGATGGATTTGGACATGTTTTGTGGAACAATATTGCTTGCATAAATCGGAATTTTTCTATGGCAGATTGCATGGAAGAAAGCGATGAGAAGTGGTTTTCGGAGTTATATCCAGATGAAGTGATGAATTTGAATAGAACATGCTCTATGTTCCGCAATTTTCCTGGTTTTCGGGATGAACACCTCCCGATTCCTTTTTTGAAGAGCACTTTTGAGGAAGTGTGGGAGAAGGAGAACCGTCTGTTGCGGAGAACCTCCAGCCATAAATTCCGTTCCAATGAAGATGTCTCAGCCTGGCTGATGCGATATTGGCGACTTGTAAAAGGCGAATTTGTCCCTCGTGTGCCGGAAGGAATTGCATTAACGGTTTCTGAGCCCGTGGATGTGTTGCGGGATGCAATACTGAGTGCAAAGAATCCTGTCATTTGCCTGAATGATAGCTTAGACGGGATTGATTTTGAAGACCGTTCCAGATACATCCGCAGTCTCTTTGAAATTATCATGCCTGAGATGAGTTCGTTCGAGCTGTACTGAGGGAGGGTGCAGATGAAGAAGCTGATATTTGTTATTCCCACCCAACTCAGTGACGATGGGTCGCTGAAGATAAAGAATTTCAGAAGCCTTAAAGTGATGATTGGATGTCTGAAAGAAAATTATAGTATTACTTTGCTTATTCAGACTCACAGAGATAAACGGATTTCTGAGCTTGATGAGTTGGGAGTTTCAGTACTCTATGACAACTCGCCTCAAAAAGAAGATACCGAGCTGTTTCCGTCACGTTTCAGAACAAGTTACGAAAGATGGTCTGCTCGGGAGAAGATAGTTTCGGAGTGTGAGTGTATGATAGCGTGGGATGGTTGCTCGCCCTGGTGCCTTGCAACTGCTTTGACGTGTGTCAATTTGAGCTCTTTGGGGGCAAAACGGAAGGTTCTCTGGATTCATGATGACCCGGAGTTGTATCTTATGCCGTCAGACCATGCCTTCCATTCTGATTTATGTAACCGGTTTGATTCGGTAATTTCGTCGGACGAGGAAATCTGTAAAAAATTAAAATGCGAAGCTGTAAGGCTTCCTGTCGATTCTTTCTGGTATATTGAACAGTCAGAACAGCCCTGCGAATGTGAATTCAAAGAAGATGAAATAAATCTTCTTGCAGTTTGCCGGATGAATGTAGAAAGTGATTTGGAGACTCTCCCTGCCAGAATTGCAGAATTGTGGGAACAGAATAAGCCTGTTCATTGCTACCTTATCGGAGATGGAGTGCGCTTGAATCGCTATATCCAGCAAGTCGCAATTTACGATGTCGATAGTGAATTCACTTTTCTTGGAGCAAAAGAGAATCCATATCCATATCTCAGAGCCGGTGATGCGCTGATTGTTTCTGAAAGGGAACGCACAGCAGGAATAGAAACAGCCGCAGAAATATTTGGCGTACCTGTAGTTCCGGCTGAGCAGTTAGACCAGGTAGACTCAAAAAAAGAAGCTAACAAGGAAAATCGGTTTGCCTGGGCAGACGAGGCAAAACTGATTGGGATGTTGGGATGACTTATAAAATTATACGGCACAGCCTTAGTTGACTGTGCCGGTTTTTCTTTTTGATGATGAATTTTCCTCTTCCCCGCAAATTTCTTGTGAAAAAGACTTGATTTTTTCTTCCGGATGTGCTATTATATCGGAGTACTGGGGTATTAGCGCAGTTGGGAGCGCGCCACACTGGCAGTGTGGAGGTCACGGGTTCGAATCCCGTATGCTCCACCAAAGAAGCATCCGAACCCGGGTGCTCTTTTAATGAATCCTGAGTTTCGGCTCGGGATTTTTTATTTTCCCGAAAATTTTTATAATTTCCCTCTTGACAACTACAATACTTCGTGATATGATGTATAGCATAACAGGAGGTATTCAAAAGGAGGACTTCTATGGATACACAATTAAAACGAGGGCTTCTGGACGTCTGCGTGCTGGCGGCAATCAAGGGCGAGGATTCCTATGGGTACAAGATTATCAAGGACCTCAGCCCCTACATCAGACTGTCCGAGTCCACTCTCTACACCATTCTCAAACGCCTTGAATCGGCAGGAATGTTGACGGTCAGGAACGTCGAGCACGACGGCAGGCTCCGCAAGTACTACCACATCACCGAAGCAGGGCTCAGGCGCATCGAAGAGTTCAAGGTGGAGTGGAAAGAGATTTTCGCAATCTACCAATTTATTACCAAGGAGGATAATGACAATGGGGAAAAATGAATTTTTGGAGAAGCTTCAGCTCCGGCTTTCGGGGATTCCGCAGGTCGATGTGGACGAGCGTGTGAGCTTCTATAGCGAGATGATTGACGACAGAATCGAAGAGGGACTCACAGAAGAGCAAGCTGTCGCAGAGCTCGGCACTGTTGACGAAATCGTCTCTCAGATTCTCTCGGAAGTCCCGCTGACGGCTATCGTCAAGGAAAAAGTGAAGTCGAATCGGGCGCTTCGTGTCGGAGAAATTCTGCTGATTATTCTCGGCTCACCACTCTGGATTTCGCTTTTGGTGGCAATTTTTGCGGTAGTAATTTCCGTCTATGTAACCATTTGGAGCATGATTGTCGCCATCTGGGCGGTCGACTTCTCGTTTGCAGTTGTCGCAGTCAGCGGGATATTCTCACTCTTCGTGTTCTCGGCAATGGGAAAAGTCGTCTCCGGCATCGCCATGCTCGGCGTGGGAATCGCCTTTGTGGGAATCACAATTCTCGGCTTCTTAATCTGCCTTTGGGTGACTAAGGCGATTATCTGGGCGACGAAATGGGTATTCTTAAAAATCAAATCCGGTTTAATAAGAAAGGAAACAGTATGATGAGCAGAACAAAAAAGTGGATTATTGCGGCGGCAATTCTTGTCGCAGTCGGTGGGGTAATTTTCCTCGGAGCACTGGTCTCCGTTGGCTTCGATGCTTCAAGGCTGGAAACATGGTTTTTCCACACCAATACCTACGAATTTTCGGACGATTTCGAGAACATCTCAATCAACACCGAAGTCGCCGGTGTTACACTTCTCCCGTCAGATGACGACGTTTGCAAGGTAATCTGCTATGAGGACGACACCTTCAGTCACACCGTCAAGGTCGAGAACGGCACTCTCTCGATAGAGTCAGTCAACACTCGCAAGTGGTACAACAACATCGGCATTTCCATTGATGACCCGACAGTAACGGTCTATCTCCCGGAGGACACCTATGCTTCGGTTTCCGTGACAGTTGCGACGGGCGCCATCACGCTTGAAAACGTCATCTGCGACAGCCTCGACGCCACCGTCACCACCGGTAATATAAGTCTTGAAGGCTGTGACGCCGGCGAAATGAAGCTTAAAGCCAGGATTGGCAATATCAAAGGCACGGTTCTCTCCGACAAAATCTTTGTAGCCACCGCCGACCTCGGTAACGTGTCAGTTCCCGGAACTACCTCCGGCGGATTCTGCCGGGCAACTGTGGAGATTGGGGATATCAAGCTGGAAATTGAATAATAACTGTGAAAATTTCGATTTTAGATATTGACAAATGCGCTCGTGTTTGCTATAATAACGTAGTTGTGAACCGAGCCATTAGCTCAGCTGGCAGAGCATTTCACTTTTAATGAAAGGGTCTGGAGTTCGATTCTCCAATGGCTCACCATAACTTCAGAAAGCACCCACCTCGGGTGCTTTTTTCTTTTCCTCGACAAATCCACGCCATTCTGTCCTCAATTTTCAACAAAAATTGCATTTTCCTCCCGTCAAGAGATTCAATTTTTCTTTCCAAAAATGCTTGTGTTCCGTGCAAAAGGGCGAAAAATGAATCTTTGGCGTTTCAAAAGCTTCATTTTGGTTGACTTTCAAAATTTCATGTGCTAAAATTACAAAGAAAGATAATAAAATCAGGCGAACTGGAACCACTTATTTGCATTTCTGGAAAGAGGAGATTATCATGCAACTAAAAATAGATGAAGCAACAAGGGACAGATTCAGGCAGACGTTTTTGGAAAACAACCGGATTGACCCGAAGTACTACAACCGATACGACGTCAAGCGAGGGCTCCGAAATGCCGACGGCACCGGTGTGCTTGCCGGGCTCACTAATATATGTAACGTACACGGCTACGTCATGAACGAAGGCGAAAAGCAGAACATCGAGGGCGAGCTCTACTACCGTGGCTATAACGTCAAGGACATCGTCGCCGGAATCCAGGGCGCCGACCGCTTCGGCTATGAGGAGGTCGCATACCTTCTTATAATGGGCAAGCTTCCGACCGCTGAGGAGCTTGCAGGCTTCCAGAGACTTCTTGCCCAGAACCGTGAGCTTCCATCCGGATTCTTCGAGGACATGATTCTCAAAGCTCCGTCGAAGAACATCATGAACAAGATTTCCCGTTCGATTCTTGCACTCTATTCTTATGAAGAAGACCCCGAGGCAAAGGCTCCTGAGGACGAGCTTTATTGCGCACTTTCAATCATCGCAAAGATGCCGGTAATTATGACTTCAGCGTATCAGGTAAAGCGCAGAGCCTTCGATGGCGGAAGCATGTACATGCATCAGATTCGCCCGGAGGAGTGCACAGCCGAGACAATTCTGTCTCTTTTGAGACCTGACAGACTGTATACATATGATGAAGCAAAGCTTCTCGACTTGATTCTTCTTCTGCACGCAGAGCACGGCGGCGGTAATAACTCAACATTTGCCTGCCGAGTACTCACTTCTTCCGGAACCGACCCTTATTCTGCATATGCGGCGGCTGTGGGTTCACTCAAAGGTCCACGCCACGGCGGTGCGAATCTGAAGGTTCTCGAACAGCTCGACTATATTGAGGCAAACGTCAAGCACTGGAATGACGACGGCGAAGTTGCGGATATGCTCACGAAGATTGTCCGCAAGGAAGCTTCCGACAGAACCGGTCTTATCTATGGCATGGGACATGCAGTCTACACGCTTTCTGACCCGAGAGCAGTAATTTTGAAGAAAACAGCCCTCCAGATGGCAAAGGGGACGGAATATGAACCTCAGTTCTCGCTACTAAATTCAATCGAAAGGCTTGCGCCTGAGGTCTTCCACCGTGAAACCGGCTTGGAAAAGGCTCTCTGCGCAAATGTCGACATGTATTCGGGACTCTGCTATCGTATGCTCGGAATCCCGGAGGAGCTTGCAACCGCACTCTTCGCAACCGCAAGAATGGCAGGCTGGTCTGCACACAGATTTGAAGAGAAGGTCACCGGCGGCAGAATCATCCGTCCTGCATACAAGGCGGTCGGCAAGCCGAAAGTATATCAGGATATAACCGAAAGATAATATTCTCATATAAATCGGAATTTTGCAGGACAATTTAAAATTTTTGCGGTAGAATTTTATTTGACATTCTGCTATAATCATGGTAGAATAAACGTTGTATAGGCTGGTTTCAGAATTAAATCAACAAAACCCTTGAAAGTGAGGATTAAAACGGTGAAAGACGTAAGCTTGCTTGTTATGATAGGTCAGCTCGGGCTTTCGGTTGCCGTTCCTCTGGCTGGGTGCATAATCCTCGCGGCTTGGCTGAAAAACAAGTTCTCGCTCGGAGTATGGGTGATTTTCGTGGGAGCTATCCTCGGCGGAATACTCGCAATAAGCGGATTTCGCTCGACACTTAAAACGATGGAAGACATCACAAACAAAGAGGATGACAAGGATAAGAAGCCTCCCGTAACCGGCTTCAATAATCACGATTAAATAGGAGAAGAAATGGATTCCCGTAAGGAAGTTTTGCACGAAACTCTGATTATAACAATAGGGCAGGTAATCTGCATTGCCGCAATGTTCGGAATCTTCGCACTGCTCGGATATTTTGATAGTACCGTAGTGTTTGGCGGAATCCTGGGCGGAATCTTAGCGATTCTTAACTTTTTGTTCATGGCGATTTCGGTCTGCGTGGCATCTGACAGAGCCGTTGCTCAGGACGTCAAGGGCGGAAAAAGCCTCATGACATTCTCGATGGTTCTTCGGTACGTAGTCATATTCATAGTATGGGTAGCGGGAGCTGTTAGCGGGCTTTGCAATGCGATAGCACTTGTCTTGCCGATAGTGTTTGTAAGACCGACAATAACGGTCTGGGAATTCTTCCGCAAGAAGGAGAATCCTGCGGTCACTGAAATGGCTGCAGAAACGCCTTCCGAAGAAGAGTCCGAAAAAGAAGGTGAAACCTGATGGACATACCAATTTATGGTGCATATATCTACTTCACGATTCCGATTTTTGGCGGAATCAATGTGACGCAGACGACTCTGTCACTACTACTTGTGACGATATTTCTGTGCGTTGCGGGAGTTTTGCTGGGTAGAAATCTCAAAACCCACCCCGGAAAATTGCAGGTTCTTGTCGAGAAGGGCGTCGAGATGCTAAAAAACCTCGTCACATCCTCGATGGGCGAGCATAACGTAGGCTGGACACCGTATATTGGGACAATCTTTTTATCGTCAATCTGCGGTTCGCTTATTGGCATGTTCGGCTTCTTCCGCTCGTCAACTGCGGATCTGAGCGTGGTTCTGACGTGGGCACTGATGACGACGGCGATAATCTGGTATAACAACATCAAGCGTAACGGCTTCTTAGGCTGGCTCAAGGGCTTCACCGAGCCGATCTTCGTCATGACCCCGATGAATATCATTTCCGAGATTGCACAGCCGATTTCGATGGCGTTCCGTCACTTTGGCAACGTCTTCGGCGGAGGCATCATCACGGCTATTGTCTACACCGCACTGAGCCTTCTTTCTTCTATGCTTCTGAACCTTGTTTCCGGAACCGTCATAATCCCGATTGTGATTGTTTTACTTGGAGCGGGAGTCTTGATTTATCAGAAGCTGAAAAAGAAGAAAATCGGCGTTTTCAAGGGGATTCTTCTTGGAATCTTCATAGCATTCGGAGCTTGCGGAATACTCGAAGCTCTCGGATTATTATCGGGCATCCCGATATTGTCTTTAGGCATACCAGCACTGTTATCGGTGTACTTTGATTTGTTTTCAGGCTTTGTTCAGGCGTTCGTATTCAGCCTGCTTAGCATGATATATATTGGACAGGCTTGCCCGCCTCCCGAGACGGCAGTCGAAACTAAGTAAACACGTCAGAACTTCATTCTGACAAAAAATATTTAAGGAGTAACTACTATGGATGTAAGTGCAGCAGAAGCTTTGGCAACAGGCTTAAGAGCAATCGGCGCAGGACTTTGCATGGGTCTCGGAGCTATCGGACCCGGCGTCGGCGAAGGTAATGCAGTAGGAAAGGCGCTCGAAGGTATGGCACGCCAACCCGAAGCGGCAGGAAACCTCAGAACCAACATGATTCTTGGTTGCGGTATCACCGAGACCACAGGTATCTATTCGTTCATCATCGCATTCCTGATTTTGTTTGCAATGTGACATGAGAAGTCTTGATATTTCCGAAGGGAGGAATTGACATTGTACGAGAGTATTTTGGGGGTCAACGTGTGGACGGCTCTGTTCACGCTCGCCAACACTCTTCTTTTGTTCTTTGTCCTGAAGAAATTTCTGTTCAAGCCGGTTATGAAAATAATCGACGACAGGCAGAAGGAAATAGATGACCTCTATAACAGTGCCGACACAGCCAAGGCTGAGGCAAACGAGATGCGCGACGAGTATCAGAAGAAGCTTGAAGAAGCCCGTGAAACCGGCGACAAGATTATTTCGGATGCCGTAACCCGTGCCCAGAGCCGTGAGGAAGAGATAGTCTCAAAGGCAAACAAAGAGGCGAGCGCAATCTTAGAAAAGGCTCAGGAAGACATCGCCCTCGAAAAGAAGAAAGCGATGGGCGAGGTTAAGGACAACATCTCGGTAATCGCCGTGAGCATTGCCGGAAGAGTTGTCGAAAGAGAGCTCACTTCGGCTGACCAGAGCCGACTTGTTGACAGCTTTATCGACGATTTGGGTGACATATCATGAGTGGGCTCGCTAATAATTACGGCTCGGCTCTCTATTCTGTAGCGATGAGTGAAAACCTCACCGATGAGGTCTATAACGAGCTTACGGAGCTTGAAGGTGTGTTCGCAAAAGAGCCAGAGTATCTGAAACTCCTTTCTGCGGCGAATGTCGCAAAGGAGGAAAGGCTCAGTTTGGTTGATGATTGCCTCGGCGACAAGGTTCACCCTTACGTTCTTAACTTTATGAAGCTACTGGCGGAGAAGTCTCTAGCCACGCATTATTCTGATTGCGTAAAAGCCTACCGTGAAAGATACTATTTTGACAACGGCATTATGTCGGTTACTGCGGTAACTGCGGTGCCTTTGAGCGATTCCCAGTCAAAGAGACTGACGGATAAAATAGCGTCTCTCAGCGGCAAGAAGTTAATTCTCACGAACAAGGTTGACCCAGGTTGCCTTGGCGGAGTTAAACTCAGCTACGACTCGAAGCAGATTGACGGCACCGTTTCACACCGTCTTAAAGAGGTCTCGGAGCTATTGAAGCTTGACGCTTCAGTGGCGACATGATTTAAAAGGAAGAAGCCAATGGATATAAAATCTGATGAAATTGTAAAAATAATCAGCGACCGAATCAAGAACTACGAAACGAAGCTTGAACAGGTCAATGTCGGAACCGTGGTTTCGGTAGGTGACGGCATAGCGAAGGTTTCGGGGCTCGACGGCGTCATGTACGGCGAGCTTGTTGAGTTCGAGAACGGCGCACACGGAATGGCGCAAAACCTCGAGGAGGATACCGTCTCAGTCGTCATCATGGATAACGACCAGGGAATCAAAGAGGGCGACTCGGTAAAGATTACCGGCAATGTCGTCTCCGTCCCTGTAGGTGAAGCTCTTATCGGAAGAGTTGTAAACGCTTTGGGACAACCGATTGACGGAAAAGGTCCCATAGAGACTACTGAAACAAGACCTATTGAGTCTCCTGCACCCGGCATTATCGACCGTGAGCCGGTAACGGTGCCTTTACAGACTGGTATCAAAGCCATCGACTCGATGATTCCTATCGGACGTGGACAGCGTGAACTTATCATCGGCGACCGCCAGACAGGTAAGACCACAATAGCGACCGACACCATCCTCAACCAGAAGGGCAAGGGAGTTATCTGTGTTTACGTTGCAGTCGGCTTAAAGCGTTCGACCGTTGCACAGGTTGTAAAGAACCTCACTGACGGTGGAGCTATGGATTATACAATAGTCGTTTCCGCAACCGCTTCGGAACTTCCGACAATGCAGTATATCGCACCCTATAGCGGCTGTGCTATGGGCGAGTACTTCATGTATAACGGCAAGGATGTTCTTGTCGTATATGACGATTTAAGTAAGCACGCAGTTGCCTACAGAACAATATCGCTTCTCATCCGCCGCCCGCCGGGACGTGAAGCATACCCCGGAGATGTTTTCTATCTCCATTCGAGACTTCTCGAAAGAGCGGCGCATTTGTCCAAAGAAAAAGGCGGAGGAAGCATGACAGCTCTTCCGATAATCGAAACACAGGCGGGAGACGTTTCCGCATATATACCCACTAACGTAATTTCAATCACCGACGGTCAGATTTACCTCGAAACCGAGCTCTTCAACGCAGGCGTAATGCCGGCTATCAACCCGGGTATTTCGGTATCCCGTGTCGGTGGCAACGCCCAGATTAAGGCGATGAAGAAGGTTTCGGGTTCACTGAAGCTGATTTATTCGCAGTACCGTGAATTGCAGAGCTTCGCTCAGTTCAGCTCCGACCTCGATGCCGACACGAAATCCCAGCTCGATTTGGGCGAAAGAATCGTCGCAGTCTTAAAGCAGAAGAACAACAATCCTATCGACGTAGCCCAGCAGGTCTGCATCTTCTATGCCACAACAAACGGCTACCTGAAGAATATCCCGGTCGAGAAGATTCCCGACTATGAGGCAGATTTGCAGGAGCATATGCTCAATCATCATAATGGCGTTTTGGAGGCTATTCGCTCAACCGGCAAGCTTGAACCGGAGACGGAAACCGAGCTCAAAACAGCACTTGAAGAATTGGCGGTAAGGTACGTCACTGAATAAGGAGACATCTAATGTCATCAGCAACGGCAAAGGGCATAAAAACCCGAATCAACAGCCTAAAAAAGACGGAGCAGATAACCAAGGCAATGGAAATGGTTGCGGCGTCAAAGCTCAACCATGCACAGGCTCAGGTTCTGAATTCCCGCCCATACTTTGAGATTCTCTTTTCGACGATAAGCAACATCGCCGCTTCCGAAAGCGATTTATCTTCACCCTATCTCAAAAAGAGAGATGTAAAGAAGTCGGTCTATGTCGTCATTGCCGGTGACCGAGGACTTGCGGGAGGATATAACCACAACATCCTCAAAATGTGCCTTGCCGAAATTGAGGCGAAAGACGCTGTGGTTCTCCCAATTGGCAACAAGGCGGTCGAGTACTTCAAGCTTCGGGGAGCCAACATTCTCACCGAGAATTATACTCTTGCCGAGGGCGTAGGAGTGGGCGACTGCTTCTCGATTGCGAAGACACTCTGCAAGGGCTTCCGTAACGGCGAATATGACGAAATCTGCGTCGGATACACGAACTTCGTTTCCGTTCTTTCGCAGACTCCGGCGGTGCTTCCTCTTCTTCCCTTGAAGGGCTACGAGAAGGGAAAGACCACCCAGTCGGACATCTTGTATGAGCCGAGCAGTGCTGAAGCGTTCGACGCAATTATCCCGGAATATTTGGGAGGAGTTCTCTATGGTTGCCTCTGCGAGAGCAGAGCCGCCGAGCAAGCCGCAAGGCGTACAGCAATGGATTCCGCCACCCAGAACGCTGAGGAAATGATAGACGATTTAAGCCTGAAATATAACCAGATAAGGCAGACGGCGATTACCAATGAAATCATAGAAATAGTAGCAGGATCACAATAATGTACAATGTACAATGTAAAATGTACAATGGCGGAGTCCTGCTTCACAGGACATTTTAAGAGCTTTCAGTAATTTCAAATTTCGGAATACTAACAACTTAAATAAGTCGCCGTAGGCGACACATTCATTGTACATTGTACATTTTACATTGTACATTGAAAATTGGAGGAACAGCATGGACAAACACACTGGAGTTGTAATACAGGTCATGGGACCGGTTCTTGACATCAGGTTCCCCGATGACGAGCTTCCGGAGCTCCTCAATGCTATTGAGATTGAGCATGAGGGAAGAACTGTAGTTGCCGAAGCTTCACAGCATATCGGCGACAATGTCGTAAGATGCGTCTCGATGAATTCGACCGACGGTCTCAGGCGTGGCGAAGTCGCCGTCGACACCGGACACCCGATTCAGGTTCCCGTTGGTGAAGAGTGCCTGGGAAGAGTATTCAATCTTCTCGGCGAGCCAATCGACGAGAGAGCACCGGTCAAGACGGAAGAAAAGTGGTCAATCCACCGTCCGGCGCCGTCATATGACGAACAGCAACCGGCGACCGAAATCCTCGAAACGGGAATCAAGGTCGTAGACCTCATCTGCCCGTATGCAAAGGGCGGTAAGATAGGTCTCTTCGGCGGCGCAGGAGTCGGCAAGACGGTTCTTATCATGGAGCTTATAAATAACGTCGCAAAGGCTCACGGCGGCATTTCCGTCTTCACGGGCGTTGGAGAGAGAACCCGTGAGGGCAACGACCTGTATCGTGAGATGAACGAGTCGGGCGTTATCAACAAGACCGCCATGGTTTACGGTCAGATGAACGAGCCGCCAGGAGCAAGAATGAGAGTCGGTCTTTCCGGACTCACAATGGCGGAATATTTCCGTGACGTCAAGCATCAGGACGTACTTCTCTTCATAGATAACATATTCAGATTCACTCAGGCAGGCTCCGAGGTTTCGGCACTTCTCGGGCGTATGCCTTCTGCCGTCGGATATCAGCCGACGCTGGCTACCGAAATGGGCACCTTGCAGGAGAGAATCACCTCCACAAAGAACGGTTCCATCACCTCTGTTCAGGCGGTTTATGTCCCTGCGGATGACTATACCGACCCGGCACCTGCCACGACATTTACCCATCTCGACGCTACAACTGCTCTTGACAGAGGCATTGCTTCAATGGGTATCTACCCGGCAGTCGATCCGCTTGCGTCTTCTTCAAGAATCCTGACGCCCGACATTGTCGGTCAGGAGCACTATGAAACGGCAAGAGCCGTTCAGAGCATTCTCCAGAGATATAAAGACCTTCAGGACATCATCACCATCATGGGCATGGATGAACTGAGCGAGGAAGATCGCCTCACCGTCAACCGTGCGAGAAAGGTTCAGAGATTCCTATCACAGCCGTTCGCCGTTGCCGAGCAGTTCACCGGCTATGAAGGTAAATATGTGCCACTTAAAGAGACCATCAGAGGATTTAAGGAGATTATCGAAGGCAAGCACGACGAAATCCCCGAGTCCTGCTTCCTCTATGCCGGCACCATCGACGACGTTGTCGAAAAATATAAGAGTGGTGAGCACTCATGACGAGCTTCCCGCTTAAAATAGTAACTCCCGACGGCTTGCAGTTTGAAGGTCAGGCGGAAGAGCTGATTGTCCGGACTATTGCCGGCGACATCGGAGTAATGGCAGGTCACACCGACTGCGTAACTCCTCTTGGAATGGGCATGGCGACCGTCGTCATTGACGGCGAGAAGAAATATGCCGCCTGTATCGGCGGAATGTTGTCTGTTCTCAAAGGCAATGTGACGCTGATTCCCACGACTTTTGAGTGGGCAGACGAAATCAACGCCGAACGAGCCGCCGACTCAGAGCGCCGCGCAAAGGAGATAATCGAAAGTAAAAATGCTTCCGACACAGAAATGAGACTCGCCGAAGCAAGGCTGAAGCGTTCCCTTATCCGCCAGAGCGTCGCACAATACAGAAACGTAAGATAAATAAAAGTCCCGCAAGAAAATTTTTGCGGGATTTTTTAGAAATGATGCAATAATTCGGGCACATAATTTGTATTATAAGTAGGAACAGTGTAGGGGCGAATCTACAGGTAGCGAAGCTACCTGCCCGCCCGAACAAAGATATCAGCACCACAACGGGCGGATGATATCCGCCCCTACAGAAAAGAAAGGAGCGTTTTTTATGAAAAGAATTATACTGATATTAACCTGCCTCGCAATTCTTTTAACACTTGCCGGTTGTGCGGGAGTTAACGTAAGCGACTTCGTTGAAACCAACTACAGCGATTCACACGAAACTGAAGCCAAGGAGCCCGTTTCCGAAGTCTCAAATCCGCTTCTTAATGCCGATTTGAGCGCCTGCACAGTCACCGTCACGAGAAGGTTCGACGTTCAGGCTCTTAACGACCCGATTGCTCTTGAAGGCGATGAGCTTGCGGAGTTCGTAAGCACTCTTGAAAGCGCCGAAATCGCTGAAGAGCCGGTGGAGCTCGAAGACTTCGATGCGGATTCCATAGTCACTCACTATACTGTGACTCTTTCTGACGGCATCGAGCTTGAACTGAGCTACTACGAATCGAGCCACTGGAACTACTCCACAGCGGTCTACGACCCCGACTACTATTTAGTCATAAATGGCGAGCTGTTCACGATTGACGAGGAGAGCATTAATACGCTTGAAAGTTACTACCGTAATATTTATTCTGAAGATTACACCCTCCACGAGATTTGCTATGCCGAATACAAGCATGATTCGGGCGAATGGAGCGACGTCTGCTACAGCCAGGCGAGAAACTGGATTCTCGGTAACGCCTACCTAATCGCAAACCCCGGTGATTATAGCTATTATTCCGGCGATTGGTCGGAAAGGCGGGAAAGAGAAAAAGCTGAGATGGATGAGATTCTATCCACCATCGATGACATTCTCCCGTATGTCCTCCGGGACGACGGTACCGTCAACGAAGACAGATTTGTCAACGACGGCGAGATGGTTCCCTATAAAATCGATGAACCCATAAACCCGCTTCTTGAAGCCGATTTTGAAGATTGTACTGTCTACGTCGAGCGAAACAAAGCCGGCGACCCTCAGATTGAAATGGACGAAGAGACAAAGAGTGAGTTCTTAGAGCTTCTCATGACCCTTGAAATGGACGAGACCCCGACGGTCGATGATAATATGTATGCTGGTGGCGAGTATCTTCCAAGATATACGATTGCTTTTTCGGACGGTTCGGAGTATCTTATCTACTTCATGGCGGTTTCCGTTCCTGTCGGCAACAACATTTACGGCGACGCCCGCTATATCGTCATTGGCGACTATAAGTACTGCATACCATATGAGGATTTCTCGTCCGGCTTGGTGGATGAGATTGAGAGCTATTACGATACGCAGTACCTGATTGACTCCTCGCTGGATGAGTTCTGTGAAATCATGAGCAGTTGTGCGAACGTCGCCCCCGGAACCGCAGGAAGCTCGCTTCGTTCAGTTTCAGCCGCCGGAAGCCTTCTCGACTGGGCAGAGTTCCGCCGGTATATTCTCACCGAGAACGCTGTAACCGCACTTCTTGAAGAGTGGCAGGAAAACTCCGAGGATTTCGACTGGCAGTTCGAGTGCCTCAAAGAAAGCTGGGAATCGGTAGCGGGTTCAATCGAAGAAATAATCTCCGACCCGACGGATGAGTCGCTTTCAGGGCTCCTTGATGATTCCGGCTACACGTTACAATATGACGAATACGACGAAGAAATAGCCGAGATGATAATCTCAGCAATAGAGAATTTCATCGCACAGTAAAAAAACAACCGTAGGGCGAAATCCTTACGGTTGATTTCTTTATCATTGTACATTGTACATTGTACATTGTACATTTTTATTGACTGCTTTCTGCGCCGAAGTGAGCATCAGTTTGATTCTGTTGAACTGATTTACCTCCGACGCTCCGGGGTCGTAGTCGACTGCGACTATGTTCGCTTCGGGATAGTGCTTCTTCAAAGCCTTGATTGCTCCCTTGCCGACGACGTGGTTCGGAAGACATGCGAACGGCTGAATACATACGATGTTCGGTACACCCATTTCGATGAGCTCCGCCATTTCACCGGTTAAAAGCCATCCTTCGCCGTACTGGTTTCCGATTGAGATAACCGGCTTCGCAAGCTCGGCGACGTGCCTTATGTCGCTCGGAGCCTCAAAGCGTTTGCTCTTTTCAAGGGCGTCGGTTGCGGGTTTGCGGAGCATCTTAATCGCCTTGATACCCGCTTCGTTCACAAACTGCGAACGATAGGGAGTGCCGAGGTACTTGTGCTTGTAAACCGCATTGTAGAGGCTGTAGTTCATGAAGTCCATGAGGTCGGGGACAACCGCCTCTGCGCCTTCGCTTTCGAGCAAATCTACCAAGTGATTATTGGCAAGCGGCATGTACTTGACTAGAATTTCGCCGACAATGCCGACACGAGGTTTGACGATAGTCGGGTCAAGCGGCAGGTTGTCGAAAGCATCTACAATGCCCTGGCATACCTTCTTATATGACATCCCGTTTTCGTTGTCAATAAGGGAGTCAATGGCAATCTTCTGCCACTTGTCGTGGAGCTTGTTCGCAGAACCGTCTTCGAGCTCATACGGTCTCGTTCGATAAAGGCACCTCATGAACAGGTCGCCATAGACGATAGCCTTTGCCATATCGAGAAGGAAAGGAACCGTAATCTTGAAGCCTTCGTTCGTCTCCATTCCGTTTGCGTTAAGAGAAATAACCGGGATGTGCCCGAGATTTACTTTTTCGAGAGCACGCCGAATAAATCCGACATAGTTGCTCGCTCTGCAACATCCGCCCGTCTGGGTCATGATGATTGCGAGATGGTCGGTGTCATACTTTCCGGAAAGCACCGCCTCCATAATCTGCCCGACAACGGTTATCGACGGGAAGCAGGCGTCGTTGTTGACGAACTTCAAGCCCATATCGATAGCCGAACGGTTGTCGTTGTCCAAAACCACAAGGTTGTAGCCATGCTTCTTCGCTACCGGTTCTATTATGTCGAAGTGAATCGGGCTCATCTGAGGAGCGATGATGGTGTAGCCTTCTTCACGCATCTTCTTCGTGAATGTGGCACGGTTGTATGCGGCAGTGCGTGGGATAGCCTTGATTCCGCTTCTGTCACGCTGGTTCATCGCCGAAAGAAGACTTCTTATTCTTATTCTTGCGGCGCCCAGGTTCGAGACTTCGTCTATTTTAAGAACGGTGTAGAGCTTGTTCGAGCCGTTGAGGATTTCCTGAACCTGGTCAGTAGTGACAGCGTCGAGTCCGCAACCGAAGGAATTGAGCTGGATAAGTTCCAAATCGTCCCGGTTTCTTATGTACTCAGCGGCGGCATAGAGCCGTGAGTGGAAGACCCACTGGTCGTTCGACCGAAGCGGGCTGTCAGTCATAAAGTCGTTCGGAAGGCTGTCCTCAGTGAGAACTGCCAAGCCGTAGGAGGCAATCATCTCTGGGATTCCGTGGTTTATCTCCGGGTCGACGTGATAGGGACGCCCTGCAAGAACAATGCCCTTGCGGTGGTTGTCCTCCATCCATTTTAAGATCTCAGCGCCCTTGGCTCGGATGTCAGCTTTAGCCTTGTGCTGTTCTTCCCATGCCTCGTGGACGGCGGCTCTTACTTCCTTTTCGGAAATATTCCACTCCTCTTTGCAGACCGCAACCAATCTGTCAGCGGCGGTCTTCTCACTCGTGAAGGCGATGAACGGACGAATAAGCCGGACGTCTCCGTCGATAACTCCTTCGACGTTGTTCTTTAAATTCTCGGGATAGGAGATAACGATGGGGCAGTTGTAGTGATTCTGCGCCGTCTTCGACTCCATGTGCTCATAGAATACGCACGGGTGGAAGATGGTCTTGATGCCATTGTCAATAAGCCACTGAACGTGCCCGTGAGAAAGCTTCGCCGGGTAACATTCGGATTCCGATGGTATACTCTCCATTCCGAGTTCATATATCTTGTGACTTGATTTTGGCGAAAGCTCCACTCTGAACCCGAGCTTTGTGAAGAAAGTCGCCCAGAACGGGTAGTTTTCGTAGATGTTAAGTACTCTCGGGATTCCGATAACGCCACGAGTCGGGTTTTCAAGCGGTTCGTAGCCGAAAATCCTTTCGTACTTGTATTCCATCATGTTGGGACCCTTGTCGGTGGAAGCCGTGTTCCCAAGTCCCTTTTCACAGCGGTTTCCGGTGATGTGTCGACGTCCGCCTGAGAAGGTGTTTATTGTGAGCATACAGCTGTTCGAACATCCACGGCAATGTGTGGTCGCAGTCTTGTATGTAAGATTCTCGATTTCCGAGATAGGAAGCATCGAGCTCTCGCCGCCATCGTAGCGGTCTTTTGCGATAAGAGCCGCACCGAACGCACCCATGATTCCTGCAATGTCCGGGCAGATTGCGTCCGCACCGGAAATCTTCTCGAAAGCCCTGAGAACCGCCTTGTTCATGAATGTTCCGCCCTGAACTACTACACTGGAACCGAGTTCCTGTGCGCTCGAAAGCTTGATAACCTTGAAAAGTGCATTCTTGATGACTGAGTAGGCGAGACCCGCCGAGATGTCTTCAACTGTAGCGCCTTCCTTTTGCGCCTGCTTTACATTCGAGTTCATGAAGACTGTGCATCTTGTGCCCAAGTCAATCGGGTGCTTCGCATAAAGAGCCTTATCGGCAAATTCCTGAGCAGTGTAGCCCAAGGACTGCGCAAAATTCTCGATAAACGAGCCGCAACCGGAAGAGCAGGCTTCGTTAAGAAGAATAGTGTCAACCGAGCCGTCTTTAAGCTTTATGCACTTCATGTCCTGTCCGCCGATGTCTAAAACGCAGTCGACGTCCGGGTTAAAGAACGCCGCCGCAGTGGTGTGCGCAATCGTCTCGACTTCGCCGTCGTCGAGGTTGAAGGCGGATTTAAGGAGCGATTCGCCGTAGCCGGTCGAGCAAGCTCTGACAATTTTCGCACCCTCCGGCATGTGCTTACCCATATCCGAAACAGCTTCGATAGAGCTCTTGACGGGCGAGCCCTGATTTGATGTATAGTATGAATAGAGGAGCTGACCCTCTTCGCCGATGAGGGCGATTTTCGTCGTGGTCGAGCCGGCATCTATTCCCAAATAGCAATTTCCTCTGTAGTCTTCAAGCTTTTCTTTCTTGACTACTGCCTTAGCGTGTCTGTCGGTGAACTCTCTAAAATCTTCCTCATCTTTAAATAACGGGTCGAGTCTTTTGAGCTCAAACGCCATTTCGATTCCGGATTTGAGTCTTTCGATTAAAACGTCCGGGTCGGTGAGGACTTCGTCGCCTGCTTCAAGAGCCGCACCCATAGCGGCAAAGAGGTGCGAATTGTCCGGGTCGACGACATTTTCGGGAGTGAGTTTAAGAGTTCTTATAAACGCCTTTTTTAGCTCCGGAAGGAAGTGCAAAGGTCCTCCCAGGAACGCAACGCATCCTCTTATCGGCTTTCCGCAGGCAAGACCGGAGATGGTCTGGGTAACAACTGCCTGGAAGATGGAAGCCGCCAAATCCTCCTTCGCCGCACCTTCGTTGATAAGCGGCTGGATGTCCGTTTTAGCGAAAACTCCGCACCGGGCGGCAATGGGGTATAGTCTCTGATAATTTGCGGCAAGATTATTAAGACCCTCCGCATCGGTTTGCAGAAGTGCCGCCATCTGGTCTATAAACGAGCCGGTTCCGCCGGCGCAAACGCCGTTCATTCTCTCTTCAAGTCCGCCCTTGAAGTAGATAATCTTTGCATCCTCGCCGCCAAGCTCGATTGCGACGTCCGTCTGAGGAGCGACAAGTTCCAAAGCCGAAGCGACCGCCGCAACCTCCTGGACAAAGCCGATATCGAGTGCCTTGCCGAGATTTATTGAGCCGGAGCCAGTAATCTTGAGCCGAAGTTTGAAATCGCCAAGTCTTTCTTTCGCCTCAGTTAAGAGCTCGCTCATTGCAGGCTGAATCCGTGCCTGATGGCGACGGTATTCGCCAAAAATTATTTTATTGTCATCATCCAAAATGACCAGTTTTATGGTCGTGCTGCCAATGTCTATTCCTGCACGATAGATGTTCATTTCCGTTGGACTCCTCCAAGTAAAAAGTGTCATTTTAATAGGGTATAGTCATTTTCAGACAATACCCATTTTTACTATATCATTATACCACGCTGTGTCGGGAAATGCAATAGTCAAATCAAGGATTGTGGGAGCCCAAAAAAAGGCTCCCCTGTTAAGGGGAGCTGGCGCCGAAGGCGACTGAGGGGTGCGATTTTCACCTTCGGCGAAAATCGCGTCGCCGCAAAGCGGCGACTAAGCATCAATCGTCGAAATCGGCGGAATCATATCTTCGAGAACATCCAAGAGAATCCTTACCGTATCGAGCGACGTGAATGTCGTGACTCCGTTCTGAATCGCACAGCGTCTTATCTCGATGCCGTCCTCGTAGTGGACGCCGGAAAGAACCGCACGGGTGTTGATGATGTAGCTGACATATCCAGCCCTGATGGAATCGAGAATCTCGTCGCTTCCTTCGCTTATCTTGCCCTTGACTCGGGTGCGGATGCCGTGCTGTTTTAAGAACTTCGCAGTTCCGGCAGTCGCTTCGATGTTGTAGCCTAAGTTATAGAATCTCCGAATCAGCGGCAGTGCCTCTGCTTTATCCTCATCGGCAACTGTGACAATAACGGTGCCGTACTCCTTCATCTTGATGCCGGAAGCCTGAAGCGCCTTGTAGACGGCACGGTTCAGCTTGTCGTCATAGCCGATAGCTTCGCCGGTCGACTTCATTTCGGGCGACAGGTAAGAATCCATGCCGGTGAGCTTCTCGAACGAGAACGCCGGAGCCTTGACATACCAGCGGTTCTTCTCCTTCGGAGTCATATCGGTGATGCCCTGCTCTTTAAGGCTCTGCCCGAGCATACACTTCGTCGCAACGCTTACAAGATTTATGCCGGTTGACTTCGACAGGAACGGCACACTTCTCGAAGCTCTGGGATTAACCTCGATAACCGAGACATTGTCATCCTTGTCGACTATGAACTGGATGTTGAAGAGTCCGACAATTCCGATGCCCAAGCCAAGTCGGGTGGTGTAGTCGTTGATAGTGTCCTTTACAGCCTTTGAAATGCTGAACGGCGGATAAACGCTCATGCTGTCGCCCGAGTGGACGCCGGTTCTCTCGACCAGCTCCATAATTCCGGGGATGAAGACTTCTTCGCCGTCGCAAATGGCGTCGACTTCGACTTCCTTGCCCATGATGTACTTGTCAACGAGTACCGGCTTGTCGACGTCGACTTCAACGGCGTTTTTGAGATAGTGCCTGAGCATTTCCTCAGTCGCAACAATTTCCATAGCTCTTCCGCCGAGAACGAACGACGGTCTGACAAGAACGGGGTACCCGATTCTCTCAGCCACTTTAACTCCGTCTTCAATATTCGTGACGGCATCGCCGGTCGGGTTCGGGATTCCGAGTGAACGGATAACAGCGTCGAAAGCGTCTCTGTTTTCAGCCTTTTCGATGGCGTCGCAGTCGGTTCCGATAATCCTGACTCCACGCTTCGTAAGAGGAGCCGCAAGGTTGACAGCAGTCTGACCTCCAAGAGTTGCGATAACGCCAACCGGATTCTCGTGGTGGACGACGTTCATGACGTCCTCAACCGTCAGCGGCTCAAAATAGAGCTTGTCCGCTGTGGTGTAGTCTGTGGAAACCGTTTCCGGATTGTTGTTTATGACGATAGCCTCATATCCGGCATCTCTGATGGTCTTGATGGCGTGAACGGTCGAATAGTCGAACTCGACGCCCTGACCGATTCGGATAGGACCTGAACCTAAAACAATAATCTTCTTATTGTCGGAGACGATGGACTCTTCTTCGTCCTCATAAGTAGAATAGAAGTAGGGAACGTAGCTGTCAAACTCGCTGGCACAGGTGTCAATCATCTTGTAGACGGGATAAATGCCTGCATTGCAACGCTCTTCGTAGATTTCGTCTTCCGTTGTCTTCCAGAGCTCCGCAATGTATGAGTCGGAAAAGCCCATCTTCTTTGCTTCTTTTAGAAGAGTAATCGAGTGGGGAGAAGCTTCGAGTTCTTTCTCAAAATCAACAATATTCTTGATTTTGTCCAAGAAGAACATGTCGATTCCGGTGATGTTGCATATTCTCGAATGATCGACGCCCATCCACATAAGCTGTGAAATGGCGTAGATTCTGTCGTCGGTGCCCTCACGGATGTAGGCAAGTAATTCGTCGGTAGTCATGTGCTCCGAGTCGAATTTCGCCATGTGGATGTGGTTCTTGCCGTCTTCAAGCGAACGAATCGCTTTGAGAAGGCTCTCCTCCATCGTTCTTCCGACGCTCATTACTTCTCCGGTCGCTTTCATCTGAGTTGAAAGGACGTTTGAAGCGCTTGCGAACTTGTCAAACGGGAACCGGGGCATCTTCGTGACGACGTAGTCAAGAGACGGCTCGAAGCAGGCGGGAGTGTTGACAAGCTGAATCTCGTCGAGGTTCATTCCAACTGCAATCTTTGCCGAAACCCTCGCAATCGGATATCCACTTGCCTTTGAAGCGAGTGCCGAAGAACGGGAAACTCTCGGGTTTACTTCTATAACGTAATATCTGAACGACTGCGGGTCTAAAGCAAACTGTACGTTGCAACCGCCCTTGACTTTGAGGGCTCTTATAATCTTCAGTGCGCTGTTACGGAGCATATGGTACTCTTTGTTTGTTAATGTCTGGCTTGGCGCAATAACAATCGAGTCGCCGGTGTGGATTCCGACAGGGTCGAGGTTCTCCATGTTACATACCGTAATTGCAGTGTCGTTTGCGTCACGCATGACCTCGTATTCAATCTCTTTGTAGCCCTTTATGCTCTTCTCAACTAAGACCTGGTGAACGGGGGAGAGTGCCAGAGCATTCTTCATCATAACCTTCATCTCTTCCGGATTGTTGACGAATCCTCCGCCGGTGCCTCCGAGAGTGAATGCAGGTCTCAAAATAACCGGATAGCCGATATCCTCAGCCGCTTTCAAGCCCTCTTCTATTGAATAAGTGATTTCAGACGGGACAACCGGCTCGCCGATACTCTCGCAGAGCTCTTTGAATCTTTCTCTGTCCTCGGCACATTCGATACTGTCGGCATCAGTTCCCAGAAGTTCAATCTCGCACTCCTGCAAAACGCCTTTTTTGGAGAGTTGCATCGCAAGGTTGAGTCCCGTTTGTCCTCCGATTCCGGGGACGATGGCGTCGGGTCTTTCATAGCGGCAGATTCGAGCCAGATATTCAAGAGTAAGCGGCTCCATGTATACTTTATCGGCAATGGAAGTGTCAGTCATGATGGTTGCGGGGTTCGAGTTTGCCAGGATTACCTCGTAGCCCTCTTCTTTGAGCGCAAGACATGCCTGAGTTCCTGCGTAGTCAAATTCGGCGGCTTGTCCGATAACTATAGGACCGGAGCCGATAACCAAAACTTTCTTAATATCAGTTCTCTTCGGCATTACTCTTCGCCTCCTTCATGTAACCCAGGAATTTGTCGAACAGGTATCCGGAATCTTCCGGACCGGGTGCGCTTTCCGGGTGATACTGAACGCTGAAAACCTTGTCCTCTTTACACTCAACGCCTTCTATTGTGTTGTCAAGAAGATTTATGTGCGTGACTTCAAGACCGGTGCCCGCAAGGCTTTCCGGGTCGACGGCGTAACTGTGATTCTGAGAAGTGATTTCGAGCTTTCCGGTAGCCAGATTCTTTACAGGATGGTTTCCGCCACGGTGACCGAACTTCAGTTTATAGGTCTTCGCACCGTAGGCAAGGGAAATTACCTGGTGTCCGAGACAAATTCCGAAAATCGGGTACTTGCCACGAAGTCCCTTGACGAGCTCGACGGCGGACTTAACATCCTCCGGGTCGCCGGGACCGTTTGAAAGGAAGACACCGTCCGGTTTCATGAAAATGACCTCTTCGGCAGTGATGTCGTAGGGGACAATGGTTACGTTGCAACCCTTACGGTTCAGGGAGCGAACAATGTTGAGTTTGATTCCACAGTCGAGTGCAACGACGTTATACTGAGGATTCGACGTTCTCGAATACCAGCGCTTCTTTGTGCTCACTCTCGAAACGGCATCGTGCGGAACAGGTGTGTTCTTAATGATTTCAAGACCCTCTTCAAGGGTTGTAGAAATATTTGTAATAAGAGCTCTGCGGGAGCCATAATCCCGAATACTGCGGGTGAGTTTACGGGTGTCAACTCCGCTGATGCCGGGGATATTGTTCTCTTCTAAGAGCTCCGAAAGTGTCTTTATATAACGAAAATTCGACGGCATATCGTTATAATCTCTCACGACCAGAGCCCCGATTGACGGGTACTTCGTCTCGAAGTCGTCGTCGTTGATTCCGTAGCTTCCGATAATTGGATAGGTCATAACGACCATCTGATCGGTATAGGACGGGTCGGAAACTATCTCCTGATAGCCTACCATGGAAGTGTTGAATACAAGCTCCAGAACTCGCTCGTCCGAGCTTCCGAAACCGTAGCCTAAGTATTCGCTTCCGTCCTCCGTAATTATCTTGCGGTCATACTCTTTCATCTTTTAGAGTTTGCCTCCTTATGTTTCAGTTAGGCGTTTACCGGCAATAAAGCCGATAAACGCTTGCTGTAGTTTATCAGAACATTGTAATGTATTCATCACGCTCGGCGCCGACAGATACGTACTTAATTGGGCAACCAACTGCGTGTTCGATGAGACGGATGTAGTTAAGAGCGTCCTCCGGCAAATCCTCTTTCTTGCGGCATTTTGAAACGTCGCCGAAGCCCTTGACGTACTCGACAACAGGCTTCGCACGCTCCAGTCTGTCACCTGTCGGGAATTCGTCGGTGATTTCGCCATCAACATCATAGTGAACGCAAACCGGAATCTTATCCATATAGGAAAGAATGTCAAGCTTTGTGAGAACGAGATAATCAGCACCCTGAACTCTCACACCGTACTTTGAAGCGGGAACGTCAAACGGTCCGACTCTGCGGGGTCTTCCGGTAGCGGCGCCGTATTCTCCGCCTGCGGCTCTTAGTGCCTCAGCCTCTTCGCCGAACATTTCACATGTGAACGGTCCTTCGCCGACGCAGGTCGAATATGCCTTCATGATGCCGATAGAGCAGTCGAGCTTTCTTCCGGGGATTCCGGCGCCGATAGGTGCATAGTGCGCAAGAGTCTGCGAAGAAGAGGTGTAGGGATAAATTCCGTAGTCGATGTCACGAAGCGCTCCCAATTGTGCCTCAAACATGATGTTCTTTCCGTCATCAGCGGCTTTCTCCAAGTACGAAGAAACGTCGGTGACATACGGTAAAATCTCGTCGCCATACTTTTTGAGCCAAGCAAGAATCTCATCGGCACTTATGAGCTCGTGACCGTAACCCTTGAAGGTTAAGTTCTTCCACTCGACAATATCTCTTACTTTCTCTTCGAGGGTGTTGGGGTTCTGCAAATCACTCATTCTAAGGCTCTTTTTCATGTACTTGTCCGCATAAACGGGAGCTATGCCACGGCGAGTGGAGCCGAATTTCTTGTCGGCAAGGCGCTCCTCTTCCATGATGTCGAGCTCCTTGTGATAGGGCAGGCATATGGTAGCTTTGTCGCTGATTTTGAGGTTTTCGGGAGTGATTTCAATCCCTTTTTCACGCAGGGAAGCCATTTCGTGGCAAAGGTGTTGAAGGTCTATGACCATTCCTCCGCCCATTACGTTGACAGCCGTCTCGTGGAAGATTCCTGAAGGAAGAAGATTCAGAACGAAGCTTCCTCTTTCGTTGATGACGGTGTGTCCTGCGTTGTTGCCGCCCTGATAGCGACAGATGATGTCGAAGTCCTTTGACAGAAGGTCAACCATTCTGCCTTTGCCTTCGTCGCCCCAGTTGATTCCAACTATTGCTGTAAGCATATGCCTTGTCCTTTCTATTATAAAGCTTTTGCTGAGTTTACTCTAGACGTTTATAGTAACGTCGTCGGCTTTTTCTCCTTCGTTCGGGAGGATTTCAGTTCTTACGTACTGAACATACTCCGCCGCCTGGTCGGATGCAAGTCCTGTAAAGCCGCCTTCATCTATAATACTCTGGATTTCGTCTTCTGTCAACCCAAAAATCGGGTCAGCGGCAATTCTCGAGATAAGATTTCCGTCTCCGCCTTCCTTGATGTCGGTCGCCGCGGCAACAGAGTGAGTTCTTATTGCCTCGTGGAGAGTCTGGCGGTCGCCGCCTTTCTTGACGCAGTACATAAGAATATTCTCAGTCGCCATGAAGGGAAGCTCAGCCTGCAAGTGTCTTGCTATAATCTTCGGATAGACCTTCAAGCCACTGATGATGTTTATGTATAGGCTCAGAATTCCGTCGGTAGCAAGGAACGCTTCCGGAATACTGATTCTGCGGTTAGCCGAGTCGTCAAGTGTTCTCTCAAACCACTGCTCGCTTGCAGTCAAAGCCGGATTCAGAGCGTCGACGGTGACGTATCTCGCAAGCGACGCAATTCTCTCGGAGCGCATCGGGTTTCTCTTATAAGCCATAGCCGAAGAACCGACCTGTCCTGCTTCAAACGGTTCGTCAACTTCCTTCAGGTGGGAAAGAAGCCGGATATCATTCGAGAACTTGTGGGCGCTCTGTGCGATTCCCGAAAGAACCGACAGCGAGTAGTAGTCCACTTTTCTGGTATAGGTCTGACCGCTTACTGAATATGCCGCTTCAAAGCCCATTTTCTCTGCAATCAGCTTTTCGAGTTTACGAACTTTATCTTTATCTCCGCCGAAGAGTTCAAGGAAGCTGGCACCAGTTCCAGTAGTTCCTCTGCAACCGAGGAGCTTTAAGTTAGAGAGAGTGAAGTCAAGCCTTTCCAAATCCATAACCAAATCCTGAAGCCAGAGAGTAGCACGCTTTCCAAAAGTAGTAGGCTGTGCCGCCTGGAAGTGGGTGTAGGCAAGGCAGGGAAGGTCTTTATACTTCTCCGCAAAGTCGCAAAGAGCAGAAATTGCAGTCACGAGCAGGCTTCTGATTCTTAAAAGCGCATCTCTCTGCAAAATAATATCGGTGTTGTCCCCGACATAGCAACTGGTAGCTCCCAGGTGGATAATCGGCTTTGCCTTCGGGCAGACCAAGCCATAGGCATAAATGTGCGCCATGACGTCGTGACGGACGACCTTTTCTCTTGCCGCCGCCGCCTCATAGTCGATGTCGTAGATATGCTCCTTCATTTCGGCAATCTGTTCATCCGAAATGTCGAGCCCGAGCTCTTTCTCACTCTCTGCAAGAGCAATCCATAGCTTACGCCAAGTCGAGAACTTCGTGTCGTCGGAGAAAATCTTTTGCATCTTCTCCCCGGCATATCTTTTGCACAGTGGGTTTTCGTATTTATCTGTCATTGTTTCCTCCGAAATTTAAATGGCGTTTTCAAGCCTTGCCAGAACATCTCTGTAGCCGTCGAGGACGTTACCGAGGTCTCTACGGAATCTGTCTTTGTCGAGCTTTTCGTCGGTTTCAGCATCCCAGAGTCTGCAGGAGTCGGGAGAGATTTCGTCGCACAAGAGGAGCTCGCCGTCAACTCTGCCGAATTCGAGCTTGAAGTCGATGAGCTTGATGCCGCACTTTAAGAAGAGTTCAGTCATGAGTTCGTCAACTTTAAGTGAAACCGCTTTGAGCTCATCAAGCTCTGCCTGAGTAGCAACGCCGAGTGCTGTAATCTGGCAGTCGTTAATCATCGGGTCTCCTAACTCGTCACTCTTCAGACTGAATTCTGTAACGGTGTTAAGGAGCTTTGTGCCCTCCGGAACGCCGTACTTCTTCGAGAAGCTTCCAGCGGCTACGTTTCTGACAATAACCTCGACCATAACGATGTCAGCTTTCTTGACGAGAACTTCAGTCTCATTCAAGACTTTGATAAGATGAGTCTTGACGCCGTTCTTTGCAAGATACTCGAAAATGAGGTTAGAAATCTTTGCGTTGAGGATTCCCTTGCCCGGTAAATCCTCCTTCTTGACGCCGTTTCCGGCGGTTGCGGTGTCCTTGTACTTGATGATGCAAGTACCCGGCTCGGTTCCCTCGTAAACGATTTTCGACTTTCCTTCATAAAGCTTGTCCATGATAATGTCCTCCTGAAAGTGTTTGAATTTATTTAGATTTTGACTTGTATAAGCGTGATTTTTGCGGTTTTGCTTCTGAAAGCTTGCCCTCAAAGCGACCCTTGTCGGTGTGAGCTGGAATCCCTGTCGGATAATCTCCGGTGAAGCAGGAGGTGCAGATGTTTTCGTTCTCCGCAAGTAATTTTAAATCCTCAGTCGGGAGATACCCTAAAGAATCCGCACCGATGATTTCGGCAATTTCTTCGACCGTGTGACTGCAAGCTATGAGCCCGTCCTCTGAGTCGATATCCGTGCCGTAGTAGCAGGGATTCAAAAACGGCGGCGACGAAATCCTGACGTGAACCTCTTTCGCACCGGCATTTCTTAAAAGCTTTACTATCTGAGCGCTGGTAGTTCCTCTGACAATCGAGTCGTCAATCATGATGACCCGCTTTCCCGTGACTGCTTCACTTATCGGGCTCAGCTTGATTCTCACCTGGTCGAGCCTGTCGCTCTGTGTCGGCGAGATAAACGTTCTGCCGACGTATTTATTCTTGATGAACCCTAATTCATACGGAATCCCCGAAGCCAGCGAGTAGCCGAGTGCCGCATCGAGCCCTGAATCGGGAACACCGATGACGACGTCTGCAGGGGCAGGGTGACTCTTCGCCAGGAGTTCGCCTGCTTTTCTTCTAGCCGCATGAACCGAAACGCCGTTTATCACGGAATCGGAGCGTGCGAAGTAGATATACTCGAAAACGCAGAGCCTTTCAGGCTTCTTTCCGCAGTGGTCTTTTATTGAGTGGATTCCGTTCTCGTCGAAGACGACGATTTCGCCCGGGAGGATGTCCCTTACAAACTCGGCTCCCACTGCCGCCAAAGCACAGCTTTCCGACGTCACAATGTAGCATCCGTCGGGCGTTTTGCCGTAGCAAAGAGGGCGGAAGCCGTGTGCATCACGCATAGCAATCATTTTCGTCGCCGACATGAAGACCAGAGAATAAGCACCCTCCAAACGCCAAGCGGCGCGGTTCACCGCTTCCTCAATCGAGGGTGCAGTCAATCGCTCCTGCGTGACAATATAAGCTATGGTTTCGGTGTCGCTGGTTGTGTGGAATATGGCGCCCGAGAGCTCGAGGCGAGCCCGGAGCTCATAGGCGTTAGTAAGATTTCCGTTATGTGCAAGAGCAAGCCTGCCCTTGCAGTGGTTTACTTCAATAGGCTGGCAGTTAGCCCTGCTTGTGCCGCCGGTGGTGCCGTATCTTACGTGCCCAACAGCCATCTGTCCCGACGGAAGCGAAGCGATAGCTTCTTTTGTGAACACTTCGCCCACGAGCCCGAGGTCTTTGTGGGAGTAGAAAAGCCCGTCGTCGCAGACGACCATACCACAGCTTTCCTGACCCCGGTGTTGCAAAGCATACAGCCCATAGTAAACCATATCCGAGAGCCGCCTGGTGTCCGGAGCATACACCCCGAAAATCCCGCACTCCTCGTGAATTTCATTCATTCTTATCAACCCTTTGTCAATGCAATCATGGCTCCCCTTACTAAGGGGAGCTGTCAGCGAAGCTGACTGAGAGGTTCATCCTTTGTGCTTCATAGCAGCTTCTATAAAGCCTTTAAATAATGGATGAGCCTTGTTCGGTCTCGACTTGAATTCCGGGTGATATTGAACTCCGACGAAGAAGGGTCTGTCGGTGAGTTCAACCGTCTCGACAAGTCTTCCGTCCGGAGAAAGTCCCGAAAGGGTGAGACCGTGGGAGGTGAGAATTTCCCGATAGTCATTATTGAATTCGTAACGGTGGCGGTGCCTTTCGTGGATGAGCTCTTCGCCGTAGCATCTTTCCATCGTCGTGCCCTTCTGGACGACGCAAGGATAGCTTCCGAGACGAAGCGTTCCGCCCTTGTCGATGTCGACGCTCTGTCCTGGCATGAAGTCGATAACTTTGTTCTTGCAAAGCTCGTCGAACTCGCCAGAGTTGGCATCCGTGATTCCTGCGACGTTTCTTGCATACTCCATAACAGCAATCTGCATACCGAGGCAGATTCCGAAGTAGGGGACATTGTTCTCTCTTGCATATTTAGCCGCCAGAACCATTCCCTCAATGCCTCTGTTTCCGAATCCGCCGGGAACGATGATTCCGTCAACATGGCTTAAAGTCTCTTCATATGTCGCTTCAGTCAGAGTCTCCGAATCAATCCAGGTGATGTTGACATAGCTTCCGAGAGCGAAGCCGGCATGACGAAGAGCCTCAGCGACTGAGAGATATGCGTCGTGGAGCTGTATGTACTTTCCGACAAGACCGATGTTGACTTCACCCGAACGGTTCTTAATCATATCGAGCATAGCGAGCCAGTCACTTAAATCCGGCTCGGGAGCGTCGATGTGGAGCTCTCTTAAAACAACCGATGAGAAGTTCGCCTTTTCAAGCATTGTTGGAGCTTCGTAGATGCTGGGAAGAGTGATATTCTCGATAACGCAGTCCGGCTTGACGTTGCAGAACATGGAAATCTTCTTGAAGATGGACTCTTCAAGAGGCTCGTCGCATCTTAAAACGATAATGTTCGGGTTTATGCCCATTCCCTGAAGCTCCTTGACGGAGTGTTGTGTCGGCTTTGACTTGTGCTCATCGCTTCCACGCAAAAACGGCACCAGTGTGACATGAATGAAAAGGCTGTTCTCCCGTCCTACTTCGAGGGAAATCTGTCTTGCAGCTTCGATAAAGGGCTGTGATTCAATGTCGCCGATGGTGCCGCCGATTTCGGTGATGACAATGTCCGCCTGTGTCTTCTTTCCGACACGGTAGACAAAATCTTTTATTTCATTTGTAATATGGGGGATGACTTGAACAGTCGAACCGAGATACTCGCCCCGACGCTCCTTGTTGAGTACGTTCCAGTACACCTTTCCCGTTGTGAGATTTGAATACTTGTTCAAATCCTCGTCTATAAATCTTTCATAGTGCCCGAGGTCAAGGTCTGTTTCCGCACCGTCTTCGGTGACGTAAACCTCCCCGTGCTGATAGGGACTCATTGTCCCTGGGTCGACGTTGATGTACGGGTCAAGCTTCTGAGCCGCCACCTTCAACCCTCTTGCCTTCAGCAGTCGTCCGAGAGAAGCAGCGGTAATTCCCTTGCCGAGTCCCGAAACAACACCTCCGGTTACGAAAATGTACTTAGTATTCGCTACTGCCATTTACATATCCTCCTTGCCATTCTGTTCGTATTCTCTGATGATATCCCCGGCGGCGACTTTCTTTGTGACACAATTGTCCATCGCTCGCTTCTCGATATATCTATGAGCCTCAGGTTCGCTCATTTCGCACTTTGTGATGAGTAAGAGCTTTGCCTGGTTGACAAGCCTTATTTCCGCCATCTTTTCTTCAAATGTCGGACTCTTCTTCTCCATCCGCCTGAGTCTTTCCCGTGTGCCTCTTAAAATCAGAAGCGACTGCTGGATAAGTGGAACACTCACCGGCTTCGGAATCGTCAGGACTCCATAAGGCATCAGCATTTCACTGATTTCCGGAAAATGCTCCGTCCCGGCGAAGAGTATCACTCCCGCACCAGAACTTTGGCTTAAATCAATAGCAAACCGCTTTCCGAATTCGTCCGACAAAGGCGAATTAATCATCACGATGTCGTAATCCCGTTCAAGAACCTGCCTTTTTGCGGAGCTGACATCCGTCGCCGTCGAAACGGGGGAGTACATATTGTTTGGGAGAAGCCTTTTTATAACGCCGGAAAATTTTTCGGAGGACGATACAACCAAAACGCTGTAGACCTTCTCTTTGAGTTCCATTTTCACGACCTCCGGCATTTTAATGGCGTTATAAAGAGCTGATGGTTACCTTGAAGAATAGTCGTCAATAATCGACTGCGGAATTGAAGCCTTGACAAAGTCGGAGTTTCGTGCCGCCGAAACGGCTTCCCCGATTGTCCTCGGCAAAGTCTCAAACTTTGAAAGCTCCTTCGGTGTCGCCTTGAAGAGGTTAATTCCTGTCGGCTCACAAAGTGGAAGCCGGTTCTTTATTCCGTCTTCCATAGCTTTCATGAGAAGAAGTAGTGCTAGATAAGGATTGCACATCGGGTCGGGAGACCGAAGCTCTGCACGCTTGTATTCACGCATTGTAGCGGGAATTCTTATGAGCTGGGAGCGGTTCTGCTCCGACCAGGATATATAGAGCGGTGCCTTGTTGACACCGAATCTTTTGTATGAATCGGGCTGAGAATTTAAAAACAGCGTAATTTCGGAAATATGTTTTAAAATGCCGGCAGTTGCATACGGCAAAACGTCCTCGCCGTTATATACAGCGGAGATATTTATGTGCATACCGTTGCCGGGAAGATTCGGAAGCGGCTTCGGAGAGAAGTCGGCATAGAGCCCGTTTCTTGCGGCAATGGTTTTTACAACTGACCTGAAAGTAATCGCATGGTCTGCGGCTGTCAGGGCGTCAGAATATCTGAAATCGATTTTATTCTGACTGGGACCTTCTTCATGGTGGGAGGACTCCGGGACGATTCCCATCTGTTCAAGAGTCAGGCATATTTCACGCCGGACGTTTTCGCCCTTGTCCTCGGGAGCCAAATCCATATACCCTGCATGGTCGTAGGGAATCTTTGTTGGCTCGCCGTCTTCGTCACGCTTGAAGAGGTAAAACTCCGTCTCGGGACCGTAATTGAAGTCGAATCCTTCGGATCTGAGTTCTTCCGCAGTCTTTTTGAGAAGGCTTCTTGTGTCCGCTTCAAAGACCGTTTTGTCGGGATTGCAAACGGTGCAAAACATTCTTACAACTCTTCCGTGCTCCGGTCTCCAGGGGAGAATGGAAATCTCCGAAGGGTCGGGGATGAGGAGCATATCAGAATGGCTTTCCTCGCCGAATCCGGCAATAGCCGAAGCGTCGATTGAGATACCCTGCTCAAAAGCACGTCTCATTTCGTTCGGCATGATGGAAATGTTCTTGGGCGTTCCGAAAACATCGCAGAACGCCAGGCGGATGAACTTGACATCCTCTTCCTCAATATACTGGAGAATTTCGTCGGGAGTATAGCTCATTTTGCACCGTCCTTTCATGCTGAATCAGTTATTAACGTACAATTGCTTGTAAGGGTTCTTCGAGTTGGGAGTTACAACCGTAAATCTGGAGTTCAAAATCTCCATCAGATCCGCACCGAAATAGGTGCAGTAGTTCTTTAGGTACGGCATAATCTCCGCCATATCTTCGTCCGTCGCTTCGTTTACATTGACCTGAGCCGGGAATTTAAGTCCAACGCTACTGCGAAGGAACAGCTTTCCTCCGTGCATACCTGTTCCGGGGAAGTTTCCGACAATCGGCAAATCACCTTTGTTAAGTCCCAGAACTATAATCAAGCCGCCAGCCTGATATTCGCCCAAGAAGCTTCCGGTTCTGCCGCCAATGACCATAACAGGTCGTTTTTCCTTGTACTGCTTCATGTGGATTCCTGCACGGTAACCGGCACTGTCTCTTACGTAAATCTCGCCGCCACGCATAGCATAGCCTACAGCGTCGCCGACGTGACCGTGGATTACTATCTTGCCGTCGTTCATGGTGTCGCCGACTGCGTCCTGAGCATTTCCGTTGACGGTGATTTCGCCGCCGTTGAGATACGCTCCGAGAGCATTTCCGGGAGTGCCGTCAATCGTGATTTCTCGGTAGGACATACCGGCACCGATGAACCGTTGACTGAGGCAACCGGTTAAGTGACAGCTCTCGCCCTGAGAACGAATCAGGGAATTTATTTCGCTGAATCCCAAGCCTGAAACATCTATCAACATATTATACCACACCTCCAAGAGAATTTCTACAGTATTCTTGACCAAAAGAAAAGATATTTGGAGCTGTTTTTATGGTATCAAAGTCAATAGAGCTAAGAGAAATACCGTTTCTTATCAAATTTGTATAAATTCCGGCACGGGTCGTGTCACCCGCCAGAATGAACCCTACAAGTCGGTCGTCCTTCGTAAAGAGCTTCTTTATGTGAGAGTCCGACTTTTCTTCGTAGAGTTCGCCATCCGGAGTTCCGGCACTCATGACATGGAGTCCGAAGAATCCGATTGCGTTCATCGGGATACCGTTGTCGAAGGTGACGTCAGCCCCAGCCATATTCTCGCCTGCGCAGTGACCCTGCATATAGGCGTTCGGCATGATTGCCATAACTTTTACAGCACCACTGGAATAGTCTAATGATTCTGTGCAGTCTCCTGCGGCGTAGATGTCTTTGAGGCTTGTCGCCATGTGGTTGTCAACAGTGATTCCACGTCCGCAATCTCCGCCAGCATCTTTTACAAGCGAAATATTCGCTCTTACGCCTACAGCCAGAACCAGAATGTCAAACTTGACTTCAGCTCCACTCTTCATGTATGCCGTATTGCCATCGAATTTAGTAGCAGTGTCCGTAAGCATCAGCTTCAAACCGTTCTCTTCGAGGCACTTTTTCATCATTTCTGCGGTTTCGGCATCGAGAATACTTGGCATAACCCTGTCCGCCAGGTCGCAGACGGTGATTGACTTTACTCTTCCGTAAAGCCCTTCGGCACACTTAAGCCCGATAAGTCCGGCGCCGACGATGAAGACGTCGCTGTCCTCCGAAATCGCACTTTCAAGATTCTGTGCGTCGTCAAGAGTCATGAACGGGAACTTCTGGGGAACGGTGTCCAGTCCTTCAAAAGCCGGCACCAGCGGTCTTGAACCGGCGGCAACACAGACGCTGTCGTAATCGACTTTTTCGCCATTACTGAGAACTACTGTCTTACTTTCAGTGTCAATCTTCTCAGCGGTCTCGCCGTAGATGACCTTGACGCCGTTTCTGTCATAGAAATCGTCCGGACGATAGCTCATTCTCTCCGGAACAGCCTTGCCTTCGAGATAATATGAGATAAGCGGACGGCAATAGGCAGGGTGCTTCTCAGCCGAAATAACGGTTATCGAGCCTTCATGGTCGTGAGCTCTTATGCCCTCAATACAGCCGACAGCGGCGGTTCCGTTGCCGATGATAACATACTTCTTTGCCATTTCGCTCACCTCTCTTCGTAGACAATCGCATTGTTCGGGCAACCGGCAACACATGCAGGCGCACCCGATGAGTTTTTAAGGCAGAGTTCGCACTTCTGAACTGCTCCGTCGCCGTCCTGAATAACGGCTCCGTATGGGCAGACGAGAACGCAGGTAAGGCAACCGACGCATCTTGACTTGTCGATTTCGACCATTCCGTCCGGGGTCTTTGAGAGTGCTCCCGAAATACAGCTCTTTATGCATATCGGGTCCTCGCAGTGACGGCAGGAGATTGCGAAAGTAATCTTGTCGTCGCCTTCAACCCTGATTCTCGGGTATATCTTCTGACCCTTCAGCTTAGCCATGTTTTTAAGTCCCGAGTTTGCAAAAGCGCAGTTATACTCGCAGAGATGGCACCCGAGGCACCATTTTTCGTTTACATAAACTCTTTTCATATCCGTCACTCCCCCGCATGTGAGATACCAAGTATCTCTAACTCTTTTTCGTTAAGACCCATTCCTCTGAGCATCATTCTGTTGCCTCGGAGCGCTTCAATCGAGTTTATACCCATACCGCCCATGAGTTCCTTAATCTCATGTTGCCATGCAGTCATGAGGTTGATGAGTCTCTGTGAGCCGATGTCCGGGTTGAGACGCTTCACGAGCTCCGGCTTCTGGGTTGCAATTCCCCAGTTGCAGTTGCCGGTGTGGCAAGTGCGGCAGAGGTGGCATCCAAGCGCTAGAAGTGCGGCAGTCGCAACATAGCAGGCATCAGCGCCTAATGCAACAGCCTTTACAACGTCCGAAGCCGAGCGGATACTTCCTCCGACAACCAAAGATACGTTGTTTCTTATGCCCTCATCCCGGAGTCTCTGGTCGACTGCGGCGAGTGCAAGCTCAATCGGAATACCGACGTTGTCTCTGATTCTTGTCGGAGCCGCGCCGGTTCCTCCTCTGAAGCCGTCGATTGCAATTATGTCGGCACCGCTTCGGGCGATACCGCTTGCGATAGCCGCTATATTATGTACAGCCGCAACTTTAACAATAACCGGCTTTGTATACTGTGTCGCTTCTTTAAGAGAGTAGACAAGCTGTCTCAAATCCTCAATAGAGTAGATATCGTGGTGAGGAGCAGGAGAGATGGCGTCCGAGCCTTCCGGAATCATTCTTGTTCTCGAAACGTCGCCGACAATCTTCTTGCCTGGCAGATGTCCGCCGATACCCGGCTTTGCGCCCTGACCCATCTTGATTTCGATTGCGGCGCCGGCACTGAGGTAATCCTCATGAACGCCGAAACGTCCGGATGCAACCTGAACGATGGTGTTTGCACCGTATTTGTAGAAGTCCTCGTGAAGTCCGCCTTCACCGGTGTTGTAGTAGATACCCAGATTTTCAGCGGCTCTTGCAAGGCTTTCGTGCGCATTGTAGCTTATCGAGCCGTAGCTCATCGCCGAGAACATTACCGGCATCGAAAGTTCAAGCTGCGGAGCCAAATCGGTCTTCAAAGTTCCGTCGGGATTTCTTTCCGGCATTGTCGGCTTCTTGCCGAGGAATACTTTAGTCTCCATCGGTTCTCTTAACGGATCGATAGGAGGATTCGTAACCTGCGAAGCGTTGATTAAAATCTTGTCCCAATTTACCGGAAGCGGCTTCGGGTTGCCCATAGACGAAAGAAGAACTCCTCCGCTTCCAGCCTGCTTGTATATTTCATAGATGGTGTCCTGTTGCCAGTTGGCATTTTCCCGGAGTTGGCAATCGTTCTTGACGATTTTAAGAGCTCTTGTCGGGCATAGTGCCATGCATCTCTGGCAGTCGACGCACTTTGTCTCGTCTGCCATCATCGTGCCGGTTTCCGGGTCAAAGCTGTGGACTCCGTTTGAGCACTGGCGCTCGCAGACCCTGCACGCTATACAGCGGTTGGGATTTCTTACTACCTCAAATTCGGGGTTTACATAATTTATAGCCATCAGTATTTCCCTTCCTTCACCTTAACTATAACCGGTTCTCCGCCGGCAGGAGCATACACATTTGTAGCGTCCGGAGCAATCGCCCTTATCGCCGATTCCTCACTCGCTACGAAGACTAAATCATCTTTCTCAGCAGTTACCATAGAGCGGAGTTTAAGCCTGTCGTTAAGCGCCATCAGTCCGCCTTCAAATCCAAGTACAATCGAAAACGGTCCCGTGACGAGCAAGCTTGAATAAACGGTTCTTAAATAGCTGAGCTTCTTTCTCTCCTCTTCCGGCTTCGATTCGATAGTCGACCAGAACGGAGCCGCAATTACCGAAGCAGTCTCTTCAAGAGTCAAGCCCTGCTTGCGAAGAAGATAATCCGCAATGTATGTGATAACTTCAGTATCGGTCTGAAGCGTGCACTTGTAGCCGTACATTTCAATATATCGGCGATTTGCATCGTATGAAGAAATCTCGCCGTTGTGGACGATGGTGTAATCGAGCAAAGCAAACGGGTGAGCTCCGCCCCACCAACCAGGAGTGTTTGTCGGATATCTTCCGTGAGCTGTCCAGCAGTAGCCTTCGTACTCGTCCAATCTATAGAAATAGCCGACATCCTCGGGGTATCCAACTGCCTTGAAAACTCCCATATTCTTGCCTGACGAGAAGACGTAGGCGCCGTTAATCTGGGAGTTAATCTTCATGACTGTTTCGGCGACGTATTCTTTTTCGTCAACGTGAAGTCTTGACAGAACCGAAGACATCGGAGCCACGAAGTATCTCCAGATAAGCGGAACATCGGTGATTTTCGGGGTCTTCCTTATCGGAATACTCTCGGATTTTATAATCTCGAATCCATCTTTGAGTAAATTCTCGCACTCCATCCGGACGTTGTTGTCGTTGTAGAAAATATGCAGTGCGTAGAATTCCTTATATTCCGGATAAATACCGTATGCCGCAAATCCGCCTCCCAAGCCGTTTGAGCGGTCGTGCATGGGTATCATGCTCTTTATGATGGCGTCTCCACTCATCTTCCTGCCTTCACGCGAAATAACGGCGGAAATGGCACAGCCCGAAGGTATGCGTACCTGACCTTCTAACTTCATGACTTCTCTTCCTTTCATCTAAGAAAAAAACAAAGGCGTTACTTCAAAAAGGGTATACTATCCCCTGTATGAACGCCTTTGCTCATTACGAAAAATTATATCATGTTAAGCCCGAAGTGTCAAGTTAAGAACCGTTTTAAATTTTACCAAAAAGCGTGCAAAATCCTGTTGCTATTTTGATTATTATATGCTACAATAGTTTACCGGAAGGACATTTGATATATAAGTGTCTTTCACTCGCAAACACTTGTTGGTGGTGAAAATATAAAATGGCATCAGAAAAAAAGTCGCAAAAGAAAATTGGCAAGCCGGCATGGGGATTATATCATATCTATCTCTGGATATCCGCCCTCATTTTCAGAATCAAGGGTGTGCATCTCAAAATCGACCGCACCGGCATTGCAGAGATAAAAGAGCCATCGCTTGTCTTAGCGCCGCATATCTCCCTGAAAGACCATATAATAGTCGGACTGACGCTACTTCCTTACCGACCGACATTTGTTTTGAGCGAGCACTTCATGTACTCTCCGGTAATAGGCTGGGTTATAAGAAAGTTCGGTCATACCATCACCAAAAAGATGTTCTGTCCCGACACCGGAACCATCCGGGGGATTCTGAGAGCCAAAAACGAGGGCAATATAATCGTACTTTTCCCCGAGGGCAGACTTAACGCCGTCGCACATTCTCAGAAGGTGACAAAAGGCACTCCCGAACTTGTAAAGAAGCTCGGGCTTCCGGTATACACGATAACCGGCAACGGCTCGGCACTCGTCTTCCCGAAGTGGGGCAAGAAGTACCGTAAGGGCGACATAAAGGTCGAAACCAAACAGCTTTTCTCAGCCCGGGAGATTGAAAAATTATCCGTCGCCGAGATTTCCGAGGTAATCGACAAAGCCATCTTCCACGATGACGAGTGGGAGATGAAAGGCTGTCGCTATAAGGTAAGCAAAACCGTCGAGGGTCTCGATTCTATTTTGTATAAATGCCCTCAGTGCGGCGAAGAGTTCCAGATTAAAGCCGAGGGAAACGAAGTCTGGTGCGAGGCATGTGGATTCAAAACGACGCTTTCGGACGACTATAGATTTGACAACGAATATGTCCGTTCCGTAAATGCGTGGTATTATCTCCAACGGGGGCTGCTTCCGCTTGATACAGTCATGGAGGACGACATAAAAATCGGTGCCGTGAACAAGCACGGGCACATGGATATGGAAGCCGGCGAAGCACATTTGCGGGTGGACATGGAGAATTTCGACCTTGTCGGTTCTGTCTATGGTGAGCCGGTTGAGCTACACAAAAAAACTCCTGACATCGGCGGTGCACCCTACACCCCGGACGGCTGGTTCAATCTCTACTATGAAAAGAGACTCTTCTATCTTGTCCCGCCGGACAAGAGAAGAATCGTGAAATACGTCAATATTATAGATGCGGCAAGCAAATAAGAAAGGCAGATAAAAAATGTCATTCGTCACAGTATTGAGAAAAATCTGGAGTTACGTCTTTATAGTCTTATTGGCAAGTGCCTGCGCCCTTGTCTACGTACTGTTCATCTTCCCGAACAGCTTTGCGCCGTCGGGCGTCAACGGCATCGCAACCATGATTCAGTACGTTTTGGGAATCAACGTCGGCTATCTCTCACTTATCATCAATATTCCTTTAATAATAATAGTATTCTTCTATGTTGACAAGCAGTTTGCAATCCGGACTCTCGTCTACATATCCACATTCTCGGTAATGCTGATTGTTTTGCAATCGTCTTATGTCGACCTTTCAAGATTTGCTTACCAGACCGACACCGGCACGAGTACTATCCTAGGACCTGTCGTCTCGGGAATCCTGAATGGCGGAATTTTAGGCTATGCGATGATGTCAAATTGTTGTTCCGGAGGAACCGACCTGATTGCCGTCATAATCCACAAGAAGCACCCGTCATACAACCTTGCGTGGGTAATGTTTGCTCTGAATACCGTTGTTGCGATTTCCTCCTACTTCGTCTATGACTACAAAATCGAGCCGGTGCTCCTCTGCATCGTCTATAGCTACTTCTCCAGCACTCTGAGCGACAAGATTCTCAAAGGCAACCGTGAAGCGATAAGATTTGAGATTGTCACGAACAGTCCGAAGGAAATTTCTGAGGAAATAATCACGAAGCTCGGTCACTCGGCGACCATTGTCGAAGGCAAAGGCGGCTATACCCACGAAGGTCGCAGTGTCCTGATTTGCGTCGTCAATAAGGACCAGATGGTTTCCCTGAAAGACATCATCGAGAAGTACCCCGGTTCATTCGCCACCATGTCCACAGTCTCCGGCACCGTCGGCTACTTCAAGTCTAGACGTAAAGTCCCGCAGGCGGTGGATGAATAAGGAATTAAAAGCTGAGCAGTTTTGCTTGGCTTTTTTTAATGTTATGAGCACAAAAGTGTTGACAAAACGGACACGATAGTGTATACTGGTATTGTATCAAGGAGGTGCTGTAGATGAATTTCTATTCGGTAAGGGATTTGAGAACGGAATCCAAAAGCATGTGGGAGAATCTTTCTCGCGGCAACGAAGTTGTCATCACGAATAACGGCAAGCCTGCCGCTTTGATGATGGATGTATCAGGCGACAATCTGGATTTAATGGTTCAGGCGGTTCGCCAGGCTAAAGCTATGATTGCTTTCAACAGTATGCGCTCTCAGGCAGCGGCTGCCGGCTATATGTCTGATGAGGAAATAGAGGATGAAATTCAAGCGGCAAGAAGAGGAGAATAGTGAAGTGTTCATCGTTTTGGATACCAACGTCCTTGTGTCAGCTCTTTGGTCGCAAGGAAGCAAGCCGTCTGCAATAGTTTCGGCAACTATAGCAGACCACTTCGAGTTATGCTATGATTACCGTATTCTTGAAGAATATCGTTCTGTCTTATCGAGACCGAAGTTTAATTTTGACAAATGGCAGGTGGATTGGCTTTTGGAACAGCTGACGCTTTCCGGCATCTCGGTTATTGCTAAGCCTTTGCCGGACGTCAGGTTCACCGATGAGAGCGACCGCAAGTTTTATGAAGTGGCAAAATTCTGCAATGCAACACTGATAACCGGCAATATCAGGCATTATCCGGAAGACAAGTGCATATCAACGGTGGCTGATTTCTATAGTTCCCACCTTGCAACATGACGGATTCCCACTCCGAAAAATTCATTTTTCAAATCAAGGGCGGCTAATTGTCGCCTTTTTTGCAAATATTTGATGTCCGATTCGGCAAAATATCCAAATATTGAAGAGTGGTATTGACAGCGACCGTTTACTGTATTAAAATAAACCTAACACTTTATAAAGGGGCGATAGCATGGGCTATACCGTAGCTGAAAAAATATTGAAGGCTCACCTTGTTGACGGTGAGTTCATAAAGGGTTCCGAAATCGGAATCAGGATTGACCAGACGCTTACTCAGGATGCCACCGGCACGATGGCGTATATCGAGCTCGAAGCGATGGAAATTCCTTCCGTCAAGACCGAGAAGAGCGTCGCATATGTCGACCACAACACCCTCCAGTCAGGCTTCGAGAACGCCGACGACCACCTGTTCATCGGTTCGGTTGCCAAGAAGCGTGGAATTTCCTTCTCCCGTCCGGGCAACGGAATCTGCCATCAGGTTCACCTTGAACGCTTCGGAATCCCGGGGAAGACCTTGATTGGCTCTGACTCCCACACTCCCACCTGCGGAGGTCTTGGTATGCTCGCAATCGGTGCCGGCGGACTCGATGTCGCAGTTGCAATGGGTGGCGGTCCGCTCTATATCACCTATCCGAAGATGGTTAAAGTCGAGCTCACCGGCAAACTCAGCCCGTGGGTTTCTGCGAAGGACGTAATTCTCGAAGTTTTGAGACGCCTCACCGTCAAGGGCGGCGTCGGAAAGATTATCGAATATACCGGTGAGGGAGTTGGTACTCTCAGCGTCCCCGAGCGTGCAACCATCACCAACATGGGCGCAGAGCTCGGCGCTACAACAAGCATTTTCCCGTCGGACGAGAAGACCTATGAATTCATGAAGGCACAGCACAGAGAAGCCGATTGGGTAGAGCTTAAAGCCGACCCCGACGCCGTTTATGATGAAGAGCTCGTTATCGACCTCAGTACCCTCGAACCTCTGGCGGCTTGCCCTCATTCTCCCGACAATGTAAAACCCGTCAGCGAGCTCGCCGGAATGAAGATTAACCAGGTCTGCATCGGTTCCTGCACAAACTCTTCGTTCGTCGACATGATGAAGGTCGCCTATATTTTAAAGGGCAAGACTGTTCACCCTGACGTTTCTTTGTCCATCGCTCCCGGCTCGAAGCAGGTCTTGAACATGCTTTCAAAGGGTGAGTATCTTTCGGATATGATTGACTGCGGCGCAAGAATCCTTGAATCCGCCTGCGGTCCCTGCATCGGAATGGGTCAGTCGCCCAACTCTGCTGGCGTTTCGCTCCGTACATTTAACAGAAACTTTTTAGGACGTAGCGGCACCAAGGATGCACAGGTTTATCTCATCTCTCCCGAAACCGCCGCCGCTTCGGCTCTCACAGGCGTTCTCACCGACCCGAGAACTTTAGGAGATATGCCCGAGTTCAAGATGCCCGAGGAGTTCGTCATCAACGACAACATGGTTGAGCTTCCGGCAACTCCCGAAGACGCTCCGGCAGTCGAAATCAAGCGTGGACCGAATATCAAGGGCTATCCGAAGACTTCGCCTTTGCCCGATAGTATCGAAGCTGAGTGCTCCCTTAAAGTGGGAGATAACATCACCACAGACCATATCATGCCTGCCGGCTCAAAGATTCTGCCTTTGCGTTCAAATATTCCTGAAATCTCGAAGCACTGCTTTGAGGTTGTCGACACCGAGTTCCCGGCACGTGCCCTTAATTTAGGCTCAAGCATCATCGTCGGCGGCTCGAACTACGGTCAGGGCTCTTCAAGAGAGCACGCCGCATTGGCGCCACTGTACTTAGGCATCAAGGCAGTAGTCGTCCAGTCGTTCGCCAGAATTCACAAGGCTAATCTCATCAACGCCGGAATCCTGCCGTTGACATTCGAGACAGAATCCGACTACGAAAAGATATCTCAGGGCGACAAGCTCAGCCTGACAGGTCTTAAAGAATCCGTTTCCACCGGCGATACCGTCGTTCTCAAAAATCTCACCAATGGCGAGAGTATTGTCCTGAAGATTGAACTTTCCGCCCGTGACAGGGAAATTATCCTCGCCGGCGGTCTTCTCGACTATACGAAATCTAAACTCTGATTCAACACAGGGAGGTCAAAAAAATGGCAAAAATTCAGATGAAAACGCCGCTTGTCGAAATGGACGGCGACGAGATGACAAGGGTTGTCTGGCAGATGATTAAGGACGAGCTCATCGCCCCGTTCGTCGACCTGAAAACCGAATATTACGACTTGGGACTCGTTCACAGAAACGAAACCAACGACCAAGTCACCATCGACAGCGCAGAAGCCACCAAGAAATATGGCGTCGCAGTCAAGTGTGCCACCATCACTCCGAATGCCGCAAGGGTAGAGGAGTACCATCTTAAAGAGATGTGGAAGTCCCCGAACGGTACCATCCGTGCCATCCTTGACGGCACCGTCTTCAGAACCCCGATTATCGTCAAGGGCATCACCCCCTTTATCCCGACGTGGACGAAGCCGATTACAATCGCCCGTCACGCCTATGGCGACATCTACAAGAACACCGAGCTCGCCGTTCCGCAGGGCTCGAAAGCCGAGCTTGTCGTCACCGACGAAAACGGCAACGAGACAAGAGCTCTTATCCATGATTTCAAGTCCAGCGCCGGAATCATCCAGGGCGTCCACAATCTCGACAAGTCGATTCAAAGCTTCGCCCGTTCCTGCCTTTCATATGCCCTTGACACCCATCAGGATGTCTGGTTTGCGGCGAAGGACACCATCTCCAAGACCTACGACCATCATTTCAAGGACATCTTTGCTGAGATTTACGAGTCCGAATATAAAGAGAAGTTTGAGGCGGCAGGCATCGAGTATTTCTACACCCTCATCGACGACGTTGTCGCCAGAATCGTCCGCTCAAACGGCGGCGTAATCTGGGCTTGCAAGAACTACGACGGGGACGTCATGAGCGACATGGTAGCGACTGCTTACGGAAGCCTCGGACTGATGACTTCTGTTCTCGTCTCTCCCGACGGAGTCTATGAGTACGAAGCCGCCCACGGCACCGTCCAGCGCCACTATTATAAGTACCTGAAGGGCGAACGCACCTCGACAAACCCGGTTGCGACCATCTTCGCCTGGTCGGGCGCCCTCCGCAAGCGTGGCGAGCTCGACGAAATCCCCGAGCTCTGCGACTACGCCGACAAGCTCGAAAAAGCCACCATCTCGACCATCGAATCCGGCATCATGACCGGCGACATGGCGGCACTCTCGACCTTAGAGAACAAGCAGTCCGTCTCGACGGAAGAGTTTATTGGGGAGATAGCCGAAGCACTTGGCAAACTGATGTGATAAAACGGACAGCGGAGGAGTGAAGAGCTCCTCCGTTTTTTCAACATTTTCAGCCTCAACCGCCTAAATTATAAAAATTTCAAATAATCATATTGACAAGCATGCTGAACTGTGATATACTTATCGCAGTAGGGAGAAGTATCTTCCAAAATGTAAAAATCTGTGTGGGGGGGTAACGCTTTCCGCGTGCCCGCTAACAACCTCCGACACTAAATCGGTGCTCCGGGGGCTTTTATATTTTTCCTCCGTAGTCGCCGTAAAGACTATTTAGGAGGAATTTTTTATGGCAAAAAAACTACTGTGCGTTCTTCTCAGCGCGCTGATGGTGGTTTCAATACTTCCGATGGGAGTATTTGCGGATGGTTCTCATACTGCAACTACCCTATGGGTTGATGCAACATTGAGCTATTCATCTGCCGAAGCGGGAACTGTGGTGACGGTCACTCCGGGCGAAGGGCTTGGCATCTATGCGTTGTATTTTTATACATACGAAGATAATGTTTATACATACATGGGTGAGGTTGAGTACACTATCAGTGATGACAATTCATCTGCTACTTTTGTAATGCCTGACTATGATGTTCTGGTCAGTGGCGAAATTGTCAAAGAATCTGTGCATGAACTTGAATACACTCTATTTGCGGAGTACGACTGGACTATAGCTCAGGAAGACCTTGAAGCCTATGACGGCGAAAACACCGAAGAGAAGGCTGTCACATGGGTTAATTCTGTTATGAACACTTGGGATATAGACGAAAGCCTCACATGGGAAGTGAGCATCTATTATCTTTCCGAACCTGTCGCAGAGGACAAAGAAAACAATGTTGAAGCCGTTGATGGAACTGTTGGAATACGCATTACATTGCCTGATGAGGATTACACCTTTGGAAGAACTGGCACAATAGTAGCAACAACGAGTTCACCTACCACCGAAGAAATCCTTGCGGCTAACCAAGAACTTATTGCCACGCTTTCTGAGCTTTTGGAGACCGAGGAGGTTATGTACATTGACCAGTTGGGCTCTAACGATGATTATGGTTGGTATGATTATTTCCTGACTGTTTATTATGGCGAAGCACATCCGAATTGGGATGAAATAGTGGCGAGTTGGATTAGCAGTCTCGGCGACGAAGCTAATATAGGACTGGCTGCTACATACTATAAAGCACCTGTTGCGGGAACAGAAGACGACCCCGACGGCACAGATGGTCTTTTGACTATGAGCTATATTGCAGATGTCGGTTCTGCGGAAGACGGTACCTATGTAGAGTCTGATTACTACTACGTCGACGTTGTTATCAAGGCAATACCTTACGGTGCCCATTCTATAGACCCGAACTTTAGCAATTCTTATGGCTATGCAACTTCCAGCAAGAATTACGCAGTTGCGGGCGAAGAGGTTACGATAACTGTTACATCTGAGTATACTATCAGTCAGGCTCAGGTTCTCTATCTTAACGATGAGGGAGAAATGTGTGAGGTAGAGTGCACAGATAACGGCAATGGAACCTTTACCTTCATCATGCCTGATGCTGATGTCTGGATGAACTTTTTCATTGGTGCGAGACCGGTTAATTATTGTTCAGTTATGTACTTCATTGAGTATCCACAGGCGAAGATTGACGGCGTTGATTATGCCGATGCTGGCGATGAAATCTCGTTCACAATGTATGTTCGCAGTGGTTATGAGCTTGACGGAGAAGTCACTGCTGTTGATGCAGTTGGTAATACTGTAGCGCTTACTTTGCAGGAAACCTATGCTACGACATATAACAGTGAGTCAGTCACAGCTTATGTCTACAGTTTCACCGCACCTGAATGTGGAGTGGTAATTTCTGCAAGCTTCAAGGAAATTTCAACCGCAACCGAGCCTGACCTGTCAACAATCCTCGCTGATTACACTGCGGTCAAGAACGCAATTGCAAAGGCGAATGCTCTTAATCCTGACGATTACACCAACTTCTCTGAAGTCACGAATGCTATCAATGCCGTAAACTGGTCTTATAGCGTGCTTCAGCAATCGGGTGTCAATAGAATGGCTGAGAAGATTGAAAATGCGATTGCGAACCTGATTCCTGCGAATATAACTTTGGAAGAAGTCAATATCACCGAACCCATCGAAGACACTAACACTACCGACGAGCCGGATGATACCGATGTCGACGATTCTGATGTTGAAGAAACAAACCCGACAACCGGCATCACCATTGCATTATTGCCGATGGTAATAACCCTTGCTGTGGCGGTGGCAGGGAAGAGAAAATAACGGATATCATCCGCCATCTAATTTTTAGACTGTAAATACTTGGCTTCCCTCTTTGGGGGAGCTGTCAGCGAAGCTGACTGAGAGGGCGCCCCGTCAGGGGCGTTTTTCTTTCCAAAAAATTTTAAATATCCCCCGAAAACCTATTGACATACGCTCTGAAATATGGTACAATATTAATATAAGGATAAGATAAGCGTCCACTTATTTTATAAGTGCGCACTTATTATTTTAAGTTCGGGCTTGTAAAATGCGCTTGTCTTGTCAATACAATCACACTTTTGGGGCGGGAATACGGCTTCGCGCCGGCTAACCCCGACAAATCTATCAATCGTGAGGGAGGTTTCTATATTTTGGCTCCCCACGAAAAATACCAAGGAGGTAACCTTAATGAAAACAACCCGAAGAATCCTTAGCGTAGCCCTGGCAATGGTCCTTGCAGTCTGCATGTTGACGAACGTTGTATTTGCCGACGCAAATATGCTCATCAGCGCCATGAACTCGACTACTTATCTTGCTCTCGGCGACAGTATCACCGCCGGCTATGGTCTTTCTGACCCCGACTCCGAGTGTTTTGTTTCTATATTTGGAGATGAAATCGGCGCCACCACCATCAATTATGGCGTTTCCGGCTTGACTGCCGCAACCCTTTCCGAGACTCTTGCAACCGGTGAATATGATACATATCTCGCAATGGTCGACGTCGTAACCCTCACTATCGGTGGCAACGACCTTATGCACGCTTTCTATGAGTATCTTCTGAGCCTTTACAACGCCGCTTATGGAACCGAACTGACCGTTACCGACGTCCAGACCTGGTTCACCGACGGCACTTCCTACCAGCAAGAGATTGCCACCGTTATGGCACTTCTTACATCTGACGAAGGCATTGCAGGAGCGACAGCCGCAGTTTCCACTGCCGCAACCACTGCTCTTGCCGATATCCAGTCCATCATTACAAAGATTCTCACCGTCAATCCTGACGTTGTAATCCTTCTTGCGAACCAGTACAACCCGTATGCTTCGCTTGCAGTTCTTGAAGACTATGCCGCAATCAGCAACCTCTTTGACACTGCTGTAACCGCCTTCAATGCGCTTCTTACACAGGTCGGTGCGATGGGCGACAATGTCGTAGTTGTTGACGTTTACTCCGCTGGAGTTGCCACCAACGTGAACATCCTCACCATGAACTTTGATTTCCACCCGAACGCTTCCGGACATGCTACTATTGCAGAAGCAATGGCAACTGCCTATGCATCTGTTTCAGCTTCCGCTGAGACCGAGCCTGAGCCTGAGGCTGACACCACTGTAGCTGAATCCGAGCCGGCAACCACACCTGAAACCACCGAAAACCCGACCACCGGCATCGCCATCTCGCTTATTCCGATGGCAATAGCCCTCGCCGGAGTGGCTCTTTCCAAGAAAAAGTAAGTTCCTAGGGTTTCCTCATAAGTCGGCAGGCGGCGGTTTTTGATACGTTTCCGCCGCCTGAGCCGACACATACGTGGAAACCCCTCAGTCAGCCTTTGGCTGACAGCTCCCCTTTCAGGGGAGCCTATAACTGCCTCTATCAAGGCTTTTGTGAGAAGCAGTCAAAGCCTCCCCTGAAAGGGGAGGGGGACCGCCGGCGAAGCCGGTGGTGGAGGGGTTTCCGAATACCCAATTTGCGTGGGGGGGTAACGCGCTTCGCGCGTGCACGAAGTGTGTTTACCCAATAAAAACCTCCATACTGACAGTATAGGAGGTTATACTTTTAGCCTCCTGACAAGCCAATATCAAGGAGGCGTTTTTAATGAAGAGAAAAATATCAGCAGTTATCCTGAGCCTGTGCCTTATTTTATGTACTATGGCAGGAATGACAACAACAGTAGCCGGAGCAGTAGTACATGTGCACAGCCTGACGCACATTGAGGCGCAAGGAGCGACCTGCACG
>JAJQGB010000016.1:0-22439 GCA_021200775.1 Oscillospiraceae bacterium
TGCACAGAGTGCGGAAAGTATTTCAGCGACTCTGCGGCGACAGCAGAAATCAGCCTGAGTGATACCGTGATTTCAGCAAAAGGTCACAGCTACGTTGACACAGTAACCGAGCCGACATGTACCGAGCAGGGGTATACGACGCATAAATGCTCAGTTTGTGACTACAGCTATGTTGACACCTACACTACAGCTCTCGGTCACAGCTACGAGTCAGTCGTAACTGCTCCGACCTGCACCGAAGGTGGGTACACTACCTATACTTGCTCCGTCTGCGGAGACACTTATACTGCCGATGAAACCGAAGCACTGGGGCACATTTATGAGTTCAAGGGCTTCACCTGGTCGGGAGATTTGAAGTCTGCTACGGCGACGTTTGTTTGCAGTCATGATGACAATCATGTAGAGACGGTGGACGCCATCGTCACTTCGAGAAACGTCTTCGGCGTGGTGACAAGAACGGCGACGGTAGAGTTTGAAGGTCTGACCTACACTTCCGACCCTGTCACCACCGGCACCAGCCTTCTGGTAATCGGAGCCCTCACTCAGACCGCATCTGAAGAAGTAGATTCCGAAGAAACAGATTCCGAAGAAGTCGACATCATCGAACCGATAGAAGACACCAATTCCGACACCGAGCCGGAAGAAGAACCGGATATTCCGGCAGAATCCAATCCGACAACCGGGATTGCTATGGCGATGTTGCCGATGGCGGTTGCGGTTGCAGGAGCAATTTGGTGTAAACCCCTCAGGCACGGCTAAAGCCGCGCCAGCTCCCCTAAATTAGGGGAGCCTTTTTGTGGGCGTACTACTGGCTCCCCTTGATAAGGGGAGCTGTCAGCGAAGCTGACTGAGAGGTGCCGCGACCGAAGGGAGCGGCTCGTCAAGGCGACTTCAGGCGCCGCAGACGACAATAACGTCGTTTGCACAGTTGTGCAAAGTGCACAAAAAACAAATCTGAAATTTGGTATTGCTATTTGTGCGAAAATGTTATATAATAGGTAGGAAACGTGTTTTTATTGTTCAATGCGAACAATGTGCCCGGCGGGGTCGTTTGCGCGATGGCTCTTAACGGTACTTCAACTGAAAAGTTGCGTTGAGAACGATTGCAGCCGACAGTATAAATGAATGGAGAGATTAACTTGAAAACCTACGACAGCGCTCACATCAAAAATATCACTCTGGCAGGTCATTCCGGCTCGGGTAAGACCGCCCTTTGCGAGGCTATCCTCTACAAGGCTGGCGTCACCGACAGACTCGGAAAAGTTGCCGACGGAAATACAGTCTCCGACTATACTCCTATTGAGATTTCCAAGAAGTGCTCAATCTATACTTCGCTTTCCTACTATGAAAAGGACGGCGTCAAGGTAAATATACTCGATACTCCCGGTCTTTTCGACTATGCAGGAGGAGTTGTTGAGGGCGCATATGCCGCTGACTGTATGCTTATAACAGTATCCGCAAAGTCGGGTATCCATGTCGGAACCAAGAAGGCTTATGACAACGCCGCCGCTCACAAGACTCCGCACATGTTCGTTGTAACAAAGATTGATGATGAGAACGCTAACTTCTCTAATGTCCTTACTAATTTAAAGACCGAGTTCGGTTCGACTGTCTGCCCGATTGTCGTTCCGCTTATCAAGGACGGTAAGATTGTTTCCTACTACGATTTGCTCGCAATGAAGAATTATAAGTACGGATCTAAGGGTGAGCTTCTCGACGCCGGTGAGCCCGAGCCTACATACCGTATCGACGGTCTTATTGAGGCTATGAGCGAGGCAGTCGCCGAGACCGATGAAGAGCTTATGATGAAGTTCCTTGATGGCGAAAAGTTTACCCACGAAGAGCTCGTCGACGCTATCCACAACGGCATTGCAAGCGGCATGATTACTCCTGTTACCTGCGTTTCGTCACTCGACATGGCAGGCGTGGATATTCTTATAGACTATATCGCAAAGCTTCTCCCGTCTCCTCACGAGCTGGGCGAAGTCAAGGCTACAGATGCTGACGGAAACGAAGTTAAGATTGCTCACGATAATGACGCACCTTTGTCCGCATTCGTCTTCAAGACTGTTGCCGACCCGTTCGTTGGAAAGATGTCATTCATCAAGGTTATCAGCGGCAAGCTTGAAAGCGGCAAGGAAATCGTCAACGCCACCACCGGCGGAACCGAAAAGGTCGGAAAGCTTCTCAACCTCGTCGGCAAGAAGCAGATTGAAGTTCCTTTCGCAACTGCGGGCGATATCGTCGTTGCAACGAAGATGTCCATCAACACAAACGACACCATCTGCGACGCTTCAAGAGTCGTTTCCTTCCCGAAGATTGAATTCCCGAAGCCCTGCTACTCCGTCTGCGTCAAGGCAAAGACCCAGGGCGACGAGTCGAAGATTTCCGGCGCTATGCAGAGGCTTCTCGAAGAAGACTTGTCCCTTACCTACAAGCAGGACGACACCACATTTGAGCAGATTCTCTCCGGTCTCGGAGAACAGCATATAGATTCGACACTCTCGAAGCTGAAAACCGGCTTTGGCGTCGACGTCATCACTTCCGTTCCGAAGGTCTCCTATAAGGAAACCATCCGCAAGAAGTGCAAGGTTCAGGGCAGACACAAGAAGCAGTCCGGCGGTCACGGTCAGTATGGCGACGTCTGGATTGAGTTCGAGCCCTGCGACAGCGACGACCTCGTATTTGAAGAAAACGTCTTCGGCGGCGCAGTTCCGCGTAACTTCTTCCCGGCAGTCGAGAAGGGTCTTCAGGATTGCATGAAGAAGGGTGTCCTCGCCGGATTCCCGGTTGTCGGCGTCAAGGCTACTCTCGTCGATGGTTCTTATCATCCGGTTGACTCCTCCGAAATGTCCTTCAAGATGGCGGCTTCGATTGCCTTCAAGGAAGGCATGAAGCAGGCAAGCCCCGTTCTCCTCGAACCGATTGACAGCCTCGAAGTCACTGTCCCCGATGAGAACACCGGCGACATGATGGGCGAGCTCAATAAGCGTAGAGGCAGAGTCCTCGGCATGAACCCCGCCGGCAAGAAGGGCTTGACAACCATCACCGCCGAGATTCCCGAGTCTGAAACCCACGACTTCGCCATGGTTGTCCGCCAGATGACCAGAGGCATGGGCGAATTTACCCTCGAAAAGCTCCGCTACGACCAGCTCCCCGCAAACCTTGTAGATGCAGTCATCGCCGAGTTCAAGACGGATGAAGAGTAATCTAAGCAAATTTAATCGCAATAATAGCCGCTTGTAATGGGCGGCTTTTTGCATGAAAAACCGTCCCAGCCAACACCGGAACGGCTTTTTTAATGCGGTTTTTACTTGGTCAGAGCTTCTAAAAGTTCTTCTTTAGACATATACCCAACCGAAGTTGCGGCGAGTTCGCCGTTTTTAATCATAACGATGGTCGGAATGGCGGTGACTTTGAACTTGTTTGCAAGCTCGCCAGCCTCGTCGACGTTGCACTTGCAGACTTTGTACTCATCATGCTCTTCTGCAATCTCGTCCACGATGGGGGACATCATTCTGCACGGTCCGCACCATTCAGCCCAGAAGTCGATAATAACCGGCTTAGTGGAACTCATAACCTCAGCGTCAAAATTCTCGTTAGTCAGAACAGTCAGCATTTAAATCATCCTTTCGTTTACTTTTCCTTATAGTAGAGCCTGCAATGGCAGTAGCCCTCAAACTCCGGGTCGGCAACCTGCTCCCTGAACTCCTTGCACATGCACATGGTGTCCTCAGTCATATCGAGCCGGCAAGGGCAGTGACCCTCCTTTTTGAGAAGTCCCTTCCTGATAGCCTCGACAATCTTTTCGTCCTTATTGTAGTACAGCTTCATTTTCGACATCCTTTCGGGCACAATTTATTCTGCCCATAAGGATATTGTACATGCAATCGGAACTTTTGTCAAGGGGAAACCCCTCAGTCGCCTTCGGCGCCAGCTCCCCTTTCATGGGAGCCTATTTTCCTTCTCTCAAAAGCCTTTGAAAGAGGCAGTCAAAGCCTCACCTGAAAGGGGAGGGGGACCGCCGCCGAAGGCGGTGGTGGAGGGGTTTACAGTAAAAGATACCCAAGTGCAATAAGCAATTTCACATCCGCCTTATTTTTATACAGCACAAACAGCATCATAAGTATGAGCGCCTTTTCGGAATCTAGCTTCAGCCCATCGCCTAATATGTTCTGAAACAGGTTGTTGACGTTTAAGTTGGGCTGAAATGCCGGTTGGGGAGGAGCAGGTGGAGGAGTCGGCGGAGGATTGACGACCGTTCGTGAGCGGCGTTGCATTTCCCGCATCCGGTCTAACGCTTCCTGTTGCATTCTTGAAAAATCAGAGTCCGGCAAAGAAATCGCCTCCCAGAAGACCGCTTTCGCTGATGAGCGGCAGGAGATTCAAGAGCCTCAGAACCTTCACCGCACGGTCGATTTTATTCTGCTTTTCCTCGCCGAGAAGCGGACGGAGTGCCAGAAGAAATCTCGTATTATCATCATCCGGCTGAAAACTCTTCATCTTCTGCATGAGCCCGGCAATCGCACTCATATCGGGATTTTCGGGAGCCTTCGGAGCTTCCTGCTGTGGGCTTCCGTCCGGCGACAGCCCGAGCATGGCGGCAAGCTCACCAATCTGCTTCATGCTCTCTTCATCAGAAAGCACTTGGCTTATTTTCTCCGCAAAGTCGTCCATCGCCGCCACCTCCTTTGGCTAAGTCAAACGCTATTTGTTACTTGGGAAGAGCTTTTTCATAAGCTCCTTTGCCTGAGGGCTCGAAAGCACCGCCTGAGCCGTCGCCGGATTAGAAAGCGCCGCCGTAAGTCTCTGCGCCTCATTTTTCGGAAGCGACCCGAGCAATCTGTCAAACGTCCCGTTTTTGAGTTCAGTTCTCAGCTGTTCCTCGCTCACACCAAGCTTCGCCGAAGCGTTCTTGATAAGGTATTCAATCTGCCTGTCACTAAGATTCATATCGCACCTCCAAGTACAAAAATTAAGGTTGCACAAAACCGGATGTTGTGCTATTATAAGTGTATAAATTCGTAATTATGGCTCCCCTGTCAAGGGTGAGCGCAGAAGTTCGCAAGCGAACTTCGGGAGTTGCCTTGCAACTCCGACTGAGAGGTTCGCAAAGGAGTGTTGTAATGCGAATAATCGCTTTTTCCGACTCCCATGGTCTTCATGCCCGGGTCGAGGATCTGATAAATAGAACCAAGGACACAACCGACATCTATCTCTTTGCGGGAGATGTTCTGAAAGATGTCCGTAATATTCCCGAGATGTTCCCGGATGTGAAGCTCGTAACCGTCCCTGGCAACTGCGACTATACCTCCGGCGACCTGCCGATTCAGGTTGTAGAAGCCGCCGGAAAGAAGATTATCCTGACACACGGGCATCTTCACCACGTCAAATACGGGCTCGAGAGCTTGCAGGAGCTTGCCTATCAGAACCGTGCCGACGTCGTCGTTTACGGTCACACTCATTGCCGGGCTTGCGACTATATAAACGGCATCTACTATGTCAATCCGGGAAGTCTGGCGCTTCCGAAGGACGGTCTTCCGCCATCCTATGCCACCATCGACATTTTCCCGAACGAAAAGGGCATACTTGTCGCAACGGTTGACTATTGACAGTATATGAGAATCAAAGCAAAATGTTGACTTATAAAAACCATTGAAAGGAAGATTAGTTATGCTGGAACAACTGAAAAAAGAAGTCTGGGAGGCAAACATGCTCCTCCCGAAATTCGGACTTGTCACATTCACCTGGGGCAACGTCTCGGGAATCGACCGTGAAAGCGGGCTCGTCGTCATCAAGCCTTCTGGCGTTGAGTATGACGTGATGAAGCCGGAAGACATGGTTGTCGTGGATTTGAACGGCAAAGTCGTTGAGGGAGACCTGAACCCGTCGTCCGACACGCCGACCCACGTCGAATTCTACAAGGCTTTCCCGAACATCGGCGGCGTCACTCACACTCATTCATCCTATGCGACGTCGTTCGCCCAGGCGGGGCGTGGAATCCCTGCCCTCGGAACAACCCATGGCGACTATTTCTACGGCGAAATCCCATGCACAAGGAAGATGACGCCCGAAGAAATCGCAGGCGAATACGAAAAGAACACCGGTCTTGTCATCATCGAGACCTTCAAGGACAAGGACCCCGACGCCATCCCCGCTGTTCTCGTTCATTCCCACGGACCGTTCACCTGGGGCACTTCCGCTGTCAACTCCGTCCACAATGCCGTAATCCTCGAAGAATGCGCTAAGATGGCAATCCGTGCCTATGCACTGAATCCGAATCTTGAACCTATGCAGCAGGAGCTTCTCGACAGGCATTACTTAAGAAAGCATGGGGCGAATGCCTACTACGGACAGAAAGGAAAGCTATGATATTCCCATCCAAAATTATAACCCTTAAAGACGGTCGCAAAGCCGTTTTCCGCAGTCCTGAGCTCTCCGACTGCCCGGCTCTGATTAACTATCTCCTCACCACCGCCACCGAGACCGATTTTCTCATGTCTGACCCGAGGGAATCGGGAAGATGGGAAGGCGAGGAGGGCTTACGGCGGGAGCAAGAGATTATCGGGGACAATATCTCGAGTCCCGACAAGCTGATGATTTGTTGCTTCGTCGATGGCGAGCTTGCCGGGAACTGCTCTATCAGCTACAACACCCGCCTCAAAACCGCCCACCGTGCCACTGTCGGCGTCGGTCTTATCAAAAAGTATTGGGGCTTGGGAATTGGCACTGCCATGTTCAACGAGCTTATCAAGAATGCTTATGAGCGCGGCGGCATCATGCAGATTGAGCTCGACTATATCGAGGGCAACACTCGGGCTCTCGGTCTCTACACAAAAATGGGCTTCAAGGAAGTCGCCCACAAACCGAACGCCATCAAGCTTGCCGACGGCACGCTTCTTGACGAGATTTCGATGGTCAAAGCGCTATAAAGGAGTGAATATAATGAAAGAGTTAGTAACTTATCAGGACAGCTACGGCGCTGTCAACTATCCTGAAGGCTTTGAAACCCTTATCGAAGGTCTGCCCGTATTTGAACAGCTTGCCTATTTCAGAATGGGTTGCGGTGTTTACGTCAATCATCCTGTGAACGAGCGAAGAAAAAGCGAGTATAACTTCAGTTGTGCCATTGACGAAAGCGAGGACGTAAAGGCAATCATCGTGAAAGATGGAAAAATCGCCGGTGTTATGGTGAAAGACGTGTACGGAGACATCTGTCCATGCATGGTCGAGAAGGGATATACCATCCGAGATGATGAAGAGCTCGACGGCAGTGGCTACAAGAGTTTCACCGTCTATGAATACCTGATTTGCGTGCCGAAGGATTTTGATAAAGCTGAATGAGGGTTGCTCTCATAATTTTTTTCAAAATTCCGCAAATACCCCTTGACAAGCTCCCCGAAATAGTGTATACTATAGACAGTTAGCAGAGGCTAACGCATAGTTCAGTCTCTGCTAAAATATAATCATCAAGTTAGCTCACGCTAACCGAAAGGAGAGCCGAAACTGATGCTTACAATCTTAGAACTATTAGCCGCCGCAGTGATTTCAACTGCAATACTGCTTGCAACAAGCCTTGTAAAACGGCTCTGCCGGGGAGCTCTTGCGAAGAGCCGCACGGCGTAAGCCATTCCGATTGCCACTCCACCTTTTATACACATTTCACAAAAGCCGACCTGTCATTATTCACAACAGGTCGGCGTTCTCCTTTATATTCGGTTTTTATTCCGCAGTTACAACATCCACTTTCTCCGCCCTTTTCTTCTTGATGAGGTTAATCACCGGCGGAAGGAATATCGATGCAAAGGCGGCGATGAGGAGGCACAGGGCAATCGGTCTTTCGAGGAAAATCGAGAAGTTTCCGTCGCTTAAAATCAGCGTTCTCTGGAGATTCTTTTCAAGCGTACTGCCTAGGATAAGCCCGAGGACAATCGGCGGCATCGGGAAGTCGAGCTTTTGCAGGAAGTATGCCAGAATTCCCACGATGAACATCAGGAAAATATCGTTGACGTTCGAGTTGAGGGCATAGGTTCCGACGATGCAGAAAACGAACACAATCGGGGTAAGGAAGCGGGTGCTGACGGCGGAAATCTTCGCAAAGAGCCGGATTCCGCTGAAGCCGATGATGCCCATAAAGATATTTGCAACGAAGAGTCCGACGATGATGATATAGACCTTTTCCTGCTCTGACGTGAAGAGAAGCGGTCCGGGGACGATTCCCTGCATCATCAAGGCTCCGAGCATAATCGCCGTTCCGGCGTCTCCGGGGATTCCGAGGGTAAGCAGGGGGATAAGCGCACCGCCCGAAATTGCATTATTCGCCGCTTCGGGAGCCGCAACGCCTTCGATTCGACCGGTTCCGAACTCCTCCGGGTGCTTGTCCCAGCGCTTTGTCTCGTTGTATGCTGTCCAGCAGGCGATGTCGCCACCGGTTCCGGGAATCGCACCGATGACGGTTCCGATAATGCTCGACCGGAGAACCGTCGGCATAATCTTCTTTATAATCTTAGGCGTCGGGAAGGTGTGCCGGATTTTCTCCTTCGACTTGACGGGAACCTTGTTTCCTTCAACAATGTTCGAGAGCCCTTGCGAGAAGGCATAAAGCCCGATTAAAACCGGAACCATCGCAATTCCGCCTAAAAGATATGTAGAATCAAAGGTAAATCTCTTCGCACCTGTCAGGCTGTCCATTCCGACAGTCGCTAAAAGCAGTCCGATAACCGCACTTATGAGACCTTTTAAGATGTTTTTCGAGGAAAGGGAAGTCACCATGCTTATTCCGAATACGGCGAGTGCGAAGTATTCGGGAGAAGTGAACGACAGAGCTACTTTCGAGAGAAGCGGAGCCGTCCACAGAAGCATAATCGCACTGAAAATGCCTCCGAATGTCGAAGCGAAAGTCGAAACTCCGAGAGCCTTTGCCGCTTCGCCCTTCTGAGCCAGCGGGTAGCCGTCGAGTACTGTTGCGGCTGAGTTAGCCGTTCCGGGAGTTTTAATGAGAATGGCGGTTATAGAACCGCCGTAAATTGAGCCGCAGAAGACTCCGAGTAACATCAGAATTCCGCTGTTGCCCTCAAATGTAAGGGTAAGCGGCAAAAGAAGGCTTAAACCCATAATGGATGTAAGCCCGGGCATCGCACCTATAAACACTCCGAAAAACGCTCCGACGAACGTAAGAAGGAGATTGAACGGCGTGAAGACGGTTGAAATTGCTGCTAGTAAAGAAGAAAGCATTTTGTTACCTCACGCATTCAGAAGATGATGCCTTGCGGCAGGCGGATGCTAAGAAACAGTACGAATACGATGTAGATGAAGAGAAGCGACCCTGCGGTGATTGCAAGCATCATCCACCATCTTCTCTCGCCAAAAATAGCCATTGTTGCCGGCAGTAAAAATGCCACGGCGATATAGAACCCGAAGAGCTTTAAGAGCAGAACAAATACCGCCAGCACTCCGAAAGCTATGTAAAGCCGCTTCATGCCGGGGGATTTGAAGTCGAAGACTTTTTCGGGAGTAGCTTCTGCTGTAGTTTCGGAAGCTTCCGAAGTCCCTGACTTCTTCTGCATCAAGCTTTTCAGCTTGTCCCCGAACAGAGCACGCAAAAGAAGAATCGCCGAGAGAATTATCATAATAACGCAGAGGATGATAACCCACACTCCGGGACCCATAGCTGTGCCACTGACCGCCTCGTTATAGCCCGAAGCGGTCACAACCATATATATAGAAATTAAAATCAGAACTATCGAGACACCGATATCATACTTTTTCATATCACGTCAGGGTCTTGTAGTACTCAGCCTGCTCGTCAACAAAGTCGTCCAGGTCGTCGGCAGTCAACGTAATCGACTCGAAGTAGAAGCTTTCACGGGTTTCGGCGTAGTCGTCAGATGCGACAGCGTCCGCAATAGCCGACTTCCAGAAATCGACGATATCGTCGTCAGTTCCAGCAGGAACAGCAATCATAATCCAGCTGAGAAGATTTACGCTTTCAAATCTGTCGTCAACCTCTGCCATTGTGGGAACGTCAGGTAAAGTCTCGGAGCGCTCACTCGAAGTGGCGGCGATTGCAATGAGGTCGCCCGATTCGAGGTTGCCTGCGGCTGATGCCATAGCGGAAATGCAGATGTCTGACTCTCCCGCCAGAACTGCGGCGATAGCGTCGGGAGCAGAGTCGTAAGGAACTACCAGGACATCAAGCCCGGCGTTTGTAAGAATAGTTCCGAGAAGATTCGGGATGGTTCCGACGCCGGTAACGCCTACAACCAGCTCGCCGGGGTTCGCTTCCGCATAGGAGATGAACTCGGCAAAGGTCGAGAATTTATCGTTTCCGGTGCAAAGGAGGAAATAAGGGTCCTGCTCAACACAGCCGAGAGCAATCATATCTTCCATCGGGTTGATTTCGGTGGCGCCGGTGACATAGTTGAGTACCAAATCGCAGTTGAGAAGTCCCAATGTGTAGCCGTCAGCGTCAGCCTGCATGAACTCTTCGGTTCCGATAAGACCGGAGCCGCCGACAGTGTTAGTGACGGTGATGTCAACGCTCAAAACATCTTCGGGGATTGCGTCTAAGACTCCTCTTACTGCCAAATCGGTGGTTCCGCCGACCTTGTAGGGAATAATGATTTCGATGTCGCCGTCGGGATACTCGCCAGAGCTTGTACTTCCACAGCCGACGAGGCTAAGGAGCATTACTCCTGCCAGAAGCAGTGATATAAATTTCTTCATTGTCTTTCCTCCATAGATGACTTTTTTGTTTTTGAATTTACAATATGCCCATATCATGGACAATATTTCTACATATAAATATACACTGTCGTTCAGGATTTGTCAAGAAATAAGATGAAATCTTAATAATTTCCTATGCGTTTCCAGGCTTCGAGTCTGTAAATCGGCATTCCCATATCACTGAATCTCTGCTCATACTCTGTAACAATATTGCCTTCAAAGTCGCTGTGGTGCAGGTCGAGGCTCACGTTTCTGAGTATAAACCCATATTCCGAAAACTCCTGAATCGAGAACTCGAAGAATTCCCGATTGTCGGTTTTCTGGAAGATTCCCGCATCCGGCTTCAGAAACTGGTCGTAGATTTTAAGGAAGTTGTGGTGCGTCAGCCTGTGTCCCGCATAGCTCTTCTTCGGATAAGGACAGCTGAAATTGAGATATAGCCCGGAAATTGAATTATCCGGGATGAACTTCCCCAAGTAGTTAGCATCTGCTCTCAGCAAAATCAGGTTCGGGATGTTATCTGAAATAGCCTTCTCAGCCGCCTCGACGATGACGTTTGAAGTCTTCTCGATTGCAAGGATATTGAGCCCAGGCTCACGCTTCGCAAGTTCCCTTGCAAACTGACCTTTTCCGCAACCGATTTCCATGATGATAGGATTGTCGTTACCGAAAAGAGAAGGCAAATCGAGATATTCTTTCTTCTCGACTGACGTGACAAAGTTCCTGTCTTCACAATTTAAGATTATCAGCTTTCCGGTTTCAATGCACTTCTCAAGTCGCTCCTCGAGATGTGCCTTTTTCCTCATTCGCATGAGACTATTACCTCAGTTCCGCCGACCGGACGAATCTTCAGAGCATAAACACTTCCTTCGCCGAAGACCTTTTCCATGCCGACTCTGTATTCGTCAAGCATTTCGTCCGGAACATAAGCTTGAATCGTTCCTGCAAATCCGCCACCGTGGACTCTTGTAGCGCCCTTTCCGGCGAGTAGCTTTTCGCTCATATAGAGCCCGAGAGAAACTCCCTGCTCAGTCGGGACGGAGGAGGCATAGACATTCTGAAGGTACTTGTAGGAGCTGTCTCCCGAAGCCTTGATAACGCTTAAATATTTCCCAAAGTCGCCGTCTTCAATAGCTTTTACAAGCTCGTCAACACGACAATTCTCGTCGAAGAAGTGAAGCGCTCTGAGGACTGCTCTGTCGCCCAAAGTCTTTCTGAGCGAAGGAAGATTATTGATGATGTCGTCAATAGTGAGTTCTCTCAGAACTTCCTTGCCGAGCATTGCGGCAACCGCCTTCATCTCAGCCGGAACAGCGGCATACTCGGGTGTCATGTGCGCATGATTTCCCTTCGTGTCGACAATGCAGACGCTGTAGCCGTACTTTCCAAGATCCAGCGAAAGAGCCTTGACAACCGGTTTCTCCAAATCTTCAAAATCGATTCCGACGACTCCGCCGACCGAGGATGCCATCTGGTCCATAAGTCCCGAGGGCTTGCCAAAGTAGACGTTTTCGGCATACTGCGCAATCTGAGCCGCCTCAATGTCCGAAACAGCGCCGTCGTTGTAAAGGTGGCTTAAAATCGTGACGAGAAGAACCTCAAAAGCGGCAGAGGATGAAAGCCCCGAGCCCTTCAAGACATTCGACTGGGTGTAAGCCGTGAATCCGCCAACCTTGTAGCCACGGTTTTTTAAACCCATGCAGACGCCACGGATAAGAGAAGCCGAAGTGTTCTTCTCGCTTTCGTGAACGTCGAGGTTTCTTGTGTCCACCGTGTCGATGGGGAAGCCCTCCGACTTGATGGTGATAACCCCGTCAGTCTGAGGCTTGACAGCCGCCATAACGTCAAGGTTTACCGCCGCCGCAACGACACGTCCACGGTTGTGGTCGGTGTGGTTTCCGCAGATTTCAGTGCGTCCGGGAGCCGAGAAGAACCTCGTTGCCGGATACTTGAAAAGTGCTTCAAACTCGCTTGTGACATGTGCAAAGCGAGTTTTTGCGTCTTCTGACTGATAGAGATTTTCAAAATTGGTGGTGCTCATTGTTGTTTCCTCGTTTCTTTATTTCTTTTTGAATAGTGTGTCATATTTAGCGCTGTGGAAGTGTACACTCATCACAAGTCCCATTGCGACGGTGATTGAAAGCATCGACGAGCCTCCTGCCGAGAAGAAGGGAAGCGGAATTCCGATAACCGGAGTAACCCCGACGCACATGCCGATGTTCAGGACACAGTGTATAAACAGATAGGCGAATACTCCCATGCAGATGCATCTGCCAAGTGTATCGGAAGCCCGTAAGCCGTTTCCGAGAATCCGGAAGCATATCAGCCCAAGCAAAATTACAATCGTAAGGCAACCGATATACCCGAGAGTCTGCCCAGCGTAGGAGAAGATAAAGTCGCTGTGGCAGACCGGGACATAGGAGTAATCTCCGCCGAAGAGACCTTTTCCCGTGAGCTGTCCCGAGCCGATTGCGATTAGCGACTTGTTCACCTGATAGAGTGAGTCCTCCGTCGCATATTCAGCCGGATTTATGATTGCAAGAATCCTGTTTTTATGTACCGGTTGCAGATAGAAGTTCCATAAGAGATAGAACACAATCGGCGTGGCGACACACGCTCCCAGGATATACTTCCACGAAATCCCGGCGGCAAATACAATCGCCAGAAATATAACGACAAATACGATAGCCGTTCCGTCGTCGCCCTGAAGCATAATCAGCACAATCGGAATTGCGGCATGGGCGCAGAGTGCAAGGATATTCAGTGGATTATTGAAAAAGTCTTTCGTCTTGTAGCAGTGGTAGGACAGCGAAAGTATGAATGCGATTTTTAAGAATTCCGACGGTTGCAGGCTGAACGAGCCAATCATAATCCAAGCCTGGTCGTCCGAGCCTTCGAGTCCCGAGGTTCCGAGACTTGTGAAGGTAAGAAGAGTAAGCCCGACTGTCAGCGGCAGATAAATAAACCAGAGCTTTGAGAATTTTCTGTAGTCAAGTGCCGCAAGAAAAAGAGATATGATTATGCCGACCAATGCGGCGAAAAATTGAGTTTTGACGGTCGACGAGCTGATTGTGGCGTTGGTGATGGTCTGGGTTTCGCTGTTCACCATCAGGGAATAGAGGAGAGTTATTCCTAATGCACAGCAGGCGAGAACCAGTATGAGAAGCAGCTTGTCGAGTCTCCGCAGGTATCTGAGTACTGCGGAAAGAGCAGTTTTAAGAATCTTACTCCCTTCTTTCAAGTTTAACTGAGCTTATTGTAACATATTAGCCCCACTTTTTCAACTCGAAATCGCCAAACTGACAAAATTTAATCTTGTATTTTTCTGAAAATGTGCTATGATATGTGTATGGGTGTCGGAGTCCGGCACTCGGTACTTCCAAAAATCTTCAAGGAGGAACGAACAATGGCTTACAGAATCACTGAAGAGTGTGTTAAGTGCGGTGCTTGCGCAGCAGAGTGCCCCGTTGAGGCTATCACCGAGGGCGACGAGACCTACGTTATCGATCCCGATACCTGCATCTCCTGCGGCAACTGCCAGGCAGTCTGCCCCGTCGGCGCACCTGTAGAGGAATAATCCTTACTTAGTAGAAAAAGAGCTCCCGACTGGGGGCTCTTTTTTTGGAAACCCCTCAGTCGCCCTTCTGGGCGAAGAAGTTTGGCAAAGCCAAACTTCCGAAGTTCGCTTGCGAACTTCTGCGCTCCCCTTTCAGGGGAGCCTATGACTGTTTCTTTGTAAGAGACTGTGAGAAGATACAAAAAAGCCTCCCCTGAAAGGGGAGGGGAATCGCCGACGAAGTCGGTGGTGGAGGGGTTTACCTTATTACTTCCACCGCCGTATACGTCTTCCCATCCTCATCCGCCAAATCCACGAAACAGCTATTGTCCACAGTAGCAATCTTCGGATAGATTGTGTCGCCGAGGTGCGCCTGGCGCTTGTATTCAACACGTAGTTCTTTTATGTTGGATATATCCGGCATCAGCCCGAGGGCAATCTCTATGTATCGGGCATTGTTTACGTGATGGTTGAGGTCGATGTCGTCGGCTCTTACGGGAATCGGTGCGACGTCGGTCATATTATCCGGCAAACTGAGCTTTCTCGGGGCATAGTCCATCTCGATTCTCTCATCAAGACTGTAGGCGGCTTTTTCTTCCTCCGGAGGTCTTGCAGGTCTGCCGGTTTCGGTGTTTACGTAAACCCAGATTGAGTTCGCCTTGACAAGAGTCGAACCCTCCTTGTCAGATATGATAAAGTTTCGGTGCCCGTAGCAACTGGAAAACTCATAGGGTCTTGTCTCGATGGTGATTTCGTCGTAGAGCTTCGGGCAGTCCTCGATTACAACCTGCCAGCTAGAAAGAAGCCATACCCGGTGGTTTGCGTTCAGATATTTAAGTCCCACGCCGATAGACTCGCAGTGAAGCATGACGCAGTCCTGCATGTAGTTCATGAGGCTTCCAAGCTTCAGTTTGCCCTGCTCATCCGTCTCACTGAACCGAACCTGCCCACTCATCTGATACATAAAAATTCCTCCCAATCATTCGCTTTTAATCTCTTAATATTATAGTAGCATTTTCGGGAATCGTCAAGGGACAATTCTGGGAGAAAGTCGCCCGAATCTGCGCTGTTTTTATAATGCAACCCTTGATTTATGCCTTACTTTGTGCTATAATAAAATCACAACAGGAGAACGGGGCGATGAGATGGGCGATTATTCAGAAGTAATACGAAAAGGCGCAGAGGAAATCCTAAAGCAGAACTTGTTTAGCGACACGCTTGCTTCAATTGCACTTGAAGACATTGGCGCTTGCCAGCACGTCGTCCGCACGATTCTCGGCAGAGATGACATCGAAATAATCAGCGTAAAAGGGCAGTATCGCCTGCTAAATATCACCTCAAAAGACACTATTTTAGATGCCTATGCGCAGGACAGCACCGGGCGTAAGATAAACATCGAGATTCAGAGAAGAGACACCGTCGACCATGCAAGGCGCATAAGATATTACGGCTCTATGATTGATAAGAGTATTCTCGACAAGGGAGCTTATTATGACGAGTTGCCGGATGTGTATATTATATACATCAGCGAGACGGATTTGCTTGGAGTTGGAGAAGCGGTGTATCCGGTGACGAAGACGCTCGGAAAATCCGGAATCCCGTATGATGACGGAAATTATGTGGTATTCGCAAATGCCGCCATTGATGACGGTAGCGACACAGCAAAACTTATGAAATATTTTGAGACAGCAGACCCGGACGATATGAGTCAGGGCGACTTGTCAAAACGTGTTCATTATTTGAAATGCGAAAAAGGAGGCAATGACGAAATGTGCAAAGCTGCAGAGGAACTTTATAATCAGGGCAAAGAGCAAGGACAAATCGAAAGCACAAAGAGCATGGCATTCAGTTTGTATGAATCTGGCGTGTCTGAGGACCTAATCGCCAAAGCCGCCAACGTCAGCGTCGAGACGGTGAGAAAGTGGCTCGGCATTTCCGTTGCCTGATTCCCCATCCACCATAAAAACAAAACATTTCCGGCAGATTTTTTCCGAAGTGAACCGCACTTCGGGCGACATTCTGCCGGGATTTTTTATTTTCAGGAATCCAAAGTTGCATTCAGTCTTTTATTATGCTAAAATCCAGACATTAAGCAAGCAAATATTTTCAGCTTGTTATCTGAGAGGAGCATAATAATGAACAGAAAATTTGAGAACACTAGCGAAAAACCAAAAACCATCTACCGCACGGCAATCTACCTCCGGCTTTCGCAGGAGGATGGCGACAAGGCGGAGAGCGATTCGATTGTGAATCAGCGGAAACTTCTTATGGATTACATAAGAGACAGAAGCGAATTTCGCTTTATCGGCGAATATGTTGACGACGGCTACTCCGGCTCGAACTTTGAAAGACCTGCCTGGAAGCGGCTATATGCGGATTTGGAGAAAGGGCTTGTAAACTGCATTATCGTGAAGGATTTATCACGATTTGGGAGAAACTACATCGAAGTCGGGCGGTACTTAGAAATGACCTTCCCGATTCTGGGAGTCCGGCTGATTGCAGTCAACGACAGCTTCGACACTGCGGCTGACAGAAGTAGCGGCGATTTGCTCACAGTTCCGATGAAGAACCTCATCAACGACTACTATTGCCGGGAAATCTCCCGCAAGGTCACGACACAGCTTTCCGCAATGAGAAGGCGAGGCGAGTGCGTTACTTCATTCGTGCCATATGGTTACAAGAAGAACCCCACCGACCGTTCACGGCTGATTGTGGATGAGAGTGCCGCCCCGACCGTCCGGCAGATTTTCGATTGGAAGCTCGAAGGCTACGGCAACCGGACGATTGCTGACAGACTCAACGAAAACGGCGTTCTCTCGCCATACGAGTACCGTGTCGCAAGCGGCGAGAAGATTGGAAGCAACTTCAAGAAATACCCGAAAGCCCTGTGGGCGCCCGGAAGCGTCTACAACATCCTCCACAACGAGTGCTATACCGGGACAATGGTGCAGGGCAAGTCGAAAAAGCGGAGCTTCCGCTCAAACGACATAATTCTTCTTCCGAAGGAGGAGTGGACGAGAGTCCCGGGAACACACGAGGCGATAGTTGAGCCGAATATTTTTGAGCGAGTGCAGGAGATAATGCAAAGGGAAATCAAGACGACCGGCGGAGAGTGTGCGGCAACGCTCTCCGGCTTTTTATTCTGTCACGAATGTGGACGGCAACTGACGCTTAAATCCACCTATCACGGCGAAAAGGTCTATCGCTACTACAACTGCAAGGACTGCGAAAAAGCCGGCAGAAGCTCCGTCCGAATCAGCGAGAAGAAGGCGATTTCGGAGATTCTTGGGGTTATCAGGAGCATGGCTACTGATACTGTCGACATCGAAAGCACGAGCTTTTCTCCGGAAAATTCGGGAGCAGTCAAGAGCTTTGACAGAGAGATTCTTGCGATGCAGGAGGAGATAGACAGGCTTCTCAGGCTCAAAAACGGTCTTTATGGCGATTATTCCGACGGAATCCTCACAAGGGACGAGTATGTCGACTACTCGAAGCTCTATTCGGACAAAATCGAACTCCGGAAGAAGGACTTAAAAGCCGTTTCGGAGAAGCGAACTCGCCTTATTTCGGAAATCTCCGACCGGAGCTGGATAAGCTCATTCAAAAAGTACGCGAACCTGACTTCCCTTAACCGGGTGGTTATGACCGAGCTTGTCGACAGGATTTATGTTGAGAAGGGCGGGCGGATGGAAATAAAATTCCGCAGTGAACCGGCAATCAAGGCAAGAAGGGAGGCGGCAAAGCATGAGTCGGAAATCAGCTATAGAATCTAGAGCCGCAATCTATCTTGCAAATTCAGCCTACGGAAAGCCTGTAGACATGGAGCAGGCGCTTTCAAAGTGCCAGAAATATCTGAGTAAACACAGGGATTTGAAGCTGATGCGAATCTACATCGACGAGAATACTTCGGTTGTCAGAACTCCTGGAAATAACGGCAGGCGGACTCCGCTTGGAGTAGCCGGCAACGACGCCTGGCGGAGACTTCTTCGGGACACCGAAACTTTGGCAATAGAAACGATAGTAATCTATTCAGCACGAACCGTTGCACCGAGCATTTCCGGGCTTGCAAATATTATCCGGGAGTACTTCGTCCCTTGCAAAATCCGGTTTATCGACGTTGAAGCCGGCTTTGACTCGGAAACCGGAGACATTGAAGGCTACCTGAAAAAGAAAACCAGTGAATATCGGAGCACTCTCTACGGAAAGAAGGTGAACCCATGAGCAGGCGAAACCGAATCCCGAAATCGACCGAGAAATATCTTGAACAGAAGGCAAGAAACACCTGGCAGACGGCAATTTATGCCCGGCTTTCGGACGAGAACAACGGCTTTGAGGACGACCGTTCCCTCAGAAACCAGATTAAGTATCTTCGTTCCTACATAGACAAGTGTCCGGAGCTGAGGCTTGTCGACTGCTACGTCGATAACGGAAGAAGTGGGCTTGACTTCGACCGTGTCGAGTTTAAGAGAATGATGGAGGACATAAAAAACGGCAGGATTAACTGCGTTCTCGTCAAGGACCTGTCCCGTTTCGGGAGAAACCACATCGAAGCAGGATACTATCTCGAAACCATCTTCCCGGAGCTCGGCATCCGGTTCATTTCCCTTAACGACGGCTTCGACAGCCTTCGGGAGGGAGATTCGGACAGCCTGATTCTCCCGCTTAAAAACATGATTAACGAAATGTACGCCCGGGAAACACAGAGAAAAGTCCTTGCGGTTTTAAGAGCCAAAGAAAAGCTCGGCGAGCGACCGTTTACCACCGTTCCCTATGGCTACGTCGTAGACCCGTGTTGCAACTATCATCTTCTCACAGACCCGAACACATCTCCGTATGTCCGTCTGATTTTCCGGATGAAGTCGGAGGGTTCAAAAGTCACCGAAATTGCGGATTATCTGGGCGCAATCGGTGCTCCGACTCCGCTTGAATATCTGAAATCGAAGGGAAAATATGCCGGTGTCCCGAGTTCCGGAAGGTGGGACTATGCCGCCGTCCAGCACATACTCTCTAATCGAATCTACACCGGCGCCACCGTCTACAACACCATGGGAAAGGGCGAATACACCGTCATCCCCGACACCCACGAAGCGCTCGTCAGCGTCGAACTGTTCGAGAAAATCCAAAATGGCAGGAAAAAGCCGGAGGCTAAAACCCACACTGAGAAGTTCCCGAACGTCCTTAAAGGCAAGTTTTTCTGTCGTGTCTGCGGTCACGCCATGCTTTATGACAGGAGCTCAAATAATTTCCGCTACCGCTGTGGCGGCTACAATAATTTCCGGAAGACAGACCCGGGCGCTCCTCCCTGCGCCGTGAAGCTTTCAAGCATCCCGGAGCAGAGGGTTTACAAATTCATTCTGGATGAGATAAGGCGGGAGCTCAGGTCAGGCAGGTTCCGTGAGCTTCTGCCGTCTGAAATCCCCGATGAAACTGTGGGAACGATTCACCTCACCGACAGTTCCCGTGTCGAAATTGTTGCAGTCGATGAGATTGACAGGATAGAAAAGTATCTCAGGCAGGGCGTGACGCAAAATCTCATGTCGAATTTTGTCGAAAAAGTCTGGTATTCTCCCGACGGAAGCCTTGAAATCGAATTAAGAAATGAGGTCTTGGGATGGTAGCGCTATATATCCGCCTTTCAAGGCTTGACGACAATCTGGACGAGAGAAAGCTCGAGAGCAACAGTGTCGAGAATCAGCGGAAGCTTCTCAACGAATTCATCTCCGAATCGCCGGATTTGCGCACAGATGACATCGAAGAGTTCGTCGACGACGGCTTCAGCGGCACCAGCTTCCAGCGCCCGGCTTTCCAGCGGATGCTCGGGCTCATCAAAAAGCGAACCGTCACGACAGTTGTCGTCAAGGACTTCTCCCGCTTCGGTCGGAACTATGTCGAGTGCGCCGACTATATCGAGAAGCTCCTCCCGTTTCTCGGCACCCGGTTCATCTCCGTTTCGGACAACTACGACAGCGGAAAGTGCGAGGACAACGGCATCGACGTCGCCATGAAAAACATCGTCAACTCCTACTATTCGCAGGATTTGTCACGCAAGGTGATGTCAACCTTCGACTTAAAGCGTGAAAACGGCGAATTTTTCTTCGCCGCCCCGTTCGGCTATCTTCGGGATGAAAATCGCCCCGGGAAGATTGTTATAGACGAGGAAGCCGCCCGGGTTGTCAGCCACATATTTGACCTTGCCTGTGACGGAAGACGCCTCAGCGACATCGCCCGGCAGTTGAATCAGGAGAAAATCCCGACAATCGCCCGATACAACCGTGAGCACAAAATCAAGGGCAAGGCGAATTCCCCGGAAAAGAGCGATTTTGCCGCCTGGACGGGCACAAAGGTCGCCAGCATCCTTAAAAACGAGGTCTACACCGGCACCTATATCTACAGGAAAAGAAAGCGACTGCTTACCGGCTCCAAAAAGCGTGTCAATGTCGGGAATCCGAAGAAAATTCCCGGCAACCATCCGGCGATTGTCGATTGCGAGACCTTTTACCTGGCTCAGGAAATCTTCACCGGCACCAGGAAGAAGCCGGCTGAAAACCGCCGCTACCAGCTTAAATCCAAGGTTTTCTGCGGAAGATGTGGCTACGCAATGGCGTATCAGGAGAATGTCTGCGACGAGTGCTTCTTTTTCTGCAACCACTCCCGCAACACTGGGAGCGACGTCGGCTGTCCCGGGGAGCACTTTTCCGAGGAAATCCTGAATGAACGGGTTTTCCTCCGGCTCCGGCAATGGCTGTCTTTTTTGGAGACCGCCTGCGGCAAAGCCGAAGAGTCGGAGCGAAACCGCCGGGAGTGCCTTAATCTTCTCGGGGAAGAAGCCGCCCGGCTCCAATTCTCTCTTGAAGCCTGTGAACGGGAGAAGCTCAGGTTCTATGAGTCCTACGTGGGCGGCGAAATCTCCCGGGAAGAGTTCTTTTTGGAGAAGCAAAAGCTTAATTCCGAAATAGAGTCCCTTAAATCGGAGCTCAGCGCCATCCGTGAAAAAGAGTCAACCGTCCGCCGTCTCCGGAACCGCCACCAGCCGGAGCTCGACGACCTCATGTCAGACGTCCGCCTTTTCCGGAACGAGCCGAAGCTCACCCGCAAGATGGCGGAAGTCTTCATCGACAAAGTCACCCTGTACGGCAAATGGCAACTCGAAATCGACTGGGTCGGCGAGGAGGCGGTTGACAGCCTGATATAATAATATTGAACAAGCAAAAGTCGGCAGTCTCTTTCCTCTTTAAAAACTTTATATTGACTTTTGCGGGGGGGTAGTACAATAGTAGGTGTAGATTTTTAATATTTGTGGGGAGTCGAAGAGTGAGAAAAATGAGTTCTTCAAAAAATCTCATTTCTCAGTTTCCGAGAAATCCACGATAAAAGGTGATATTGTGCCGAAGGCAGGCAGAGCAAGAACCGAAAAATATTATTCGCAGAAGAAGCTTGACCGCAAGCGCTACTACGACAAGACCGCCAATCTTTATCCGAAGCGTGCGTGGTCGGAGGAGGAGAACCGCCAGGTTCTGGAACACTCCATCCCCGACAGCGAGCTCTCCAGGAAAATCCAGCGTTCGGTGAAATCCATCCAGGAAAAACGCCGCCGTCTGAAAAAAGAGCAAGCAGAGCAGTAATATTTTAACTTCATCTTCAAATCTGCTCCCCCAAAAAAGCATAAAAATTATATTGACACTTCTGAGGTGGGGGAGTAGAATAGTAGGAGAAGCAATAGGCAACAAATGTGGAAAGGCTGAGAAGCAGTGAACTATCAAGAGCACGATATGAATGTAATCATCTTCGACGCCCACGGTGAAGTCTGCGCTTGGCTTGTAGTGGACGGAAGCAACGGAGAAGTCGAAAGCGTCAACCCGAATTACGAGGCAAAGTGATGTATAACGAGCATGAAATTTCTGTGGTCGATTTTGAAAACAGCGATGTCTTCGGCTTAGAGCTTAATGGCAGCGAGGAAGACGGCAAGGAAAGTTCCGGCACTTCAGGCTTCGACCCATCACGTGAAACGATGTGAGTACAATGGAAATGCACGAATTAGACGTAGTTGTGTTTGACATTCAGGATGTTATCACCGGTGTAGACCATAGCGGAGATGTAGAATTCGTCGAAAGCGTCAACCCGAATTACGAGGCAAAGTGATGTATAACAACCACGAACT
>JAJQGB010000016.1:22539-55583 GCA_021200775.1 Oscillospiraceae bacterium
GTCGAAAGCGTCAACCCGAATTACGAGGCAAAGTGATGTATAACAACCACGAACTTAAAATAGTTCTTTTCGAGCCCACCAGCGTGTTCACTGACCTTGAAGTCAGCGGAGGACCCGAGGGCGGCATAGTTGTTAATTCGACAAACCCGGGCACGGTAGATAGGTAGGGATAGTATGTACAATCCATATGAAATGAACATCATTCTCTACAAAGAAAATTTCTTCATCACCGCCAGCGAAAATTTGGATGATGGCGATGTTGAAGGACCGGAGTTGGAGATTCCAATTTGACTTAATAGATGAGGCGTTAGCATGTACACAGAGCACGAAATGAATATGATATTGTATTCCAGCAATGATTTCGTTTTGGCTAGTGGTGTAGATGAGGGCGGAACTAGAACTGAGGACGAGGATTTTTGACTCAGATGATGCGTGAGGCAGATATGTACACGGAGTACGAATTGCAAATTGTTCAGTTCTCTGAAGCTGATAATCTTGTAACAACCTTGTCAGGCGACGAGGACGGCTCCGGTGGCACACCCGGAAAAAGCGATTGGTAAAGGGTTGAGTCTTGGTTATGTACGAAAAGCAAGAAATGGAAATAGTAGTATTCGACGGTGAGTACGTTTTTGCTGACAAGACTGAAGGGAGCTCTTCCTGGGAGCCGTGGAGTATCAAGCCTAACCGGTCGGATTCATAGAGGCATAATGATGTACGAAAGATATGAACTGACAATCATCGATTATGATGAGAATAGGTATGTCGTGTGCAGTTACTCCGACGGCGGCGACGAAGGTTGGAGCGCTGACTGAGACCATGTACACAGAGCATGATATAAAAATATTGGAATTTAACGAGCGAGATGTGTTTGCGGATATCGGCGACGAAGCTTCCGAAGAAGGAAGCGGCTCCTATAGTATCAAACCCAATCGTTCGGACATATAAAGGCGTGAGGGAAATGTACGAGAAGCATGAAATCGATTTTGTTCACTTCGCCGAGACTGACATAATCGTTCAGTGTGACATGTCAAATGCCGGTGACGGAAGTAGCGCTTGGAGCATTAAGCCGAACCGGTCGGATTCGTAGGTGGTTTCAGTGTACGAGAAGCACAGCTTGAACATTGTTTGCTTCAGCGGCGATGAAGTGTTTGCGTTTATAAATCCCACAGCGTCTGAGTCCGATACACATTCTGTCGACGATAAACCCGTGGGTATGTAACAGGTGATAAGGATGTACGAAAGTCATGAAATGCAATCGGTTCTTTTCGAGAACGCTTGCGTGTTTGCGGTGAATGACGGGTCGGATGGACCCGGCGAATCGTATTTCAGACTTAACCCCAACAGGTCGGATTCGTAGGAGATGCGAGATGTACATTAGTCATGAGATGAGGATTTCCTCATTCACTTATGATGAGCAATTTGTCTGCGCCATTACTCCTGGCAGTATCGTAGATGGCGACGGAGACGATAACTACAGCATTAAGCCGAATGTTTCGGATATATAATGGGGAATTGATATGTATAAGAGCCACGAGATAGAACTTATTGGGTTCGAGGAGAGCAATGTGTGGGCAGGTGTTGAAGGTCCGACGTTGTCTGTTGGTGAAGGGGAGGAAGAGTGCTGGGAAGGCAGTTAGTCACGCCACTCATGATTTCACCGGATTGGGAGAAGAAGGTTCTCCCTTTTTGTTTAACATATTGAGGAGAAAACCATGTACGAAGAGCATGAAATAGATGTCGTTCAGTACGAAGAGAACGCCCTTGTGACCGCCAGCGGTGATGGGACTATAGATTATAGTGGTAGTGATGAGGATGTTACTTTCGATTGGTAAGGTGAAAGCCATGTACGAGAAATATGAGATAGTCGTTATTTCGTTCGACGAGTGCGACGTTATGGCTGGGTTGACTCCGGGAAGCATGGACGAAAGCGGCGGCGGAGGCAGTCAACATTCCGCCGGCGGCAAATTAAGTGATATTTGAGGTGGTTTATTATGTATATAGAGTATAACATGCATATTGTCACGTTTGATGAAGAAGATTCATTTGTTTGTACGCTCATCAATAGTGGAGACGGCGAATCTGTTGACTCTGTTCCTGGCACTGGTCCTTCTGCCGATATGTAAAACATCTGATTCTTGAATGAGTAGGCAATATCCCCTGTAGCCGGTTTAGGCTGGTTGCAGCGGATTTGTACTTTACGGGCAATGCACAAAGATAAGGACGATAGATTATGTACGAGAAATACGAGATGAAAATGATTGATTTCAGCGAGAATGACTCTTTCGTTTTTGCTGATAAGTCGGAAGGCTCCGGATGGGAGCAATGGAGCATCAAGCCGGATAGAAGCGACAGTTAATGTCAATGTCGGGGAGAGCAGAGATGCTCTCTTTTTTTGTGCCAAAAATCCTCCCCCACATAAGAAAATCGTCCCAAGCCGTCTTCCTGCCCGGGCATTTCTACCGATTCGGGAAATCAGCCGAGTAGCGGCTCCTGCCACAATTCCCACAGTCAATCCATCGCCCCACAAATCCCCACCACAACAAAGCCCCGCATAACGAACCGACCCGAGTACAAAATCCAGACCCTCGCACCCTGCCCCAACCAAGTTCAAAATCCAAGCCCTGCCACCCCGCAGGGCTTTATTTTTTTGCCAAAAAACAGAAGGATTTTGTTCTGTGGATATGTGGGGGCTCTAATAGGGAATGTAATAGCAAACGGTAATTAAGTTGCTTATTGTTTAGCACATGCGAATAAAGAGTTTACAGTAAGAAAAATCACAAGAGAACCAATAGGGAGTGACAGACAAATGAATATAGACTTAAAAAATAAAACCATCCTGATAACCGGTTCCTCCGGCTTCATTGGCGCAAGCCTTGCACAATGTCTGCTTGACGAAGTATCCGGCGTAAAAGTTATCGGCATCGACAACATGAACGATTACTATGACGTCTCGATTAAAGAGTATCGTCTCGCCAAACTGAACGAGTACACGAATTTCACATTCATCAAAGGCAGCATCGCCGACAAGGCACTTATTACTTCGATTTTCGAGCAGTACAAGCCTCAGATTGTCGTGAACCTTGCGGCACAGGCGGGCGTTCGCTACTCGATTACGAATCCAGACGCATATGTAGAATCAAATCTGGTTGGCTTCTTCAATATATTGGAGGCTTGCCGACACAATTCCGTTGAGCATCTGGTCTATGCGTCGAGTTCGAGCGTCTATGGCAGTAATAAGAAAGTTCCCTACAGCACCGATGATAAGGTAGACAATCCAGTATCACTTTATGCCGCAACAAAGAAGAGCAATGAGCTGATGGCTCATGCCTACAGCAAACTGTATGACATACCGTCCACAGGTCTCCGATTCTTCACGGTTTACGGACCGGCAGGTCGCCCGGATATGGCGTATTTCGGCTTCACAGACAAGCTCCGTGCAGGCAAGAAGATTCAAATCTTCAACTACGGCAATTGTAAGCGTGACTTCACATACATAGACGACATTGTTGAGGGCGTGGTTCGTGTTATGCAGAAAGCTCCCGACAGAGCGACTGGCGAGGATGGTCTTCCTATTCCGCCGTATGCACTCTATAACATTGGAAACAATAGCCCGGAGAATCTCCTTGACTTTGTGGATATTCTCCAGCAGGAGCTGATTCGTGCGGGAGTTCTCCCAGAGACTTACGATTTCGAGAGCCACAAAGAGCTTGTCCCGATGCAACCGGGTGATGTGCCAGTCACTTACGCAGATACCAGCGCACTTGAACGAGACTTCGGCTACAAGCCGAGCACAAGCCTCAGAGACGGCTTGCGTAAATTCGCTGAGTGGTATAAAGAATTTTATATGTCAGGAGAAAACAACGCATGAGTGGATTAAATATAGCAGTAGCCGGCACAGGCTATGTGGGACTTTCGATAGCAACATTACTTTCACAGCACAATAAAGTCACAGCCGTGGACATCATCCCCGAAAAAGTAGACCTAATCAACCAAAGAAAATCCCCGATTCAGGACGAATACATAGAAAAGTATTTAGCAGAAAAAGATCTCGACCTGACCGCCACACTGGACGGTGCATCCGCCTACAAGAACGCCGATTTCGTCATCATAGCTGCCCCGACCAACTACGACAGCAAAAAGAATTTCTTTGACACAAGCGCAGTTGAAGACGTAATCAAGCTTGTCATCGAGAATAACCCGAATGCCATTATGGTCATCAAGTCAACGATTCCAGTCGGCTACACAGTAAGTATTCGGGAGAAATTTCACTGCAACAACATCATTTTCAGCCCGGAATTTCTCCGAGAGAGCAAGGCTCTGTATGATAACCTTTACCCGTCTCGTATTATCGTTGGCACAGATGTGGAAAATGCCAGACTTGTAAAGGCGGCAAACACATTCGCAGGACTCTTACAGGAGGGCGCAATCAAAGAGAACATTGACACCCTAATCATGGGCTTCACGGAGGCCGAGGCGGTCAAACTTTTTGCAAATACCTATCTGGCATTGAGAGTCAGCTACTTCAACGAGCTTGACACCTACGCTGAGATGAAAGGCTTGAATACTCAGCAAATTATCGAGGGCGTTTGCCTCGACCCGAGAATCGGCTCTCACTATAACAATCCGAGCTTCGGCTATGGCGGTTATTGCTTGCCGAAAGACACCAAACAACTTCTCGCAAATTATGAAGACGTCCCCGAAAACCTGATTCAGGCGATAGTTGAGTCCAATCGCACAAGAAAGGACTTCATTGCTGACCGTGTGTTGGAAATCGCAGGAGCATATGAGGCAAACGACGGCTGGAATGAAGCGAAGGAGAAAGAGGTCGTTATCGGCGTTTATCGCCTGACTATGAAGAGTAACAGTGATAATTTCCGCCAGTCCTCAATCCAAGGCGTCATGAAGCGTATCAAAGCTAAGGGAGCTACGGTAATTGTTTACGAACCAACTCTCGAAGATGGAAGCACATTCTTTGGGAGCAAGGTCGTTAATGATTTAGAGAGCTTTAAGGAGCAGTCACAGGCTATTATTGCAAATAGGTATGATAGCTGTCTGGATGATGTGAAGGATAAGGTTTATACGAGGGATTTGTTTAGGAGAGATTGAGAACGAGAAGGTAGCGGGGAGATATTTGCTTAATGTGTGGAATAGTAGGATTTACCGGAAAGAATCAGGCGGCACCAATTTTGCTTGATGGGCTTTCCAAGCTTGAATACAGAGGTTATGATTCCGCTGGAATCGCTGTTCGTGATGGTGATTCTGATGTGGAGATTGTAAAAGCCAAGGGTCGGTTGAGCTATCTTTCGGAGAAGACCAACGGTGGTCAGAGCGTTGTCGGTACATGCGGTATCGGACACACCCGCTGGGCTACTCATGGTGAGCCGAGTGAAATCAATGCGCACCCGCATCGTTCTGATGACGGAAATGTGGTTGCAGTACATAACGGCATTATCGAGAACTACCAGGAGCTGAAGGATAAGCTCCTGAGAAAAGGCTATACATTCTATTCGCAGACAGATACCGAAGTCCTGACAAAGCTCGTGGACTATTACTACAAGAAATACCAGGTTGGACCGATTGACGCAATTGCCAAGACAATGGTTCGTGTCCGTGGTTCGTATGCACTTGCGGTGATGTTCAAAGACTACCCGGACGAAATTTATGTAGCTCGTAAAGACAGCCCAATGATTATAGGCGCTGATGGCGAAGCTACCTACCTTGCATCTGATGTTCCTGCAATTCTGAAGTACACACGCTCGGTCTACTATATCGATAATCTCGAAATGGCGCACCTCACAAAGGGTGCAGTTACTTTCTTCAATCTCGATGGAGACGAAGTGGCGAAAGAGCCTACAGAAATCACCTGGGACGCTCAAGCGGCAGAAAAAGGTGGATTCCAGCACTTCATGATGAAGGAAATCCACGAACAGCCGAGAGCTGTTGCAGATACACTTCATTCAGTCGAGAACAGCGGCAAAATCGACCTGTCTTCAGTAGGACTAAGCGAAGAAGAGATAAAGAACATTTCTCAGATATATATCGTTGCCTGCGGTTCAGCCTATCATGTCGGAGTAGCCGCACAGTACGTAATCGAAGACCTTGCAAGGATACCTGTTCGTGTTGAACTGGCTTCCGAGTTCAGATACAGAGATCCGATGCTTGATGAAAACGGGCTCGTTATTGTAATCAGTCAGTCTGGAGAGACGGCAGACACGCTTGCGGCTTTGCGTGAAGCAAAGAGCAGAGGCATCAAGACTCTGGCAATCGTCAATGTTGTCGGAAGTTCAATAGCAAGAGAAGCCGACTGTGTCTTCTACACACTTGCAGGACCCGAAATTGCCGTCGCTACCACTAAAGCCTACAGCACCCAGTTAATCGCATCCTATCTTCTGGCTATCCAGTTTGGATCCGTCCGTGGAAGGATTGATGAAAAGCAGTACGCCGAGTTAATTGCGGAGCTTGAATCTCTCCCACAGAAGATAGAGAAGATTTTAGATGATAAGGAACGCTTGCAGTGGTTCGCCGCAAAGTTTGCAAACGCCAAAGACATCTTCTTCATCGGAAGAGGAATTGACTACGCAATCTGCCTGGAAGGCAGTCTCAAAATGAAGGAGATAAGCTACATACATTCTGAAGCGTATGCCGCAGGCGAACTGAAGCATGGAACAATAAGTCTGATAGAAGACGGCACACTCGTTATCGGAGTTCTCACACAGCCAAAGCTTTACGAGAAAACAGTCAGCAACATGGTCGAAGTCAAGAGCCGTGGAGCATACCTGATGGGGCTCGTGAGCAGTGGAAATTATGAGATAGAAGATACAGCCAATTTCGTGGTTTATATTCCCAAGACCGATCCCCATTTTGCAACCAGCCTCGCAGTAATCCCGCTCCAACTGATGGGCTACTACGTAAGCGTTGCAAGAGGACTCGATGTGGATAAGCCCAGGAATCTGGCAAAGAGCGTGACGGTGGAGTAACTGAATGTTGAAGATGACTACAGTCTTGACAGAATAGATAAGGCAGGAAGTTCAGAAGTGAACATTATATTACTATCCGGCGGCTCCGGCAAACGCCTATGGCCGCTGTCAAATGACATAAGAAGCAAGCAGTTTATCAAGCTATTCAGAGATAATAACGGCGACTACGAGTCAATGGTGCAGAGGGTTTACCGCCAGATTACCGAGGTTGACCCGTTGGCGAAGGTGACGATTGCCACAAGCAAGTCTCAGGTAAGTGCCATACATAATCAGCTTGGTGACAAGGTTTCTATATGCATAGAGCCTTGCAGGCGAGACACTTTCCCTGCCATTGCGCTTGCCGCAACATATCTCCATGATGAACTTGGAGTTGGGCTGGATGAGGCGGTAGCTGTTTGTCCTGTTGACCCGTATGTTGATAATACATACTACATGGCAGTAAATAAACTTGAGACTCTAGTAGCACAAGGAACGGCTAATTTGACCCTGATGGGAATAGAGCCAACTGTGCCAAGCAAAAAATATGGATACGTTATTCCGAAAAGTACTGATTCAATCAGCGATGTAAAAGAATTCAAGGAAAAACCAGATAAAGAAACTGCTAAACAGTATATAAGTCAAGGCGCACTATGGAATGCCGGCGTGTTCGCATTCAAACTTGGATACCTGATTGACAAGGCTCACAGCATGATTGACTTTATAGATTACCATGACCTTTATGCCAAGTATGATACTTTGACGAAGATTTCTTTTGATTATGCAGTAGTCGAGAAAGAGCCTTCCATTCAGGTAATGCGCTATTCAGGTGAGTGGAAGGATGTCGGTAGTTGGAACATGATGGCTGAAGTCATGTCGGATAAAGTCAAAGGCAATGTCACACTTGATGAGACCTGCGAGAATGTGAATGCGGTCAACGAGTTGGATATTCCAATATTGATTATGGGTTGCAAAGATATGGTTGTAGCCGCAAGCACAGATGGAATCCTTGTTTCCGACAAAGAACGTAGCGGTCAGATGAAACCCTATGTGGAATCTATTAGCACCGATGTTCATTTTGCAGAGAAATCGTATGGTACATATACGGTGATTGATGCTCAGCCGGGAGCTCTGACGATAAAGAACACAATGAAAGCCGGTCATCAGATGAGCTATCACTACCATGAACGTAAGGATGAAGTGTGGACGATAGTTTCCGGAACAGGAAGGACGATCCGTGATGGTGTAGAGCGGACAGTTCGTCCTGGAGATGTTGTGACAATAACTGCTGGTTGCAAACACATGATTATTGCAGAAACTGACCTTAGTCTGATAGAAGTACAGGTCGGAAATGAGCTGACTTTAAGAGACAAGATAATCTGCGACAGGTGAGTTAGCAAGCAAACTTTTAGAAATTAAGTGTCAGGCATTAAGACTGCTTACACTAAAATCATAAATTAAAACAGAGGAGACAGATATTATGAACATCAGTTATTTTGGGCTTGGATACGTAGGATGCGTTGGTGCGGCTTGCTGTGCAAAACTTGGTCACCACGTAATCGGCAACGACGTGTCAGAGAATAAGGTGAATCTTATCAATCAGGGTCGCCCTACAATTATCGAAGCTGAGATTGAGGAGCTCGTAAAGGAAGCTCATGATAAAGGGCTCTTAGAAGCCACGATGGACTATCATTATGCAGTCCACAATTCGGATATTTCCTTCATCGTTGTTGGTACACCAAGTAGCAAAGAAGGACATCTTAACCTGAATTACATATATGGAGTTGCCCGTGAAATAGGCGAGGCGTTGAAAGACAAGGATTCATTCCATGTAGTTGCAATTCGTAGCACTGTTCTTCCGGGAACCAATAAGAAAGTTGGAGAGATTATTGAAGAGGCATCCGGCAAAAAGAGAAATGTCGACTTCACAGTTGTATCTAATCCTGAGTTTCTCCGTGAGGGCACAGCTGTTCAGGATTATCTGAATCCACCACTTACTCTTATTGGCACAGATAATGAGAAGGCTGAGGCTATGTTCCGTGAATTGTATAAGGATATCCCCGGCGAGTTTATTGCCACAGACATCGAAGTTGCCGAGATTATGAAGTATGTGAACAATACATACCATGCCTTGAAGATTGTATTCGGCAATGAGGTAGGTAATATCTGCAAGGGTCTCGGCATTGACAGTCACAAGGTTATGGAGATTTTCTGCAAGGATACACAGTTGAATATCTCTCCCTATTACTTCAAGCCTGGTTTCGCTTACGGCGGTTCATGCTTGCCGAAGGATTCTAAGGCTTTGCGTACACTGGCTCATGACTTGTATGTTGACGTTCCGGTTATCATGGCTATTGACCAGAGTAACGAAATTCAGAAGAAGAACGCCATCAGCATTATCGAGAGCAAGGGTAAGCGAAAGATTGGCATCCTTGGTTTGAGCTTTAAGTCCGGCACAGATGACCTTCGTTGCAGTCCGATTATTGATGTTGCCGAGGCACTCCTTGGCAAGGGCTACGAAATTCATATCTATGATAAAAATGTTCGTGTATCTCAGTTGACAGGAACCAATGCAGACTTTATTGCTGCAAAGCTTCCGCATCTTCATGACATCATTACAGATGACCTTGATGCAGTATGCTCCGAGTGTGATGTACTTGTTATCACCAATAAGGAAAAAGAGTTTGCAGATGTACCCGCTAAGTATCCTCATAAGGCAATCGTTGACCTGGTACGTCAGTTTAAAGAAATTGATTACGAAGGCAACTATGAAGGCATCAGTTGGGGCAATATCAACGAAAATCCGGCTCAGAATGATGAGTTGGTAAGGGATATGGCGAAGACCGAGTTCTGAGAAGGTGCGGGATGACAAACTATAAAGACGACTATTACAGAATAACAGGAGAAGAGTTTACTTTAGTGGGGGGGTAATACGTACAATTTTATCTCACGAATTAATGTATTTGTTCTCCTACAGAATGGTAATTGAAGGAAAGTTTGTGATTTTCTTTAAAGCTGTCAGAAGAAATATAAGAATAAAATATGGTTTGGAAATCGATAGTCCTCATATTGGCAGAGGATTATACCTAGGACACCCTTACAATATTACAGTTTCTCCTTATGCGATAATTGGCGATAATTGCAATTTGCACAAGGGAGTTACTGTAGGGCGAGAAAACAGGGGAGAAAGAAAGGGTGCCCCTGTTATAGGAGATAAGGTGTGGATAGGAATTAATGCGACTGTTGTTGGCAATATAAAAATCGGAAATGATGTAATGATTGCTCCAAATTCATTTGTGAACTGTGATATTCCGGATCATTCAATCGTTATTGGAAATCCGTGTTACATACACAGAAAAGATAATGCAACTGAGAACTACATTAACCGAGTTGTTTAAAGGCTTTGAAACATAGAAAGAAGGGTTAAACATGAGTGGTATTATGCGATTATACCGAGCTGAAAGATGGCTTTACCTACATAAATTAACTCCATTGGCTATGATAATAAAGATTTCAATCCGTTGCGTGGGGGGGGTAATACCTTACCAGGCAGACATAGGAAAAGGAACTTTTATTACATACCATGGGTTGGGTGTTGTAATTAATAAGAGAGCTCTTATAGGTGAGAATTGTAGGATTAGACAGCATGTAACAATTGCTGCTAATGATGAAGGTGCGCCTGTAATTGGAAACAATGTCCAGATAGGAGCAGGAGCTGTATTAATCGGCAAAATAGTAATAGGTGATAATGTAAAAATTGGTGCAAACGCTGTCGTGCTTCATGATCTGCCAAGTAACTGTACTGCCGTTGGTATGCCTGCTAAACCTGTGAAATTTAATTACGCAGTTGAGTCGAGCGAATGACTCAAGGAGAGATAAAGATGGCGGATATTGCTTGGCTAATGCGACGTTTGAAAGCGATGAGTTTGCCAGAAGTTGCATGGCGGTTATCTCAAAAACGAATACAGAAAAGCGAAGAAAAGCGATTCCGCTCTAACAAATGCTCAGTTGTAGATGAACTGTTTGACAAGAAATTAGAGGGCATGAGTTTAGATGCAGATAAAATGCATTTGAATCTCGATAACCGAGACTATTCCTTATCAGCTTCTATTCCGCTTCTCGGTGGCTATGAATATGAAGAGTATAAGAAAGCTTGGTCGGCAGGGTTTCAGACGGAAAATGAGTGGTCGGACACTTTTTCCTATTCTCTTGAATACAAGCAGAGAGACGACATCGGCGATGCCCGCACCAATTGGGAATTGAACAGGCATTTTCAGTTTGCATTGCTTGCCAAAGATTACTACGCATCAGGTGATAAGAAGTATTTGAATGAGCTGATTATGCTCTTTGAGGATTGGAATCAGAAAAATCCATTCCTGTGGGGCATCTCGTGGACAAGCATCATGGAGATTGCTATCCGTTGCAGTAACTGGTGCTATACATATTGCTTCCTTGCAAAGTCGAATGACGTGCCAAAAGAAATTCTCACACAGCTGCAGACCGGAATATTGAACATGACAGCATACATTGAGAATCACTATTCACGGTATTCATCAGCAAATAATCATCTGATTGTTGAGGCGTATGCAATAGGTCAGAGTGGCGTGCTGTTTGGCAATCAAAAATGGATTGACTTGGCGGTTTCTATTCTGACGAGGGAATTTCCACTTCAGAACTATTCGGACGGAATTAACAAAGAGCTTTCTCTCCATTATCAGTCTTTTTATATGGAAGCAGTTGGATTGCTGATGAGGTTGCTCCTGAAAAATGGCATAAGTGTTCCAGAAAGTTGGTATACATGGCTTCCTAAGATGTCAGAATACCTAGCTACTTGTGTAGGAAAACATGGTGAAGTCATCGAGTTCGGCGATAATGACGAGGGAAAAATTCTCGACTTATGTGGAGGCTATAACCATTACAAGTACGTGCTTGGTCTGATGAGCTGTTTGCTCGATACTGAGTATACTGATGTAAGCGTATGCTGTGAAAATCTGAACTGGCTGTTTACAGAAGAAAGAGCAGAAGCATGCAAAAAGAATAGGTACACTCCAAAGAAATGTACCTGTTACAAAGAAGGTGGCAACACAATTCTTCGTAGTGAAGATGAGAGGATTCTGATAGGAATCGACCATGCAGCACTTGGATTCGGAAGTATCGCTGCTCACGGTCATGCGGATGCACTGAGCTTTCAGATGTATGTTGATGGACAGCCTATCTTCGTAGACCCCGGCACATACATATACCATTGTGATATAGAAAATAGAAATGCATTTCGGCGAACAGAGAATCACAACACAGTGTGTATCGATGGAAAAGATCAGTCAGAAATGCTCGGAGCTTTTTTGTGGGGAAAAAGAGCTGAGTGTAAGCTGGTTGAAGAGGCAGAAACTCCAGAAAGTGTAAAAGTTAAGGCGAGCCATAACGGATATTCACCTGTAATACACACAAGAACTTACACTTTCAACGAAAAAAATGAACTGATTATTGCTGATGAATTGACAGCGGAGTCAGATATGGTTGTAAACTTTCTCTTGGCTCCGGGCATAGATGTCACACTATCAAGAAATAAAGTCTGCATCTCAGCAGAAAATGTTGCAGTAGTAATGAATATTTGCTGTGAAAAAGAGTGTGACATAAAGTTTGTTGATAAGCCTTATTCGAGAAGTTATGGGGTATATGGGACCACAAAATGCATTAACATCAGCACAATGGCGGATAAATTACAAGTTGGGATAAAGATTGAGGAGAGATAGTATGAGCACTGCTAGTCGAAAGGTATTGATAATCGTCGAGAACCTACCTGTTCCATTCGACACACGAGTATGGCAGGAGGCTACGACACTGGTGGCTAACGGGTATACAGTTTCGGTTATTTGCCCAAAGGGTAAGGGCTACACCGAAGAGCAAGAAATATTGGACGGTGTTCATATCTTCCGACACGATTTGCCTGAAGAAGGCAATGGTGCTGTCGGCTATTTGAAAGAGTATACGAGAGCTTTGCGTGAGGAGCTTCGACTTGCAAAGCTTGTGCATAAGGAAATCGGATTTGATGTGATTCATGGTTGCAATCCGCCGGATGACATCTATTTGGTGGCAAAGCACTTCAGAAAATACGGAGTGAAGTATGTGTTTGACCATCACGACATCTGCCCGGAGCTTTTTGAAGCGAAGTTCGGGAAGACAAGTGGACCGCTGTATTTCAGCCAGATTTGGCTTGAACGCCAGACCTATAAGCATTGTACATTTGCTTTTGTTACAAACGAGAGCTACAAAAAGATTGCTATCGAGCGAGGAAAAATGAATCCTGAAAAGGTAATCGTTCTCCGTAGTGGTCCGAAGCTTGAAAGAATGAAAATCATACCGCCTGTTGAAAGCATCAAGCGCGGTTATAAGTACATGGTTGGCTACGTTGGTGTAATTGGACAGCAGGAAGGTGTTGAATACTTGCTGGAAGCGGCTAAGTATATTAAAGAGCATGAGAATAATGTTTTCTGGGGCATTGTCGGCGGTGGTCCGCATCTCGAGGCATTAAAACAGCAAGCTCATGAAATGGGACTCGATGATTGCGTTGAATTCACAGGACGAGCGCCGGATCAGCAGTTACTGGAGTACTTGAACACTGCTGATGTATGCGTCAATAGCGATACATATAACAGCATGAATGATAAGAGTACCATGAACAAGATTCTTGAATATATGGCTCTTGGGAAGGCAATTGTTCAGTTCGACCTTACCGAAGGAAGATACTCCGCCCAGGAAGCATCGTTGTATGCTAAGAATAACGATGCCGAAGATATGGCAAAGAAGATTACAGAACTGCTGAATGACCCAGAAAAACGCAAGTACATGGGTGAATACGGCAGAAACCGAGTAGTGAATGAGTTGAGTTGGGAACATACCAGTAAGGCACTGTTGGAAGGGTATGAGAAGTTCTTTACTGGAAGGTTTGATTAAATGGGGATTGTAGGAATGAAAAAAATTTTGCTCGTGTCAAACTATGTGTTTCATTATAGGCAAAAAGTTTATAATTACTTTTCGGATAGATTTCATGATGATGGTTATGAATTTCATGTTCTTGCCCCGGAATATCAGCAAGTCGATTATGAACTAAAATTTACAGCACATACTCAGAAATTTTCAGTCTTATCATATCTGCGGGAAATTAAAAGAATTAAGCCGGATGCTGTTATTGTCTTTTTACACTTGAAGGATGTAGTACAGCTCCCTGTCATTTACTATTGCAGACTCCATAAAATTCCGGTGATTTTTTGGAACAAGGGCACTAGTGATACAGATCCCGATAGCAGGTGGAAGAATGCAGTATATCATCATATGCATAATATGTGTGATGCACTTATTACATACACATCGGAGACGCATAGAAACTTCACTAAGAAGAATCAGGAAAAGCTGTTTGTCGCATGGAATACCGTGAATTGCACAGATATAGATAAAAGTAAATATGATAAAAAAGCTTTGAAAGAAAAATACAAGATAAAAGAAGAAACAGTGGTGCTTTATATAAGCAGGATGAGAAAGGACAAACATATAGAAGTCTTGCTTGATATATTATCTGGGGTCCCAAATATTGCAGTTGTAGCTATGGGCGCAGGAATGACACCAGAGCTTGAAAAGAAATTCAAATCAGCCTCAAATCTATATTATTTAGGTCAGAAATATGGAGAAGAGGGAGATGAAGTATGGGCGATGGGGGATATTTTCAGTATCCCGGTAAACTGTGGACTAGGAATTAACGAGGCTATATTCTGGAATCTTCCGATTGTGACCATGAAAGGCTATCAACCTCCTGAAATATATTACGTTAAAGATGGCAAGACAGGTTTTATTCTGAATTCTGAAGAAGAATATAAAGAAACATTGCTCAGATTGGCTTCGGATAGAAAGTTACTGGAGACAATGAAAGATGAATGTCAGAAAGAGTATGAGAAAGAAGTAAGTATAGACAAGATGTATCAGGGATTTATTGATGCAATCCATTACGCCTGCAAGTAGCAAAGATTAGTTTACGACTTAGGCAGAAGATGGGGTTGAATGAGGAATGCTGAATATAATCAAAAAACTGATAGGGTATAAGGAGGTTCTGATAAGTACAGAGCCAACATACTGGGTGCATTACGTGAACCATACTTATTTTCCGAAAAAGAACCGAATCAATGAATATCAGACAACGCCCGATAACTTGAAATTATGTTTTCTCGGGATTTCTGGAGATAAGTTTAACGAGGTATTTTATAACAGTGGACTCTCGGCAGATATTACTGAAAGAGCGAACAAAATCTGCGACGGACACACGATAGTATTTGACGTGGAAACGTCAGAAATCAAAGGGAAGTGGAGCGAAGATCCAAAGACAGGGTATAATTGGTCTCTTATTTACTATAAAGACGTAAGGGGACTATGCCCTCAGGGAACAGTAGAAAATCATAATGATATAAAGTATGCGTGGGAATTAAGCTGTTCTCATTTTCTGGTAACACTGGCGCAAGCGTACGCAATTACGAATGAGAATAAGTATAAGGAAGCTTTCTTTGAACTGTTAGATGACTGGATGGTGCATAATCCGGTCGGGTACGGAGTGAATTGGTGCTGTACGATAGATGTGGCACTTCGAGCAATCAACATAGTCGTAGCCGCATCGATTTTTGCGTCCTTCTGCAGTGATTTTGAGAAGCAGTTTCAGCCATATTCAAAGTTGCTGTATACTCATATGCTTTTCATATATGACAATCTGGAATATGGCTTTGTGAGAGAAAATCATTTTGTTGCCGACATTGTGGGATTAAAGATGCTTTCACAAGTATTTCCGCAGGATTCAGTTGCCCGTAAGATTTACAATTTTGCCAAAAAACAATTTCAAAAAGAAATCTTATTCCAAATTTTGCCGGATGGCGTAGAGCATGAAGCAAGCACAGCTTATCACGGACTTGTACTTGAACTTTTTACAATTGGATTGGCGACAGACGGAAATTTAATACAAACTATAAAGCCGCAATGCATCTCTCGCTTAAATCAGATGGTGTCCTTTTCTGAAAAATTGTTGAGCTTTCAGCGTTATCCGATAATCGGAGATAATGACAGTGAGCGAGTCCTCGATTTGAATGGCACTGGTACGTTCAGGAAAGAAGTCGTTGATTTTGCAAATTATGTGTTAGGAAATTCAGCAGATTCAATTAATGAGTATTCATTTCTATGTACTTGCACAATCGGAAAAGAGAAAGCAGCTGAACCAACACGCAAGGAGCCAATCACCCTGACGGATTACACAGAAGGCGGATATGTATACTGCGAAAATGAAAAATATAAGCTGTTAATTCATACGGGAACTATCGGCAGACGTGGACGAGGCGGTCATGGTCATAATGACCAGACATCGTTTGTCCTTGATGTTGGTGGAAATCCATTTATAATTGACCCGGGAAGCTGTGTATATGAGCGTGATTTAGAGAAGAGACACAGATACAGAAGTACTGAAATGCACAATTGCATTGCTTTGGACGGCATTGAGCAAAATAGAATCAGAATTGAGACGCCGTTTAAGATGGACAACGATACAAAGTGCAGGCATACCTCCGGGGTATTTGAGTCACAAGCGGAAATAAACTGTACTCATTTTGGATATGCAAAAAAAGCGGGTTGCAATGTTACCAGAGAATTTATAGTTTCAGACAGTCTTTCTGTCCGTGATTCCATTGAGGGAAGTTATAGAGGCGAATTTTCAGCGAACTATGTATTCGCTGACACTGTAACGCTACATCAGATTCGCTCAAATGCTATAGAAGCGCATACCGGAAATCAGACTATCGAAATAATATTTGAAGGAATAGATAGCTTGGAAATATACACAGGGACATTTTCGGAATCATATGGCGAAGAAAAGCTGACGTGTTGTTTGCTGTTAAAGGGACAAAAAGACAGTGAACATGCTGAAGTGAAAACGAATATCCATATTGTAGCGGGTGAGATAAAATGAAGATATGTTTTTTTAATACAAAATTATTCGGTGCAAACGGTATAAGTAGAGTTTTATCATGTTTGGCATCTGAGCTGGCTAAAGATAACGATGTTACGGTTGTAACATTTGAAAATCCGAACGAAGTTAATCGGGATATGTATAAATTATCCGATAAGGTAAACGTGGTATTTTGGAAACCTATATACGGAAAATGTTACATCAGACGAGCGGCACACAAAATTAATCAGCAGACTGATATTGTCAGGAAAATCAATTCACCGGCACTGTATAATTGGATTTATCTGCCACGTCATATGCAGAATATTTGGGCTGAGTTTATCAATGAAAACGATTTTGATGTCGTAGTCGGTGTTCAAGCCAAAGGTGCATACATATTGGGAAGTATTGCGGACAGAATCAAAGCAAAAACAGTAGGCTGGCAACACAACTCTTATGCCGCATATATTGAAACAAAAGGAGATTATTATTGGAATCAAGATTATTTATTCGATACATATTTGCCCAAACTGGACGCCTATGTTGTTCTTAATGAATATGATGAGCAACAGTATCTTGAAAAGAAAAATATTAAGGCAACAACGATATATAATCCCAAAAGCTTTGTAAGCCAGAAAAAAGCGGAGTTAAACAGAAAGAGATTTATAGCTGTCGGAGCGCTTAGAAAGGCAAAGGGGTTTGATATGTTAATTGATGCCTTTCGAATATTTACCCAAAATACTCATGGGTGGGAATTAGATATTTTCGGGGAAGGCGAGGATTATGATTCATTACAGAGCATGATTTGTAATTCCGGGTTAGAAGGTCAAATCACGCTTAGAGGAGTCTCGGAAACTATTGATGCAGAAATGCTTGACAGCTCCGCATTGCTTTTATCGTCAAGATGGGAAGGCATGCCGATGGTCGTATTGGAGGCACTTGAAGTAGGACTGCCGGTAGTGGCATTTGATATTACTGCAATGATTCCTCTTGTGGATGATGGAAAAGAAGGTATCATAGTGCCTCAGTTTGACGTTAATGCATATGCACAAGCAATGGAAAAAATCGCTGACAACATTTCTCTCAGAAAGAATATGGGAAAAGCGGCTTCAAAAAAGGCTGAATGTTTTAGTGTGGAAGTTATAAAGAATAAGTGGGTCAATTTGTTTGAAAGCCTATGATGATTTGGTGTATCACATAGGCAGATATGCGGTTGAGACATGAAATTAAGGTGATTGGTATGAAAATAGCGTTTGTTATCAGTTCAATCAGAGGTGGCGGAGCTGAACAGGCACTAGCACGAATCTCATCCGGGTTGGCTGAAAGAGGTCACAGTATATATATTTATCTTCTCAAGCGAACAGATGACGAGTATCCAATCTCAGACAAAGTAAAGATTTCTGTATATGGGGATAGCAAAAAGTTTGCACCTATTGGAAAGATAAAGAGGATTAGCAATCTTCATAGGCTAATGAAGGAAAACGAGATAGATATAGTCGTTCCATTCTCCCCAATTCCTGCGGAAGATGCCTGTTTTGCTTCGCTTGGTCTGAAGACCAGGTTCATCAACACCGTAAGAAATAATCCTTGGGTATATCCTGACAGCAAATTTGGGCGAATGAGAAGAGATTTCTTCGTAAAAAAGGCTGACTTTTGTGTATTTCAGACGGAAGAACAGAAAAAATATTTTGATAAGTACAAATTGAATTCACAAATAATTTACAACCCTGTTTCAGAAGAATTCCTTTCCGTAAACAGAGAATATAGGGCTGTGCGTAGGGCTGTTACTCTTGGACGACTTGAAAGTCAGAAAAACCACGCAATGCTCGTCAATGCTTTCGCTTTAAGTAATAATGATAATCTGGTGTTGGAAATTTACGGCGAAGGTAGTGAGAAAACAAATTTAGAGAATCTGATAGAGCGATTGGGAATGAAGGAAAAAGTCTTGCTGAAGGGAAGGACGAATAATCCGATTGATGTGTTGAGCAAGGCAGATTTGTTTATTCTGTCATCGGATTACGAAGGAATGCCAAATGCTTTGATTGAAGCTATGGCAACCGGATTGCCTTGCATTTCTACTAATTGCCCAACCGGTCCGGCACAATTAATTCAAACCGGTACAAATGGCATTTTAGTTCCGGTAAATGATATAGATGAAATGAAAAACGCAATCAATTTTGTGGCACTTGATCAGCTGAAAGCACAGGAAATAGGGAAAAATGCAAGAAGCACCATCAGTAAATGGTGCTCATTGGAGAATATACTTGATAGTTGGCAAGATGTGTTTGATTTCGTTTTAAATAGATAATGAAGGTGTAAGTGTTATTATGAGCTTGACTGTTTCAACAAGAACATTGTATATGATTTCTCTCGCAGCATATACGGGAATATCGATGGCTCATTCGTCTATACCGTATATGAAAACCGTGTTCTGGTTTTTGGTTATAGGAATCACGCTTTTTGATGTGCTTAGGAATGGGATAGATAAGGTAGCTCTTAAAAATCTGATTACAATTGCCACATGGTATTTATTGTTCTTTATATTTGTATACCTGTCAAATAGGTGGGCGTACGTAGACAGGACAGCCGATTCTACTGCATTTTATCAGATGGGACGTGCCTTGGCAGTTTCGCTGACGATGTGTTATTATGTCCGCTCTGAAGAGGATATTGAGGATTTGCTCAAATCTGTCATGGTAGGAATGATATATTTCAGTGTTATATTCCTGTTCACGTCTCCTATATCTACATGGGGAACAACTCAAATGGGCGGCATAACCGGACAGTTCCGTAACTTTACCGGATACGCATGTGCAATGTTTGCCTTGATTTGTCTGTATTTCTACCAAAAGTATGGGCAACAAAAGTATATTTTTGCCTTAGTCTGGTTTGCAGCTATTACTTTACTTACCGGGTCAAGAGGCGCACTTTTATCACTTGTAGTGTTGTTCTGCCTTTACTATCTGTTAAGCGGAAGCGCAACGAAAACAATGCGAAACATTGTAATAATTGCTATTGTTCTTTGCCTCGGATTCTACTTTATACTAAATAATGAATATTTTTACAATACAATTGGAGAAAGACTTTTGGAAATGATAGGCGTCTTAGATCAGGATCAGAGTACAATTGATAGAAATCTGTATAGATTTGTAGGCATAGAAATGTTTATGCAAAAGCCTTTGCTTGGATGGGGATATGATAATTTCGCATACTATATCAATCGTTTTACAGAATACAATAAGGAAGTATATAGTCATTGCAATTACACAGAAATATTAGCTGATTATGGCATAGTGGGCTTTGCAATTTACTATAGAAAGTATATTCCGACAATCAGAACGGAGTGGAAAAAGCATTCTTCTAACTTGTTGTCAAAACTGTTTTTTGTGATAATGATAAGGTATATAATCTTTGAGTATTCCTCCATATCCTACTACCATTATATATACATTATTATCTTATCATTGGCGTTTATGCATACTAATTTACTACATCTCAAAGACAAAGAGACTAATGAATAACAACCATGCGCATTGATTCGACAGACAAATAGGGAGGAAGACATTAGTTGAACAAGGAATATAGTAGATCTAAAAAGCTATTTTTGAACTCTGGCTCGTCATTGATATTTCAGATTACCACCGTTATATGTGGCTTTATTTTGCCACGTATTATTTTGAATACCTATGGCTCTGAAGTAAACGGGCTTGTAAACTCTATTACCCAGTTTCTTTCAATTATCGGATTCTTGGAGCTTGGCGTAGGTGCTGTAATTCAATCTTCATTGTATAAGCCGATAGCCGAAAATGATTTTGTAGAAATAAGCAAAATAGTCCATTCAGGGCAAAAGTTCTTCAGAAAAATCGCAATGATATTAGTGGTATATGTCGCTGTTCTCGTGGTTTTCTATCCTTTTCTAGTAGACCAAAGTTTCGGATGGGTTTACACTGCAACAATGATTGTTGCTCTGAGCGTCAGCTCTTTTGCCCAATACTATTTTGGAGTGGTAGATAGACTGTTCCTAACCGCAAGCCAAAGAGGATATATACAGTATAATACCCAAACAATCACCCTGATTGTCAACACTGTAGCATGTTGTATTTTGATTAAATATGGTGCATCTATCCATATGGTCAAACTGACAACATCAATTATTTATCTGTTCAGACCACTTGTTTTGAGGCTTTACGTCAACAAGCACTATCATATCGACAGAAAGATAGAGTACACCGGAGAACCAATTAAGCAAAAATGGAATGGGTTGGCACAACACATCTCTGCGGTGGTTCTCGACGGAACTGATAATATAGTACTTACTATATTTTCAACATTGAGTAATGTTTCTATATACTCTGTTTACCACATGGTTGTATATAACGTAAAGAACTTGTTTACATCATCCACACAAGGCGTACATGCTCTTTTGGGAGAATTATGGGCAAAAAAAGAAACGAAGAAACTTTCTGATTTCTTCTCGTTATTTGAGTGGGCTTTACATACGGCTACCGTTTTTATCTTTTGTTGTTGTGGGGTTTTGATTATCCCCTTTGTTGAAGTTTACACGAGCGGAGTAACTGACGTCAACTATATTCAACCTGTATTTGCTTATATTATTACAGCGGCAAATGCTTGTCATTGTTTGAGAATTCCATATAACAGTATGATTTTAGCGGCAGGACATTATAAACAAACGCAGAAAAATTACATATTTGCCGCAAGTATCAATATAGTGATTTCTGTTGTTGCTGTTATTAATTTCGGACTGGTAGGAGTTGCAATTGGAACACTTGTCGCCATGGTTTATCAGACAGTATGGATGGCATGGTATGTATCGAAAAATCTGCTCGAAAGACCTTTGCACATCTTTATAAAGCATATTTTAGTTGATGTTGCATGTGTTGCTTGCTGTTTCTTTGCTGTCTCTTGGATTTCAATGAACTCAGTTTCTTATCTGTCGTGGATAATAATGGCGGTAGAGGTTGCAGTTATATGTTTTGTGGTAATAGCTGTTCTCAATATTATTTTCTACAGAAAGATATGTTGTGATGGCTTACGTTTAATAAAGGATAGGCTAAAAAGAAACAAATAGGAGAGTAGGAATTCTTTTTAGCGGGTGAGTTATTCGCTCGGGCAAAATAACAAGGTGCGGGGGCATCCTCATGGATAAAACTAGGGAATTGGAAAATTGTAATTCGGTAAGGGCGTTCTTAATGCTTTGCATTGTTCTTTATCATAGCATGGCACTGTATAGTGTGGGGGGGTGGAGCCCTTTTTCTCCTGTTGAAGAAGCACCTTATCTCGGTATAATTGCAGAATGGCTTAATAGTTTTCATATTTATGCTTTTACATTAGTTTCCGGCTATGTGTTCTACTACATGAGAATTGAGAAAGGAAGGTATGCCGATTATCTTCCGTTTGTGGCGAATAAGGCTAAAAGACTGCTAGTGCCATATGTATTTATGTGTACAATATGGGTTGCACCGGTTTATTGTTACTTTTACGGAACGGGGGGAGTCGTTTCAAAATTCGTTCTTGGCGTTAATCCGGGTCAGCTTTGGTATTTACTGATGCTGTTTTGGGTGTTCGTGCTGTTTTGGACTATTTCAAAGTTTGCGGACAAGCATCCTTTTGTGGGAACTGTAATTGTTTGCTTGTTCTATTTCACTGGTTGGTTGTTATTTAAGGTAGAGGTTATCCCCAATCTATATATGTTCAAAACCGCATTGATGTATGTGCTGTTTTTCTACATAGGGTTTTTATTGAGAAAATACAAGTGGGATTGGCTATATCGCATTCCTTCTGTCGTATACTTGGCTGCTGACTTGGCACTGTTTGCTGTAAATCAATTGATAAGCGATTATTCCGGACTATTCTGGTCCGCTATGAGATTCGGCGTAAGTGCTTTACTGCACATAGTCGGTGCTGTTATGGCATTTATAATCTTACAGAGAATTTCAGAACACTGCGGTAGAAGTAAAGTGGTCGGCTTCTTTTCAAAACACAGCATGGCTATTTATTTGGTGCATCAGCAACTGATTTACTTCACAATTGGCTGGTTTAATGGGCTTGTACCACCGATTGCCTTGGTGGCGATAAATTTTGTTTTGGCATTTGGAGTTTCTACTGTGTTTGCGGTTCTGATGTCCAAGACCAAAGTAACCAGATTTTTGATTGGCAGTAAATGAGGTGCAAGTATGAAAGCAGAGAATATGGATTCGACTAAAGCAGGTCGTATCGAATGGCTAGATGCGTTAAGAGCTTTGGCAGCTATTCTGGTGGTATTAGGTCATCAGATGCCTGAATATGGGACACCCTTCTTTGTGTTCATGACGCCAATACAAATGCCGCTATTCTTTATTTTGACCGGATATTTCTTCAAGATAAAATCAGGAAGTATTCGTGAGATGTTTCAGTACCTGTTTTTCAGAATTTTAGTTCCATGGCTCACATTAAGTATATCATATAATATTATTGTTTATTGTTATAAAGGTGATTTTGAATCTATATTGAGTCTCATATATAGTATGATTTCAGGAAGTGCTAACTGGTATATGATATGCTATATGATTGCATATACCGTTTTGTTCCTTGTTTCTAAATATGTAAATCGGTTCGATTTAAGAATCATTTGCCTTTTTGCTGTTGGAGGAATTAGTCTTGTGCTTGGATATTTTGGAATAGCGGGCTTTGCTAAGTTCAATACAGCATTGACCGTTCAGATATATTTGGCATTTGGAGTTTTGCTGAAAAAATATAAAGATAAAGTTTTATCGCTTCCTTGGTGGACGGTAGGAATCGCTACGATGATATATATTGTCTTCGGATTAGTAACCTGTGTGTATTATCCGGGAGTAAATCTGGATGTAAACAGAAATCAATATTACAACTATGTGATTTCGTTTGGAATGGTTCTGTGTGGAAATTATGCGTTGGTGAGGATTTTTGAAGGATTATCAAGAAAGGTTAAAATTCCTAATTGGATTATTCAGATTGGACAAAACACATTGGTTATTTATCTGCTTCACGGAATAGTGATTGGATGGTTGAAAAAGTTTCTTCAGATCGTGTGGGGGTACATGGGTACAAGCGATTATTTACACGGTATTCGCTGTTACAGTCGCAACTATCTTTGGTGTAATTTGTAGCAGGTTTTGCCCAATCATTGTTGGAAAATATAAGTGGAAATCGAGGCGAAAGTTGAACATTTCCACGAAAAATTAATATGGTACAGTTCCTCTTTGGCATGGACATAGTCAGCTGAGGTCTTGGATGTGAAGATATTATTAAAAATATTATGATTGTGTTTGAAATAGGAGAAGATAAGGCTTTGATATTAGGTAAAGCCCAATCATACGTTTAACTTTAGAAAGGACTAAATCAATGAATCAGTTTTTTATTAAATGCTACAGAAAACTGGATTATTTGCATCTAATGGATTGGATGCCGGATAAGATGTACTTATCATTAAAATTCAGAGTGATGATGGGGAAGAAGCTTAATCTGAAGAATCCACAAACCTTCAATGAAAAATTGCAATGGCTGAAGTTATACGACCGCAAGCCCATATACACTACAATGGTCGACAAATACGAAGCCAAAAAGTATGTTGCAAATATCATTGGAGAAGAGTACATAATTCCGACGCTTGGGGTATGGGATAGTCCCGATGAAATAGATTTTGATTTGTTACCAAATCAATTTGTACTGAAGTGTAATCATAACTCTGGTCGTGGCATGTGTATTTGTACTGACAAAAGCAAATTGGATATCGAAGCGGTTAAGAGAGGGCTTCAAGAAGGATTAAATGAAGATTACTATATTACCAACAGGGAATGGCCGTACAAAGATGTACCCAGAAAAATAATTGCTGAGAAATATATGGTCGATGAATCAGGATATGAACTAAAGGATTATAAGTTATTCTGTTTCGATGGATTTGCTAAAGCAATGTATATTGCTATGGATCGCCAGTCAACAACCGAAGAAATGAAATGGAATTTTTATGACATGCAATTTCAAAAATTACCTTTTTGGAATGCACATCCTAATTCAGACTCGGAGATTAAACGACCTGATTCGTTTGAACGTATGAAAAAATTAGCAGAAAAACTTTCACAAGGCATTCCAAATGTAAGAGTGGATTTTTATGACGTCGATGGTCAAATATATTTCGGAGAAATGACATTTTTTCATAATTCCGGTTTAACGCAGTTCCATCCGGAAGAATGGGATGAAAAATTCGGCGAATGGATTAAGCTTCCTGATAATGCGGGGGGGTACTTGATAGCAAGTAATGGTTATATTTTATGGATTCACGAAGAATCGGCGGATGAGCAAAAAGACAATAGTTTGAAGGATTATAAGTTTATGTGTTTTGGTGGCAGAGTTTATTGTTCTTTTGTTTGTTCTGATCGGTTCTCGGAAGACGGTTTAAAAGTTACCTTCTATGATCGTGAGTGGAGAAAGATGCCGTTTACTCGCCATTACCCATCCTCTGCGGAAAATATTGAAATGCCAAAACAATACTATGCTATGATAGATTTCGCAGAGAAACTGTCGAAGGATATACCTTTTGTGCGTGTTGATTTTTACGAGGTTGATGGGCATCTTTATTTTGGAGAATTAACATTTTATCCGGGCAATGGAATGGAAGAATTCAAGCCGGAAGATTGGGATTATAAATTAGGAGATTGGATTAAATTGCCTGATTGCGTGGGGGGGTAGTGGTTAATTTTTCGGAGAATGCTTGCATTTGGATTCATAAAAGCACTATTCCGAAAAAATCTAGCGAGTTAAAAGACTATAAACTTTTCTGTTTTAACGGCGAGCCGGAACTTACGCTTGTATGTAGCGATAGATTTAGCGAGCAGGGATTACATGAGGATTTTTTTGATAATAATTGGACTCATCAAAATATAGCAAGACCAAATACACCTAATTCCGTTATTCCAATAGAAAAACCGTATTGTTTCGATGAAATGCTGAGTCTGTCAAGAAAACTGTCGAAGGATATCCCGTTTGCTCGCATTGATTTTTATGAAATTCAGAAACGCCCTTATTTTGGGGAAATTACATTTTATCCGGCATCTGGACTTAATGGTTTTGTACCAGATAGTATAGATGTAGAATTAGGGAGAAAAATATCGTTGTCGTTATGAGAAAGGAGGATGCGACGGATGACGGAAATTGAAAAATCGTTTCTTGCAATTTTAAGGGATGCGTTGCATCCGGAAGATAAAATAACAGATCTTAAGGCGGACTGGGCGGCTGTGTTTGACATAGCAAAAAAGCAAAATCTCTTTCCGCTCGTATATGATGCTGCAACTGCATATCCTTCTTTCACATCATTCGATGATTCCCATCTGGAATACTTTGTAGCCGCAGCAGCATCGATGACTGCTCAAATGCAAAAAACGGATGCGTTCCTTTCACTATATAAATCTTTCCTGTCTGCCGGTTTATCACCGATTACCATGAAAGGAATTATCTGTCGTGATCTTTACGGAGAAAGAGCCGATTTCCGCCCATCCGGTGACGAGGATATTCTGATAGAGAAGAGAGACTATGCTAAGGCGGTGGCTGTTCTGGAGTCATGCGGTTATCGGAAAGATGCCAATCCAGATAAGAATATGACAGTTGTCCATGAAGTTACGTTTTATAACGATGAATTGACGGTGGAATTGCATTTGAATCCGTTTGGGACATCTTCATCAATTCGGCAAAAAATGAACGACTGGTTTAGAAACGTGTTCCAAAGTGAAGAGACGGTTGACATAAAAGGTGTGCCTGTGAGAACAATGACACCTACAGACCATTTTCTGTTTCTTGCTTTTCATACTTTTAAACACTTTACCACTGGCGGTTTCGGAATAAGGATGATGCTAGACATTTTACTGTTTGTTGAAAAGTACGGAGAACGGATTGATTGGTCATATGCAGAGAAAGGCTTGATTGATATTGGCGCATCTGGGTTCATGGCTGACTTAGTTGAGATAGGTAATCATTATCTTGGCTTTAAGCTTTTACAGCGTTACCAGCCTGTGTGCCCGGAAGAGCTATTGAGTGATATGTACAGCGTAGGGATTTTTGGTAATGGCAATAAAACTCATCTCACTGCAAGAAGAATTGTTGAGGATACAGTACAGAAGGGAAAAAGTAACAAGAGCAGGTTGAGCTCATATTTCCGACGACTGTTTCCGACGTGGAAATCATGGTGTGCATGGAGACCTTACCTTAAGGATAGACCGTGGATGGTTATCCCCGAATGGTTCAAAAGGGTAGGTCGTTACCTCCGTCATGAAACATCTATGGGTAACCTATCTGAAATTAACGAGAGTTATGAAATTGCGGAACACAGGCTGGAGCTTCTAAAAAAGTACAACATACTGTGAGCATAGACCGTGGACGTGTAACATAAAGCTCTCCCTGTGTTCCATTATGTATCCAGAATCTTTATAATTCCCTGTTCTGTCCTGCAAAGCTCTGCCATTCTTGCAATAAACTCAGAATTTGTAGGCTTTCTGCACTTCAAACATAGAAGTTGCGTGCTCATTACAATATGGAAATTAAGAAGTATCCGCCAGCCTTGAAATATATTATCCTCACTTTACTTTTCGACTTCAGCCAAAATATTTTAATATTGACACCCCACCCGTGGGGGAGTAAAATGTTATAAGGTATAAAAGCAAAAGTGTGGAAGATAAGACTCAGGAGGTCCTTACCATGTACAGTATTCACGAATACAGTATTCACGAAATGGATTTCGTTTATTTCAGCGAGAAGAGCCTATATGTTCAGGCTGATTTAAGTGTTGTTGGATGTGATGACAGTTCTGCTTGTCCACCGTACACATGTCCTGAAACATCTTTTAATTCGCTCTTTGGAGATTGTTAAAAACGGCATGGAAATAATACGTGAACCGTCGGAGATAATTGCAAAAACGCTTGGCGAGCAGGCTGTCGGGCAGGACGAGGCTGTGCGCCTGGCTTCGTGGTGCGTGGCTGTCCCTGCGGGAGATGGCAATATTCTTTTGCTTAATAATTTTACTAAGGAGCTTGTTCTCGTCGAAAACGGCGAGGATGAGTTTCTTCGTTTGCCCAATCTTTCGGAGTCGGACGTGGACAAAATCCGTGGTAGCGAGCCTTTCGACTATCTTTCACGCCACTGGTTCATAGTCCCTGCTAATCTCGATGACAAAAATCTTATCGATGAAGTTCGTTCGGTGGTTTCTTGCATGAACAAGCCGGAGGGCATCATCGGGTACACTATTTTGACGACGACCGACTGCAACGCCCGTTGCTTCTATTGCTATGAGCAGGGGCTTGAGCGTGTCAACATGAGTCGGCAAACCGCCCTCGACACGGCGGAGTTCATCAAAAAGACAGCCGGCAGGAAAATCAAGCTCCACTGGTTCGGCGGAGAGCCGCTTTTTAACTCCTCCGTCATCGATATTATCACAGATGAGCTGAAAAAATCCGGCATCGAGTATCACTCCACGATGACTTCAAATGGCTATCTCATTACCGACAGCGTCGTGAAGAGAGCCGTTGAGTCGTGGAACCTAAAGGGCGTCCAGATAACCCTTGACGGCACGGAGGAGATTTACAACCGGCGCAAGGCGTATGCGGGTTCCAAAGGAAGCGCTTTTCAGCGGGTTCTCGGCAATATCGAGAAGCTTTTGCAGGCTGGAATCAGCGTCTCTGTGCGGATGAATCTCGACATGGACAACGCCGAAGATTTGCACAAGCTCTGCGACCTGCTTGCGGACAGATTCTCATCTTATGAGAAGTTCGGCGTCTATGCCCACTACATTTTTGACGGCAAGACTGCAGATTCGCTTTACTACGCGCTTGACGAGACCTACATCGAGCTCGAAAAGCTGAGAAGCTATCTTCGGGAGAAGGGCTTGACTCGCCGTGGCAAGCTGGGAAACACCATCAAAGTCAGCCACTGCATGGCGGACAAGGACTCTTCCATCGTGATTTCCGAGACCGGCAAGCTCTATAAGTGCCAGCACATCACTCCTACAACTGAGAGCTTCGGCACTATCTACACCGGTGTTGAAAATCCTGATGTTATAGATTATTGGAGAAACCGCCCCGAAGACGGCGAGATTTGCGAGAATTGTCCACTCTACGCTGACTGCATCCGCCTTTCCGCCTGCCCCGACGACTTCGCCTTCTGCCCACAGGTCATCTATGACGAGAAACTAGAGAAGCTGAAGAACGCCATGCTCTACACCTATGAAGAATATCCCGAAACCAAGCAGTCGTAACACCGACCGCCCCGCTTAAAATCGTATCAGAATTTTAAAAATTTCTCACCCAGGCATTTTTCTCGGAAGCTAAGAACTTTATATTGACATTTGCGGGGGGTACTATAATAGAAGTATAAAAAATATTTCTTCAGAAGGACGATTCATGTTGATGGATGAAGCTGAAAAGGCGGCAAAAGCCCGCAGGCGCAAGCATATTGACCGCAAGCGTTACTACGCCAAAACCGCAAATCTTTACCCGAAGCGTGCCTGGACTGCCGATGAGAAGAAACTAGTCCTCGAACACTCCATCCCCGACAGCGAACTGTCCGCAAAAATCCAGCGTTCCGTGAAGTCAATTCAGGAAGAACGCCGCAGGCTGAAGATGGAAAGCAAATGAAATTGGAAAGGTCGAAATGAGATGTACGAGAAATATGAAATGCGAACTATACAGTTTGAAGTGAACAATGTATTTGCAGACGGAGTTTGGATAGGGTCACAGGAAGTCGGCGAGGATGATGAGCGTCCTTCTTAGTAAATACATGTAGTACATTCCGTTCACAAAAATTTTACAAAGCCCAAATTCTCAAACCGGTTGCATTATCTTACAAAATCGGGTATAATAACAGTGGAGACAGGGATGTTTCCCGTGTAGCGGCACGTTAAGCTGAACTGCGCTTGGGCAGGGTAAGCTCCAAGACTGAAAGATGCCCGGAAGGGTGTCCCGCCCACACCAGGGAGATACGGTGAGTCCGCGCCGGGGACTTAATGATTTCGGCGACAAATTGATGTTCGGAAGGACATCCCGGCTGACAGCCAGCATAAAACCGCTAACTCAAAAAATAAGCGTCGGATGACAATGTTGTCCGGCGCATTGCTTTATCCGGAAGGATGTCTGATTATGACCAAAAAGCAGGACAGATTAGAGATTGTAGACAAGATAGAAGCGGCGGCTGTACTGTATAAACAGAAGCTTGTCGGAAAAAGGTTTATGTACGTTTTCGACAAAAGGTACATAGAAGTGATTTTCAAGGCGGAAAACTTCCGCCATCTTACAGGCGTAGACACGAAAGTCCCTGCAAAGCGTTTCTATAGCTATGCAGTGAGTGGAAATCTTGAAGCTTCCCAGATTGGATTCAGTTCGTCGCATCCGTATGCCTTGTGTACCCGCAAAATCAAGCATATCGGAGACATTGCGGAGATGGCGATGACCGAGTGTTTCATGCTTGAAGACATCAAAACCGACACAATGAGCTATAAGTTCGGGACGACCGACCTCAAACTGACGCTCTGTCTGAATAAAGATTTGGATACGGACGGTAACGAAAAAAGCGAATGTTTTGTAGTGCAATCTCTCCGTGATGAAGACTGTTTTTCGAAAAGTAGAGAGGTTCACACAGTAACACATATCTTTTCGAGACCGAATAATGCCAAAAAGTACACCGATTTGCTCTTCATGGACAAGGATTCAACGATGGCTGACTTGCCACCGGAAGTCAGAGCATTGTTGGGTGAGAGACTTATAGGTTAGTCCCCGGCACATTTTGTGCCGGTTTTTATTTATCGCCCTTTTCATTTCCTCCGAGCCGATACCTTCTCGGGGTCACAACGAAGAGCGCCTTGCGAAGGCTCAGGAAGAGTACGCCTCAAACTTCGTAAACGGACAAATCCTCTACGTCGACGGGGGAATCCTCGGCTACATCGGCAAACAACCGTAATCAAAACCAGATTCGCATAACAGAGCAGTTCGCCTGCTCTGTTTTCTTTTTTTCTCACGTCTCACTTAGTGAGATTTTTACCTCAAAATCGTATCAAAAAATTAAGAATTTCTCGGGAAATTCTCACTTGGGAAAGCTAAAAACTTACTATTGACAAAAAATGCGGGGGGGTAAAATAGAGTCATCGGATTTGATTCTATTGTTGAGAATTTTGCGAGACAATATCCTAATTTCTCAGATATTGAGGAACAGACTAATCAAAGACAAAAGGTGAGACAGTGGCTAAACGAGGAAGACCAGCAACCGGCATATCCCAGGAAAAAAAGCGTGCCTGCCGGAAGCGTTACTACGCAAAAACTTCCTATCTCTATTCGAGACACCCGTGGACGGAGGAAGAATGTAGGCTCGTTTTAGAGCACTCGATACCCGACAGTGAGCTGTCCGAAAAACTCGGCAGGTCCCTTAAAGGCATCCAGGAAAAACGTCGCCGCCTGAAGAAATCAAATCAAAACACAGACTAAAATGTGGAAGGGCGAGAGCCTTGCCTAGAAAAATGGAGGTAATTTGATATGGTTGAAAAGCATGAGATGAATGTTATAGAATTTGATAAAACCGATGTTTTTGCTGATGAAGATCTTGAAAGTGGACAGGAAATTGTTGGAGCTGTCCGCTACAGTGACAAGTAAGGCGACAAAGTAAGATTTTTGAACTTGCTACGATTGTTTACAAAAATTTTACAAAGCCAAGACTTAACCGACACAGCCTTCGTTGACTGTGCCGGTTTTTCTTTTCGTGATACTTGAATTACGCTAAACTTTGTGGTAATCTATAAGTAAGATATTGCAATACCGGAGGTGGTCGAATGAGTGAGTTGTCGTTTGTGACGTTTTGCGTGGAGTACTACGCAGAGCATACTAATCAGCCGAGTGAAAAGGTGTATGAGCTGTTCAAAAAAGAAAAGGTTTTGGATATGCTTCGTGATGATTATGACGACCTTCACGGCATGAGCATGGAGTATATGATGCAACTTATCGATTGGTACTTGGGAGAGAAGAAGACGGATTCACACGCACTTATAAAAGCGACATTAATTCCGGAAATTGTCCGGATGATTTCAGAAAAGTATAATATCTCAGAAGAAGAGGCGATGGATGAGTTTTATGCTTCCGGAACGGCAGAGGCACTGTCCGACTCTGAAACCGGCTTGTATGGACAGTCCGCACTGTTCATTTTTGGGCTGTTTTGTGAGGAAAAGGCAGAATAGCTAATAACCGGCGCAGAGTGAAATCTGCGCTGTTTTTGTATTGCACAGTACTTGATTTACTCCCCACTTTGTGCTATAATAAAATCACAACAGGAGAATGGGGCGATGAGATGGGCGAAGATTTAAAAAATTCGGTGGAAGCCGCTGATATAAATGTGCAGTATGACACTGCTGCAAAGGTTTTCCTGGCGCACAAGAGCATTTTGTCGAGAATTCTGGTGGCGACTGTCGACGAATTTAAAGGCATGGAGCCGGACGAAGTCGAAGGCTTCATCGAGGGAGATGTCCATGTTGGTAATGTCCCCGTCGACCCGGGGCTGACAAACGCTGAAAATGGCGAAAGAATTGTCGGATTAAATACAGTCCAGCCGGAAATCAGAGAGGGCTACGTCACGTTCGATGTCATCTTCTATGTGAGGATGCGTGACGGCTTGTCGCAGATAATAATCAACGTGGAAGCGCAGAAGGACGACACGCCCGGATATGACATCCTGAACAGAGCGATTTTCTACGTCAGCAGGCTGATTTCGTCCCAGAAAGAGCGTGATTTTACCGGAAGCCATTATAATGATTTGAAGCGAGTCTACTCAATCTGGATTTGCATGAATATGGACGAGTGCAGTTGGGATTACTTCCATCTCACGGACGATGTTATAATCCCTGGTCATAAGTGGAACGGCAGACTGGATTTGTTGAATATAGTTCTGCTTGGAATCCCGAACGAGTTGCCGGAGCAGGGCGAAGAGTACGAGCTTCACAGACTACTCAGCACGATGTTTTCGGTGGAACTGACATCAAACGAACGACTGAATATTTTAGAGAATGAGTACGGCATAGATGTAAAACCCGACTTTAGAAAGGAGTTGGACACAATGTGCAATTTGAG
>JAJQGB010000016.1:55683-270305 GCA_021200775.1 Oscillospiraceae bacterium
AGGAGTTGGACACAATGTGCAATTTGAGCCAAGGAGTATATGAGAGAGGAATTCAGCGTGGGCAGAAGGATACACATCGCAATGATGCAATTAGGATGTATCAAAAAGGCAGAGATATAAATTTCATTGCAGATATGCTTGACGAAAGTGTCGAACAAATCAAGGAATGGCTAGGGACTGTTCTAACCTAATGCCAAGCAATTGTTCGTAAAAAAATAATAAGTAGCCCGACAGGCACATTTCTTTGTGAGAGAACGCCCTGCCGGGCTATTTTTTTGTGCAAAAAAACTTCCCGTCCTCAAAAATACCCCATCTAAACCAATTTACTACTTGCAACCGGCGCTTATTTGGAGTATAATAAAACGTGGCTTGATATGCTTACTGTATTTGCCTGGAGGTGGGCTGGATGAAAAGAATACTTCTGATTGTCCTCAGTTGCCTTCTTCTTACCGGCTGTGAGGCGTTCACCTTCTCGGTGGACGAGCTCCTTGTGGCTCCTAGCATTTCTGACGACCAGGCGGCTCTCAAACAGGCACTTTATGATAACGTCGGGCAATCGGTTACTCTTGCCTATCCCCAGTCGGGGGATTATCGCTCGGCGTTCGTGATTGAAGATTTGGACGGCGACGATAACGACGAAGCGCTCGTCTTCTACACCGCTTCAAGCGCCACTGCCTCCGGAACCGGCGAAAATGTCCGTGTTGCGGTCTTTGACAAGGACTCTGGAGGCTGGCACGCAATGTATGAGATTGCAGGCGGCGGCTCTTCGGTGGATACAGTCATAGTTCTGAACTACGGCGACGTCACAGATATCGTCATCGGCTATGGGACATCGGTTCACGACGAATCGGTCGTGAGTATATATAGATACGAAAACGGCGTCCTCAGGTCGACATACGACGGCTGGTACACGACGATGATTAGTGCCGATATCGATTTGTGCGGTACCGACGAGATTGTTCTCTTCAAAAAGTCGGGAACCTCTGTCTCAGTAGGAGTCATCAAGTCGAGCGACGGACTCAGCTACGTCACCGCCGAACGAACTCTCACTTCAAGTGTTTCCGAGATTACGGATTATGTCTGCGGAATCCTCTACGGCGAGACTGGAGCACTTTTTATCGATATAACCGACGAAGACGGCTATCTTCTGACTGAGGTCGTCTACCTTACGGGAGACACCCTGACTTGCCTTTCGTCTATGGACTCAGAGCTTCTCTGGACGACTGAGAGAACCGGCGGATATCTCTCGATGGACTATGACGGCGACGGCGTTGTGGAAATCCCGACTCTCGGACTCTTCTCCGGCTACTCAGGAGGAAGCGGCGCCGAATACATGGTGAACTGGCTCAGCTACAGCGAAGAGGAACTCACATTTGTCACCGAGTCGAGCACTTACTACAGCCTTTCGGACACTTTCGTTTTCAAGCTACCGTCGAGATGGACAAACTTCGTTTCGGTAATCCATGATAGCGACACCGGCGAGATAACCTTTGTCGAGTACGACAGAACCGCCGACAGCCTTTCGGATATGACGAAGCTACTCAGCATAATTTCGGTCAGCTCCCGCAATGCAGATGCTTATCTCGATGATGGCTACACCCTCATCAAGGAGACGGGGAGCATGTCCTATCTCTACAAGAAGCTCGCCGATGATGACGAACCACTACTGCTGACACCGGATGAAATTTCAGATAATTTATATACAACAGATTAAGGAGAATTTGCATGAAGCGTGTTTTGGTCTGCGAGGACGAGGATTCCATAAGAGAGTTCGTGGTTCTCAATCTCAAAAGAAGCGGATATGAAGTTGTCGACGTGAATTGCGGCGAGGATGCCGTCAAGGCTTTTGACGACGCCGGCGGCAATTTCGATGCGGCTTTACTTGACATCATGATGCCCGGGATGGACGGCTTCGCAGTATGCAAGAGCCTCCGTGAAAGAAGCGCAAAAATCGGAATAATCATGCTTTCAGCCAAATCTCAGGAGATGGACAAGGTTTCATCCTTGATGATGGGCGCCGACGACTATATCACAAAGCCGTTCTCGATTTCGGAATTGGTCGCCCGTGTCGACGCAATCTGCCGCAGAGTCAGCCTTATGGACTCTTCCAAAGCCGACAACGGCGACGAGATAACCTCCGGACCGTTTGTGATAAACTTAAAGAGCCGTGTTCTCCTCAAAAATGGCAAGCCGGTGGATTTGACCCAGGTCGAATATCAGATAATGGAGTTTTTCCTGAAAAACCAGAACACTGCGCTTGACAGAATGACAATCCTGAAGCAAATTTGGGGAGACAATTACTACGGCGAGGAAAAGATAGTCGACGTAAATATAAGAAGAATCAGAATGAAGATTGAAGATGAACCTAGTAGCCCCAAGTACATAATCACTATCTGGGGTTACGGCTACAAATGGAGCTCCGGCGAATGAGAGATGAGCCTCGATGCTAAAAAGAAGAATAGGGCAGAGCATAACCAGCAGATGGCTTGTAAACTCGATGGGCATAGTTTTGGCTGTGCTCCTTGTCGTTGACGTGCTTGCGCTTGTCATTTTCAGCAACTACTATACAAATGCCGCCGAGCAGAGCCTGACCGCAAAGCTCGAATCGGTTATTTCGCCGTTGTCGAGATACCAGACCGTATCGGGACTCGAAAGCGAGATTGAATCGTCCGTAATCGAGTTTGATGAGAAGGAAAAGTATGAGCTGATAGCTCTTGACACTTCGGGAGAAGTGCTCTTAACCAGTTCCGGCTTCGAGCCCTCCGAGTGGCTGAATCTGAGCGGCTATGAAAAAGCCCTTGACTCTTTGGAAGGCGAATACTGCGAAACGCTTACTCTTTCAAGCGGCGAAAAGGTCATGTGCTACACGGTGATACTTTCTTCACTTCCGTGCGAGTATGGCGCACTTATGCTCTTCACGTCGATTGATCTAATCGACAATCAGGTCTTCAGAATTGGCGTCGTCCTCACATTGTCACTTTTTGCAATAATACTTCTCATGCTTTTTGCTGGACTTTCGTTTGTACGGTCGATAGTCGTCCCTGTCCGGCAGATGTGCGAAATATCCAAAAAATATGCCGAGGGCGATTTCCGTGAAAGAATCGACCCGAAGACCTCCGACGAAATCGGCGAGCTTGCCCAGTCCATCAACTACATGGCTACCGAGCTTGAAAACTCCGACAAAGTCAAAAACGAGTTCATATCGTCTGTATCACACGAACTCCGCACGCCTTTGACTGCAATCAAGGGCTGGAGTGAAACGGCTCTTGAAATGTCCGACGACCCGGAGACAATACAAAAGGCGATGAAGGTTATCACCAGCGAGACGGAACGCCTTTCTGACATGGTCGAGGAGCTCCTTGACTTCTCCCGAATCGAGGACGGAAGATTCACACTCAACCGTGAGACCTGCGATATTTTGGCAGAACTCGGCGAAGCCGTGCTTATATATGGCGAACGGGCAAAGTCCTTAGGAATCGAGCTTGAATATTTTGAGCCGGAAATGCTACCGTTTGTATATGGCGACCGGGCAAGGCTCAGGCAGGTTTTCATAAACATAATCGATAACGCCGTGAAGTACACAAATCAGGGCGGAAAAGTCTCGGTTGAGGCTTTTGAAAAGAGTAAAGAAATAGTAGTCCTCATTTCAGACACCGGCGTGGGTATTTCTCCGCAGGACCTGCCGAAAGTAAAGACGAAATTCTATAAAGCCAATCACACACGCCGTGGTTCGGGCATCGGTCTGGCAGTTGCCAACGAAATTGTCGAAATGCACGGCGGCAACTTAACCATCAACAGTGAACTCGGCAAGGGCACAACAGTGCAAATCACCTTGCCGATTACGGAACAATTTTAGCAAACAGGAGGTTCTAATGAGCAAAAAAACAGAAACAAAAAACGAGCCTGAATTTAAGTCGAAAATCGGCGGTCAGGCACTCATAGAGGGAATCATGATGAAAGGCGTCGACACCGAAACGATGGCAGTCCGACTCCCGAACGGTGAAATTGAGATTGAAACATGGGAGCTTAAGCCCGCAAAGTGGTATCGCAAAGTCCCGTTTATCAGAGGCTGTGTCAACATGGTCGTAAGCTTCGTTGACGGCTATAAGTGTCTCTCGAAGTCGGCGGACAAGTCAATGGAAGGCATCGAGGAGGAAGAGCCCTCAAAGTTCGAGAAGTGGCTTACCGACAAGTTCGGCGACAAGCTTATGAACGGCATAATGGTTGTCGCAACCGTTTTGGGCGTACTTCTGGCACTCCTTCTCTTCATGTATCTTCCGGCACTCGCCACAAAAGGAGTTTCATATCTCATCCCGGCACTCGCCGAAATGAGCTTTGTGAAGAATCTGATCGAAGGCATCATAAAAATCGGCATATTCGTAATTTACCTCTGGGCGACAAGCCTTCTTTCGGACATGAGAAGGACCTATGAATATCACGGCGCCGAGCACAAGACCATCTTCTGCTATGAGCACGGGCTTGACCTCACCGTTGAGAACGTCAGAAAGCAAAAGCGCTTCCACCCGAGATGCGGCACTTCGTTCACGTTTTTAGTTCTCTTTATCTCAATATTTGTATTCTCGATATTCCAGGTTTCGTGGGATTCGCTTCTTCTGAGAGTCGGTGCCCACATCATCCTTCTTCCGATTATCGTTGGAATCGCTTATGAGCTCATAAGGCTCGCCGGAAAGTACGACAACATCTTCACGAAGATTATTTCCACACCCGGACTATGGATTCAGAGACTCACGACAAAAGAGCCGGACGACTCCCAGATTGAAGTCGCAATCGCCGCATTCAAGCCCTGCATTCCCGAGGACAGAGAACGTGACAGATGGTAAGCTCGCTCTATAACGAGGTTTTATCCGCCCTCAAATCCGGCGGAATCGAAGATTCTCAGTTTGAAGCGGACGTGATGTTTGAAGAGGTTTTCGGCAGGGACTTCAGGCTTAAACTGATGACAGGACAGCTCGACCGTCCCGAAACCGAAGCGGAATCGTCAAGTATTCAATCCATGCTTGAAAGACGACTTTCGGGAGAACCACTCCAATATATCATCGGCAGATGGGATTTTTATCGTGGAGAATTTTCGGTCGGCGAGGGCGTGCTTATCCCACGTCAGGACACTGAAACCCTTGTTGAGACGGCGTTTAAGCTCGTCAAAGACATCAGAACCCCAAAGATACTTGATTTATGCTCCGGCACCGGCTGTATAGCGATAACCCTTTCGGAGCTTCTGCCAGAATCGAAAGTCCATGCTGTCGAACTCTACGACGAAGCGTATCAATATCTCGAAAAGAATATAGCAGAGCATAATAGCCGTGTAATCTCACATAAGCTTGATGCTTTGAGTGAAGAGTCAGCCGAACTTTTCCAGAATCTCGACCTGATAACCTGCAATCCGCCATACTTGACCGAATCGGACATGCGGAATCTTCAGCCCGAAGTTGCTCATGAGCCCGAAACGGCTCTCTTCGGCGGCGAAGACGGTCTTGACTTCTACCGTGCTATTCATACAATTTGGAAGAAATCACTTAAAGCAGGCGGCTATATAGCTTTTGAAATCGGCGCAACCCAGGGCGAGATGGTCAAGACTATTCTCGAAAGTGCAGGGTATAGCGACGTCAGAATCATCAAAGATTTGTGTGGAAAAGACAGGACGGTTATAGCAAAAAGTTCGTGAAGTCCATTTTATCGTACACAAAAAGCTTTACAAACCCGTTCCAATAGTGTATAATATAGAAAACGGCACAAAAGTGCCACCGGCACTGCGTGCCAAAATCCAAAATATAAATTAGAAACGAGGAAAACGATATGGCAATGAAGAAGACTGCTGAGAAGAAGACCGTCGCAGATCCGCAGAATCAGGAGGAAAAAAAGAAGGCTCTTGAAACCGCAATTGCGCAGATTGAGAAGACCTATGGCGCCGGCGCCGTAATGCGCTTGGGGCAGAACTCCACTCTCAACGTCGAGGCTATACCGACAGGTTCAATGACTCTCGACATGGCTTTGGGAATCGGCGGTGTCCCGAGAGGAAGAATCGTCGAGATTTTCGGTCCGGAAAGCTCCGGTAAGACTACTGTTGCGCTCTCCATCATTGCCGAAGCCCAGAAGCTCGGCGGCGAGGTGGCATTTATTGATGTTGAGCACGCTTTAGACCCGACCTATGCGGCGGCATTGGGAGTTGATATCGACTCAATGCTCGTGTCCCAGCCTGATAGCGGCGAGCAGGCTCTTGAAATTGCCGAAGCGCTCGTTCGCTCGGGTGCAATTGATGTAATCGTCCTTGACTCGGTAGCGGCAATGGTAACAAAAGCCGAAATCGACGGTGAAATGGGCGACACTCACGTAGGACAGCTTGCGAGACTCATGTCTCAGGCAATGAGAAAGCTCACGGCAGTTATTTCAAAGTCGAACTGCGTTGCAATCTTTATAAACCAGATTCGTGAGAAAATCGGTGTTATATATGGCAACCCCGAGACCACTCCCGGCGGCAGAGCGCTGAAGTTCTACGCTTCTGTCAGAATCGATGTCCGTAAGGGCGAAGCCATCAAGAACGGCACCGAGGTCATCGGTAACAGAACCAGATGTAAAGTTGTCAAGAACAAGGTTGCACCTCCGTTCAAGGAAGCCGAGTTTGACATGATTTTCGGCAAGGGAATCTCCCGTATCGGCGAGGTCGTCGACGTTGCAGTCGAGCTTGACATCATCCATAAGTCGGGCGCATGGTTCAGCTATAACGGCGAGAAAATCGGTCAGGGCAGAGAGAAGACGAAGGAATATCTCCTTGCAAATCCCGACGTAATGCAGGAAGTCGAGAACAAAATCAAGGAGCAGCGCTCCAACATCTCGATGCTCTCAAATAAGAACAAGAAGGAAGCCGCCCTCCGTGAAGCCGCCAACACAGCACAAGCTGTAGAACCGGCTCCCAAGCCCGCATCCGTAATCGTCGAACCCGACGACGAAGACTTCGAGGAATTCACTCCTGCTGAATAATCAGAGATGCAAAGAAGCAGCTATGGCTCCCCTGTCAAGGGGAGCTATCAGCAAAGCTGACTGAGGGGTGCGCCGACGTAGTCGGCGCGTCGGCGAAGCCGACAAAGGAGCGAAAATGCCCACAATAACATCCATCGAAAAATACAAAGGCTCCACCATGCGTGTCGACCTTGACTCCGGCGAGCCTTTGTTCATTAACGTCGACGTTCTGAACGAGTACCACTTGCAGAAAGAAATGACTCTGCCGGAGTCGGCAATTGAAGAGATAATCCACGCAAACGATTTCCGTCGTGCAAAGGAACGAGCCCTGTATCTCCTGGACGAAAGGGACTACTCCTACATCGAGCTTTACAAAAAACTTGAGAATAATTACGATGAGGACATTTGCCTTGAAGTCTGCAATCGTTTGAGCGAGATAGGCTGTATCAACGACAGAAGATACTCCGAGCACCTTGCCGAGCATTACTGCGTCACGAAGCGCTTTGGTTTAAGACGTGCCCGGGAGGAAATGCGCAAGCGTGGCATCTCGAATGAACTGATAACAGAAGCTCTCTATCCCTATGAGGACACCGTTCCCGAGCGGATTGCGGAGCTTATTGACAAAAAATACGCAAGGTATCTTTCTGACGAAAAGGGCGTTCAGAAGGTCAAGGCGGCGCTTGTCCGCCAGGGCTACTCTTTTTCTGAAGTGAACAAAGCCCTGTCGGAATATGAATACGAAACGGAAGAAGGAGAAGAGGATTAATGGCAGTCACTGTCGGAATAGTGTCACTAGGCTGTGCCAAAAATATGCTCGACGCCGAGCACATGGCGTATAATTTAAGAGAAGAAGGATTCGAGCTTCAACCGGATGCCGCACTTGCGGACGTCGCAGTCATCAACACATGCGGCTTCATCGAGTCGGCAAAGCAGGAGGCAATCGAGACTATCCTCGAATTTGTCGCCCTCAAAGAAGAAAAGCGAATCAAGGCGATAATCGTCACTGGCTGTCTTGCAGAAAGATACCGTGAGGAGATTTTAAAGGAGCTTCCCGAGGTTGACGCCGTCTTAGGAATCGGCGCAAATGAGCTTCTTGGTGAAACAATCCGCAAAGTTTTAGAAGGCAACGCCGGCGTTGAAATGTACGGAGACAAGTATTCTCTCGTAATCGGCGGCAGAAGAATCGTCTCCACCGAGACCTATGCCTACATAAAAATCGCTGAGGGCTGTAGCAACCACTGCACCTTCTGCGCTATTCCTCAGATTCGTGGCAAATACCGTTCGAGACCGATGGAAAGCATCATCGACGAAGCAAAATGGCTCGCCAAGGTCGGCTATCGTGAGATTATTTTAATCGCACAGGATACTTCCCGCTACGGCGAAGATTTATATGGAACGCAAAAGCTTGCCGAGTTACTTCGTGAGCTTTGCAAGATAGAAGGTTTAAAGTGGATTAGAACGCTATATTGCTACCCCGAGCGAATCACCGACGAGCTCATCGACGTTGTCGCATCTGAGCCGAAATGCGTCAAATATTTCGACATCCCGATTCAGCACTGCTGTGACAGGGTTTTAAAGAGAATGAACCGCCGTTCAAACGAAGCCGAGATAAGGGAGCTCGTGGCTAAACTGAGAGCCAGAATCCCGAACGTAATCATCAGAACGACAATAATGACCGGTTTCCCCGGCGAAACCGAAGAGGAATTTGAAAAACTCTGCGAGTTCGTCAAGGAAATGCGCTTCGATAGATTAGGTTGCTTCGCCTATTCTCAGGAGGAGGGAACTCCCGCCGCCAAGCTGGACGGACAGCTCGACGAAGACGAAAAGAACCGCCGTGCCGAAATCATCACCCAGGAGCAGATGCTCGTGAGCGACCAGATGACCGCTGAAATGCTTGGGCGTGTCTATGAAGTGGTAGTCGAAGGTTATGACAGATACGCCGAATGTTGGTTCGGAAGGAGCCAAAACGAAGCCCCCGAAATCGACGGCAAGATTTTCTTTACGTCTTCGATTCAGCTCAAGGTCGGCGACTATCAGTACGTCCGAATCACCGACACAATGGACTACGACCCAATCGGCGAAGTCATATTAGCTACATGAATTTTTACCCTCTGATACGTTCTTCAGATAGAAGCACAAAAAGCCTCCTCCTGAAAGGGGAGGGGGACCGCCGCCGAAGGCGGTGGTGGAGGGGTTGGAGGATAACACCATGAACCTACCAAACAAACTGACACTACTAAGAGTCATATTAATCCCGTTCTTCGTCCTCTTCGCACTCTGGGAGTTTTCGAGCGTGAACCTGTTTATCGCACTTCTGATATTCGCAGTCGCTTCGATAACCGATATGCTGGACGGAAAAATCGCTCGTTCAAGAAACCTGATAACGAACTTTGGCAAATTTTTAGACCCGCTTGCAGACAAAGCCCTTGTGATGGCGGCACTACTCGTGTTTGTCGACAAGAACTGGGTGAGCTCAGTACCGGTTATGATAATTCTTTTCCGTGAATTTATGGTTTCGGCTCTCCGACTTGTAGTGAAGTCGGGCGACGGAATCGTAGTTGCGGCAGGCTGGCTTGGAAAAGTCAAGACCGCATTCACAATGGTTGCAATCGTCGTGACTCTCTTCTTGCACGCTTTGGTAGCTGTCGGAGTCGGAATTGACGGAACAGCGCTCAGCATCATCGACAATCTTCTCGTCTGGGTTGCGGCAATCCTGACGGCTGTTTCAGGTGTACAGTATCTGTGGGCATACCGCAGTGCAATAGACACAAACGAATAATATTTTGAAGGAGACACCGAAATGAAACGATTTTCATTCAAGAGACTTCTGGCACTTCTGACTGTTCTTGTGATGTGCCTTGCAGTGTTCACCGCCTGCGGAGACACCTCAACCGACGGACACGTCCACTATGGCGAGAACGCCGAAACGACATCCATTTCTGCCAGCAATTTAATCACCGACATGGGACTCGGCTGGAACTTAGGAAATACCTTTGACTCCGCCGGTTCAAGCGAGACCTCATGGGGCAATCCCTATACTACCGAAGAGATGATTGACACTCTCGCTGAACTCGGCTTCAAGACAATCAGAATCCCTGTTTCATGGAGCTATCACTGCGATGAAAATTACACCATCGATGAGGACTGGCTCGAAAGAGTGCAGGAGGTTGTCGACTGGGCTCTTGAAAACGACATGTACGTCATCCTCAACTCCCACCACGACAACGAAGTTTATTACCCTACTGCCGAAAACCACGATGAGGCAGTCAACTATATCACCACAATCTGGACTCAGATTGCCGAGTACTTCAAGGACTACGACCAGCACCTCATCTTTGAGCCGATGAACGAGCCAAGACTCGCCGGTACAAACTATGAGTGGTACTACTCCGAATGGTCGACCGAGTGTCAGGACGCAATGCAGACAATTATCGACTGCAACCAGGCGTTTGTCGACACAGTCAGAGCTTCGGGCGGCAATAACGAGACAAGATACCTGATGGTTTCGACCTATTGTGCTTCTCCCGATGCGGCGCTTTCGGACGACTTCGAGCTTCCCTCAGACCCGAGCAACAAGCTTCTTCTGACGGTTCATATGTACACGCCCTATAACCTCGCCATGAGCGACAGCTACGCCTACACCCAGTTCGACGAATCCTGCGAGTCGGACATCGATTACTACATCGATGCCCTTTATGAGAAGTTCGTCGCAAACGGCACCTATGTCATCATTGGCGAAATGGGTTGCACGAATAAGGACAATCAGAGCGCACGTGAAGCGTGGGGCGAGTACTTCGTCTCGAAGGCAAAGGAGTGCGGCATGGTCTGCGTTGTCTGGGACAACAACTACATCGATGCCGGCTCAGAAGCCTACGGTCTCTTCGACCGGGCAAACCTCAAAGTCTTCGACGACTGCTTGGATTATTACAACGGTCTCATGGCAGGACTAGAGTAAACAAATATCAAAAAGGACAGCCCATAAAGCTGTCCTTTATTTTATGTCCTCACTGTTCTCATAAAGCTCATGCGGTGCGATGTCCTGCCCGTCAGCCCATTCAATTCCTGAACCGTTCGGCAGAAGGTGCACGGTTGAGAAGTACGAAAAGTCCGCTAACTTCCCAAACCAACTGCCCTTGATATAAGGCGAAACATCAAACTTCTTCCTTTCACCGGTTTCGTATAACAGAATCAAAGAGCTGTCTTTGACCGGCTCGACTTTGACAATAGCGGGTTGTAGCATTTTAAACACCTATCCATCAAAACAAGTCACTATGTGTTCCGGTTCTTGACAAAATTAAAATAAGTTCGTTTTCTTTTACCTGATATATAAGAAGCCAATCTGGGGTGATATGACATTCTTTGAAGCCATTATAATCTCCAGTAAGGAAGTGATCTCGATATTTAGCTTCGAGAATTACACCAGATGCAATTTTATCAACAACAGATTCTAAGAGAGATATATTGTATCCTCTTTTTATAGCCAATTTTAAATCTTTATTGAATCGATTTGTTGCAACAATATCAAGCATCAGGTGTTACCTCCTCTAAAAGTTCAGAGAAGGAATGATATCTTTTGTATTGCTCTGGGTGTTTGGATATCTCTTCAGATTCCCTCATAGCAGCGATTGTATCTGCATTTGGGACTTCTTTTTGAATTACAAACGGAATACAGTTGTCCCTAACCGATTGCCTGAGAAAAATATTTACAGCAGTTGACAGGTCAAGCCCGAAATCAGCAAATAAGACCTGTGCCTTTTCCTTGATGTCAGAATCAATTGAAATACTTGTAGTTACTTTGGACATAACTTTCACTCCTTTTAAACTTATTATACGCTTCCATGACGCATTTGCCAATATATCTTATATAGATTATAACATTTTATATGGCAATCGTGTGACAAAACGATAAAAATCAATTAAAGTATCACCATCGCATCCCCAAAGCTGAAGAACCTATACTTCTCTTCCACAGCGCATTTATACGCCGCCATGGTTTTGTCCTTGCCTAAGAACGCCGAGACGAGCATGATTAGGGTGCTTTCGGGGAGGTGGAAGTTGGTGATTAGTCCGTCTATCGCTTTGAACTGGTAGCCGGGGTAGATGAAGATGTCGGTGTTGCCATCGTCGGGCTTGATTTTGCCTTGGAATTTCGTCGCAACGCTTTCAAGAGTCCGGCAGGAGGTTGTCCCGACGGCGATAACCCTGCCACCGTTTGCTTTGGTGCGGTTTATAAGCTCGGCGGTTTCCGGTGGGAGGTCGTAGTGTTCAGAATGCATCTTGTGCTCCGAGATATTCTCCTCTTTGACGGGGCGGAAAGTGCCCAAGCCGACATGAAGAGTGACTTTGCCGATGTTGATTCCTGCGGCTTTTATCTCTTCAAGTTGTTCTTGGGTGAAGTGAAGCCCGGCAGTCGGAGCGGCGGCGGAGCCGACTTCGTTCGAATATACTGTCTGGTATCTCTCGTTGTTCTCTAGCTTCTCTTTTATGTATGGCGGGAGAGGCATCTGCCCGATTTCGTCAAGAACCGTGTAGATACTGCCCTCACAGTCGAACTTCGCAATTCGGTTGCCGTCTTCCAGGACGTCGAGAATCTCGGCGGTGAGCTTTCCTCCACCGAAAACAAACTTCGTGCCTATTTTAGCCTTTTTGCCTGGACGGCAGAGAATCTCCCAGACCATGTTTTCCTTCTGTTCGAGAAGAAGAAACTCGATAAACGTTCCGTTGTCCGCCTTTTCACCGTAAATTCTGGCGGGAAGAACCCTTGAATCGTTCACGATGAGGGTGTCACCCTTTCTGAGATATTTACATAGATTGTAGAAGTGATCGTGCGTGATGTCGCCCGATTCACGGTCGATAACCATAAGTCGTGAGGCGTTTCTCGGCTCGACAGGAGTCTGGGCGATGAGTTCCTCCGGCAGGTCGTAATTAAAATCGCTGGTTTTCAAATCAGTTTCAAATGTCATGATAATGGCGCTTCTTTCAAATAAAATTTGGTGTATTTTAAGGTTGACGTATTCATTTCGTCGCGGTATAATATATAGGTATGGATAGTGGGAAGTGTATATCCCACACTTGACATTATATAACAACCGTGCGACTTTTTCAATACAAATCTTCGGTCGCCGGGGTATTTAAGGAGTAATATCTATGAAAAAGTATAAAGTTGGAGTAATCGGCGCCACCGGCATGGTAGGGCAGAGGTTCATCACCCTTCTTGCAAACCATCCGTGGTTTGAGATTAAGGTACTTGCGGCATCGCCGAAGTCAGCAGGGAAACCCTATAGCGAAGCTGTCGGTTCCCGTTGGCTGATGACCACCCCGATTCCCGAGTGCGCCAAAGACATTGTCGTTATGGACGCCACAGCCGACAAAGAGAAGATTGCCTCAATGGTCGACTTCGTTTTCTGCGCAGTTGACATGAAGAAGGACGAAATCAAGGCTCTCGAAGAGGCTTACGCCAAGCTCGAATGTCCGGTAGTCTCGAACAATTCAGCAAACCGCTTCACACCCGATGTTCCGATGGTAATTCCGGAAGTCAACCCCGAGCATATCGAGATTATCGACGCCCAGAGAAAGCGTCTCGGCACAAAGCGTGGCTTCATCGCAGTCAAGTCGAACTGCTCCATCCAGAGCTATGTTCCGGCTTTAACTCCTTTAAGAAAGTACGGCATCACTGAGGTTCTTGCCTGCACCTATCAGGCGATTTCCGGCGCCGGAAAGACCTTTGATACATGGAACGAAATGGTCGACAACCTCATCCCTTACATAGGCGGCGAGGAAGAGAAGAGCGAGCAGGAGCCGCTTAAAGTCTGGGGACACATCGATGGCGACGAAATCGTCTGCGCAGATGCACCCTCAATCACGACCCAGTGCCTCAGAGTTCCCGTTTCCGACGGTCATACCGCCGCAGTATTCGTAAGATTCAAGGATAAGCCCTCAAAAGAAGAGATTTTGGAAGCATGGAGAACCTTCTCCGGCGTTCCTCAGGAGCTGGAGCTTCCGTCCGCACCCAAGCAGTTCTTAAACTACTTTGAGGAGCCCGACCGTCCGCAGGTCAAGTTAGATAGAGACCGCGAAGGCGGAATGGCAATCTCGATGGGCAGACTCCGTGAAGACACCCAGTATGACTACAAATTCGTCTGCATCTCCCATAACACCCTCCGTGGCGCCGCCGGCGGCGGAGTCCTGATGGCAGAACTTCTCGCAGCGAAGGGATACTTTGATTAATTCGGAAACCCCTCCGGCACTTCGTGCCACCTCCCCTTTCAGGGGAGGCTTAATCTGCCTTATGCAGGAATTTATGATAGAACGAAAATAGGCTCCCCTGAAAGGGGAGCTGGCGGCGTAGCCGCCTGAGGGGTGCAATTTTCGCCAACGGCGAAAATTGCGCAGTTCGGCAGAGCCGAACTGCAATTGCAACTGAGAAAAAATTTCAGAAAGGAGTCCAAACAATGAAACACCTACTATTCACCGGCGCCGCCACCGCCCTGATTACCCCATTCAACCCGGACGGCTCAGTTAATCTCGACAAATACCGTGAACTCATCGAGTTTCAGATTTCCGAAGGAATTGACGCAATCGTCGCAGTCGGAACAACCGGCGAGAATGCTGTTCTTTCCGGCGAGGAGCACCGTGCTTTAATGAAGTGCGCTGTCGAGACTGCCCGTGGCAGAGTTCCCGTAATATGCTCGACCGGTTCTAACGACACCGAATACTGCATCGGAACGACCCAAGCCGCCGAGGAAGCAGGCGCTGACGGACTTCTGCTGGTAACTCCTTACTACAACAAGTGCACACAGAATGGTCTTGTCAGGCATTACGAGCGTATTCTCTCGAAAACGAAGCTCCCTGCAATCGTCTATAACGTCCCGTCAAGAACTGGCTTCAATATCAGCATTTCGACCTATAAGGAGCTCGCCAGACACCCTCAGATAGTCGGCACCAAGGAAGCAAGCGGCAACATGGCTCTTGCGATGGAAATCCGTGCCCAGTGTGGCGACGATATGCCACTCTACAGCGGCAACGACGACATAACAGTTCCGATGATGGCAATCGGCGGCAAGGGAGTCATCTCCGTTCTGTCAAACATCCTGCCTAAAACTACTCACGAGATGTGTAAACTATGTTTGGATAAGGATTTCGATAAGGCAAGCGAACTGGCGTTCAAGTATCTCGACCTGACAAACGCCCTGTTCAGCGAGGTCAACCCAATCCCAGTGAAGGCGGCTATGAACATGATGGGCTTTGATGTCGGAGGTTGCAGGTTGCCACTTTGCGAAATGGGAGCTGAAAACAAAGAAAAACTGAGACAGATTATGATTTCGCACGGATTGGTCTCGGCAAATTAGAGAGGATTGATTAAATGGTTAATGCGGTAATAAGCGGTTGCTTCGGGAAAATGGGCAAGGTTGTCGGCGACGTAATCTCGAAAAGAGACGACATCAAGACAGTTGCAGGAGTTGATAAAGTAATTTCCGGGGATTTCCAGTTTGAGACGGTTACGGAAGTCTCAAAACTCACCTGCAAGCCGGACGTTATAATCGACTTCTCCCATCCCTCGGCACTGCCTTCGCTTCTTGATTATGCCAAAACAAACGGCACGGCTTTGGTTCTCGCCACCACCGGCTACAGTGAGCAGGATATCGCCGATATCAAGTCGGCATCCAGCCAGATTCCGATTTTCTTCACAGCGAACATGTCAATAGGAATCAATCTTCTCAGTGCTCTTGCAAAAAAAGCCGCAACAATCCTGGGCGACGACTATGACATCGAAATCGTCGAGAAGCACCATAATCAGAAGATAGATGCTCCAAGCGGCACGGCATTAATGCTTGCTGATTCCATCAATGAGGTTCGGGACGAGAAATATAACTACATATACGACCGCCATAGCCAGCGCAAGAAGCGTGACAAGTCCGAAATCGGAATCCACTCGGTAAGAGGCGGAACGATTGTCGGCGAGCATGAAATAATCTTCGCCGGACGTGACGAAGTCATCACGCTTTCTCACTCAGCCGCATCAAAAGAGGTCTTCGCAGTCGGAGCAGTCAACGCCGCAGTATTTCTCTCCGGAAAACCGGCAGGGATGTACTCGATGGCTGACTTAATCGAAGCCTCGAACAACTGAACACTGAATCTGAACAAAAAATCCCGACCTTTAATGTGGTCGGGAAATTTTTTACTTCTTTATTATCGGCAGGAAGTTGCAGATAAGGTCGGCAACATCCGACGGTGAAGCGTCCATATCCCCTTCAAGCCAGGAGTATATGAGATAGTAGTAGCCACCCTGGTAGAAGTTCCTCCAGAGCTCTTTCTGCTCGTCAGAAAGCTCCTTTGGCGCATGTTCCTCGGTGAATCCCTGCTTCAGTGTTATGTCAAACAGCTTCTCCGAAAAGTCTTTCAGTATATATTTGCTGTTCATGAATAAGAGGAATGCCGACTTGTTTTCTTTAAGATATGTGCAAATGGCTTCGAGCTGTTCACGGACGGTAAAACTCTTCTTCGGGTCCATCTTTTCGAGCATCGCCTTGATATCTTCAACCTTTTGGTCTTCAATCTCGGTGAGCACGTCATATTGGCTGGTGTAATGATGATAGAATGTAGAGCGATTGACGTGTGCGGTCTCGCAAAGCTCAGTTATTGTAATCTTTTCAATGCTCTTTACTTCGAGAAGCTTCAGAAGCGCATCGCTGATTAACTGCTTCGTCACCATAACACGACGATTTCCTTTTGTTGTTTTGTAGGTCACATTATAGCCTCACTTTCTCTAAAATGTCTATAATATAAGCAATTTGATTTCAATCCGTCGATTTTGGGACACATCACTACGAATTGTCCGTTGAAAAATCAACATATGTATATTATACTTTTCTCAGAAAGAAAAGTCAACGGCTTTTCTTTGGACAAAAACCTTAATACGGGAGGATTTTTTTATGAAACAGAAACTTTCTGGAGTCGGACTTGCGGTGGTTGAAATAGTCGTAGGTCTCTTCCTGCTCATCAGCCCCGACACGCTCACCAGGGCGGTCGTAATCATCGCCGGAATCGCACTTTTAGTAATGGGTGTAATCTCACTCATCGGCTACTTCAGAGCAGAGCCGGTTGGAAGCGTTCTCGGTCAGGGAATGACAAAGGGTCTTATGGAAATCGCCATTGGCTTGTTTATTCTCATCAAGACCGGCTGGGTTGTCGGTGTATTTGACACTGTAATCGCACTGGCAATTCTTCTCTTGGGAGTATCCAAGCTCGGAATGTCAATCGACCTGATGAGACTCAAGGACGACGGCTGGAAGCCTGCGCTTCTTGACGCAGTTGTAACCCTCGTTTGCGCAGTTATCATCGTAAGCATTTCTGCTTCTGATGCTATTTGGATGGTAATCGGTATCTCGCTTATTGTTCAGGCTGTTCTCGATGTCGTAACCGCTTTCCTTTCCGGAAAGAAGAACGGGGACGTAGTTGTCGAAGAGCATGACGACTGATTCTGTCAATCCATATAAAAAGCACCGCCAGAGATGACGGTGCTTATTTTTATGCTTTTATCAGTCTTCAACAGCCTTGAAAATCATGTCAGCGGCAGCTGATATCGACTCACATTCGTAGCTCTCGATTTCACCCTTGTCGCAAAGAGTAGCGATTTCCGAATCGAACGGCAACCTTGCTAAAAGCCCCAGGTGGTTCTCCTCGGCGATTTTAGCCGTGTGGCTCTCGCCGAAGACCTTGATTTCCTCGCCACAGCATGGGCACTTCACGTAGCTCATGTTCTCGACGATTCCGAGTATCGGGATGCCCATCATCTCAGCCATGTTGACAGCCTTCGAGACTATCATGCTGACTAATTCCTGCGGTGAAGTTACGATAACGATTCCGTCAAGCCTGATTGACTGGAAGACTGTGAGCGGAACGTCGCCCGTTCCCGGAGGCATATCGACGAACATGTAGTCGACCTCGCCCCAGTTGACCTCGTTCCAGAACTGCTTGACGGCTCCTGCAATGATGGGTCCTCTCCAGACAACCGGCTGAGTTTCGTCATCAAGTAAGAGATTAGTCGAAACTATTTTAATTCCGTCTTTTGAAATTGACGGATTGATGTATTTTCCATCGGTTGTGAGCTGACTGGTAACTCCGAACGCCCTAGGAATTGAGGGACCGGTGATGTCGGCATCCAGAATTGCCGTTTTGTTGCCTCTTTTTTGGGATTCGGAAGCCAGAAGGGAAGTGACGAGCGACTTTCCGACGCCGCCTTTTCCGCTTACAACTCCAATTACTTTCTTAATGTTTGAGAATTCGTTAGCCGAAACGTGCATGTCCTGCGGTGCTGTTCTCGAAGAACAGTTCTGCGAGCAGGACGAGCAATCGTGACTACATTCCGCCATTATTGATTACCTCCGATTGTTGTGATTTTTATGAATTATTCAGCGCTTTCGCCGTTTTCTGTCTCTTCAGTTCCCTCAGTTTCTCCTTCAGCAGTCTCGTCCTCAGTGGTAGTGTTGCTCGAAGAAGCAACTCCGGTGCCTTCCTTGAGGGTGACCGTCACGATGAATCCGTCGACGTTGTTTCCGGAAATCTCGTAGGGGTAAGCTGTAACGCCGTCGTCCTGAAGAGGAACATAGATTGTAGTGGTGTCAGAGCTCGACATCGGGACATAGTAGATGATGTACTGAGCGCCGTCGTCAGCATTTACGAGAAGGAAGCCGGTGTCGATGGTGTAGTTCTTGATGAACGAGATATACTCTTCAAGGCACATGTCGTATTCATACATGACCTGTGCGTGCGGGATTCCGACATATCTGAAGTGCCAAGGCTCGTTGTCAATAAGGGTTATAGACTCCTTGCCCTCAGGATAACGGTTGATATATCCGTACTTGTAGCAGTTTTCCATAATCCACTCATAATCGCCTTCGCCGTCAAAGTCGCTGTAGGAACTGCCGTTATAGGTGGTAAAGTCGATAGCATAGCCTGTGTGGTGCTCGCTGTAGCCGGCTTTTGCAACTAAGGTTGAGGAATCCTCACCGGTCGATGCGAGCTCCTCTTCATAGAGCTCCTGCTGATAGTCAAATGAGCGATAGCCGCTACGAACCATCACGTTATCGTTTCCGGTTGCAACGTAGAAATCGTACAGCATTTCATTAAGAGCGTCCATAGCGTCGGGAAGAACCTTGACACTGTAGTCGCTTACCCAGTATGCGCTGTTCTTGTACTCCCTCACGACGACAAGTTCGTCCTCGTTGACTTCATTCAAGAGCGCAATGTTATTGTTGACGAGAACCAGATGCCCCGAGCCCAAATCGTCCCGAGTCACAGTAACCGAGGTGAACAGATAAGAGCTCTGCTGAGTCGGATCTTGGGTGGTGCTGGCTTCCGGGTCGGCTTCCTCTTCGATTATATCCGTCACGGTGCTGTCCTGATTTTCGGTAGTGCCGCCGTTTTCGCTGTCGTCAGTCTTCTTTTTTGAAGATGAGCAGGAGACGCAGATAATCGCAATAATGATGAGAAGTATCGCCAAAATCAGGGCTAAATTGCCATATTTGATTCTCGAAGCTTTCTTTTTAAATGAGACGTAATCTATCCTTTTTCCTTTTTTCATGTGGTGCCGTCCTTTCCGGTCCGATTGCTCGGAGCAAGTTGCTATAAGACATAAGTATATGATAGCACATTTCCCGAAAAAAATAAAGACGTTTTTTGAGATATTGCGAGATTTTTCGACATAAAAATCGACTGCCGCAGATTTTACTCCACGGCAGCCGTTTCAGAGAGCTATTTCTCGTTCAAAAAAGATAAAGCGTAAAGCTTACTTTACAGAACCGGTCTTATAGGCGTCAATCATCTTTTTGACCATCTGACCGCCTACGGAACCTGCCTCACGTGAGGTAAGGTCGCCGTTGTAACCGTTCTTAAGATTAACTCCGACCTCGTTTGCAGCCTCAATCTTGAACTTTTCAAGAGTCTGTCTGCCCTGGTCGCTTGTAATACCCTTCATATTATATCTCCTTTTCTGTTTGCGTTGCATAGCAACGCATCTGCCAAGCAACGCATCTTTACAAACAAAAACTTAATTCTCGCTTGCAAGGATATTATTTGCGCCGACGCCGGTCTTATTAGTGGTAATTTTTATTTGAAAAAGACAGCTCCGGCTATTTGAAATCAAAATTTCAAGTTTGATTTGACGGTTGGAACCCCACTTTCCCGTCGGCTATAATTAAGCTGGCGCTCTTTTTGGATATGATAGAGAGTGACTATGAAAGCGAGGTACTTTTTATGAAGATTTACGGCTATGTGCGTGTAAGCACGAAGGAACAGAACGAGGACAGGCAGATGATTGCGATGCGGGAGCAGGCTGTGCCGGAGAGAAACATTCTTCTCGACAAGCAAAGCGGAAAGGATTTTGAGCGACCGATGTATCGCAGACTTATGAAAAAGCTGAAGCCGGGCGACCTGCTCTATATAAAGAGTATCGACCGGCTAGGGCGAAATTATGAGGAGATTCAGGAGCAGTGGCGGATTCTTACGAAGGAAAAAGGCGTCGACATCTGCGTAATCGACATGCCGCTTCTCGATACGAGGCGAGGGAAGGACCTCATCGGCACCTTCGTGTCGGACATAGTTTTGCAGGTTCTTTCGTTTGTCGCAGAAAATGAGAGAGTCAATATCCGACAGCGCCAGGCGGAAGGAATCGCCGCCGCAAAGGCAAGAGGAATCTCCTGCGGAAGACCGCCTTCGCCACTTCCGGATAACTTCGACGACTGCTACAAAAGGTGGAAATCGGGAGAGATTTCCTGCTCCGAAGCGGCAAGAGAATGTGGGATGTCGGTATCAACATTCAGATACCGAGCCGAAAGATATGAACAGGCGTAAGTCTGTATAAAAAAAGAGCAAGAAGGTGTACCTTCTTGTAATCTGCACATACATATTCAGAAATCTTTTATTTAGAGTAATTTTATCATAAGTCTTGACATATTGCAAGCCAAATCGGCGAAAGATGTCGAAAAATCACCCATAAATCTTCCAGATAATTTTGAACAAAAAGGTACACCTTCCTGTATTTGTATATTTATTTAGTATAGGCTAATATGCGAAACAGCGAGGTGAGATGAGTGGAAGAAATCAAATCGCAAAAGACCGTTGCGCCGGGAAGCCGTTTCGGACATCTTACAGTTATCTGCGATTCAGGCGAGAGAAAGAACGGCTATATCGTGTGGAAGTGCCGCTGTGACTGCGGCAATATAATCAATGTGGACATGCGGACTCTCCGCCGTGGAACAGTCACCGATTGCGGTTGCCTGACGAAGCTTAATCCCTGGCAAAAGGACATCACCGGTCAGCGATTCGGCAAACTCACGGCGAAATATTCCATAGATAGGAAGGATTCAAGCGGCTCCTACTATTGGCGCTGTGTCTGCGACTGTGGTGGAGAAATAGATGTCCCACTCCGCCAGCTTCAGGCAGGGTATAGAAAAAGCTGTGGTTGTCTGTCTCATCCGCCACTGAAAGACTTTGTCGGAAAACGCTTCGGCAAGCTCACCGTCACCGAGTACTCAGGGAAGAAAAACGGCGTACATAGATGGAAGTGCATATGCGACTGTGGAAATGAAGTCACCGTCAGCCAGTCCCATCTTCAGAGCGGACAGACTAAGAGCTGTGGCTGTATTCAGGCTAGCGTTTATGCCGAGAATATGAAGCTCATAGACGGAACCTCTGTGACAGCACTCGAATCAAGCCGCAACCGCCTTCGCTCAACAAATACAAGCGGACACACCGGAGTTTACTGGGACAAGAAGCAGAAAAAGTGGTATGCAAGAATTTGTTTCCGCAATAAGCAGTACTATCTCGGTTCTTATAAAAACAAAGAAGACGCCGTCAAAGCCCGCCAGCAAGGCGAAGAAATGCACGAGGAATTTCTTGATTGGTACTATAACGACTACCTCCTCTGCCAATCGCCGGAGTAAAATCCCGCCAAATCACCGAACGAAATCTCGCCAATTCGCCGAAAAATTTTCCGCCAATTCGCCGAAAAGCATTAACAGCGGCTAACTCAAACCTGAAATAGTCATAAAAATATGGCTCATTATTTTATTTTCACGCTTCAAAATGAAATAATAAACGAATTTCGAGGTTCTTATTTCATTTTACCTTGACAAAATGAAATAAGAAGGTTATACTATAAGTGTTATTTCATTTTGAGGAGGAAAAAGAATAATGGGTAATCGTGCCGGATATTTTAAATCAAATCTTTCGGGGGAGATGGAATATAAGTCGTTCGTACCCGCTCCATTACCGCCGAATCCGCCGATAGAATTATCTGAAGATATTATAAACTTGCTCGTAAAGGCTAACAAATCGCTTGCGGTTCTTGAAAGCGTTTCTTCACATATTCCGAACGTCAATCTGTTTGTTTCGATGTATGTCCGTAAGGAGGCGCTGATGTCTTCACAGATTGAGGGAACGCAGGCAACACTTGAGGACGTTCTCGACCCGACTATCGATGCAAACGTAAATAGAGACGTAAAAGATGTTGTTAATTACATCAATGCGACTGAATTTGCAATAAGTCGGCTTCGAGAATTGCCACTATGTAATCGTCTTATAAGAGAAACTCATGCTGTTCTCATGTCCGGAGTGAGAGGGCAGGAGAAGAATCCTGGTGAGTTCAGGACATCTCAAAACTGGATAGGTGGACAGGGAAGTACTCTCAAAAATGCCCGTTATATACCGCCAGAGCCTGCAGATATGACCGAAGCGATGTCCGATTTAGAGAAGTATATCAACGCTGAAGACGATACCGACATTTTAGTCCGCACAGCATTGATACACTATCAGTTTGAGACGATACACCCGTTTCTTGACGGCAACGGTCGAGTAGGGCGGCTTCTCATAACTCTGCTTTTGATGGAAAAAGAAGTGCTCACAACTCCCGCTTTGTACATTTCCTACTTTCTGAAGAGGAATCGTGTCGAATACTACGACCGTCTTGCCGAGGTTCGCACGAGCGGGAATTATGAGCAATGGATTAAGTTTTTCTTGCAAGCGGTCCTGGAGTCGTCAGAGGACGCAGTCTCAACGATAGAAAAGCTTACGAAGCTCCACGACACTAATGTTGAAGCTATTTCTAAAATGGGAAGAGTCTCAAAAAATGCTTTGAATCTTTTTAACTACATTGAAGCAAATCCCATTATTGAGATTACGAAAACCGCTGAGAGTCTTGGAATTTCATATGGAGCAGTCTCCGGTCTTGTAAGCCGATTCATCGAGATGGGAATCCTTGAAGGTGCACCTGAAGTGAAAAGAAATCGCACGTTTTCATATAAAGCCTATCTCGCTATTTTAAGAGATGGAACTTGAGGGCTCTTACCACCCCAACCACTCTTTAATAAACTCTGTCAGAGCTTCTGCTGACTTCTGCTGAGTGACTTCGCTCGGGTGCCAGTCGGCGCCGTAGCCGTCCGAAGCACTCTGCACGTCAAACTCAAAGCTCGTGACTTTATTATCACCGGTTTCGGCGACATACTCATTTACTGCCGCCTCGACCATCGGATAGAGCTCGTTGCCCATGATTCCAAGGGCACAAATGATGTAGGCGTCGGGATTGTCGTCCCGAACCGTCTTGATGAACTCGACATAGGCGGTCTTGTACTCGTTCTGCTTGTCCGGGTCACTGCCAGTGTAGCTGTAGTCGTTCGTTCCCAAGTTTATGACGACCAGATCGACCGGATTGTTCTTAAAGTCCCATTCAACCGAGTCGGGAGTGACGCCGCCGACAGTTCCCGAACCGGAGCCGAAGCACTCATAGAACTGTGACATAACTCCCCACGACTGAATCGTTCCATCGGAGGTGTAGCCGGAGATGATTCCGTGACCGCCCTTCGAAATGAGGCTGTAGTCGGCGTCCAGAAGCTGTGCTGTCAAGTAAGCATAGGACTTCGTCGCGTTCTCAGTACGGGTTGAGAATGAGCTGTTCTGGTCTTCAGCATCAACTCCATAACCGCAGGTGATTGAGTCGCCGATAAATTCAATAGTGTGCTCCTTGTCGGCGGTAGGCTTTATAGCGCCATAAGCCTCGACTTCGATTGAGCCAATAACGCATGTCGAGTTCCCGGTTTCCGAGAGCTTGACTATTCTTATAACGCAGTCCTGAGCGGTTTCGCTCTCGAAAACTGTGAACGTAGTCGACTCTTCCATCAGCATCTCGTCGACGACGAGTTCGTCGTTGACGTAGATAGCGATTCTCGGGACGCTGTTCCAGTCCTCGCTGTTAATGGTGTCATCACCGAGAAGGGTAATGGTCGCCTTGGTTCCATTGAACGAAAACTCCGCACCCGAGCCGGAATAGGCGAGCCAGAGACCGGTTTCAACCTCTTCGGTACGTCCCAATTTCTTCACATATTTATCTGTCGGTAAAAAGCTGTTCACACTGAGCACATCCTCATCAATTTCAATTTCGTTTTCAGAACTTCCGCAACCGGCAAGTCCCATAGTCAGCATCACTACGCTGAGAAGAATTGCGATAATCCGTTTCACCATTTGTTATAGTGCACCCTGCTTTCTTCGTAAGTAATCTTGTCGTCCGGCTTTTCCTCTGCGGGATAGCCAAGAGCTATAACCGACAGCGGAATAATCTCGTCCGGGAGCTTCATGAGCTCTTTTACGTTCTCAACCTTATCTTCCTGCGGATATGTCCCGAGCCATACGGCTCCCAAGCCCATACCGCTTGCCGCAAGAATAATGTTCTGAGTGGCGATAGAAGCGTCCTCAATCCAGTATTCCGGGGCTCTTGAAAATGCCCTGTTCAAATCTCCGCATACGATAATCGCCGCAGCGGCATCGGGGAGCATACCTGCGGCTCTGCCGTTGCAGTGGGAGAGCTCGGTTAAAAGCTCCTTGTCGTCAACCACGATAAAAGCCCAGTCCCGGGCGTTTACGCATGTGGGACCAGCCATTCCGCACTCCAAAAGAGTGTGCATGGTATCTGCATCAATCTTTTTGTCGGTGTACTTTCTTATACTTCTTCTTTTGAGTATGTTTTCAACTGCTTCCATTTTTACGCTTCCTGTTCGTTAATTTATAACTGAGCCCCAGAAGATACTTTATATCCTCATCGGCAAAGTTTTCTTTAAGTTCAATCGTCAGCCACTGCCGCTTGTTCATGTGGTACGCTCTGTGAAAGCCTTTGTCATTTTCGACGAGCGAATCAATGAGCAGTGGGTCTGACTTTAGTGTCAGAATGTCGATTTCGTCTGAATAGTCGTGCCCCAGCTTGTCAGCCGGGATTCTCATCAGGAGGGCGAACCACTTTTTATTTTCCGGGTGCCTTGCAACCGCCGAGACGAAATCCATATCAAAAGGGAAGTCCGGCTCGACGCCGAAAGTATCCCTGACATAATCAAAAACTTCATCACGTGTCAAAGCTGTAACCTCCCATCAAAATCATTTTCCGAGCATTACTTTCAGCCTTCTCATAGCCTCTTCGGTGTTTTCGTGGGTTGAGAAGGATGTGAGCCTGAGATATCCTCTGCCGTTCTTGCCGAAGCCTTCGCCGGGCGTGCCGACGACGTTCGCCTCCGCAAGAAGCTTGTCAAAGAATTCCCACGAGCCGAGCCCGCCCGGACATCTCAGCCAGATATAGGGCGAATTCTTGCCGCCGAAATACTTGATTCCGCACTCGTCGAGAGCCGCCATCATAATCTTTGCGTTCTCCTGATAGTAGGCGATGTTTTCCTTGACGCCTTTCTGTCCCTCAGGAGTGAAGACAGCATTTGCACCGCGCTGGACGATATAGGAAACGCCGTTGAACTTGGTGGACTGGCGTCTCAGCCAGAGCTTGTTCAAATCTTCGTCGAAATCGAGTGCCTTCGGAACGATGGTGTAGCCGCAACGGGTACCCGTGAAGCCCGCAGTCTTTGAGAGCGAGCAAATCTCGATAACGCACTTTTTCGCACCTTTGACTTCATAAGCCGTGTGCGGCACGTCCGGGTCGGTTATGAACGCCTCATATGCCGAGTCGAGGAGGATTACCGCCTTCTTTGCAAGAGCATAGTCAATCCACTCTTTCAGCTGGGCTCTTGTGTAAGCCGCACCGGTCGGGTTGTTCGGCGAGCAGAGATAGATTATGTCGGCATTTACCGAATAATCCGGCATCGGAAGGAAGCCGTTGCCTTCGGTAGCATCGGCATAGACAATCTTTCTGCCGGCAAGTATATTCGTGTCGACATAAACGGGATATACAGGGTCTGTCACCAGAACTGTGTTGTCGCTGTCGAAGAGATCGAGAATATTGCCCAAATCGGTCTTTGCGCCCTCAGAAACGAAAACCTCTTCCGTCTCCAAATCAACTCCAAAGCTCTTGTAATACCCGACAATGCTTTCGCAGAGGAAATCATAGCCCCGGTATTCGCCGTAGCCCTTGAAGGTCTCTTTGACTCCCATTTCGGAAACCGCCTTGTGCATGGCGTCGGTAACCGCTTCGCAAAGGGGAAGGGTAACGTCTCCGATACCCATCTTGATAATTTTCGCTTCGGGGTGCTCTTTTGAATACTCCGCCGTTCTCTCAGCAACCTCCGCAAAGAGATAATTCTGCTCTATCTTGTAAAAATTCTTGTTAGCTTTCATCTGAATCCTCCTATTTGATTTCGCCGTCGAATGCAAATTCTGCTCCGCCACGCATCTTAATATCGTAGTCCTCTGAGCAGGTGATATACAAATCTCCTCCGAGAAGCTTGACTGTCACTTCTTCGCCTGCCTTGCAGATTCCGTTCTTAACAGCCGCCGCAACGCTAGCGCACGCTCCGGTGCCGCAGGCAAGAGTCTCGCCGCTTCCACGTTCCCAGACCCGCATTTCAAGGGTATGCGAATCAGTGACCCTGATAAATTCAGTATTGACCCTTTCCGGGAACATCTTGTGATTTTCAAAAAGCACGCCGATTTTCGTAAGTTCAAGACCCTTCACTTCATCCACAAACGTGACGCAGTGCGGATTTCCCATCGAGACGCATGTAACGTGATATTCTTTGCCGCCAATTTCAAGTGGTTCGTCGATAACTTCGTCTTTATCTGACACAACGGGAATCATAGGAGCTCTGAACTCCGCCTTACCCATGTCGACGCAGACACTCTGCACTTTTCCGTCCTTGACGTCAAGATTCAGCGTCTTGATTCCCGCAAGGGTTTCAAGGGTGACAGTCGTCTTATCTGTAAGCCCTTTTTCGTAGACATACTTTCCTATGCACCGGGAGGCATTTCCGCACATCTTGCCCTCACTGCCGTCGGTGTTGAACATCCTCATCCGGAAATCAGCAACTTCGGACGGCATAATAAGAACAATTCCGTCGCCCCCGACAGAGAAATGCCTGTCAGATAACTTGATTGACAAAGCCTCAGGGTCGTCAACTTTTTCCTCGAAGCAGTTAAAGTAGATATAATCGTTTCCCGCTCCGTGCATCTTCGTAAATTTCATACTTTGTCCTTTCAAAGGTCGCAAGCTGTCAAATCATCAAGACTTTCCCGCCTTACGGCAAGATAGTCATTCTTCCCGTCAACCATAACAACCGGCGGTCTTGCAATTCTGTTGTAATTTGAAGCCATCGAATAGTTGTAAGCTCCTGTTGTAAGAACTGCAACGGTGTCGCCACGGGTAATGCTCTCAGGGAACATCACATCCGGCTGGATGATGTCTCCCGATTCACAGCATCTGCCTACCAAATCACACTTCAAAGTGTTTTCTTCGCTTGCTTTATTTGCAGTCAATACCGTATAAGCCGAGTGATAAAGCGCATACCTCGGATTGTCAGTCATACCGCCGTCGATGGAAGCATAGTTCTTGTAACCGGTAATCTTCTTGACGGTTCCGACTGTGTAGAGAGTCATTCCCGCATCCGCAACAATGCTTCTTCCGGGTTCAAGCCTGAGAGAAGGCAAAGCAATGCCGAGCTTCTCACACTCAGATTTAATAAACTCCGAAACTTCTCTGATATTGTCCCGAATACTGATAACCGGCTGGGACTCAACATATCTGACTCCATATCCTCCGCCGAGGTCGAGAATTTCGGTAACGTAGCCGTACTTTTCGTTCATCAGTTTGCAGAAGCCGAGCATGATTTCAGCGCTTCTTACAAAAGTATCAGAATCGAATACCATCGACCCGACGTGGCAATGGAAGCCGGAAAGCTTGATGTTCGGCTTCGTAAGAGTATACGACGCTATCTCCTCCGCCTGACCGGTTTCGATAGCAGTGCCGAACTTCGAGTCCACTTTTCCGGTCGCCACTTCGTCGTATGTATGTGGGTCGATGCCGGGAGTGAGCCTCAGAAGAATCTTCTGAGTGACGCCTTTTTTACCGGCAATCTCAGAAATGGCGTCCACTTCTTCGACGTTGTCGCAGACGAAATAGCCGACGCCGGCATCGATAGCATATTCGATGTCCCAGTCGGTTTTGTTGTTTCCCTGGAAGTAGGCGTTTTCAAGAGGGAACTGAGCCAGCTTTGCAGTGTGAATCTCTCCACATGAGACCAAATCCGCACCCAAGCCTTCTTCGTTTATAATCCTGTAAATCGCCTTGAAGCAACAGGCTTTTCCGGCATAGATAGCCTCAGCACCGTTTCCATAGAACTCATCAAGAGCTTCTTTGTACTCACGGCAATTGCGGCGGATTCTTCCTTCGTCCATAAGATATAGGGGAGTGCCGTATTTTTTTGCAAGCAACAGTGTGCTCTGCTCAGAAAACCAGAGCTCGCCGTCGCGGATTGTAACATTATCGGTAAGGACGCAGTCCTTGTTGACCGTCTCCATTATTTAATCAATCCTTCGTTTTTCATAATTCCCAGCATCTTGTCAAGATGCGCTTTCTCCATCGGTGTAAGAGGAAGCCTCAGCTCATTCTCGCAGAGTCCCATAGCCGCCATCGCTGCCTTTGCAGGAATCGGGTTGACCTCACTGAACAAGGCATCGATAAGCGGGAGGTACTTCAGTTGCATTTTTCTTGAACCTTCAATATCGCCCTCAAAGAACTTCGTGCAGATTTCGTTTGTCTCGTGCGGAAGGACATTTGAAAGAACCGAGATAACTCCCGAGCCGCCTAAAGAGAGAATCGGGACAATCTGGTTGTCATTGCCTGAGTAGATGTCGAGCTTGTCGCCGGCGATTGCCGCAAGTTCAGCAATCTGGGAGATGTCTCCCGAAGCTTCCTTGATTGCGACGATGTTGTCGATTTCCGCAAGCCTTGCCGCAGTTGCGGGAAGGATGTTGCACCCGGTTCTCGACGGAACATTATAGAGGATACACGGTGCGCCGCAGGACTCCGCAACCAGCTTGAAGCTCTGATAAAGTCCCTCCTGAGTTGCCTTGTTGTAATACGGTGAAACGAGAAGCAAAGCGTCGGCACCAGCCTGGGTCGCAAATCTTGACAATTCGACCGCATAAGCCGTGTCGTTTGAGCCGGTTCCGGCAATTACGGGAACACGGTGGTTGACCTTTTCGACGGTGAATTCAATAATACTCTTGTGCTCTTCGTCGGTGAGAGTCGAGCCCTCGCCGGTGGTTCCAGCAACTACTAAAGCCGCAATTCCTCCGGAAATCTGCTGTTCCAAAATCGCTTCGTAGCTTTCATAGTCGATTTTTCCGTCCTTGAACGGTGTTATAAGAGCGGTTGCCGCTCCCTTAAATACAGTGTGCTTCATGATGAAAACCTCTTTGATAAAAATTAAGGTCAGAGAGAATTAAAAAGACAGCCGCAAGAGCAGCTGCCGCCGATTCATTATTAGTGCGTACAGCCGCACAGTATGAAACGTCGATAGCTCTCCGCACTTTTCGTGCGACAGCAAAACGGATATTAACCGCATTGCCGGATCACTTTTTTGCCGTAAAGCGTCCTCGGCAGTAGTCCCTTTCGCAAGCACCGACCCTGGCGGTCGATAAGGTGCTCCTACTCTTGGCATACTGCGCCTCTACCTCTTCTATATTATAAGCAGACTGGGGCGAAATGTCAATAGTTATGGTACTCTAATTCAAAATTTATTTTAAAAAAGGGAGGTGCGCCCCGGTTCCCGAAAGAACCAAAGCGCACCATGGTGAGAGATGGAGATGGTAAATTAATCAGTGTCAACTTGACTAGTGAGTCAAGGCCGCTTCCGCAATCGAGTAGAAGCAAGGCTTGACTGACAGGTCTCTGTCGAAGAGAAGTGCGGCATTTCTTCTTATCTTAGGAGTCGAGTTGAGCCAGGAGTTCTCGTCGTCGGTTCCCCAGAAGATGATGGTGTCGATGATACCCTCATCCGCAAAGTCAAGGAACATGTCGATGAGCTCGGCATACTTCTCAGCCTGCTGTTCAAATTCTTCGTCCGACCAGATGTAATATCCGCCATCAGAGTTGGAGCCGATAAACATGTTCATATCAAGCTCGGTGATGGTGATGCGGAAGTTTCCGGCATACTCAGGGAAGTACTGGTCGTACAAATCCGCAAGGCTTGCAAGAGTTTCGATATTGGCTCTGTACTCCTCAACGTTGCAGTCAAGACTGATGTGCGACTGGATTCCGACGCCGTCGATTCTTACGCCCTTTTCAAACATTCTGACAACGAGGTCGTACATCTGCTGGGTCTTTGCTTCCGACCACTCCATGTTGTAGTCGTTAATCATGAGAACTGCGTCCTCGTTAGCGGCTCTTGCTGTCTCAAAGGCAATCTGGATGTAGTCGTCCGAATAGCCGTCGCCATCAAGGTCGCCGACAATATAGGACCAGTAGGAGCTGTCGTTGACGGTTCTGACGCCCGTTCCGGAGTCATTGAGAACCTCGTTGCAGACGTCCCATATATCAATAGTATCTGCATATCTTGAAACAACAGTCGTGATATATTCGGTCATTCTCTCGACAAGCTGGTCGCTCGTGGCAAGAGTTCCGTTTGCATAGCATTCGTCAAGAGAGCTTGTATCGTTCGGGTCAGCCTTGAACCACCAGTCGGGAACCTGCGAGTGCCATACAAGAGTATGTCCACGGAGAGTGGCGTCAGTCAGCTGTCCGAACTCGACGAAAGCATCCGCATCGTCAAAGTTATATACGCCCTCAGAAGGATTTACGTGGTCGGGCTTCAGCTCGTTTCCAAGAGTATAAACCCTGTAGTGCTTCAGAATACTCTTTGTGATGTCGTCTTCAAGGTCGACAATCTGGTCGGAGGTGAACGCCACGCCGATGTTGCAGAGTCCCTCAAAGTACTTGTAAAGTGCCGGAAGCTCATAGTCAGCGGCATAGAGAGTCTCGGTTTCGAGCTCATTAAGCTCGTCGAGCATGTAGGTGAGCGACTGGTCGGTGAGTTCAGTAAGGTAGTCAACCTCCGCCTCCTCAGTCTCTCCGCAGGAGACCAGACTCATCATCATGCAAGCCGCCAGGAGAATTGCAAGGATTTTTTTAAATGATGTTTTCATAATATGCATGTCCTTTCACAAGTTTGTGCACACAAAGTGTATGAGCCTATTATATCACACTTCCTCCGAGAATGGAATAGTGAAATCAAATTTTTTGCGCCGAAAATTTTTCAAGATTTTTTTAAGAAACCTCTTGACAAGCCCCCACGAGTGTTGTATAATGCAAGCATGTGGTGGAAGAGCAGAAATTGCTTAACCGCAGAAATTATTGTGGGGGGTACTTCCTTCCGACCCGAATTTTTTTCGGGGGCTTCCGAAGTCAAAGTACCCATACCAAACCTCCGCACTATTAAAACAGGTGCTCGGAGGTTTTTATATTTTCCTCCGAAGTGCTAAAATCTAAGGAGGAATTTTTTATGGCAAAAAGGCTTATTTGCATCATGATAAGCATTTTAATGGTAGTTTCAATACTGCCAGCCGGAGCGGTGGCGACAGAGGAAGCAGGAGAAACTATCACATATGAAGATTGGACTGCAACCGACTCCTTGCCGACAACGAGTGGCGCATATAAATTGACAGATGATGTTACGGTAAGTTCAGGTATTACGGTTGCAAGTGGAAGCTCGCTTGTTTTAGACTTGAATGGAAAAACTGTAACTTGCACGTTGTCTAGCGACACAAGCTCATTTTTTGCTGTTAAAGGCTCATTGACTGTAAAGGATAGTAGTGAAGCGCAGACAGGCTCAATTACCACAGGCGGAAAAGGCTACGCTATAAACATAAACGACAACGGCACATTTGCAATGGACGGCGGAACAATAACAAACGCTAAATACGGCATCAAGCTGGCGGCAAATTCTTCTTTCACAATGAATGGCGGTACCATCTCGAACTGTTCGACGTATAGCATCGCTGTCGGCGGTACTAGTACAATGAAATCGGGTGCTGTTATCACTATAAATGGTGGTATTATTTCTGGCAATAGCGGTGGCATCTATATTTACGGCGCTGCAAGCGGAACGAAGTCAAAGCTGATTCTTAATGGTGGAACTATTACAGAAAATACACTTTCAACTGCAGTAAGCTCAGAAAGTAGCAGAATTGCCACAGTATTGCTGATTAACGCAGATTTCGAGATGGAGAGCGGTTATATTACGAATAATACTTATAGTAATTACACTTACTCTTCTACTTACTACGATTACAATATTTATGTCGACGGCAACAGTACTTTTACTATGTCTGGTGGCGAGATTTCTGGTAATACATCAGTAAACGGTGGCGGTGTGTATGTGAAGAGCGGTGGCACATTTACCATGTCTGGCGGTACAATTACCGGCAACATCTCAAACGGCACCGGCGGTGGCGTTTGCAACGCAGGAACATTTACCATGAGTGGTGGTACGATTTCCGATAACACGGCTGGTGGCACTTACGGCACCTACAGCGAAGGTGTTTATGGTTCGATTACCATGACTGGCGGTACGATTTCAGGGCATAAGACCGGCATACGTGCTTATGATGGTACAACAGTTACTATTAACGGTGGTGTCGTTACAGGAAATACATCCTATGGCGTTTACCTTTATAGCAATAGTAGCGCCGCAACGCTAAAACTTGAAAGCGGAGCTATCTACAATAACAAAATAGACATCAAGTCTTATGGCACGAGCAGTTCAATAACTCTTATTGCGGCAAGCAGTATGACGGCTGACGATGTAACCTTCACTGGATGGTACTCAGGTTCAACCGAAGGCGATGAAATCACCGAAACATCCTTGACCGGTGCATATGAAATTGTTGCGGCTTCGACTGAGGCAACAGAGCCGGTTGAAAACTGGCTCGACGATTATGATAATACAACAGTATTCACAATTTCCTCAGTCTCTGACTGGCTCAGCTTCATTGATGCTGTAAATAATCAGGGCTACACCTTCGAGGGCAAGACGGTTCAGCTTGCCGCAGACCTTGATTTTACAGACGTAACAGTCGCACCTGTCGGGACTGCAACTAATAACTTCAAGGGCACCTTTGACGGACAGAACTACACTATCTCTAATATGAGTTACACCGATTATACATCGATTTCCTACGCTGGTGTATTTGGTGTCACAAGCGGTGCCACAATCAAGAACCTTACAGTTTCCGGTTGCACATTCAAAGCGGCAACAACTCAGTCTGCTGGCTACGCAGGAGCAATAGTCGCAAATTCTCTCAGTGGGACAACGATTGAGAACTGCACATCAACTAACAACTATGTCGAAGCCTGGTTCGCCGGCGGCATCACCGGACATACTGTTTCGACTACTATCAAAGATGTCACGGTCAGCGGCACTACATTCGCCGCAAACACCAAGAGCGGCTGTGTAATCGGATATGACGGTGGCGGAACGACAGTTAATGGCGCAAAGGTCACTTCTGATTTAACTGCCGCTGGTAGCTTGCCCGGAGCAGTTATCGGTCAGGCTAACGGAACTTCGACCCTGAGCAATCTGGACGTCACAGCGTCAGGCTTGTATGTTATCGGCTCGATGGAAACTAACAACGAATATACCGTAACCATCACCGGAGACGAAAACTCAGTCACTGCCGCCGCAATTGCAGGCAATGTGCTCACAAACACGACCCTCGTCATCACAGGCGGTACCTATACCGTAGAAGATATCGTCAGTGGAGAAGAAACATCCACCGTTTCCGGCACAGTTTCGATTTCGGGTGGTACATATTCGACTTCTTTGGATGAAAACTATATTGCTACGGGATATGAAGCGATTGAAGTTGAAGGAGAAGAAGGAAAGTACACTGTCAGCGCAGAAGCCACCTGGATAGTCGCCGACAACGTACGCAACGGCACAGACCTGGCGATGGCGTTCTACATTCCAAAGGAAAAGATGAACAATGACGCAACGGGCTATACTGTCAAAGTTACATTCAACGGTGCTGAAACGACACTCAGCACATGGTATTCTGCCAATACTAAATCGGATAATACTGGTACTGATTGCTTCGTTGTAATCTTTGAGGGAATTGCCGCAAAGCAGATGGTCGACGAGGTACAGGTAGATATTCTTTATAATGGAGTAGCAGTTTGCGAAACCTTCACAACAAGCGTCGAAAGCTATGAGCTGAGATTTATTGCTAGTAACAGCGGTGACGACAAGGCAATTGCACTCGGTAAAGCGGTATTGAATTACGGTGCGGCGGCTCAGGAATTCTACAACTATGAAGCTGAGACCTTAGCTAATCGTAATTTAACAGCAAGTAGTGAGGAATAATAGGAGGTTTCACAATGAAAAATTACGAAGCTCCTGAATTAAAAGTCATCAACTTTGATGAGAAAGAGATGACAATGGCAACCAGTTATCCCACTTTGGATGGCGACTGGCAGGGTGCGGAAACACACGATAATTAACGCAACACTCAAAGCGGCGGCAGAATACGTGCCGCCGCTGATTCTTTTCTGTGAGGAGATTTTATGAAAAAGAGACTACTTATTTTTGCTGTGGCGGGGATGGTGATGTTGAGTGGGTGCCAGAGCGTGGGCTCAGAGACTGTCACCAGCGCCGATGTGACAACTTCGCTTCCGGTCACGACTGTTTCGGAGACGGAGCCGGAGGTTACGACAACAACCGAGGCGACTACCACTGCGGCTGTTACCACCGAGGCGACGACTTCTGTTACCACGTCGGAGACGACTGTTTCGACTACAACCGCTACGACAAAGGCAACGACGAAAGCGACCACTTCCACCACGACTTCCGCAACTACTGCGGAGGAGACGGTCATCTTAAACGAGGATGACGAGGTTATCATAGACGAATCGGACGGTGCGGTTACGACTGGGGCTTCTTCCACTGCATCGGTATCGACTGCAACAACTCCGTTTGCAACCGGCACCGTTCCTTCGTATACAACAACCACGACTACCAGCGCAACTTCTCAGACGACGTCGAGTGCGGCTTCAACCTCCGGCATGGACAACTGGCAGGGCGCAGTCCCGGTAAAGTAATATGGGACGCAAGAAACTATCCCCCGAAGTTCGCCTTGCCCGGGAGAAAGCTCGCCGCCACGCCAGTAAAAAGCGCTATTACGCCAAGACCGCAAATCTCTACTCCCGCCATCCGTGGACGCCCGAGGAAGAGAAGCTGGTTTTGGAGCACTCCATCCCCGACAGCGAGCTCTCCCAGAAAATCGGTCGCTCCATAAAAGGCATCCAGGAAAAGCGCCGTCGACTGAAAAAGAAAGCATGAATAACAAGCCCCGCCGGCACTCAATTGCGAGCACCGGCGGGCTTTTAGTGGAAGGAAGGAGATGTCTGATTAATTGTTATTGAACAGCGGTTCGAGAACGTCTCTGTACTCTTCAAGTATTTCCAGGAGATAGACGTCCCAGTGCCTTGCGTCCTGTTCGGTGTTGCCGAAGACGTAGTCCTCCTGACCGTAGTCGATTACGTCGAAGCCGGGCATTGCCTTGCTGGCGCCGTTAGTTCTGTAGGCTACAGCGTCTGCCAGGCTGAACGTAACCGTTCCGTCGTCGTTAAGGGTGACCCAAGAGCTCAGGTCGGTGCCACTGTCAGTTGTCGAACTGCCGTTGGTGGTCTGCGGTTCAGCTTCGGCTTTCTCAGTTGTCGTGCCACTGACGTATTCGCCGTACATCATGTCAACATAGAGCGCAAACGAGTCGCCGAGGATTTCCGACGGAACATGTCCACCGTCCCACTGCCACTCAATGTTGCAGTCGATTCCGGCATTGAGCATAGCAATCTGAAGGTTGAGGGAGTTGAACATCGAGATGTCGCCCTCAGAAGCGCCGCAAAGGATTCTGACCCAGGTCGGATTCTCTGTATCGTCATCGCCGATGTAGTTGAGTGGATTGTAGAGGGAAACGATGTTGTTTCCGTACTTGTCGCCTGCGAGAATCGACTCTATATCCGCCTCGTATGCTTCGAGCATCTCATCATATGAGGAGTAGTTCGCAGAATCTTTACTTCCGGAAGCAGATTGAGTAGACCCAGCGTCGGGAGTTCCGACGACCATCTCGTCGCCCGAGCCTTCTGTACCTGCCGCACTTATGTCAATATCGCCGATTTCTCCATTGGGGAGATTTCCGCCGGCAACGTCTCCGATTTCTTCGTCAGGTAAATTTCCGCCGGCAATGTCGCCGGAGATATCTCCACGACCTCCAGTCATGCCGCCCATTTCTTCTCTTTCGCCTGTTTCGCTGTCTCTATCCACAAAATCCAGCGCACCGTTCATTCCGCTTGGAAGTCCGCCCATCGAGCCGGTTGAGCTCGATTTTGAATATCTGCCTTTGATGAAAGCTTCTGCCTTGTCAGCTGAAGTCATCGCCGCAACCTCTTCGTCCGAAAGGGCATTGCCGTCAGAATCGAACCATGTCCAGCCGTCAGCATAGTCGAGGTTTTCAAGATACCACTGTAAATTCTCGGTGAACTCAGCAAGATACAAATCGAGGTAAGTCCCGTGATAGCCGTTTGTCTCGGGATATTCATCCGGATCGCACTCTATAGTGAGAGCAATCGTAGAATTCAGCTCGCCGTCGCCATCGAGGTCAAAGCCAACCGCATTCTCTTCAACTGTCAGGTTCTGCCCGTTGATATATTCCATATATGCTTCCGAGAGATAAGCCGCCAACTGCTTCTGGAATGAGCTTCCGAAGTCATATGTGGTGTCCATATAGTACTCAAAAGCGAGTGCCATATCCGCTTCATAAAGGGAAGTAATCGCACTGTATGCTATACATCCCCAGGCGCCGTCCGACAAAGAAACCTCTTCGCCGTTGATGGTGACGGTGGTGGTGTAGGTTCCGTCGTCACAGAGGTAGCATCCGACTGCTCCGACAGCTTCCTGATAGGGATAGAAGTCCGAATTGTTTGAAGTTGCCGCAAACATCGTGGCATGAGCTCCGCCGCCAGAACCGCCGGTCGAAACGAAGTAGTCAACACTTCCGGGAAGATTGCCTAAAAGTATATTGTACTTCACGAATCTTGCCGCCGCCTTCTGGTCTGCAAGGCAGGAGGGAGCGTCGCCGGTATAGTAGGTGTTGCCGTCTTCGTCGGTGGCAGTGTCCTGCTTTCCTCTGTTGCCGCAAGCTACGTTGATATAGCCTTCTTCGGCATAGGTCGAGGAAGCAAGCGTGTTCGTCGAATTGCCATATCCCGCCGCACCGGTGTTCAAGATAACCGGAGCAGTGCTTGCAGTGTAAACCTGTCCGTTGGTGCTGGTAATTTCTGCATCATAGTCGATGACGAGAGTGCCGTTTACCGGTTCTGAATAGTTTTCAGCCGTAACGTCGGCAGTGCCGTCGCCGTCGGTGTCGATACCGGTGACGTAAGCCGCCGGAACGCAGACCGAAACGCCTTCCTCGTCCTCAATTTCAGGATAAGCCACCGCCGAAACGATAGACATAACCCACGAGTTCGTCTGATAAGTCCAAGTGTAATCGGTGTTATTCGCCAGATTCAACGTGTATTCAATATATTCCTTGTCCGACACAACAGTCGCCTCCGATGAAGTTTCCTGAGTCTCTGTTTCTGCAGTGTTTTCGGTTGCTTCGGCATCGGTAGATTCAGTTGAACTGCTACCGCAACCGACCAGCGTCAGTATCATGCAAAGACATGTGACTATGGAGATAATTTTCTTACACTTCATTATATCACCCTTCTTCAAAAAAGTAAATTCTATTTTATTATTTTGCTCTCTGAAACTTAAGCCAGCTTTAAGGATTTTGTGAAAGTTAAGTGAAAGCCGCCCACTCACAAGAGCAGGCGGTTTTTAGTATAGGAGAATTATCGGGGTTTACTCTTCTGTCTCTTCAGAATCCGCAGATTCTTCGGTTTCTGTGTCCTCAGCTTCAGCGTCCTCAGTGGTTGATTCCTCTTCGCTGTCCGAATCAGTTGCTACAGCATCTTCAGATTCTTCAGCTTCTGTGGTTTCATCCTCAGTAGCCTCAGCGTCCGCTGATTCTTCATCTTCGGTAGCGTCGGTATCTTCGGCAGTGCCATCGTCGGTTGACTCTTCGTCGTCGACTGTAACCTCGTCTTCTGTTTCTTCCGCTTCTGTCTCAGCTGTGGTCGCCGCAGTGGTGGTTTCGGCTTCGTCGTCAGTATCATCACCTGAAGTACATCCTACAAGCATCACCATCAGCGACAGGCTCATGAGTATTGCCAAAAATCTTTTGAGTTTCATATTTGCGTTCCTCCTTAGGAAGTTTATGCGCACATTATACTCGCGGATTTTTAAAACTGCATTAAGCCAATAGAAAAGCCTTGTGAAACGTCTGAGAAAGAAATTATGTCCTATTTGATAACGAGCTTCGTTTTTATACACATTAAGTCGGGTTTCACATCAATTTCTTCTGTCATGTCGAGTACCGGCTCGCCGTAGACATTGAAGTGAACTCTTCTTATTCCACTTGAACGTGGACCGTCGACGCCCGGTCGGGCATGATATGTGTTGAAGACGTGCCCGTCTTTATCTTTGACATATGCGTTGTGCCCGGTTCCGAATTCGCCCGGAACGCTTCGTGAAGTGAGCAGGGGATAGTTCATCTTTTGCCAGCTTTTCGGGTCGAGCGGATTTTTGCCCTTGTCTAAAATCAGTGCCGAAACGACATAGGTTGAGTCGACAGCCGCACTCGAAAATGTGAGCCAGAGCTTGTCTCCCAGATTCAAGGCAAACGGTCCTTCGTCAACAAACGTGTGGTTGTTCGCCCAGCCGTAGTCCGGCTTCGATATTATCACCGGCTCAGAAAGAAGCCTTGTTGGTTCATCGGGGTCGAGCTCCGCAAAATAGAGCCATGCGCCCAAATCCTTCGGCAGAAACTCCCTCTGCGACCATGCGACATAGTATTTTCCTTCCCATTCAAACTCGGTCATATCAAGCGTGATGGTTTTTCCTGCTTCGGCAAGGTCGCTCCCGTCGGCTTTCGTGACTCTTTTTGGACGAGACCAGTCATCCCGGTTCATCGGGTCGCCGCCCTCACGCAATTCCATCACGTGGCTTTCTTCCTTAAAGAACTCTCCCGGCGTGCAGGCATGGAAGATGTAAAGCCTTCCCTTGATTTCGTGAAACTCCGGCGCCCAGAGAAGCCCTCCGATTCCTTCGTAGGTCTCGGAGTCGAGCAGTAAAACCTCCTCCGCCGTCACCAGCTCAGGAATACTTTTTGCCTTCCTTATATAAAGGGTATGGTTCCCATCGGCATCGTTAGTCGCAATATAATAATAGTTCCCGTCCCAGAAGGTGACGCACGGGTCGGCACGGTTGACAGCCACCGGAAACTCAAAGTGCTCCTGATGAATCCTGCCCTCAATCTCATATTCGCCACTTCGGGAGAAATCGACACCGCCTAAATCCCAGTCAACCCGTTTCATGTCCGTCGACCCGTCGCTATAGACAGCCTTCGCCCGGATTTCGTCGAGCTCTTCTTTTGAAGAAACCGCAATTTCCTCCGGAAACTCAATAGCGATATTTTCCGGCGTCGTGAGTGTGTTGACAAGCCTTTCGGCAATTTCGTCCGGAATCTCGATTGTATCACTCATATCGAAGTCGCCGATATGCCCGTAGAGCTTATCCTTCTGCCCGAGCTCCTCGTACCATAGAAAATCCCGTGTCCTCGCCAAAAGAACCGTTCCGTCGCCACATCCGTCCGCCTCTGTTCTTACCGCCGAGATAAGATAGCTCCCGTCGTCCATACTCATAGCCTTCGGTTCCTTCAGCGACTTCGCCGTTAAAGACCCATCCGGATTCTCCACAGCCTTAGCAAAGAACACTCCGCTGTTGTGGTTGAGCGCCTTGAACTCCTCGCCATTCCAAATGGCAATATGCATACTGTAAGCCAGCTTAGCATCATAAATCGCCGTATCCATCGGCTCCCGGGTATATAATCGTATCTTCTTCATATCAAAACCTCCAAGCATTAATACTACCTTTAGAATACACTATTTCGGACGATTTTGCAATGATTTATGGTGAGAGATGGGTTGATTTATTGTAAGGGACGCTCACCAATCCAACATTCTATAGGACTGGATATACAGTTATCTTCGCTAACTGCCCGCCCGAAGCCCTCTAGCAATCCGAAGTGGATTTTCCGATTTAAATCAATAAAAATATTTCAAAAACCTCTTGACAAACGGTTTGTAACCGTATATAATCTATAAGGATGAACGAGGAATCGTTCTAAAATAGTATTTTACGGAGAGTTGCACGATGTCAAAACGAATTGCCGGTTTGTCCGGTGTTATCTGCTTTGCATATTATTATTACTTTACCATGCGCTAATCCCCCAAGGTAAAGTGATTTGTGTTGCAACAAAAAGTTTTGTTTATCAGCTGCACAGGTTACTTGTGCAGCTTTTTTGTGAAACTGCTAAAGTTCCCGGCAGACTTCTTTCCGACAAAAAGAAAGGACAATTATTATGGTAGTAGCATTAAAGAAGAATGTATCAGAAGAAAAGCGCGACCAGCTTATCGAATGGCTTGGCGGAATGGGCATCAAGGTCCATATTTCCGAGGGCGAATTCACAACGGTTTTGGGTCTAATCGGCGACACAACAAAGGTCGATAAGGATTTGATAGAGAGCCTTGACATCGTCGACTCTGTTACCCGGGTTACCGAGTCCTTCAAGTGCTGTAACCGCAAGTTCCACCCCGACGACACCGTTATCGATGTTAAGGGTGTAAAAATCGGCGGCGGCAACTTCTGCATGATAGCCGGTCCTTGCTCTGTTGAGAATGAAGACCAGATTGTTGCAGTTGCAAAGGCAGTCAAGGCGGCAGGCGCAAACATGCTAAGAGGCGGCGCCTTCAAGCCAAGAACTTCTCCTTATGATTTCCAGGGTCTCCATGCAAGAGGCTTGGAGCTTCTGAAGATTGCCCGTGAGGAAACCGGTCTTCCCATTGTAACCGAAATCATGAGCACCAATGACCTTGATTTGTTTGAAGACGTCGACGTTTTGCAGGTTGGTGCCAGAAATATGCAGAACTTTGAAATGCTCAAAGAGCTCGGCAAGACCGACAAGCCGATTCTCTTAAAGCGTGGTCTTGCAAATACCCTCAAAGAGCTTCTCATGAGTGCTGAATATATCATGGCTTCCGGCAACGAGAAGGTTATCCTCTGCGAAAGAGGAATCAGAACTTACAGCGACTATACGAGAAACACGATGGACATCTCTGCAATCCCGATGCTCCACGAGCTTTCTCACCTTCCCGTAATCGCCGACCCGAGCCATGCTACCGGAATGGCAAGACTCGTTCCTCCTATGGCAATGGCGGCAACTGCGGCAGGAGCCGACGGTCTCATCATCGAGGTTCATAACGACCCGATGCACGCTCTCTGCGACGGTGCACAGTCGCTTCGTCCCGAAGAGTACGAAAAATTAGCAAAGAAAATCACCGCTGTCAGGGAGGCATCACTCGGATGATTGCCGGAATCGTGGGCTTGGGGCTTATAGGAGCCTCGTTTGCCAAGGCTTATAAGACCGCCGGGCACACTGTCCTCGGCTGGAACAGAAGTAAATCGGCTCTTGACTACCTGAAACTCGCGGGAGATGTCGACGATGAGTTGACTATGGATAGACTTCATGAGTGCGACATAGTCATCATCTCTGTCTATCCCGATGCCTGTATTGAGTATCTTGAAAAAGCCGCACCCTATTTCGGCTCGAAGCCGGTTGTAATCGACTGTTGCGGCACCAAGCGCAAGGTGACGGAAGTTGGCTTTAAACTTGCCGATGAATACGGTTTCACCTTCGTCGGCGGTCACCCGATGGCTGGCACCCATAATTCCGGCTACAAATACGCAAAAGCCGATATGTATAAGGGCGCACCGATGGTTCTCGTTCCGAATGGCGAACCGAGCATCAAGCTTCTGAGCCACACAAAGGAGCTATTAGCTCCTGCTGGATTCGGAAGCATCTCCGTTACAACTGCCGAAAAGCATGACGAGATGATTGCCTTCACCTCCCAGCTTGCCCACGTCGTCTCGAACGCCTATATCAAGAGCCCGACGGCAAGGGAACACAAGGGCTTCTCAGCAGGAAGCTATAAGGATATGACACGAGTCGCCTGGCTCAACCCGGAAATGTGGGCAGAGCTGTTCTTAGAGAACGGCGACAATCTTATAAAAGAGTTGGATATCTTAGTCGAAAATCTCGACCAATATCGCACAGCGATTCGAGAAAACAACAAAGAAGAGCTTGTCAAGCTTTTAGATGACGGCAGAAAAATCAAAGCGGAGGTTGACGGAAGATGAGTGTTGTAAATGTTACGGCATCCCGAAATTACGATGTGACCGTTTCGGACGGAATCCTTGACAGGTGCGGCGAGTTCTGCAAATCCCTTGTCAAGGGCAAAAAAGCCGTCATCGTTTCGGACGATAATGTCTACCCCATATACGGCAAGCGTGTCACGAAAAGTTTAGAGAACGAAGGCTTCTCCGTCAGCGAATTCGTCGTCCCGCACGGTGAGCGCTCAAAGAGCCTGAGCTCGTATATAAATCTCCTCGAATTCCTTTTTGAAAGCGGCGTAACGAGAAGTGACTTGCTTGTCGCTCTCGGAGGAGGAGTGGTCGGCGACCTTTGCGGCTTCGCCGCCGCAACCTATCAGCGCGGAGTCCAGTTCGTCCAGATTCCGACTACGCTTCTTGCGATGGTCGATTCATCAGTAGGCGGAAAGACTGCCGTCAATTTGGAGAACGGCAAGAACCAGGTCGGCTCCTTCTATCAGCCGTCGGCAGTCATCTGCGACCCGAAAACATTGTCGACACTCCCGGAGGAAGAGTACCTCTGCGGCTGTGCCGAAGTTATAAAATATGCTGTCCTTTTCAGCGAGGAGTTCTTCACCCAGCTCGAAGAGACCCCAGCCAAAAACCAGCTTGAAAACGTAATCACAACCTGTGTCACAATGAAGCGTGATATCGTCAAAAAAGACGAGTTCGACACCGGCGAGCGTATGCTCCTTAATCTCGGACACACCGTCGGTCATGCAGTCGAAGGACTCAGCGGTTTCCAGACTCTCCACGGTCAGGCAGTCGCCATCGGTCTTGCAACCATCTCTCGCTCTGCCGTCAAGTATGGCTATCTTAGCGAAGCAAACTGCAACCGCATAATCTCACTTTTGGAGAAATACGGTCTCCCGACCGAAACCGAATATTCGGTTGACGACATGTACACATTGGCGATGTCCGACAAGAAAGCATCGAGCGACACCATTACTATAGTAGTCCCGAGAAAAATCGGCTATTGCGAGCTCCTGAAGCTCCCCAAAACAGATTTGAAAGATTGGCTTTGATATGACAAAAGAACTTCTCCCCGGCGAACGAGCAGGCGAAATAGTAGTCCCTGCCTCGAAATCTCAGGCGCACCGAGCTGTTATCTTAGCGGCTCTCGGCAATCACGATGTTGAGATAACTTGTAAAGGCATCTCCAATGACATCATTGCCACCGCCGACTGCATGAACTCAGCAGGCGCTAATATCGGGATTTCCGACAATAAAATACACGTCTCGCCGGTTTCAAGTCAACACTCAGACACTTTTGAATGTGGAGAAAGCGGCTCGACGCTTCGGTTCCTCTTACCGGTTTTCGGAGCATTGGGAGTTGAGGGAGAGTTTATCCCCAAAGGCAGACTAATCGACCGCCCACTGAATCCTCTTGATGAAGTGCTCAAAAGCCACGGCATGAGTATAGTTAAAACTGCGACCACGATTAAGTGCACAGGCAAACTCATTCCCGGCGAATACGAAATCCCCGGGGATGTCTCATCGCAGTATATAACCGGTCTTCTGATGGCTTTGCCACTTCTTGACGGCGATAGTAGCCTTCGGGTGACAGGAGCTCTTCAGTCAAAAGGCTATGTTGCGATGACCGAGGAATTGCTTGTAAAAGCCGGTATAGATTACACCCACACCGGCGATACATATTTCATAAAAGGCTCCCAGAAGCCCGACATGGGTTCACACTTTACGGTTGAGGGCGACTACTCAAATGCGGCGTTTTATCTCTGTATGGGCGCCCTTTCGACGGATGGCGTAACCGTACACGGTCTCAACCCCGATTCAGCTCAGGGTGACAAGGCGGCAATATCGGTGCTCAAAGAAATGGGCGCAGATATCACTACAGACGGCAACTCGGTGACAGTAAAGAAGGGAAGTCTTAAGAGCGTCACGATAGACGCCTCCCAGATTCCCGACCTGATTCCAACGCTTAGCGTCGTAGCCTCCGTCTGTGAAGGCGAAACTTACATCATCAACGCCGAACGCCTCAGAATCAAAGAATCGGACAGAATCGCCTCGACATGCGCCCTCATAAACAATCTCGGCGGCAATGCGAAAGAGCTTCCCGACGGAATCGTAATAACCGGAGTTAAGAATCTCACCGGTGGAACGGTTGATTCCTGCAACGACCACCGAATCGCAATGAGTGCGGCGGTTGCGGCTTGCACATCAACCGGTAAAGTAACAGTACTTGACAGCATGTGCGTAAGAAAGTCTTATCCCGATTTCTGGGAGGACTTCGCAACGCTTGAAATAAAATCATAAAAAGGATGGTGCAAGATGGCAAGCAGTATCGGCAGTAACATCAGGCTCACCATATTCGGTCAGTCTCACTCGGCGGCAATCGGAATGACTCTGGAAGGACTCCCAGCCGGAGTAAAAATCGACTTTGACAAGCTGGAAGCCTTCACATCCCGCCGTGCTCCCGGCAAGAATGCCTATTCAACTGCCCGCAAGGAAGCTGACAAGCCGGAGTTTGTCTCGGGACTTCGTGAGGGAGTCACCTGCGGCGCACCACTGACGGCAATTATAAGAAACACCGACACCCGTTCAAACGACTATTCGGAGCTTAAAATCCTTCCTCGACCCGGTCACGCCGACTTCACGGCTTCCGTCAAATACGGCGGCAATCAGGACTATGCCGGCGGAGGGCACTTCTCGGGAAGGCTTACAGCTCCACTATGCGTTGCAGGCGGAATAGTACTACAGATTCTCGAAAGCCTCGGGATTACCATTATCTCCCGAATCGCATCCATCGGCAATGTTTCGGACGACGGCGAACTTCTTGAATCGACGGCTTCTAAACCTTTCCCGACAGTAAGCGACGAAAGCGCCACTAAAATGCAGGAGTGTATAGCTTCAGTTAAGAGCGAAGGCGATTCCGTCGGGGGAATAGTCGAGTGTAAAGTTTTGGGACTTCCCACAGGACTAGGCGATCCGATGTTCGACGGAATGGAAAACAGGATTGCAAACATCGTTTTCGGAATCCCTGCCGTTAAAGGCTTGGAATTTGGAATCGGATTTGAGGCATCAAAGCTCCGTGGAAGCGAGAATAACGACCCGTTTGAAGTCAGGGACGGCAAAGTAGTCACCACAACGAATAATTGCGGAGGAATCTTGGGCGGCATAACAACTGGGATGCCTCTAGTGTTCAAAGTTGCGTTCAAGCCGACTCCGTCCATCTCACAGAAACAGCACAGTGTAAGGCTTGATACCTTGACAGAGGGCGAGCTTGTTGTGAAAGGCAGGCACGATCCGTGCATAGTACCACGTGCGGTTCCATGTGTTGAAGCCGCCGCTGCAATCGCTGTTTACGATGCATATTTAGAATACAAGAAATATCTATAAAATTTGAAAGGACATGACATATGGCTACTGTAGAAGAAACTGAGAAGATTACATCTGCAAATCCCGATGGCAGAAAGGTCTATCGTGACAAAATCGACGAAATCGACAATGAGATAGTCCGCCTTTTTGGCGAGAGAATGGAAACCGCTTCCGGGCTCGCATCTTTTAAAAAGGAGCACAGTCTTCCGGTACTCGACATCCGCCGTGAGCGTGAGAAGATTCAGGACGTAGTCGACAAGACCCCCGACGAATTAAAGGAGTACACCGAGCTTCTCTATTCGTTTATCTTAGAGCTCAGCCGCGGATACCAGAACAGATTAGTCGGCAGTGGAAGCGAACTCAGCGCAAAGATTTCCCAGGCAATAGAAAACACTCCCAAGCTTTTCCCTGAGCGTGCAGTAGTCGCCTGTCAGGGCGTTGAGGGCGCATATTCTTCGATAGCCGCCGACAAGCTCTTCAAGTCTCCGAATGTCATGTATTTCTCTACCTTCGACGCCGTTTTCACCGCTATCGAAAAGGGCTTCTGCAAGTACGGTGTAATTCCGCTTGAAAACAGCACCGCCGGCTCGGTAAACTCCGTTTACGACCTGATGACAAAGCACAGCTTCAGCATCGTCCGGAGCATCCGCCTCAAAGTTGAGCACAATCTTCTTGCGAAGAAGGGCACCAAGCTCGAAGATATCACCGAAATCTATTCCCACCAGCAGGCTATCAGCCAGTGTGCCGAGTTTCTCTCCACATTGAAGGGAGTTAAGGTCATTCCTTGCGAGAACACCGCTGTCGCCGCAAAGATGGTTGCCGAGTCTGACAGGAACGATATCGCAACCCTTTCATCCGGTGAGTGCCAGAAGCTCTATGGCTTGGAGTGCCTGAAGCCAGCCGTTCAGGACAACGACAACAACTACACCAGATTCATCTGCATTTCAAAGGATTTGGAGATTTATCCCGGTGCCGACAGAACCAGCCTTATGTGCGTTCTCGAAGACAAGCCCGGCTCGCTCTATAAGTTTTTGTCACGTCTCTATGCTTTCGGAATTAATCTCTCAAAGCTTGAAAGCCGCCCGATTCCAGACAAGGATTTCGAGTTCATGTTCTACTTCGACCTCGACACCTCCGTCTACTCTCCTCAGTTCCTTCAGCTGATGAGCGAACTCGGCGATATTACGAGCGAGTACAGCTATTTGGGAAGCTATAGAGAGGTAATGTGAAATGACCCTTAAATGCGGTCTATTGGGAGAAATGCTCGGGCATAGCTATTCTCCCAGGATTCACGCCTATTTGGGCGACTATGACTACCGTCTCTACGAAGTCCCAAAAGATAGAGTCGAAGATTTTATCTTAAACGGCGACTGGGACGGTTTGAATGTCACGATACCGTATAAAAAGGTCGCCGCATCCCTTTGCGACGAGCTTTCGGATATTGCACGAGACCTCGGAAGCGTCAACACTATTGTCAGGCGTGACGGTAAGCTCTATGGCTACAACACCGACTACTATGGCTTTCGGAGCATGGTTCTTGAAACTGGAGTCGATATCTCCGGCAAAAAAGCTTTGGTTCTCGGCACCGGCGGCACCGGCGTTACCGTCGAGAAAGTCTTATCCGAAATGGGCGCCGAAGTTGTCCCGATAAGCAGGACAGGCAAAAATAACTACGACAACATCGAGAAGCACTCCGATGCCGTCTTGGTAGTCAACGCAACCCCCGTTGGCATGTACCCGAAAAACGGCGCATCTCCTTTGGATTTAAGAAAAATCCCTGCTTGCGAGTGTGTTCTTGACGTAATCTACAACCCGATGAGAACGGCTCTTATTCTGCAAGCAGAAAGCTTGGGACTCAAGTACAAGAGCGGGCTTCACATGCTCGTGGCACAGGCAAAATACAGTGCTGAACGCTTCCAGAACAAAGAAATTAGTGACGATTCGGTTACATTTATCGAAAATTCATTGACAAGAGAGCTCGAAAACATTATACTAATCGGTATGCCCGGCAGTGGTAAATCGGTCGTTGCACAGGCACTTGGACATAGACTTCATAGGCAAGTAATCGAAACCGACGCAGAAATCGTGAAGTCGGCAGGGTGCACTATTCCCGAAATATTCGAGAAATCCAGCGAAAGTGAATTCCGTCGGTTTGAAACATCTCAGATGCAAGCCTCCGGCAAGCTGTCAGAGAGAATCATCTCCACCGGCGGCGGAGTCGTGACTGTAGAAGAGAACTACAACCTTCTCCACCAGAACGGAATCATCGTCTGGCTCGAACGTGACACAAATAAACTCCCGACCGACGGCAGACCAATCTCCCAGAAGTCAAATCTTCGGGAGCTCTACGAAAAGCGGAAGCCGATGTATGAGCGCTTTGCGGACGTAAAGGTCGATAACAACGGAACAGTTGCGCAAACCGTCGACAGGATTATCAAAGGAATCGAGGGCTCAATATGAAGATACTTGTAATAAACGGTCCGAACCTCAATATGCTCGGAATCAGGGAGCCTGGAATCTATGGCTCCGAAACTTATGCATCTTTGGTGAGCCTTATTTCCGACTACTGCGACAGCAGGGGAATTGAAGTAGAGTTCTTCCAGTCTAATCACGAAGGCGCAATCGTCGACAAGATTCAGGAAGCCTATGGCGTTTTCGACGGAATTGTCATAAATCCTGCGGCTTACACTCACACAAGCGTCGCAATTCTTGATGCTTTGAAGGCTGTTTCAATTCCTGCTGTAGAAGTGCATATTTCGGCTGTCAACGAGCGTGAAGACTTCCGCCAGATTTCCTATGCCGGCAAAGCGTGCGTGAAGACCTATATTGGACTCGGCTTTAACGGCTATATCGAAGCCGTGAAGTTCTTGGAGGATTATCTCACCAAGAAGCAATAAATTTTTCATAACTAAAGGAGCAACCAAATGGCACTAAGACTTGTAATCGACTCGGCATCAGACATAACTGTAGAAGAGGCAAAAGAACACGGCTGGTATCTCATTCCACTGACCGTAACAATCGGCGACACGGAATACCGTGATGGCGTCGACATCACCCCCGACAGATTCTATGATATGCTTGTCGAGTCGGACGAACTCCCTCACACATCTCAGCTCACACCGGCTGATTACGAAAAGGCTTTAGAAGAAGTTATCGCCGATGGCGACACACCGTTTGTAATAACACTTTCTTCAAAGCTTTCCGGAACCTATCAGTCCGCCTGCATAGCGGCTGAAGCCTGCGAGGTTAAGCCGATAGTAGTAGACAGCCTGAGTGCCGCATTCGGCGAAGCGGTATTTATAAGATACGCCGACTCCCTCATCCGTGAAGGAATGGAAGCCGAAGAGCTTGAAAAGACCCTCAACGAAGTCAGACATAAGATAAGAATTCTGGCACTGCTTGATACTCTCGAATACCTGAGAAAGGGCGGCAGAATTTCGGCGGCAGTCGAGTTTGCGGGAAGCCTTCTCTCAATCAAGCCGGTAATCGGTGTTGAGGAGGGCGAAGTCGTGATGGTCGGAAAAGCCAGAGGATCGAAGAAGGGAAATAATCTTCTGAACGAGCTCATCAATAAAGGTAACGGCATCGACTTCTCAAAGCCATATTCGCTTGCCTATACCGGCAACAGCAGGGGATATCTCGATAAATACGCCGAGGATTCAAGGGCTCTCTGGGAATCTGAGTCTTCAGAACTTCCCGTAATGAGAATAGGTGCGACAATCGGTACACACATAGGACCCGGCGCAATAGGAGCAGTATTTTTTGAGAAGTAGAGGTATTCATGAAAGAGATTGAGACCACTATAGCAAGTAATATAATAGAGCTCAGAACCCGAGCAGGGATGACCCAGCTTGAACTTGCCGAAAAGCTCAATTATTCCGACAAGTCCGTCTCAAAGTGGGAACGTGCAGAGGCTTTGCCTGACGTAATCGTGCTACGTAACATCGCTGACATCTTCGGCGTGACGGTCGATTATCTCGTAAGACCGCACGACCCGGAAGAGAAAATCAGCATCTTGGATTCTGTCAAGTCGACTATACCATATCAGATTATAATGGCAATCACTTCGGTCGGGATTATGACCGTTGCGACGATTCTTTTCATCATCTTCTGGCTGAGAGGAATAATCTATTGGCAGGTGTTCGTCTATGCCTTGCCAATCCTGATGATTTCGCTTCTTGTCTTAAACTCAATCTGGCATGATGGCAAGTACAATTTTGTAATAGTCTCACTTCTGGTTCTGAGTATAGTCACGACTCTGTATGTGGTCTTTCTTAAGCATAACTGGTGGCAGTTATTCTTGATAGAGATTCCTGCGGAGGCACTGGTAGTCCTGAGCTTCCGGCTCTATCACGTGAATCACAAAAAAGACGAAAATCACTAAAAATATTGGCAGTAGAATTCCAGGATTTGGAGCTCTACTGCTTCTTTTTTAAGAGTAGAGTGAAAATTTGCAGGGGAAGATTGAAATTTTCAGCCCAAAGTGGTATTATAATCAGCGAGCAAAACCCACAAGACTATAAGGAGACCTTTAAATGATAAGACTTTTCACCGATACTTCTGCAAATCTGAGCCCTGCTATTCTCAGGGAGCATAATATCGAGCTTGTACATTTTCACTATAGCATAAATGACGAGGTCATAGAGTATAACACCATTGAGGGCTTCGACGGCAAGTCGTTCTATAAAGCCATGCGTGAGGGAGCGGACATCAAGACCTCGATGGTAAATATCGTAGACTATATGAAGGCATTTGAGCCTGCACTTCAGAATGGTGACGACGTCCTCTATGTCGGAATGGCAGGAGGAATCAGCGGTGCGATAGCTTCCGCAAAAATCGCCGCAAGCGAGCTTCAGGAATCCTACCCAGAGCGCTCGATAATAATCTTCGATTCATATGCCGCATCATTGGGCGAGGGAATGCACGTTCTCGACGCCGCAGAGCTTATCGAAAAGGGCGAGAGAATCGACGTTGTCGTCAATGAGCTCTACCATCGCAGAGAGCATCTCTGCCAGTATTTCACCGTCGACGACATGAAGTATCTCAAAAAAGGCGGTCGTGTTTCCGGAGCAGTTTCATTTGCCGGTTCGCTCTTAAACGTCAAGCCGATTCTCATGGGCGACAACACCGGTCACATCGTCTTCAATGGAGTAGCCAGAGGCGAAAAGCGTGCAATCGCTACTCTTGCCGACAAGTACCAGAAGCTCTGTTCGGACATGTCTCTTGACATAAGCATCGCCCACGCCGACAACGAAGAGGGAGCAATGGCGCTCTTGGAACAACTCAAAGCCATCGGCTTCATCGGCAACGCCATGATAGAACAGTACGAGCCCGTAACCGGCGGTCATGCCGGACCTGGAACGATAGCTTTGTTCTTTAGAGGAATACACAAGTAAAAATGTACAATGTACAATGGTGGTATCGGCTGACGCCGATAATCAAAAATCCGTCCAAGTGGCGGATTTTTTGTTTTCAGGCGATATTTAACTTAGATTTAACATAACAGTGCTTTCAGACTTAACATTCGGTGCGTTATATTAGAGCTACAGACAGACAAAGTCTGGCTTCTAAAATCTGAAAGGATGTTATTTGAAATGAAAAAAGCAAAGATTTTTGCGCTTATTATCTGCCTCGTTATGGCACTCGGATGCTTCACCGCTTGTGGCGAAACCGAAGCTCAGTCGGTTTCCACCGATGGTTCCACCTCAATGGAGAAGGTTATGGGTTACTTCATGGAAGCATTCATGGAGGAGAATCCTGACATCACCGTCACCTACAACCCGACCGGTTCCGGTTCCGGAATCCAGGCTGTAATCGACGGCACCTGTGACATCGGTCTTGCAAGCCGTAACTTAAAGGATTCAGAACTTGAAACCTGCGAGCAGACAGTGGTCGCAATCGACGGTATTGCAGTAATCGTCAACACCTCGAACACCGTGTCTGATTTGACAATCGCTCAGATTGCTTCCATCTTTACCGGCGAAATCACCAACTGGAGCGAAGTAGGCGGCGAGGATCTTCCGGTTGTCTGCATCGGACGTGAAGCTTCTTCCGGCACCCGTGACGGCTTCGAGTCCATCACCGGAACTGCCGACGCTTGCGTATATTCTCAGGAGCTCACCTCCACAGGCGATGTTGTAAGCGCCGTTTCTTCCAACCCGAACGCAATCGGATATGTTTCGCTTGCATCTGTAAACGACACCGTAAGTGCAATCTCTGTTGAGGGAGTATATCCCACCAGCGAGACCGTCCTTGACGGCTCATATCAGATTCAGAGAAACTTCGTCTTCGTAACAAAGAAGGATTCCAAGCTCTCTGACGCCGCTCAGGCATTCTATGACTATTGCACCAGCTCCGCAGTCAATGAGTACATAGAAGCCGCAGGCTGTGTCCCCGTAAATTGAATACAGTGACAGAAAGGAAGCCGCAGGCATGAATAAAGTGAAGAAAACAGCACACCTGATAGACCGGATAATGAACGCTATATTCATATTCTGCGGCTTTCTCGCTGTTGCGCTAGTAATCGTAATAACAATCTACCTGATAGTCTCCGGAATTCCGGCAATCAAGGAAATCGGAATCGTAAACTTCCTCTTCGGAACCGTCTGGAAATCAACAGGCGAAAATCCGTCCTACGGAATTCTTCCGTTCATCCTGACGAGCGTCTTCGGAACCTTCGGCGCAATGCTTATCGGATTTCCTCTCGGACTTCTCTGTGCCGTCTGCATAGCAAAGATGTCCGGCAAGAGATTTTCCGGTATCATGCGTTCGATAGTAGACTTAATGAGCGGAATCCCGTCGGTTGTATTCGGACTCGTCGGAATGATTTATGTAGTACCGGCAGTCAGAGAGATGTTTAACCTCCCGGATGGAGCAAATCTCTTCTCCGCAATAGTAGTCCTGATAATTATGATTCTTCCGTCGGTTATTTCGATGTCCGAAACCGCAATAAGAGCAGTTCCGAAGGAATATGAGGAAGCATCTCTGGCACTCGGCGCCAACAAGACCGAAACAATCTTTAAAGTCACAATCCCTGCGGCAAAAAGCGGAATTTTAGCTTCCTTGGTAATGGGAACAGGCAGAGCAATAGGCGAAGCAACAGCAGTCATGATGGTAGCAGGAAACGTCGCAAATATGCCCGGGCTCTTCAAGAGTGTAAGATTCCTGACTACGGCTATAGTAAGCGAAATGGCATACTCCTCAGGACTCCAGCGTCAGGCACTTTTCAGCATCGCATTAGTACTCTTCGTATTCATCATGATAGTAAATCTTATACTGAATCTTGTGGTAAAGCGCAAGAAGGACAAATAGCTTATGAATGATATGAAAAAGAATCAGGGGATTTCAACCTCCCGTAAGATAAAAACAGCAATTCTCAAGACTCTTGTGTATCTCTCGGCGGTATTGATTATAGCCGTGGTACTATTCATAGTAGTGGTAATAGTCATAAGAGGACTTCCGAATATCTCATGGGAGTTTCTCACAAGCGGCGTCAGCTACTTAAAGGGCATAACGGGAATCCTCCCGAATATACTTAACACCATCTACGTGGTAATAATGACTCTTGTAATCGTACTCCCGGTAGGAACCGGAGCGGCGATATACTTAAATGAATACGCAAAAAACAAGAAAGCAGTTGCTGTGATAGAGTTTGCAACCGAAACGCTTGCGGGAATCCCGTCAATCATCTATGGCTTGGTCGGTATGCTTATCTTCGTTCAGACCTTCAAGCTGAAAACCAGCCTTCTTGCGGGTTCACTTACACTCGTAATCATGACTCTTCCGACAATCATCCGTACAGTTCAGGAAAGTTTAAAGACCGTCCCTGACAGCTACCGTGAGGGTTCACTTGCACTCGGCTCCGGAAAGTGGCACATGGTTCGTACCGTTGTCCTGCCTTCGGCAATAGACGGTATCGTCACCGGCTGTATTCTTTCGGTAGGTCGAATCGTCGGCGAGAGTGCGGCGCTTCTCTTCACAGCAGGCATGGTAGACGTCATCTATACGCCTCTTGAAGCAATAACCCCGAATCACGCCGGTTCAACTCTTGCGGTTGCACTTTATGTCTACGCTAAGGAGCGTGCCGATTCCGGAACGGCGTTTGCAATCGCATTCATACTGCTTATTCTTACACTTATAATTAATACAGCCGCAAAGATTGCCGGCAAGAAGCTAAAGAGGAGGACGGATAATGATTGAACCTCTTATAGACGTCAAAAACATGAATCTCTGGTACGGAGAAAATCACGCTATAAAGGACGTAAGCATAGCAATCCCGCAGAACAGAATAACTGCATTGATAGGACCTTCCGGTTGCGGAAAATCGACTTTCTTAAAGTCCCTCAACCGAATGAACGATTTGGTCGAAGGCGTAAAGATAGAGGGCAAACTCACACTCGCAGGAGTGGACATATATAAGGACATCGACGTGTCGGTTCTTAGAAGACGTGTCGGAATGGTCTTCCAGAAGCCAAATCCCTTCCCGATGAGTATCTACGACAACGTCGCCTATGGGCTCCGGGTTCAGGGCGTCAAGTCAAGAGTCCAGCTCGACGAAGCGGTTGAAAGGTCTTTAAGACAGGCGGCAATCTGGGACGAGTGCAAGGACAGACTGAAGAAGAGTGCTCTCGGGCTTTCCGGCGGACAACAGCAAAGACTCTGCATTGCAAGAACAATTGCGGTCGAGCCGGAGGTAGTCCTCATGGACGAACCGACTTCCGCACTTGACCCGATTTCAACTTCAAAAATCGAGGAGCTCGCACTCGAACTCAGAAAGAACTACACAATAGTAATAGTAACTCACAATATGCAACAGGCGGCAAGAATCGCCGACAAGACAGCCTTTTTCCTTTTGGGCGAACTGGTCGAGTATGGCGACACGAACAAGATGTTTACATCTCCTTCTGACAACCGCACAGAATCATATATCACGGGGAGGTTCGGATGATGAGAGAAAATCTTTTAAGACAGCTTGAACTTTTGAATAACGAGCTTATAGAAATGGGCGCACTCTGCGAGGACGCAATCGCATCTGCTGTAAAGTATCTTTCGACGGCTGACAATAAGCTTTTGGATAACGCCGCAGAAGCAGAGAGACAGATTGACCGCCAGGAGCGTGAAATCGAAGACCTCTGCATGAAGCTGATAATACGAGAACAGCCGGTTGCAACCGATTTGAGAGTAATCTCTTCCGCACTCCGGATGACCTCCGACATGGAGAGAATCGGCGACCAGGCATTTGACATCTCCGACGTAGCAAAGAACATCGCACCCTTAAAAGTCGGCGGAGAAATTCAGATTTATGATATGGCAGAAGCAACCGTAAGAATGGTTACAGAAAGCGTAAATTCGTTCGTAACAAAGGACGTAGCCGCCGCAAAGGCAGTAATCGCTATGGACGACGTCGTCGACAGACTTTTCGATGCCGTCAAAAACGAGCTTATCGCCGCAATCGAGAGTAAGAGCGGCAAGGGAGAGTTTTATATCGATTTACTCATGATTGCAAAGTACTTCGAGAGAATCGGCGACCACGCCGTCAACATAGCCGAGTGGGTTATTTACTCGGTGACTGGCTCACACAAAGCCTAGTTGCGGAGCAGTCAAAAATATGCTATAATCAGATTATAGCCATGTTAGGAGTGATGGTCTTGGCAAGAATTTATCTCATAGAAGATGATGACAATATAAGAAAGCTCATCTGCTATGCACTGTCAAAAGAGGGTCACGACATAACCGGTTTCCCGACACCTTCCGAATTCTGGGAGGAGTATAGGCACGAGAAGCCGGAACTACTTTTGCTAGACATAATGCTTCCCGAGGAGGACGGACTGTCAATCCTCAAAAAAGTCAGAGCAGAATCAGATATGCCTGTTATAATGCTTACGGCAAAGGGCTCGGAGTTCGACAAAGTCACCGGGCTCGACTTAGGAGCGGACGACTATATAACAAAGCCTTTCGGTATGACCGAGCTTTCTTCCCGTGTCCGTGCAGTCCTTCGCAGAAGCGGCAAGCAGGTTGACAAGACCACTGAATATCATGTCGGTGACATTTATCTCGACTCAGAAAAGCATACCGTCCGTGTGGGAGAAGAGCTGGTTTCTCTGTCGTTTAAGGAGTACAGTATTCTTCTCATGCTACTTCAGGCTAACGGCAAGGTCGTCGGCAGGGAAGAGCTCTTAAGTCACATCTGGGGTGAATACTACGGCGAGTCAAGAACTTTAGACGTCCACATAAGAACCCTCCGCCAGAAGCTCGGCGAATCGGGGCACCTTATTCAGACGGTCAAAAAAGTTGGTTACAGGATAGGAGAGTAGTGAAATGAGCACTCTCAGCAAAAAAATATTTCACTCAGCGATAATTGTTGCACTTCTGGTTTTGGTTGCAAGCGTTGTCCTAATAATGGGCGTGCTGTACGATTATTTTGAGACAAGACTTCTGAGTGAGCTCCAGGAAAAGGCTGAGTATATAGCATATGTTGTAAATCAGGAGGGCACCGGGCTTATCGAAGGCTACGGAGATGAAGAGTCGAGAATCAGCATCATCGCCTCCGACGGAACGGTTACCTATGATACTGCCGCCGATGCGGAAACTCTTGAAAATCACTCCGACCGTGAGGAGATAATTGAAGCTTTTGAGACCGGCACCGGCTCCAGCACCCGTTATTCGGAAACTCTTACCGAGAAAACGGTTTACTATGCAATTCTTCTGGATGACGGAAGTGTTCTGAGAGTTGCGGCAACCGAGTATTCCGTATGGATGGTTCTTCTGGGACTCATCCGCCCGGTTCTCGTAGTCATTGCAATAGCGCTTCTGTTGTCGCTTCTTCTCTCACTCAGAGCTTCAAAGTCTATAGTAGAGCCGATTAATAACCTCAATCTCGATGCTCCTGAAAAGAACGAAACCTACGAAGAACTCACTCCGCTTCTCAATAAATTGTCAGCACAGCGTCGGACGATAGCAGAGCAGATAAAAAGCGCCGAAAAACAGCAGTCGGAATTCCGACTGATAACCGAGAACATGAGCGAAGGCTTCTTAGTCATTGACAAGGACCTCTGCGTTCTCACATATAACAGTGCGGCTCTGAGCCTTCTCGGACTCAGCACTCCCGTTACAGGAAGTGTTTTGAGATATAACCGTACAAAGGGATTAAGAACCGCCATCGAGTCTGCGCTTTCCGGTGAGAAAGCCGAGAGCTCGATGGAGATTTCGGGACGTTGCTACAGCCTGATTGCAAGCCCTGTATATGAAGAAAACGCCGTAATCGGCGCAGTAATCATAATTCTTGACGTCACAGAAAGCCGGGAACGTGAACAGCTCCGCAGGGAGTTCACGTCAAATGTCTCCCATGAACTGAAAACTCCCTTAACGTCCATCTCCGGTTTTGCGGAAATGCTTATGGCGGGGGATGTTCCAGAAGAGCTCTCAAAGGACTTCTCAAAGTCCATCTATGACGAAGCCCAGCGGCTTATCGCCCTCATCGGCGACATAATCAAGCTCAGTGAGCTTGACGAGGGCAACGTCGGAGGACTTGACAGGGAAGACGTCGATATTCTCACTCTTTCAGAAAGCGTCCGTGAACGTCTTTCGGGGGAAGCTGAGAAGCAGGGCGTCGAACTCACTGTTGAAGGCGAAAACGCAACCGTTTTCGGAATCCTGAGAATTCTTGACGAGATGGTCTATAATCTAGCCGACAACGCCATCAAGTATAATCATCGTGGCGGCAAGGCAACGATAAGTGTTGGGAATACTGCTGATAGCGTGGTTCTGAAAGTATCTGATACCGGTTGCGGAATCCCGCAGTCCGAGACCGACAGAGTCTTCGAGCGCTTCTATCGGGTCGACAAGAGCCATTCAAGCGAAGTCCCCGGAACTGGCTTGGGCTTGTCGATTGTCAAGCACGGCGCCATCTATCACGACGCTAAAATCACCCTTGACAGCAAAGAAAACCTCGGTACAACAGTAACAATCGAGTTCCCTAAAGCAGTCTAGCCAGCCAATCAGCCACAGAACATGCTACAGTACACAATTTCTCAGAAGATAACCCCAAAAATTTTCTCAAACCCCTTGAAAAATGCTTCGTAATATGGCACAATATAGTTAGCTTAGTCTGACGGTCTGTGTCCTGCGGTCGGATTCGGTCGCAGGACTCTTTTTTGGAAGGGTAGTAATATGGACGTTTTTAACATGGAGCTTGCAGGGCTCACAATCGAAGTGAAAAGCCGGTTTGAATATTTAAGGTGGTTCTGTCGCAATTATCTCACAGACAATCCGGTGGCGGACTTTTCAGTCTATGCCGAGGACAAAAGGCTGGAGGAGCTTCGGGAGTACAGCCCCGAAATGCGTGACGAGTTTCTCGAACGTGATGCCGTCTATTCGGCTATCGCTTCAAAGCTCCCATATCACGACAGGGTTGCGCTTCACGGCGCCTGCATTTCCTACAAGGGCAAGGGTTATCTCTTCACCGCCGCAAGCGGAACGGGAAAGTCAACCCACATCGGTCTCTGGAAGAGATACTTAGGCGAAGATGTCGGAATCGTCAACGGCGACAAGCCGATTTTCCACATCAAGCCGGACGGCACCATCCGTGCTTACGATACCCCGTGGTGTGGCAAGGAAGGCTGGAACCGCAAGCTTAGTGCCGATATGGCTGGAATCTGCTTTATCCGGCAGGGCGAGAAGAACGCAATCCGCACCGTCGACCCGGAGGAGGCAATCTCACTCATGCTCCGGCAGATGTTCCATCCTTATGAACCGGAAGCAACCGGACTCATGCTCGGGCTGTTCGACCAGATAATAACAGAGCTTCCGCTGTACATGCTCGAATGTGACATTTCCGAGGAGGCTGTGAAGCTCAGTTTTGAAGCACTCACAGGCGAAAAGTACAAGCGTGCAGAAAAAGAAACAACTTATGAAGAAATCTATAAATTATGGAGGTTGCCAAGATGAAGGTTAAAGAAGGCTTTATCATAAGAAAGGTCGCAGGAAAATACGTTGTAGTCGCCACTGGCGAAGCAAGCAAGAGCTTCCACGGAATGGTAAAATTAAACGAGACCGCAAAGAATATCTGGGAGAGACTGGCTGAGGGCAAGACTGTTGACGAAATCACCGAGGACCTCATGGAGATTAATTCCGCCGAGACCGAGGAAGACCGTGCAAAAATCTCCGCCGACGTCCAGTCGATGATTGGCGAAATGCGTGAAGCAGGATTTCTGGTAGACTGAGCATGGAGACAACAACAAGGCTGTCGGAGCTCGAAAGCTCCGGCTTTATCGTCATTCCAATCAAGGGTGTGAGCATGAATCCGCTTCTCTACAGCTTCAAGTCCCACGTTCTTATCGAGAAGCTTCAGGGTCGCCCGGAAATCAACGACGTAGTCCTCTATGTCAGGGATGACGGAACCCAGGTGCTCCACAGGGTGATTTCATTCGACGGTGATGTCGCACTTATTCGTGGCGACAACACCTATTCGCTTGAAAGGGTGCCGCTTTCTGACATAAAAGGAGTCGCAAAGTCCTTCTGGCGAAGCGGAAAGGAAAATTCCCACGAGATTTCTGTTGATGACCGTTCGTACAAGCTTTACGTCCGGTTCTGGAACTTTATCTTTCCGATAAGAAAGCTCTGGTTCAGGGCGAAGAACAAGCTGAAGCGAATCGTCAAAAGAATAATAGGAAGAGAATGATAAGAAAGAATGTGAAATATGGGAACAAGTCACGTAAGAAGAAATATAATTTTTGCCCTTTTGTCGGTAATAGTGCTGGTGGTTTTCTGCGTTCTTGCGTATAACTACAAGTCGAAATCCTCCGACGATAAGAGCCGCCTTGAAGCCGCTGTCGCCGAGGCAAAGGTCTATGAGGACGAAGTCACAGCCCTTAAAAGAAGTATAACAGCCGCCGCTGACGACCTTGCGGACAAAAGTGAAACCGCACGGTTCGTTATCGGCTATGTCATTTCGTCGGATGACGATATAACCCACGCCGAGGAGCAGGGAGCTGAATACGGCTTCGAGCCGGTTCTTGTACTCGACTGTGTCGACAGCCTGGTTGAGCTTGAAGCTCTGGCTTATTCCGCTTCAAACACGGGGCACGAAATCATGCTGACAGCCTCCGTTTTCACGTCTGAGACAAACGAAACTGTCCAGTCACTGATTTCCTATATGTCGGCTAACGGCATTGAGTACTCAGATATCTTTCTTTTAAGAAGCGATTACTATTCCGACGCATCTCTCGAAATGATAATTGCGGACGGATTCGCTGGCTACACTGTCTATAATACGACCCCGACTGCCGGTCTGACTTCGGATGGCTACGTCACGTTCGACTATTCGTATCTTACCGTTGACAGCACGTCCTACACCCGGTTCAGCTCGTCTTATTCAAATATGGCTTCGATGATGATTGCCGTAGATATGGACTCTGTCCGTGCAGGGACACTCACCGAGGGCTTCATTACGACTCTTTTGAGCACTCTTTCCATCTATGCTGAGAATGATAACTGCGAGTTTTCGAGCATCGCCGATGTCGAGAACGCACTTCTCACAGCCAACGAAACTGCTGAGCAGAGGCAAGCCGAATATGAAGCCTACGTCGCCGAGTGTGAGGAAAGAATCGCCGAGCTCGAAGAGATAATCGCTGAAATCTATGCCCAGCTCGATTGAGAGCAGGTGTTCGCTGAATTTCACATAAAATCAAGCCTTATTTCTCAGATTTTCGGGAATGAGGCTTTGTTTTTTAAGCATAATAAGTTGATTTATGTCGGAAAAAGTGCTATAATCGAGAGAATAAGGGGTGATACTATGGAAAGTATCGAAACGACGAAGAATGTCGTCCGTAAATCCAACCAAAAAACCGATGAAGTAAAACATTCAGTCACAGTTGGCAATATCGTTATAGTAGCTGTTCTGACATTGATACTTCTTTATCTTGCCGGCGTGAGGGCATTCGGACTGCCGTTTCCGCTTCTCAGTGAAAACGTGTCTGTGATGTCTTTGGTGCGGCTTGCACTTTTCGTGCCGGTTCTGTTTCTCGGGAAAGAGATGTACATCAGAGGATTCGGGAGGCTTATAAAATTCAATCCAAATATTGAAAGCCTTGCGGCGGTCGCAACAACTCTTGCAACGGCGACCTCCTTCTATTCTCTTGTAATGGTGATAATCAGCCGTGAGGAGTACGCCGACCGGATTCATTTTGAAGCATGTGCCGTCATAATCCTCTTCATGATGATTACTGAGTATCTCGAAGAGAATATGAATAAGTCACGAGGCTCAACTGCCGACAAGCTCGGGGAGCTTTTCCCGGAAAGCGCTACCGTCGTGAGAAATAATGCAGAGTATTCAGTTCCGATTTCGGAAATTTCCGTTGGCGATATGGTTCTTGTCCAGCCGGGAGAGAGCTTTCCCTGTGATGGCTCGGTTGTTTCCGGAAGAGCAGGCGTCGACGAAAGCCTGTTTACCGGAGAAGGCTTGCCCGTGGAAAAGATTTCGGGCGACAGGATTTTTGCCGGAACCGTCTGCCGTAGCGGATTTATAACCATAAAAACCGAAGCGCTTGGCGATGATACAAACTTAGGAAAGATGGTTCTCGCCGCAAGAAATGCCGAAGCGGTGAGAAAAACCGATTCAAAGGTTTACGCCCACCTTCAGAGAAACGAAAGGGTTTATTCACTCTGCGCAGTGGGAATAGCGGTGATTGTCTTCTTAATCTGGCTGATGGCTTCGAGAGATTTCGGACGTTCTCTTGAAGTCCTGGAGAGGATGCTTCTCACATCCTGCCCGTGTGCTGTTGGATTTGCAATTCCGTTTGCAGTGAATTCAGCAGTTTCCCGTGGCGAGCGCGAAGGAGTCGTCTATAAAAGTCCGTCTGCACTCGAAAAAATTGAATCTATAAATACTGTCGTCATGGACAAAACCGGCGTCATAACAGTTGGAAAGCCTTTTGTTACCGATGTTATACCGTTCGGAGCGGACGCTGTGGAAGTGGTGCTGATTGCCGCTTCTCTCGAATCACATTCGACGCATCCGATAGCGTCCGCTGTTTTAGATTACGCCAAGAAGAACGACATCGAGCCGATGGATTGTGACGTTTTCGAGTCGGTAGAAGGCTTCGGAGTCAAGGGAGTTATAGAGGAAGACAGCGTTTCGGTGGGAAGAGCCGACGCAATATTTGTCGGTGAATATGAGGGCTACGCCGCTGTCTGCCAGCCTCTTTCAGATGAGGGCAAGACAATAGCCGCCGTCACCAAAAACGGCTCACCGATAGGAGTAATCGCCTTCCAGGACAAGCTCAAACCGACCAGTAAGAACGGTGTTGAACGCCTTGTCAAGCTCGGAATCCGCACAATTATGGTTACCGGCGACAGCCAGGGCACCGGCAAGTCGGTCGCCGAAGAAATCGGAGTTTATGACCACGCCGAGAACGTGACGCCGTCCCAGAAAGCCGATATGATTCGCAAGCTCCGCTATGGCGGAAGAACCGTCGCTATGGTAGGTGACAGCTCGAACGACGCTCTGGCACTTGCCGCCGCCGATGTCGCAATATCGATGAAGGACGCTTCCGACGTCGCACTCGAAGCAAGCGAGATAATTCTACTTAAAAACGACTTGCGGGACGCTTCAATCGCCGTGAGAATCTCGTCCGAGACGAAAAAGACGATATCGTCGAACTTCCTATTCGGAATGGTCTTTAACGCCGTGACCGTGCCGATAATGGCATTCTCACCGTTCTTCATCTCAAACCCGACAATAGACGCCTTCATCTGCCTAGCCTGCCTTATAGTCTCCACCATCGCCGTCCTCTTCAATAGCGTCAGAATCAAAAAGATGGACCTCACCGCCACGAAAGACTAACTTATAAAAATTCCCTCCCAGCTCGGGAGGGATTATTTACTATATCCGTTTATACCTAACCTGCCTGAACCCAATTCCATCATCCTCGCCTTCAGCCGAAATCTCAGTCTGATACTTCGCCTTATCGAATTCCGGGAAGAAGGCATCTGCTTCGGGACACTCATCATCTATTTCGGTGAGCACTAGCTCGTCAGCAAGCTCTATTGCCTGCGAGTAGACCTGCGCTCCACCGATGATACAGCAGTTATTGTCGCACAACTCAAGCGCTTCTTCGAGTGAATTTGCTATCTCAGCGCCATCAATGCTGAGCGATTTATCCCTTGAAATCACGATATTTCTTCTCTTCGGAAGCGGTCTGCCAATCGAAAGGTATGTCAGCCTGCCCATGATGACCGTCTGCCCCATTGTTTCTGCCCTAAAGAGCTTCATGTCGGTGGGAAGGTGCCATATAAGCTGATTTCCTCGCCCAAGCTCCCGGTTCTTTCCGTCAGCCGCAACAATCTTAATCATATTTTTTCTCCTCACTGTGCAATCGGAAACGCAATCTTTCCCATGTGACGGTAATCCACGAGCTTGACGTCGAGGCAATCCGCCGAGTTGTCGAACTTGTAGAAATCGTCGACCTCCGGGTTCAGCCAGAGCTTCGGGGAAGGATACCCTCCGCCGTTCTCGTCGTATCGCCTTATCTGCTCGTCTACGCCGGAAATCTGGTTGACATAGATGTGCGCATCTTTTATGGACCAGTCGACCGTTCCCGGCTTCAAGCCGGTTACCTGTGCAAGCATACAAAGAAGAACCGAGTACTGAGTTACGTTGAAGGGAAGTCCTAGTGGCACGTCACAGCTTCTCTGATGAACCCAGGCATTTAGCCTGCCGTCGGTCACGTCCCATTCACTGCTCCATACGCAGGAGGGCAGGACCGCCGTTTCAAGGTAATCGTTCTGCCAGAGCGACATCACCATCCGCCGGTCGGTCTGATTAGTTTTGAGTTTACCTATAAGCTCGTCAATGAGCCCGAATTTATGGACAATCCATCCATAGGCTGTTCCAATCGTGTGCGCCCATTCTTTGCCGAATTTTTTTCTGATTTCTTTTTTTATAAGCCCGCCGTTTCCGTCAGGAACCATCTGTGTTGCTGTCCAGAAGCCGTCGTCGTCAATCTCCCATTCGTTCCAGATGTTGACGTTTCTCTCTTGAAGCCATCTCACGTCGTTCGACTGTGCCTGATAAATCCAGAGCATTTCGAGCACTGCCTGCCGGATAAAAAGCTGTTTCGTAGTAAGAATAGGGAACTCCTCGCCGATATCGAGCGAAAAGTGCCAGGAAGGAATCTTGACGGAATTTACACCTGTGCGGTTCTCGACCTCGACACCATCAGTTCTTATTTTCTTCAGAAGCCGGACATATTCATCGTCCCACATTGACATAGCGCACACCTCGCATTCTGTAAGTATTATATCATGACTGGGATTTAAAAGCAATAGTTTTGCCGAAAACGCTGTCAAACGGCGTAGAAACGTGGTCTAATAGCAATAATTTTTTTAGATTTGTGCAAATTGCCTCTGGAATTTTAGTCGGAAATGTGTTATAATTAACTCATAGTAATTGAAATACAGACAGTAAAGAGGTAATAATGATGTTTTGCGTGAATGATTACGTTGTCTATGGCAACGAAGGCGTTTGCATGGTTGAAGACATCGGCAAGCCCTCGATATCAGGGCTGGACAAGCAGAAGGAGTATTACACTCTTGTGCCATTTTACAGAAAGGGCAAAATCTACACTCCCACCGATTCAACCATTCTTATGAGGAAGGTTATAACCAAAGAGAGAGCAGAGGAGCTTATCGGAAGGATAACCGAGATAAGCCCGGAGCTTGACGTCCCCAGAGACTCGAAGCTTGCGATGGAGTTCTACAAAGGTCTTGTCAAGACCCATGAATGTGAGAACCTCATCAGCATCATCAAGCACGTATTCGAGAAACAGCGTGTCCTTGTCGCCGAGAAGAAGAACGTCCCGGCAGTGGACCTTCGGTACATGAAGATAGCCGAAGACATGCTTTATGGCGAACTGGGCTTCGCCCTGAACATCAAACCCTCTGATGTCAGAGGATATATAATCCGCAGCTGCGAGATGGAAAGCTAAGCTGATTTGTAATGCAAAAGCCTCCTTAACAGGGAGGCTTTTTATTTATGATACTTAATCCCTGCATTAATCGCCATCGCCCTATAAACCTGTTCCGTGAGAACCACCCTCGCCAGCTGGTGCGGCAAGGTCATGCGGGACATCGAAATTCTCAATTTGCAGGATTTTTTGACACTGTCCGAAAGACCATAGGAGCTTCCGATGAAGAAATTGACAGACGAATAGCCGTTCACGCCGGCGGAGTCAATCTCCCTTGCAAGCTCTTCGCTCGAAATCAGCTTCCCTTCGACGCACATGGCGATGTTATAGGAACCTTTCCTGTCAAGATACGGTTGCATGAGTTTTGCCTCATTCTCAATTCCCGAGAAAATCTCGGCGTCTGACGGATTGTCAGAAAGTCTCGACTCGGGAAGTTCAATTATCTCAAAATGCGAGAATCGGGAAATTCTCTTTGAGTATTCGGCGATAGCTTCCCGCCAGAAGCTTTCCTTCAGCTTCCCGACGGCAACTATTGAGATATTCATCAGAATGTCACCGCCATTCCGGTGGTTTCGATGGGTGCTATGTAGAGAAGGTAGTCCCGGTTTCTCCTGAATTCGTCGCCGAGCTCATGTGTCAAAGCATTTTCTGCGATGTGCGGGGTGTTGTTCTCACGACTGAGGTGCCCGAGAATAACCTTTGTAAGCCCATTTTCAATAAGCCCGTGAAGCTCTTTCGCACTCGCACTGTTTGAAAGATGCCCGTCAGGTGCGGCAATTCTCTGTTTCAGATGATATGGATAAGGACCGTTTCTCAGCATATTCTCGTCGTAGTTCGACTCCAAGAAGACCAAATCCGCCATCCTCAGATTCTCGTCAACCTCTTTCGTGACGTGCCCCAAGTCCGTGCAATAGACGCAGGTTTTCCCGTCCGGCATTTCAATCTTGTATCCGACACTTTCGATTGCGTCGTGCGGAGTTTTGAAGGAGGTTATCGCAAAATCCCCGATGACAACCTCCTCGCCGACCTCCTGCTGACAGCAGTTTCTCGAGAGATATCCGCCGTCGATGAGCCACCTCATCGTCTTCGCCGAAGCATAGACGGGAACGTCATAGTGCTTGTTAAAGACCTTCAGAGCGGCGATGTGGTCGGTGTGGTCGTGAGTTATGAAAACAGCCTTAATCGCCTCAATTGGGATGTCGTTCTGAAGTAGTGCCTGATTAAGCCTCCGGCAGTTCAAGCCTGCATCTATGAGAATTCCCTCGCTGGGATTTCCTAAGAAGCAGGAATTTCCCGAGCTCGACGAAAAAAGCGGATATATTCTTGACAAATTGACACGTCCTTTACATGCTTTCTGACAAAGAAAACCCTGCGTACATCCCGCAAAAGGAGATACGCAGGAAATTTTTATCGATTTTTAAGAATCAGCCGGTTCTCTTGACGGCTTCGTACTCCCTGACTCTTACTATGTCGGCACCCAAGCCCATAAGCTTGTCCTCGATGTTTTCGTAACCACGCTCAATGTGGTAGATATTCTCGACGACAGTCGTTCCGCTAGCCATGAGCCCTGCGATAACAAGTGCGATTCCGGCTCTGAGGTCGGTAGCTCTTACTGCGGCGCCGGTGAGCTCCGGAACGCCCTGAATGACGGCAGTTGTGCCCTCTACGGTGATGTCAGCGCCCATTCGCCTTAACTCGTTTGCATATCTGAAACGGTTGTCGAAGATGTCGTCTGTTACAACGCTTGTCCCTTCGGCGATGGTGAGTAAAGTAGAGAACTGCGGTTGCATATCTGTCGGGAAGCCGGGGTGGGGAAGGGTTTTAAGGGTGGTTTTGAGAAGCGGACCGTCGACATAGACGTGCACGCACTCGTCGTACTCCTCAACCGTCGCACCGACTTTTCTTAATTTCGCCGTAATCGATTCAAGGTGCTTCGGGATTACGTTTTTAATCCAGACGTCGCCCTTTGTAGCGGCGGCGGCAACCATGTATGTGCCAGCCTCAATTTGGTCGGGGATAACGGAATAGGTTATTCCCTTCAGATAGTCGACTCCACGAATCTTTATAACGTCGGTGCCGGCACCCATGATGTCAGCTCCCATCGAGTTAAGGAAGTTGGCAAGGTCGACTATGTGCGGCTCTTTATTTGCGTTCTCAATGATAGTCAAGCCTTTCGCCTTGACAGCGGCACAGATGGCGTTGATAGTACCGCCGACGGTGTGCTTGTCAAAGAAAATCTGGCTTCCGATAAGCTCTTTGGCTCTGAGATGGACGATTCCGCCTTCGAGTGAGTACTCAGCTCCGAGAGCGTTGAACGCCTTGATGTGCTGATCGATAGGTCTGTCGCCCAAATCGCATCCGCCGGGAAGCGGAACGTCGGCTTTCTTGAATCTTCCCAAAAGCGTGCCCATAAAGTAGCTGGAAGCTCTTATCGAACGGGCAAGTTCATACGGGACAACCGGGTCGGAGATTCCTCTTGTATCTATTCTTATGGTATTTTTGTCTATTATTTTGATACTTGCGCCCATCTCATAGAGAATTTTGACGCAGATACCAATGTCTCCGATTTCGGGGACATTTTCGAGAGTTACAGGCTCGTCACACAGAATTGTGGCGGCAACAATGGCTACGGCTGCATTTTTAGCGCCGCTGATATAGACGTCGCCCTTCAGGGGCTTTCCGCCGTTGATAACTAATTTTTCCTGATCCATATATGTTTATCTCCTAAGAGTAAATAGCAATTTTTAAGTCTTGAAGCGGACTTCCGACACGCAGAAAACACTCCGCCTCATCAATCCATATTATTGTATCACACTTGCAAAGAAATTACAATTACAATTTTGTTACAATTTCGTTCCTGATTTGTGCATGTTGCACAAAGTCAATGCATAAAAACAAATCCACGAAAGATTTTCTCTTCATGATTGACAAGAAGCACTTTTACGGGTATAATTAAAGGTAACATTTTACTTTGGAGGACTATAGAATCATGACAACTGCAATAAATCAGTCTAAAACATTTTTAGGAATAGAATTCGGCTCAACAAGAATCAAGGCAATACTGACCGGCACCAAAGGCGAAGTTCTGGCTTCGGGAGCACACGACTGGGAAAACCGCCTTGAAAACGGCATTTGGACATACTCACTTGACGATATCCACACAGGTCTTCAGGACTGCTACGCATCTTTGGCAAGCGATTTTGAATCGAAGTACGGCGAACCCATCACCACGTTCGGCGCAATGGGCTTCAGCGCAATGATGCACGGCTATATGGCTTTCGACAAGGAAGGAAACCTTCTTGTCCCGTTCAGAACCTGGCGAAACACCATCACAGCTCAGGCGGCAGGGGAGCTTTCCGAGCTCTTCCATTTCAACATCCCCGAGCGCTGGTCGATAGCGCACCTCTATCAGGCAATCTTAAACGGCGAGGAGCATGTTAAGGACATTTCCTATGTCCTCACTCTCGCCGGATATATCCACTATATGCTGACGGGGAACAGAGTTCTTGGCGTCGGCGAAGCTTCGGGAATGTTCCCGATTGATTCGGAAACCGGCAAGTTCGATTCCGGAATGGTCGCAAAGTTTGACAATCTCGTCAAGCCATACGGCTTCACATGGACACTTTCCGAGATTTTCCCCGATATCTTACCGGCAGGTGAAAATGCAGGTTATCTTACCGAAGAGGGTGCTAAGTTCTTAGACCCGACCGGCAAGCTTCAGCCCGGAATTCCTCTTTGTCCTCCCGAGGGCGACGCAGGCACCGGAATGGCGGCTACAAACAGCGTCAGAGTGAAGACCGGAAACGTCTCGGCGGGAACCTCAGTATTCGCAATGGTTGTCTTGGGCAAGCCGCTTTCAAAGTACTATCCCGAAATCGACATGGTAACCACTCCAGACGGCAAGCCGGTCGCTATGGTTCACTGCAACAACTGCTCGTCCGACCTCGACGCATGGATGAAGATATTTATGGAGTTTTCGGAGCTTTCCGGGCACCCGATGAGAAAGCCCGACCTCTACGACCTTCTCCTCACTCATGCAATGACCGGCGATCCTGATTGCGGCGGAGTGTGCTCCTGCAATTATTTCTCGGGAGAGAGTATCACAAAGCTCGACGAAGGCAGACCGCTTCTCCTAAGAGTTCCTGACGGCAATTTCACCCTTGCAAATCTCATAAGAAACAATCTCTTCTCGGCGCTTGCAACCCTTAAAATGGGTCTCGATATCCTGGCTTCCGAGAAGGTCGAAATCGACCGGATTACCGGGCACGGCGGCTACTTCAAGACAAAAGGCGTCGGACAGAAGCTCCTTGCTGCGGCGATGAACACCCCCGTTTCTGTTATGGAAACAGCCGGTGAGGGCGGCGCATGGGGAATGGCGCTCTTAGCTCAGTACATGGCTCTTAAATCCGACGGCGAAACCCTTGCCGATTATCTCGAATCAGATATCTTCTGCGGCGACAACATGAAGTCCACGACCGAAGCTCCGGCTGAAAGTGATATAAACGGCTTCAACAGCTACATGAAGAGATATCAGAATATGCTTCCCGCCGAAAGAGCGGCAGTAGAAAACTATAGGTAAACTCACTCAAATTGTGAAAGGAGTAACACTGACTGATGAAAAACAAATGGCTGTTCTACGCCACGGCGTTCTTCTCGGGACTGTCGGTAATGGCGATAGAGCTCGGTGCACAAAGGCTTCTGGCGCCCTATTTCTCATCATCGCAAATAGTCTGGACGATAGTTATCGGAACAATCATGATTGCGATGGCAATAGGAAACGTCCTGGGCGGCAAAATCGCCGACAAGTACAATAACCCCGACCGCCTGTTCGGCTGGCTTTTCGGAGCCGCAACCTGGACGATGCTTATTCCGCTTGTCGGAAAGTTCATCATCGCCGGAGTCGCACTTGTCCTTGCGATGTTCGTGACGACCAACTATCTTATAGTTGCGGCGTTTGTCTCTTGCATACTGGTCTTCGTTTTCCCATTGCTGGTTCTGGGAATGGTAACCCCGAATCTAGTAAAGTATGCGACATCCAGCCTTGAAGAAAGCGGTCGTACAGCCGGAAGAATTGAAGCCTGCGGAACAATCGGCTCCATCATCGGCACGTTCCTGCCGACATTCGTCACCATCCCGAACATCGGAACAGCGCTGACATTCGTCCTTTTCGCAAGCATACTCTACATCGTTTGCATAGTCTACTGGATTATGAAGAAAAAGCGCTTCGTCGGCAAAGGCATCGCAATGGTAGTGGTTTTCGCCTTGGGGATTCTCTCAAACAACATCGGCGTCGCTTTCTGGGAGACGGACATCCTCTATGAGGGCGAATCAATCTATAACTATTTAAGAGTTGAGGAGGACAGCAGTTCGATATATTTGTCGACGAACGTCCTCTTCGGCGTTCAGTCGGTAAAGATGAAGACGACCGGCTTAACGGGAATGTACTATGACTACGCACTCGCCGCACCTGTAATGGCTGGAGCCGCAGATGATGAGAGTACTTCCGTCCTGATTCTCGGGCTCGGCACCGGCACATTCGCCACCCAGTGCGAGTACTATTTCGGAATCACCGACATCGACGGCGTCGAAATCGACCAGAAGATTATAGACCTTGCCTATGAATACTTCGACCTGTCCGACTGCGTCACCACCTACACTCAGGACGGCAGAGCCTATATCAACCTCACCGACAAGACCTATGATGTAATCATGGTCGACGCATATCAGGACATCACAATTCCGTTCCAGATGTCGAGCGTCGAATTCTTCACGGAAGTTTCTGAGCACCTTAACGACGGCGGCGTGATGGTCGTCAACATGAATATGTATTCAACGGGTGAAGAGGACAGCATCAACGACTACCTCTGCGGGACGATAAAATCCGTCTTCGACAGCGTCTATACGGTGGAGACAAATGCGTCGAATATGGTTCTCTTCGCCTCGAACAGCTATGACTGTTACGACCAGCTCGGCGAAAATTTAGACTCCCTTGACGGAACCGTAAATACCTTCATGACAAGAGTTTATAACCGCATGACCGAAGTCGAGCCGAGCGACTTAATCCTCACCGATGACAAAGCTCCGGTAGAACTCCTCGGAATGAGAGTCCTCGACGAAATGATATCCTCAGAACTCGAGTACCTCAAAAATATGATGCAAGATATGAGCATCTCTGAGCTGTATCAGTATCTGGTAGCTTAATGAGAACCGAACATAAAAACAGCCGCCCCGAACCTCCGAGGCGGTTTTTGTAAAGTAATTCTTGACAAATGCACTCAATGGGTGTATTATACTGTTGAGGTGAATTAGATGACAATTCGTGAAATGAGGCGTGGCTTGGGTGACACGCAAAGTGAGTTTGCCGAACGGTATAACATTCCATTTCGCACTATTCAGAATTGGGAGACAGGTTTGCGCAAGCCTCCCGAGTATATAGTAGAGCTTTTGGAGAACAGATATAGAACTGATATTGTAAACAGGAGAACAGCGAAGCTTCCAGAGTATGACTCACAAAAAGTGAACCTTCCCAAGCGAAGCAATTATATCGGAGCAGTTTCCTGGCTTCAAGCTGTGAGCGAATGTATCGGTGAACCGTTTGTGTTTGCGCTTGACGAGGCTTTGATGTGTCAGGGCAACTTCGGTGGACGAAGTAATGAGTTTGTGGTGTGGGGCTATGGAAGTGACAATCTCTCCCGTTTCAATGGAATTGCTCTGCTTGGAAATCATGTTAGTTCGTATTGCGTGCAGGAGAAGAATGGTCTTAAATTCACAGATTTCAACCGCACAATTGCCGATGCTCTAGCAAACGAATTTATTTTGGATATGCAGGGAACTATCGAAGCTCTGAGCAGATACTACTATAGAAACGGTGACAGCTTTGACGGGTTATCAGTAGCTCCGGAATATCAACAAGACTTTGAGAAGCTTGCCGAAGCGGCAGTAGATTATTACGGAAGTTAGGTGTTATTGTGATTACCGCAGAAGAAAAGCTGATGTATCAGGTAATGAAAGCTGTATATGAGAGTGGAATCCCCATTGATTTCAAGGGCTCAATGGTGCTGAAGGCTTGCCTTCTTGAAGCCGGATACGACGAAGAAATCAGACACACAGTCGATATAGATGCAAACTGGTATTCGGAAAACTATCCGACAGGTGAGCAGATAACTTCCTCATTACAAAGGGCTCTGGATGGTAGTAAGATAGATTTACGGGTAAGTTTATATCGGATGTATGGAGAAAAACGCTCCGCAGGGTTTGAATTAGCGGACAGCTCTACCGGCGAAATACTTTTCTCGATGGACATAGATGTCAATCGCCCAACGTCAGCAACCAAAATATACGAAATTGAAGGCTTCCGTTTCAGAGGTGTTTCGCCATCTCAGATGATTGCAGATAAGATTTCTGCCATATCAACAGATAAAATTTTCTATAGAATCAAAGATGTAATCGATCTGTACTACTTATCAAAAGTGTTTGAATTAAAATATTCTGAGATTACGGAGATTCTCGGGAAAAGCGGCAGAGTACTTGGAACATTTGACGGCTTCCTAAATAGACAAGATGATTTGAAGCACGCCTATGATAAATTTCGGCTCACCGGCGATGTCTACAAACCGCAGTTCAGCGAAGTATATTCGGATGTCAAAGACTATATCAGGGATTTTCTCCCGAAGAATTAAAGTAGCCGCCCCGAACCTCCGAGGCGGCATTTTTATCAGTAATTATTTCTTCTGCACCAGAACCTTAAGTCCCTTCTCCCTGACCTCAATCGTCGTCTCCTTGAACTCTCCGCCCTTTTCGCCATCAACCGTCCAGGCAATCGGAGTTTTGCACCGGAGTGTGATTTTCGACGTCTTGAAGCCGTCCATGTACTCGTTATCGAAATCAAGCTTCATGACAGATGAGATGATATGGTTAAGCTCTGCGGTGTTTTTTGGATTCTTGATGAGAAGCACCTCGAACTTTCCGTCGTCGAGACGGATATTGTCAACTCCACGAATCTTCATTCCACCGACGTGAACTGTGTTCAGGATAAGCCCCAGGATATAGTCGCCCTTGCCGCACCTTTCTTCCGACTCGAAAGCCAGTTCATAGGAGGAAATAGACGGAATCGACGCCAGACCTTCCAGGATGTAAGCGCTGAATCCGAGCTGGTTTTTGGCATTCTGAGGAGTGCTGTAGGAGACCTCCGCAAGTGTTCCGAAAGCCGCAACATAGGTGAAGTACCTGCCGTTCAGGTTCCCGACGTCGCAGACAAACGGCGCACCGTTAATCGCAGTTTTAGCCGCATCAATGGTTCTCGTCGGAATCCCGACGGATTTTGAAAAGTCGTTCGTCGAGCCGCAGGGAATATAGCCGAAGCTACCCTGAAAATCAGCGGAAATGAACCCGTTGACAGCTTCGTTCAGAGTTCCGTCGCCGCCGGCGATGACAATCCTGTCGTAATCCATCTTTGAACACTCGGAGACCGTTTCAAGACAGTCAAGCCGCCTTTGCGTCGGGTGGACGGTGACGGTATAGCCGCCTTTTGTGAAGGTGTCCACAATGTCCGAAAGCTTTTTTGCGATGGTTTTCGTCCCCGAATTGGGGTTGTAGATTAGTAACAGCCGTTTATTGTTCATGAAATCGCCTCCGTTTCTCATTTTCTGAGAATTTTATTTTCTGTAGTAGGAATAGTGTGCGGTGACAAAGCGCTTCTCACCGGTGTAGTCGTCATAGCCTACAATCTCGACGCCGTTTCCGCTGAGTAGTTCGCCCATCGTGGCGTCTTTAATCCGGCATCTGAAGACTTCATGAGCTTCACACATGACTACGATAACATCGCCTAATATTATGATTCCGCCGTCCTTGCCCAAGACCTTCTCCTGACCGTCAATTCTCTCGACGGCATACTGAATCGACTTGCCGTTGAACTTCGCTAAGTCTTTCTGTGAGAGTGCATACTTGTCTTTCTTCTTGAAAAGTCCCATCTCTCAGTCTCCCGTAAGCTCTATGAGCTTGTCGATTTCCCGCTTCAGCTTCGCAATCGGAAGCCCCATCACGTTGTAATAGTCGCCCTTGATTCCTTTTATGAAGAGTGCACCGCCGTCCTGAACGCCATAAGAACCGGCTTTGTCAAACGGTTTGAACTCGGCTATGTAATCCTTAATTTCGCAGTCCGACAGTGGATAGAACTCGACGGCCGTCTCCTGCGAGAAGGACAGCGTTTTGCCCTTGTAGCAGATGCACACGCCGCTGACGACGGTATGAGTTCTCCCGGAAAGAGTCCCGAGCATGTCGTAAGCGTTCGCTTCGTCCTTCGGCTTCCCGAAAATGACGCCATCGAGAATTACAACCGTGTCGCACCCGACAATCATCTCATCTGGATGATTCTTTGCAACGCTTAAAGCTTTCCTGACCGCCAACATCTCCGGCACCGAATAGGGCTCAATCCCGTCCGGCAAAACCTCGTCGCAATCGGGCGAAATCACCTCAAAATCTTTCGTGATATACCCAAACAGCTCATGCCTTCTGGGTGAACTTGATGCCAATATGTATTTTATAGCCATACAGATTCCTCCATAGTACAATCTAAGACTATTGTAGCACAAAAATCAGTGAAAATCAACTTGACAGACGTAGGTATTCTAATGTAAAATGATAAGAGTCAAAAAGGCTCCCCTGAAAGGGGAGCTGTCGCCGTAGGCGACTGAAGGGTTACCCCGGAGGGGAGTTATATGGATTTAGTTATAGATGTATTCTTAGACGCACTCATAGACACGGCGAAGATGCTTCCGTTTCTGTTCGGTGCGTACCTGCTGATAGAGTTTTTGGAACACAAGGCGAGCGACAAGCTTGCAAATTCTCTCCGCAAAATGGGACCGTTCGGTCCGATTGGCGGAGCGATAATCGGCTGTGTACCGCAGTGCGGATTTTCCGTTGCCGTGACAAATCTTTTTTCGGGAAGACTCGTCAGCCTCGGCACACTGATGGCTGTCTACATCGCCACGAGCGACGAAGCAATCCCGATTCTTCTTTCGGGAGGAAATGCCGCAGATGTCGGAAGACTTATCCTGGCGAAGCTCATAATAGCCGTTCTCGCCGGACTTCTTATAGACACGATTCTTAGATTCTTCCACCGTAAAGGCAACGAGGAGGAAGAACCGTTCAGCGACCTGTGCGAAGGTTGCGGCTGTGAAGAGCACGGAGTCGTTTACTCAGCGGCGAAGCACACCATCCAGATTTTCATATTCTTGTTCATAACCTCGCTTGTTTTAGGCTTCGCAATCGAGCTTCTCGGTGAGGACAGGCTCGGGAGCATTTTAATGACCGACAGCATCTTCCAGCCATTTTTAGCCGCACTCATAGGACTCATTCCGAACTGCGCCGCATCGGTGCTTCTGACTAATCTCTATGCCGCCGGAAGTCTCTCATTCGGCTCGGTGGTTGCAGGACTCTCGACCGGAGCAGGCTTGGGAATCGTGGTCCTGTTCAAGACGAACAAGCGCCTGAAAGAAAACATCGCAATCCTTCTGCTTCTGTACGCAATCGGCGCACTGAGCGGATTGATAATAAATCTTGTAATGTAAAATAGGAGGTACACAAATGGACGAACAGCTTAACAGTGAAGAGATAGAATTCAGGTATGACACCCAGCTCCTGATAGACGGCGAAAATCTCGACGAGGATGAAATCGACGACTACTTTGTCGAGCATTTCAAGGGAGACTGCCTTCTGGCATATGGCGACGAGGAGACCATCAAGATTCACTACCACACAAACGAGCCTTGGAAGGTTCTCGAATATTGCTCCACCCTCGGAGAAATCTACGACATAGTTGTCGAGGACATGGTTCGTCAGGCGAAAGGCTTGAAGGGCTGATAAAAATCAAAGCGCAGTAATCTTTTATGAGAGTACTGCGCTTTTGCAAAGGCTTTATTTCACCGGCTCGATATATGAAATCGGGTCAATCCACGTGCCCTCATATTTGAGAGCAAAGTGCAGGTGTGACTCCAAATCCGATTCAATATCCGCCGTGTTCCCGACCGTCCCGATAACCGTGCCGGATGCTACTTTGTCGCCGATGCTTACGGAAATATCATCGCCTAAGCCGCAATAGTAGCCGATAACCGTGTCGCCGTGATCTACTACGACACAGTTGCCCCAGAGCGTGTCGTTATAGATGTCGGTAACCGTTCCCGAGGTCATCGACTTGACGGCAGTTCCTTCTGCGGCGGCGATGTCTATTCCGTCATGGGTTTTCCAGACACTCCCCGTCATCTTGACGAGCTCTCCCCAGGAATATTCCGTCAGGATTTCTCCCGACACCGGCAGGACTTTCGCCTCCTCATAGAAAAGCGTTTCGAGTTCTTCGGTAATGTCTGCGGCAGTCACTTCCGAAACGGTATCATCTTCAATTATTGCCTCTTCTTCCGATTTTGCGGCGTCGGTGACAATCGAGTCGACCGTTTCGTACTCGTCAATGTCGGGCAGTCCCATTGTGTCGCTGATATCCGGGATAAGCGTCTCCGTCAGAGACCCTACCGCCGCCCGGTATCCGACCGCCGTCGCCACCCCGACCGCCAGAATTCCCACGCACAAGGCAATGTACACTCCGCTTGATTTAAGACTCTTTTTGACTTTATCATTCATACTGAATTTGCACTCGCTTTCTGCCCAAAGGGCGTTCTTTAAAGCTAAGTATTAACAGATTTTTTGGAAATATACATGCAAGAGCGACTTGGCTGCGCCAAGTCGGCAAGTTCGGCTTTGCCGAACTTGCACCCCTCAGTCGCCTTCGGCGACAGCTCCCCTTTCAGGGGAGCCTATAACTGCCTCAATCAAAGCCTCTGAGATAACTCAAATAGCCTCCCCTGAAAGGGGAGGGGGACCGCCGGCTGAAAGCCGGTGGTGGAGGGGTGTGCCCCGCCAGGGGCACTCGCATGGCAATTACACACAAAGGAGACTATCATGGACAACTCAACTCTTTGCTACATCGAAAAAGACGACTCGTATCTCATGATGCACCGTGTCAAGAAGAAAAACGACCTGAACCACGACAAGTGGATTGGCATTGGCGGGCATTTCGAGTTCGGCGAATCGCCCTATGACTGCGTCAGACGTGAAGCCTACGAAGAAACCGGCGTCACTCTCGTGAATCCGAGATACCGTGGCATCGTGACTTTCGTGACGGACGACAACTATGACGAGCAAATGCATCTCTTCACCTGCACCGACTACGAAGGAGACCTCAATCTCGAATGCAACGAAGGTGACCTCGAATGGGTGAAAAAATCGGAAATAAAAAACCTCCCCATCTGGGAAGGCGACAAGATATTCTTCGAGCTCCTCGACAGCAACGAGCCGTTCTTTTCGCTGAAACTCAGGTACGAAGGGGATAGGTTAGCGGAAGTCGTGCTGAATGGTGTTATCATGTAGGGGCGGATATCATCCGCCCGTTCCTTCGGCAACATTTTTTGCAGATAATATCCCAGCCCTCTTGACAAGATGGCATAATTTATGTTATAATTAGATGAGGGAATTAAAATAAGTAGCCACTTACTATTTTGATTCCGAAAAGCACTCATTCTGTGGGGGGGTAACGCGCTTCGCGCGTTTACCCAATAAAAACCTCCATACGACAGTATAGGAGGTTACATCTATATAGCCTCCTGAGAAATACAAGGAGGATTTTTTATGTTAAAAAGACTTTTAGCGGTGGTTCTAAGCCTTTGCTTGCTTGTGAGCACGATGGTGGGGATGACGTTGACGGTGTCTGCCGACACCTGGGACGGCAGTATTGCCACATCTTTTGCCGGCGGTTCAGGAACAGAGGACGACCCATATCAGATTGCGACAGGCGCACAGCTTGCCTATCTTGCAACTCTCATCAACGGCTCGTCAAACTCGACCTATTGCAGCTGTTATTATGTCCTGACAGCAGATATTGACCTCAACAATATCAGTTGGACACCGATTGGCAATGCCGCACCACGTTATTTTAAGGGCACATTTGACGGTGATGGACACACCATCATCAACCTTTATATGTTCTCAACCTCGCTCTATGGCGGTTTGTTCGGAAGGGTGAATCAGGCTACTATCAAAAATGTAACGCTGTCTGGTTGTAATATTACCGGTTTTACGTACTCAGGTGGTATTGTCGGATATTCATCAAGTTATACTATTATTGAGTCTTGCACCGTCAGCGGGAGTGTTTCTTGCGTGCAGACATCTTCAACAAGCCCATGTATAGCCGGAGGAATTGTAGGAAACGGCAATTATACATCTTTGATTGGATGTGTAAACAATGCTACCGTCACTGCCAGTGGTATTGGCAAATTATATGCCGGTGGTTTGGCTGGAAGTCTCAGTAATGGCACAATCAGTTCGTGCTGCAATAACGGTAGCGTAACTGTCTCTTATGATGACGCCAAATCTGAATATGTTGGTGGTTTGGTAGGAGATTTATCTTCTAAATCGACCGTCAGCGATTCCTACAATACTGGAAGTGTTACTGCTGATTTATCAGGCGTATTAAGCGATGCATATGCTGGTGGATTGTTTGGTCAAGTCGGCACTTCATGTACTGTCACTAAGTGCTACAACGCAGGTGTTGTAACTGCGACAGCCGCGAGTACGGTTTATGCTGGAGGCTTGGCTGGCGTTAGTAATGCAACCGGTGCTACAATCAGCAATAGCTACAACGCAGGTACCGTTTCCGGCACCTCAGAGTCTGCATATATCGGCGGTTTAGTAGGCTACAACTACATGAAGAATACCATCCAGAACTGCCACAATGTTGGCACTGTTTCCGGGACAACAAGTAACGATGTCGGAGGAATTGCCGGAAAAAACGGAGGAACAATAACAAACGCATATTACCTCTCTACATCTGCAAGCACAGGAGTTGGCAATAGTGTTGGTTCCGGCAGTCCTGTTTCCAAGACCGCTGAAGAATTTGCCTCGGGTGAAGTTACTTATCTGCTCAATGGCAGTGTTTCCGGCGGTACGTCTTGGTATCAGACTCTAGGCGCAGATAGCTATCCGATATTTGACAGCACTCATCTGCTGGTATATGTCGCCACAACATGTATCGGAACGGTGTCATCTTACAATAATACCGGCGATGAGACCACTCACTCAAATCTCGTTCACTATGCAGCCGTAGACGCAACTTGTACCACTGATGGAAGTGAGGAATATTGGTACTGCTCAGGCTGTGACAAGTATTACAGCGATGCAGACGCTACAACTGAAATCACAAACACTTCTACTCTGACAACAGCGGCAACCGGTCATACCTATGGCGAGCCTGTTTTCACTTGGGCTGAGGACTACACCTCGGCGTCGGCAGTGTTTGATTGCGAAAATTGCGACGACAGGCAGACGGTGGTGGCTGAAGTAGGCAGTGAGGCTACTGAGGCTAAGTGCGAGAGCGAGGGTGTTATTGAGTATACGGCGACGGCTGTATTTAACTCTGTGTCTTATACAGATACTCAGTCGGTAGCTATTTCGGCTACGGGACATACTGCTGGGGTTGAAACCATTGAAAATGTGGTTGCGGCTACTTGCACTGAAGATGGTTCTTATGACACAGTTACCCGGTGCACGGTGTGCAATGCGATAATTTCAAGCGTGACGACAGTTGTGCCCGCTACCGGTCATAGTTACGTATATCAGGGCTTCGCCTGGTCTGGAGATTTGAAGTCTGCGACGGCGTCGTTTAAGTGCTCGGTTTGCGGGGAGATTGAAACCGTAACCGCAACCACGGATGGTACTTCTTCCGCCACCATCACTACAAAGAACATCCTCGGCGTCGTTACAAGAACAGCAACCGTCACCTTCAACGGCGAAACCTACACCGATACCTATACCTCCGGCACCAGCCTGCTGGTAATCGGTGCTCTCACTCAGACTGAGGCTGAAGAAGTTGACTCGGAAGAAGTTGATTCCGAAGAAGTCGAAATCGACGAGCCAATCGAGGACACGAACACCGAATCCGAATCGGACGAGGAGACGCTTCCCGAAGAGAACCCGACCACCGGAATTTCACTTGTGCTTCTGCCGATGGCAATAGCAGTCGCAACAGCAGTTGCAAGCAAGCAGAAGCTTGCATAGAATATAAAAAGGCTCCCTCTGTCTAGAAGTTCGCAAGCGAACTTCGGGAGCTGTCAGCCGAAGGCTGACTGAGAGGTGCAAGTTCGGCTTCGCCGAACTTGCCGACTTGCCGAAGGCAAGTCGTAGTGACACGCAGGGAGCGGCTCGTCAAGGCGACTTCAGTCGCCGCAGACGACTATATGTATGGGCGGATCAATATCCGCCCACTTTTTATGTCCGAAAACTTAAAGCTCGATAGTAACCGAAGTCGACCCTGCCGGGCAGGAGACTGTCTTGTCAGTGTTACTCAGCTTGACGGTGAAGTCGCAATCGCACTTGTCATAGCTGACGGTAACAGTGTTTCCACTTCTCGAAGCGGTGATTTCGGTAATCTTGACAGCATCCTTGTCGTAAACAACTGCCGAAGCGGTCTTGCCGTCGTCGAGCTCGTAGATGACTACCTCAGCGTTCTTCATATAGTCATACTCGAAGTCTCTTACGAAGTCGCCCCAGACAATGATGGAATTTGGCTTCGCAAGAACCGGCATGTGGAAGTAGTCCATATTTTCACGGTACCACTTCTCGCCCTCGTATACCTTGCCGGAGATGACATCCGTCCACTTTCCAGCAGGGAGATACCAGAGCGCCTCGCCACGGTCATTCATAATCGGAGCGCAGAGAAGGTTGTCGCCGAGCATGTACTGCATATCAAGAGTGCGGCAGGTTGGGTCATCGGCATAGTCCATAACCATAGCTCTCATCATAGGAACGCCCTTCTGGTGCGTCTTGACAGCCTGTGAGAAGATGTATGGCATAAGCTTGCCTTTAAGTTTTGTGAAGAATCCGAGGACGTCGCAAGCCTCGTCGTCAAAGAGCCACGGAACTCTGTAGGAGCTGTTTCCGTGAAGTCTTGAATGGGTCGAAAGAAGTCCGAATGCGCACCAGCGCTTGTAGATGTCGGGAGTAGCGGTCTGCTCAAATCCGGAAATATCGTGCGAGAAGAATCCGAAGCCGGAAAGCGACAGAGAAAGTCCGCCACGGAGAGTCTCAGCCATCGAGCTGTACTCAGCCGAGCAGTCGCCGCCCCAGTGAACAGGGAACTGCTGTGAGCCGGCGGTTGCACTTCTTGCAAACAGGCAAGCCTTGTTCTCGCCGTAGTAGTCTTTAAGGACGTTGAAAACGGTCTTGTTATAAAGATAAGTGTAGTAGTTGTGCATCTTGATGGGGTCTGCGCCGTTGTAGTAGACACATTCGGTCGGGATTCTCTCGCCGAAGTCGGTCTTGAAGCAGTCAACGCCCATCTCGCAGAGTGCTCTGAGCTTACTTGCATACCACTCGCAAGCCTCGGGGTTCGTGAAGTCCACGATAGCCATTCCCGGTTGCCACATGTCGCACTGGAATACCGAGCCGTCCGGATTCAGAATGAAGTAGTCGTTTTCGACTCCCTCATCAAAGAGCTTCGAGCGCTGGGAAATGTACGGGTTAATCCAGACGCAGGTCTTCAAGCCCTTGTCGTCGTGAAGTCTCTTTAACATTGCCGGCGGGTCGGGGAACTGTTTTAAATCCCACTCAAAGTTGCACCATTCGTACTCCTTCATCCAGAAGCAGTCGAAGTGGAAGACGGACAGCGGAATATCTCTCTCAGCCATGCCGTCAATAAACGAAGTGATAGTAGCTTCGTCATACTGAGTGGTGAACGAGGTCGTGAGCCAGAGACCGAACGTATAAGCCGGGGGAAGTGCCGGCTTGCCGGTAAGGGTAGTGTAGTTTGAAAGCACCTCTTCAAGATTTTCGCCGCCGATAACGAAGTATTCAAGGCTCTCGCCGGGGAGAGTAATTGAAACCTTAGAAACGGTGTCGGAAGCCACCTCAAACGAGACGTTGTCGGAGGAATTCACGAAGACGCCGTAGCCGTTGGAGGAAACATAGAAGGGAATCGACTTGTAGGATTGGTCGCAGCAGGTTCCGCCGTCCGAGTTCCACACCTGAACATTCTGACCGTTCTTTACAAACGGGGTGAACTTCTCTCCGAAGCCGTAGACATATTCTCCGACGTCGAGGGTCAGCTGTTCACGGATGTAGGAGGTGTGGGCGTCCGCCGGATAAGCCCAGAATGTGTCGTCGATATGTGTTGCAAGCCTCTTCTCAGCGTGGCTGTTCTGCTCTGTGATATAGCTGAGAGCCCTGTAGCTTCCGCCGGTGAGGTGTCTGTCGCCGTAATAGTACTCGATTCCCCAGTTTTCTTTGTTGATAACAACTTTGGTGTTGCCACTTACGATAGTAGCGCACTTTTCGCCGTTCTCAACAACCGGCTTGAAGCCGGTGTCTTCGTTCAAATCGAACTTCGGCGAATCGTCGAGAGTTCCCTTGAAGTGGACAACCGAGACCTTGATTACATTCTCCATAGTGGAGGTGATTTCAAGCTCCAGAGTAGGTCCGCCCAGGGTCTGTCCACGGTTCCAGATTTTAGAATTCGTAGCCAGGATTTTTAGACCATTCGGGATTTCGTCGACTTCGTAAGCCTCACAGGCATAGTTGACCGAATACCCGACCTGATTAAGCCAATATCCATCTGCAAATTTCATTTTCGCATCTTCCTTTCGTATTCAATTATATTTTGGTGTTTATTCTATCGAAAGATATTCTTCCGGAATGTAGCTGAGTACCTTATTTATCGTGTCCTGAGTGAACCCCGAGCACCCGTGCGCCGACAAAAGGTCGTCCGTGTACGAAGCATACGTCTCAATGTGGATGTTCGAGTAGTTGTAGCCGTACTGTGTGATAATCGGAATCGCCCTGACATTCTCAATGGTGATTTCTCCGGTGTCCATGTTCTTTGTGATTTCAAGTTTCCCGAGTATTCCGACCATCGCCAGCGGGTCCGCCATCGCAGAAACAAGGTTTCCGAGTCCGTAGAAGACAAATGCCTGTCCGCCGTCCGGCTTGTCTATGTACTCCATCGTCTCGACCGTGTGCGCCTGAGTCCCGATGATGAGGTCTGCACCCCATTCAACAAGCTTCGGGGTAAAAGTCTTTTGCAATGTAGACAGCTCGTTCGAGACCTCCGTCCCGTAGTGAACAGACACAACGACCACATCCGCAATGCTGTCGGCATACCGCACCTGCTCTTCAATCAAATCCATATTCGCATCGGTGATTCTTATAATCCAGCACTCGGTGTTTGACGGGAGATAGAGTCCGTTAGTGTGCTCGGTGTAACCTAAGAACGCAAAAGTAATCCCGTTAATTTCGGTGGTGCGGATGTTGTTCATATCATCTTCGCTCTCATAAGCACCGTAGCAGATGACGTCCTCCTGCTCTTTCCAGTAGTTAAGAGTGGAGATAAGCCCGGTTTCTCCTCTGTCAAGGACATGATTATTGCAAATCGAAATGACATTGAACCCGAGGTCTACCATCTTCCGACCCAAATCTCCGGGCGAGCAGAAATTGGGATAATCACTCGGTTCGAGCTCGTCGGTGACGATGGTTTCCTGGTTTAAAATCGCAATATCGACGTCTTCAAAATATCCTTCGATGCTCTCGTAGACATAATCGAAGTCATATCCATCCTCATCGCCGTTAGCCTTTGCTCTTCTGTGAGCCTGATTGTAGATAGATGAGTGAATGAGGTTGTCCCCGGCGCAAAGAAGCGTCACAGTTCTTATGTCCGGTTCCGGCTCAGCAGTAGTGACGGTTGTAGCCTCGGTCGTGACAGTAGTAGGCACAGTCGTCGCCTCGGTGGCGGCTGTGGTAGCCTCGGTGACCTCAGCAGTGGTTTCCGACGGGTTGTCCTCAACCAATTTTGTACATGCAACAGTAGTCATCAGGCAAGCCGCCGCAACTATTGTCGCGAAAATTCTTTTAAGCATAGCTGTGTCTCCATATTTCTTTTCATTTTCAGAAAGTATTATAGCAAAAATCGCTGCGAAAAACAATACCGAAGTCACGTTTTACCGCAACTTTTCACAGAAAAAATAAAACAACCGGAGGCGTTTAAACCTCCGGCTAAAAAATTCATATCATCCGAGATATTCCTGAAGCGTCGCTCTCACAGCTCCGACTCTGGAAATTTCTTTCAGGAAGATTTCAGTAATCTTCTTTGAAAGCCCGTTCGCAACCAGGTCTGTTCCGAAAATCTGAGCGTTCGAAAGAATACTGTCGAGTTTGTCGCCAACCGTTTCCGGCTTGCCAAGCTCGATTCCTTCAAGATGAGCCTTGAGTTCGTCCTTCAGCGGGTCGTTGGAAATCTCCATAGCCTCGCCCTTGTCGTCAACGCCCAAAAGATACCTCAGCCATCCTGCAATCGCAAGCGGAACAGCAACGAGTTTTCCAACATCGCCATTCGCCTCATAGCTCTTGATTGTCTCGCCAAAGCGGATTCCAACCTTTTGCGATGTATCTGTGGCGATTCTCTGCGGAGCGTCCGGCATAAACGGATTCGGGAGTCTCTCGTTGATAACTTCGTCGATAAATGCCTTCGGCGAGAGAATTCCCGGGTCGGTGACAACCGGCAAGCCTTCGTCATATCCAAGCTTTTTGACAAGCTTGACTAAATCCTCATCCTTCATCTCTTCGCAGATGAGGGTATACCCGAGTAAGCAACCATAAACCGCAAGCGCTGTGTGAAGAGGATTAAGACAAGTAGTTACCTTCATTCTCTCAACATTATTTACAGTGTCCCTGTCAGTCATATAAACTCCGGCTTTTTCGAGTGCCGGGCGTGAATTCGGGAAGCTGTCCTCGATAACTAAGTACTGCGGCTTCTCGGCGTTTACAAACGGCGCAATAAATGTCTTCTTTGAAGTGATGATGGGGGACATCTCCTCAAGCCCGGCTTCATGAAGGATTGCTTCGACCTTCTCAGACGGTCTCGGAGTAATCTTGTCAATCATGCTCCACGGGAACGCAACAACGCTTTCGCCGCCCAGATATTCGACAAATCCCTTGTCGGCATATCCATTCTCAACCCAGCCGTTCGCAATCGTCATAACAGAGGACTTCAGCTTCTCGCCGTTGTGCGAGCAGTTGTCCATGCTGACAAGTGCAACGGGGAGCTTTCCTGAGTGATATCTTTCGAGCATAAGCCCCGTAACAAAGCTCATAGCGTGTCTTGCGTGCTTCGGTCCTTCCTTGATATCAGCAGTCACCAAAGGAGTGAGCTCTCCCTGAGTGTTTGTGACTGCATAGCCCTTTTCGGTGATGGTAAAGCTAATCATCTGTAACGACGGGCTCTTAGCAATCTCATAGAACCTTGCCATTTCGGTATCGTCTGCGATGTCCGCCTTCAGAGCTTCGCAAACGGAAGCGATAACCTCGCTCTCAACCGAGCCGTCCGGCAACAGACTTGCACTGACCGTCAGGTTGTCGTGAGCCTTGAAAATTCTGTCGATAATCTCGTAGTCGAAGGTATCAGCCGCAATGATTCCGGTTTCAGAAAGACCTTCGTCGAGCAAGCTCTGCTGCAAGCTCGCAATGAACCCTCTGAAGATGTTTCCGGCGCCAAAGTGGAGCCAGACGGGGTTCTTGTGCGTATTTTCGGTTACTTTTTCTACGTCATATCCAGGGAGCTTTATCTCTCCCCAAGCGGAAGTATTTTTAAGTGAATCCAAAGAAAGCTTCATGATTACTTGCACTCCTTTTTTGACTTGTCAATGGCTTCCCAGAGACCGTTAAGGTAGCAAACGCCCAGCGCTCTGTCGTAAAGACCATAGCCCGGTCTGCCGGTTTCTCCCCAGATCATTCTTCCGTGGTCGGGACGGATGTAGGTGTCGGGGCAGACTTCGTAAATAGCCTTCATAATCTCGTACATGTCGAGCTCGCCGTCTGATGAAAGGTGGCTTGTCTCACAGAATCTGCGATCTGACCCTAGGTGCTTGATGTTTCTTACATGCATACAGCCGATTTTTCCCATTTCGCCGAAGTGACGGATGATGGAGACGACGTCGTTCTGGGTATTGGAACCTAACGAACCTGTGCAGAGGCAAAGGGTGTTGCAGGGGCTGTCAACAAGACCGACAATCTTGTCGTAGCCTTCCTGAGAATGAGCAAGTCTCGGAAGACCAAAAATCTTCCATCCCGGGTCGTCCGGGTGGCAAGCCATAACGACTCCGCACTCTTCACATGTCGGGATAATTCCTTCGAGGAAATACTTGTAGTTAGCAAGTAACTTTTCTTCGTCTACATCCTCATAGAGCTTTAAAACTCGCTCCAAATCGGCAAGTCTTTCCGGTTCCCAGCCGGGGAGGGTGAAGCCGTTTGAATCCTCAGCGGTTTTCTGTACGATTTCAAGAGGAGTCATGTTTCCGAGCTCTTCTTCGTCATAGTACATGCTGGTCGAGCCATCGGGATTAGGCTTCGCAAGGTCGGTTCTCAGCCAGTCCAGAACCGGCATGAAGTTATAAACGATGCACTTGACACCGTATTTTGCAAGGTTGCGAATTGTAATGCAGTAATTTTCGATGTATTTGTCCCTTGTGGGAAGCCCGAGCTTGATGTCCTCATGGACATTTACACTTTCGATAACTTCGCACTCAAGTCCTGCGGCATGAACCTCGTCCATATAAGTCTTGATTTCCTCTTCGGTCCAGACTTCACCAGCCGCCTTGTAGTCGATTACTCCCATAAGTCCGCTTACGTTCGGAATCTGGCGAATCTGCGAAAGAGTAACGCTGTCGCTGTCTTTGCCGAACCATCTGAATGTCATTTTCAATTTACTCACAGCCTTTCGGTATTTTATTAAGCTTTCTGCCCGGAATCCGGGATTCAAGCAATTTTAACTGTTTCATAAGATTATAATAGCATTTTGCACGACTATTTTCAAGACCTTTCTGTATTTTTTATGGTCTATTTTGTAATTTTGAAAGAAGTATTATTGACAATTCCCTCGCTAGCATTTATAATTAAGATGTAATAAAATTTCAAAGGAGCGGATAAAGCGATGTCTTATCAAGCTATTGCAGATAAAATTTATAATCTCGGAATCCTCCCCGTAATCGCCATCGAGGATGCCGACAAGGCTGTTCCTCTGGCAAAGGCTCTTTGCGACGGTGGTCTTCCTGCGGCTGAAATCACTTTCAGAACAGCATGTGCCAAGGAAGCCATCATGAGAATAAGAAAAGAATTGCCTGAAATGCTCGTAGGAGCGGGAACAGTTCTTACCAAAGAGCAGGTTGACGACGCTCTCGAAGCAGGAGTCGAGTTCATCGTAACTCCCGGCTTCAACCCGGAAATCGTCAAGTATGCACTTTCAAAGGGCGCAGTGATTATGCCTGGAACCGCAACTCCCGGCGAAATGGAGCAGGCTATGAGCATGGGTCTCGATATCGTCAAGTTCTTCCCGGCTGAGCAGAACGGCGGTGTCGCCAAATTAAAGGCTGTAGCGGCACCCTATCAGAAATTAAGATTTATCCCCACCGGCGGAGTAAATGCCACAAACCTTGTCGACTATATCAAGTTCAACAAGATAATCGCCTGCGGCGGCACATGGATGGTGAAGAAGGACTTAATCGACGCCGGAAACTGGGCTGAAATCACTCGCCTTACAAAAGAAGCCGTCCACGCAATGCTCGGTCTCGAATTTGCCCACATGGGAATCAACTGCGACGCTCCCGAGGAAGCACTAAAGGCGGCAAAGCTTCTTGAAACGATGTTCGGCTTTGGCTATAACGATGGCAATTCTTCCGTCTTCACAGCAGACAAGAAGATTGAAATCTGCAAGACCCCGAAGCCCGGCAAGTATGGTCACATCGCAATCGCAACCAACTCGACTGCCCGTGCCGTTGCCTACTTCAAGTCACAGGGCTATGAGTTCGCAGACGAGTCCACAATCCCGACTGGTGCCGTCTACTTCAAGGACGAATTCATGGGCTTTGCAATTCATCTCGTACAGAAAAAGTAATATAGGAGGACACAGTAATGGGAAATAAAGCGGTAACCTTCGGCGAAATAATGCTAAGACTCAACCCGGAGGGATATTTAAGATTTTTGCAGGCTAACACTTACGAAGCAACCTTCGGCGGCGGAGAAGCAAACGTAGCGGTATCTCTTGCCAACTACGGAGTTGACGCTTCGTTCGTAACCAAGCTCCCGAAGCATGAAATAGGTCAGGCGGCAGTCAACGAACTTCGTCGTTATGGCGTCGATACAAGCGACATCATCAGAGGCGGCGACAGAGTCGGAATCTACTTTGCCGAGAAAGGCGCTTCTCAGAGACCTTCAAAGGTAATCTATGACAGAGCCTACAGTGCGATTTCTCTTGCAAAGAGGGAAGAGTTCGACTGGGACAAGATTTTTGACGGCGCCAAGTGGTTCCACTTCACCGGCATCACTCCGGCTCTCGGCGGCGAGCTCCCGGAAATCTGTTTAGACGCTGTCAAGGCGGCTCACGCTAAGGGTGTAACGGTAAGCTGTGACCTGAACTACAGAAAGAAGCTCTGGACAAGAGACGAGGCACGTGAGTGCATGTCAAAGATTGTTCCTTACGTCGACGTCTGCATCTCTAACGAGGAGGACGCAAAGGACGTCTTCGGAATCGAAGCCGAGAACACCGACATCGACTCCGGCAAGCTCAATCACGAGGGCTACATCAGCGTAGCTCGTCAGCTCCACGAAAGATTCGGTTGCAGTCATGTTGCAATCACTCTTCGCTCCTCAATCTCCGCTAACGACAACGACTGGGCAGGTATGCTCTACACAGGCGACAACGCCTACTTCTCTAAGCAGTACCACATGCACATCGTCGACCGTGTCGGCGGTGGCGACAGCTTCGGTGGCGGACTCATCTATTCACTCATGAATGATTACGAGCCCCAGAAGGCAATCGACTTCGCAGTCGCGGCTTCCTGCCTGAAGCACTCCATCGAGCACGACTTCAACCTCTGCTCAGTTGCAGAAGTAGAGTCGCTCGCCGGCGGCAACGCATCAGGAAGAGTTCAGAGATAATTATTTCTGCTTTAACGAAAAGCTCGGACAAGGTTACTCGCCTTGCCCGGGCTTTTTTGGATTTACTATGGAGGATGATTGACTTTTTATATGGCAAAACCCGCCGGATGAACACAAAACAGGAAGTGAGGGTGAAACGCTTAGTGGAGAATGTGAGGAATGTCCATCCGGACGGGTTATACCCGAAATTAAGTTGTTGCGCTGTTGCGCATTGTATGGAGCGTGGCGTCAGCGTGAACCGCCTCGTCCGCCGCCTCCCATGTCGCCGCCTTGATTGCCACCCATGTCGCCAATACCCATGTCTCCGCCCATATCGCCGGAGCCGTCAGGTGCTGTCATGCCGCCTGAGTTGTCATCAAAGCCGCCCATGTCCATTTTTCCGCCGCTTATGTTGCCTCCGCCAATTCCACCCATACCGGTGGTTTCGCTGTAGATAAGGCTGGAAAGGGTAACTGATGTGCTGTTGCTGCCGTAGGTGACAGTATATGTCGAGCCGGTAGTGAGGGAAGGACAGCTGATTAAGATACATGAGTAAGAAGAACTGCATGTGTATGAAACAAGCACGTTACCGCTTGAATCTTTAAGAGTAATTGTGTCGCCGGAAGAACCGCTTGCCGAGAGAAGCATTGCTCCCTGAGTCGAGCTGTTGGAGAAGTTCTCCTGCATTCCGGAAGCGCCGACTGCAATGAGTGTTCCACCGGTGATAGTGCCCGAAGCCTCCCAGTCGACCGGAGCGTCAGCAGAGGTTGTAGGACCTGAGACATATAGCTCGCCGCCGGACATTGTGAACGTACCGTTCGAGTCGATTCCGTCGCCGCTTGCCTTGACATAGGTGACTCCGCCGGAAATCGTAATGCTTGAAGACGAACTGCCCGATGAGAAGGAGTCTCCGCCGAAGCCTCCAAAGCCTCCGAAGCCGCTTGAATCTCCGCCGCCAGCGGCATTGATGCCGTCGTCGCTGGCAACCAAATCTATATTGCCGCCCGAGATAACGACTGTCTCACCCTCCAAGCCTTCATAGCTCTGGGTGATGGTGATGGTTCCGCCGGTAATTTCGAGTGCTTCGTCAGCGTGCATACCGTCGTCACCGGTTGCGATGTTGAATGTGCCGCCCGAGACTGTGACGTCGCCGTTCGAGTGAACTCCGTCGTCCTCAGAATCTATGGTGAAGCTACCTCCGGAGATGGCGACACTGGTTCCGCCCTTCAAGCCCTTGGTGCTTGTGGAATCGTCAGAAGTTGACGAACCGCCCCAATTATCCCAGCTGAAGGCTCCGCCGGAGGTGTAGGAAGTCGAAACTTCTCCTGCACCGTCAGCAGTGGTGATGTCAAAATCTCCGTCCTCAATCTGCAAGTAAGTTGCCGCACTGATTCCGTCGCCGTCGGCGGTGATGTTGAACGTGCCGCCCGAAATATAGACGAATCCGATTGAAGTGTCGGTGGAATCCTCAGCGTGAATACCATCCTGAGTGGATGAAACAGTGAAACTGCCGTCTGCGATTCTTACGCTCTCGCCGGATGAAATTCCGTGTCCACCGGCTGTTATCTCAATTGTCGCATCCATGACAATCGTCCGGACATCCGCCCTGATTCCATCATCGACAGAAACAATTGTGAAGTCTCCGCTGTTTATGGTGACGTTGCTCGAAGCACTTATTCCGTCGTCACCGGAGTCGATATCATAGGTTCCGCCAGCAATGTAGGTATATCCTAAAGACGTGTCGTCCGTATTTTCCGAGTGGATTCCGTCTTTGCCGGCTGATATTGTGAAGGTGCCGCCTGCAATTTTGACGCAATCCTTGCCGCTCAGACCGTGGCTTGCCGCATTGATGACGTAGGTTCCGCTTGTGATTACCAAATCATCCTTCGAGACGATTCCGTGCCCGGCATTAGCATTTATCGTTAGGGTTCCGGCACCGTTGAGGGTTATGTCATCCTTTGAGTAGATAACCGCATCGATATTGTTATCATCAATCGCAACATAGCTTCCGCCGTTTGTAAGGGTGTTTGAAGTCCCTGAAGCGGTCGTAATGAACACTTTGTCGGCGTTAAGGACGTACAGCGCCGCCGAGGTTTCGCTTGTAACCGAAGCGCCGTCAAGGACAATCTGAATCTTGTCCGAGCTGTCTGCGTCGACGATAATCATACCGTCCGAGAGAGTTCCCGAAATTATATAGGTTCCTTCGTCGGTGATGGTAACCGTGCTTCCGTCAATCGTGACAGAGGACGAAGAACATTCTGCTGAGGTTCCGGTTAAGGTTATAGCGACGCTCGAATCCTCATCGTAGCCGATTTCATAGTCCCTGTCGGTGAACATTTCGTCGGTGTCGGTACCGGTCGAATCTGCTCCATCAAACATCTCATCCGGGTCGACCTCAACAACAATTGCGTCGGCTTCGGCTTCACTTTCAGGAAGCGAACACCCTGTAAAGCATGTAATGAACAGAGCCGCCGACATGATAAGCGACAAAATTCTTTTTGTACTGTGATTCATATTTCTTATTCTCCTACAAAGCTCAGCTTAAAAGCTCAGCCTTTATGCTGTAACTATAGCTCCGCAACCTGATTCTCCTGCTTGGATATGGAGATTTCAAGATTTCCGTTGCGGCAACGAAGCTGGTCGATAAATTCCTTTTCCTTTTCCGGGTCTCTCAAAACAAGGTCGTAAGTAAGACGGTAAAGGCTTCCCATGTTTGTGGTCTTGACGTGGGTAAGCTCATATTCCGAGGTGTATTCCTTCAGAAGGTCGTCGAACACTCCGGTGTAGTCGAGGTCCTCAGGAATCGTGATGTGGAGCGTCTTGTATTTCTGTCCTCTTTTTCTGACGCCGAAGTCAAGAGTCGAGTAGAGCATACTGACAGCCCCGAAGATAATCGCACACAGGAATCCGAATCCTATGTATCCCATTCCGACGACAAGTCCTGTGCCCATCGCAAGAAAGATAGCGAGTATTTCTTTCGCAGTTCCAGCCGCAGAACGGAATCTTACCAAACTGAAAGCTCCCGCAACAGCAACTGCTGTTCCGATATTTCCGTTTACCATCATAATAACAACGCACACAACCGCCGGCAAAAGTGCGATTGTTGCGACAAAGCTGCGGGAGTATCTGGTCTTGTACATGTAACATAACGCCAGAATCAGTCCTATCACGAGTGCGGACACCACACAGGTTAAAAAGTCGGAAACTGTGATTGTTGAAACGGTGTCTGAATCGAAAATACCTTTGAAAAGATTGTTAAGCATAAAGACGTCCTCCGGTTGTTACTTGAATTTTAGGTGCGTGATTGTCGAGCGTGTGCTCCTCAAACATTTTCTGATAGGCTGTGCCGTACTTTGAGAAGGAAGTTTTGAATATTCCGAGCCTGTTGAGCTCGTGACTCATCCAGAGCGGATATCCTCCCGAGGTTTTGATTTCCATGAGGGTTTTCCCTTCAGGCAGAATCGAAAGCCCATAGGCGTCGCTTCCCAAAGAGAAATCATCCTGCCGGCAAAGGATATTCTCGTCGAAAGTGACTCTGAAATCGGAGCCGTCGTCCGAATAGAAGGCTTCACGTTCATATGAGATGAACATTGCCGGCTTTAAATTGCCGTAGTAGTTTCTGAAATATTCAATCTCGTTCGCAATCTGCGAGTGAACGGGAAGGGAAATGCCATGTAGCAGGCAAAGAGTCGCTTCTCCGGCTGGAAGTTCAAGCCTTCTCTTGTAGACTACCGACTTGTACTTTTTCTTGAGTTCCACAAACGCAGGGTCCTCGGGACCAGCCTTGCGATAGCAACGTAGCCTCAGCTTCTCTTTGTAGGTCGGGCTTTCGAGCGAGTGCCTTATCAGGCGGTAATTGTCTGTATCAAAATATATATTTCTTATAGTCGTTCTTCCGTACTTGTCGAGCTCCATGTAGGGTCGCATAGCTTCGAGCATTGCGTATTTCTGGGCACGTGTGAGCATGTACTTGACTTCATATCGTTTGAATGTTGCCTGATAGTCCATCAGGTGTCCTCCTTTTTTAAAACTTAAGCTTGGTTTGTGCGATTGCTTCGGCTAAAAGTGGGGGCTCCCCAAGACAAATCCGCCGGTTGGTATTCCGAAAGGAGTTCAGAAAAAATAACGAACAGGACAGAGATGCCTTGAGGATTGCTTAAAGTATACTTTACATTCCTTAAATCTACCTTAAAGTGTATGTGAAAATAATGTTAAAGTTTCATGAAGGAAAAGTGATAGTGATTAAAAGCGATTTCTCGTCAGATGTCGCCGCCGAGATTTTGCCCTTGTGGGCGGTGACGATAGCCGCGGCAATCGAAAGCCCCAAGCCGTAACCGCCGGTCTGGGAGTTTCTGCTCTCATCCGTCCGGTAGAACCTGTCAAACAGGTGCGGCAGGCTGTCCTTCGACATATAAGGGCAGGTGTTGAACACCATAAGCCTTATAGTTCCTCTTTGCTGTTCAAGAGTGAGATTGATGGTTCCGTGCTCGTCCGAATACTTCATAGCATTGTCGAGAAGTACCCCGAGAAGCCTTCTGATTGACTTTTCGTCACCATGTAAGCTTATCATCGGCTGAATTGAGCCGGAAAGATTCTTTTCGTGAGTCTTTGCAAGCGAACGATACTCTTCGAGAACCTCCTCAACGACATCCGAAAGAGGGAAGTCGATCATCTGATACTGAGGCTCCGGCTCCTCCATCCTTGAAAGCATTATAAGGCTGTTCGTCATGTCTGTAAGCCTTGTTACCTGATTGCGGATGTCGGTTATCCATTCATTTTCGCCAATATCCATTTCAAGCACTTCAGCGTCCGCACCGATAACCGTCAGAGGAGTTTTCAAATCGTGCCCTGCGTCGGTGATGAATCTGCGCTGTTTCTCATAGTTTTCCCAGAACGGCTTGACAATTCTTCCCGACAGGAAGATCAGAAGCACCAAAACCATCACAAGTCCGACTGCCGAAATGCCCAGACTAGCCGTTATAACAGTTCTGAATGTCGAGAGATTTCTCGCACAATCCAAAAATACAATCGTGGTTTCAATTTCGCCTTCGTAAACAAGATATCTGTAATCGTCGATAAAGCCTTTTGTCTTGTCTTTTGCAAGAACCTTCTCGGCGTATTCGACGGCGGATGAGCTGTCAACAGCGGCAATCTTTCCCGTGTTCACAGAAACGAGATTTCCCGAGCGGATGTTGAAGGTGACGGTAAAGTATCTTGTTTCATATTCAAGCTCGGGCGATTCGAGAATGTCATTTTGGTGCCTTGAAGCACTGTTACCAGGAGCACCGATATTGTCGTCCCCGGGTACTACGGAATCCGAAGGGAACTCGTCAATCTTTTCGGGGAAGCTTCCGCCGTTGTCCGCCAGGAGCGAAAGAACGGCATCTGCATCGTCTATGATTCCCTGATAGGTGGAAAAAGCGATAACTCCGACGACAACCGAAAGAACTATCAGAAGAGAAAGCATTGTCGCACCGATGAGCTTCAGCCTGAGATTGTTAATCATCCGGAATCTCCTCCAGTGCATAGCCGGCATTTCTGACAGCCTTAATCTGGATATTCGCCTTCAGGGCGTCGAGCTTTTTTCTGAGGTAGGAGATGTAAACCCAGACGACATTAATCTCCGATTCGCTGTCATAGCCCCAGATTTTCTCCAAGAACCTTTCCGACGGAATGATGGTGCGTGGATTGCTCATAAGAAATTCGAGCATCTGAAACTCTTTGTTCGCAAGCCTTAGACTTCCCGAAGGAGTCGAAAGCTCGAAAGTCGCCCTGTCCAGAGTGACGTTTCCGAATTTAATCTGCGAACTCTGGTGCTGGGTAGAAGTCCTCGTCATCGCCCTGATTCTTGCAAGAAGCTCCTGCGAGTTAAAAGGCTTCGTCAGATAGTCATTAGCGCCAGAATCGAGCCCTGCAACCTTGTCGCTGACCTCCGAGCGGGCTGTCAGCATGAGAACGGGAACGGTGTTGCCCTTTTTCCTGATTTCTTTGAGAACGGTGAATCCGTCAACCTTCGGCATCATTATGTCGAGTATGACCCCGTCATAGTTGTCCGCTTCGAGATATGAAAGAGCTTCCTGCCCGTCATAGACGGCATCAACCGAGTAGTTGTTTCGTTCAAGTATTGCAACAAGCGCCTTCGACAGGGCTTTTTCATCCTCAGCCAGAAGAAGTCTCATGCCTGGTCCTCCCTTTATGTTCGTATTTCTATTATAATACAATTCCAACCTAAAATCTACCTTAAATTTTGGTGAATGTTTAAAAAAACAGAGGAAAATTTAAAGACCGAAGCGGTTTTAGTGCTTCGGTCCTTTGGTGTAAGGCTTTATCAGGAAATAATCTCGTACTGTCCGGCGGCGGTTTCCTTCGTCGCATACTCCGAAACGGAAAGTACTCTTACCTTCAGAGGATTCTTCCCAAGATTAATCTCAATGATGTCGCCGACCTTCACTTCATAGGAAGCTCTTGCGGGCTTGCCGTTTGCCGAGATTCTTCCAGCATCGCAGGCTTCGTTCGCAACGGTTCTCCGCTTTATAAGTCGGCTGACTTTCAGGTATTTGTCTAGTCTCATTTTATCTCTCCCTTTTAGAATCTAAAAAAACAAAGCCGACAAATGTCGGCTATTGTTGTTATCAAACAGACTCCTTCAGAGCCTTGCCGGGCTTGAAAGCAGGAACCTTTCTTGCGGGAATCTGAATCTTCTCGCCGGTTCTGGGGTTGATACCCTCCTTAGCCTGACGCTCTCTGACTTCAAAAGTTCCGAAACCGATGAGAGAAACCTTCTCACCCTCGGAAAGAGCCTCGGTGATTGCGGCAACTACTGCCGATACAGCCTTCTCGGAATCCTTCTTTGAGAGACCGGACTTATCCGCAACCTTGCTTACTAATTCAACTTTTGTCATGATGACTTCCTCCGTAATTATTTCGCCTACGCAAATGCAGATCCATAAGCTACATCTGCGCTCGCAAATGCGCCGGTAATAACCGACAAATCGATATACATATCTTACACTGATTTTTTTAAAAATACAAGAGTTTTATTCAAAAATTTGCGACCGAATTCGATTTTTGTGTGTTATGTCCAATAATTCTACCATCAAAATGTAGGTTATTATAGCAAATATAACAGAAATCATAAGAGAAAGTGCACCGGACAGATATGTTAGTGTGTACTTGTAAATATAAGTCGAGGCAATGCAGGAAACTGTACCCAAAATTGTGGGTATAACCGCCGAGTATAAGAGCCTGGGTTTTGTTCCTGTAAGCCGGTAGAGAACAATAACAGACACCATGCACATAGCAATATATGACACCACCGTCGCCAGCGCCGCACCCGAAAGCCCCGACCGGAACATCGGAATGAATATCATATTCAGCCCAAGCTTCAGAATCGCTCCGCCTAAGTTTATTTTAAGGGGAATATCCGTCCGCCCGAGAGCCTGAAGCATCGAGCAGGCGGAGCCAAGAACTGTCATAAACGCCGTCGAGGTGGAGAGTATCGCCAGCGGCAACCATGATACCGAAACCTCTGCCATCCTTGAAGGGAAGATTAGGCTGAGAATCTGTTTTGAATACAGGCACAGCCCGATTCCAGCCGGAATTGAAATATAAAGCGAAAGGCAGATAACTCTTCTTATTTCTTTTGAAACGGCTTCACGGTTTCCTCTGGCGTTGTTTTCGGAAACCGACGGGAACGCACTTCTCCCGAAAACAGCGCAAAGCGACGGTGCAAGAGTGAATATCGACATCGAAAGCCCGGTGAATGATCCGTAAAGAAAGCTCGGCAGGTCTTTAAGGCTCACTCCACTTTCAATAACCAGAGAGTATTCACTGACATATAGCTCCGGATTCTCACGAAGGCTTCTCCCAATCAGCATGACAATCGTCGACAAATCAATGGTGCCGAGTAAACTTGAAACAACGGATGCGAGTGAAATAGGCGCACAAAGCTTCACCAGTCGTCTGATGATTTCGACCTGCTCGGTTCTTTCCGGATTCTCACAAATAACCGTTTTGTCTCTGTGGAACCTTCCGAAAATGATAAGACTGAGCATCCCTGCCATGTCAGCCGCCGCAGTTCCCAATACAGCCGCACAGGCAATAACCGGCAAAGCAATCTCAATTGCTTCTGCCTCAGTGGAGCAGTAGACCCCGAAAACCGCTTCTCCCGACTCGAAAAGCCCCAGAGCATAGCTCCTCACCGCCATCGATAGCCCGAGCCCGACTATGAGCTTCACAATCGCATCGACTGTCTGCGACACCGACGACGGCGTCATATCTCCCAAGCCCTCATAGTATCCCCGAAGAATTGCCGTAATCGTCCCCAAAAACACGCAAGGCGAAATCGCCATAATCGACAGCTTCGCTTCTGGGATTCCAATCAGTCTCTCTGCTATAAAATCCGAAAACAAAAGGGGAATGAGCGTCAGCACAAGCCCAACAGCCCCGAAGAATATGACCGAAAGCCGCCTTATAAGTAACATTCTTCGCCTGTTTCCAAAAGCTGAGCTCTCCGAAACCATCTGAGCGACAGCTATTGACAGACTTCCGGCACACAGCGAGTATAGTGGCATGAATACAGCATAAGCTCCCGAATAATATCCCATTCCGGTGCCGCCTAAGAGATTTGTAAGCGGAATTTTTAAAAGAAGCCCTGCCGCCCTCGAAATAACGACAGAGATTAAAAGCACCATAGAACCTGCAAGCGCAGTTTTCTTTCTTGCCGTAAAATAACACCCTTTCTTTAAAATAAGCTTTGTACAAGTTTATTTTAAGAAAGGGTGAGTTATTCGTTATTCCGTCTTTTTCGGCTTCCTTATGTAAGGTATGTAGACGGCTGTTATGCCGACTGCGGCGAAAATAACAATTGCAAGGAAGTATAGCCGCCACTGACTTATGTCGGTAAACGTCATCAACCAGCTCTGACTGCCGGTGAAGAAGAAGTTTGTCGCAAAGTCAACACTTATGAGTTCTCCGTTGACATACGTAGGCGAAGCGCAAAGTGCATTGATATAGATAGAAGAGAATCCGAAAGTAAAGAACAGTCCCATAGTTGTGGCATACTGCCTTCTTCCAAGGTGAGCCTCCCTCGACATAGGAATGTATACTCCTAAGACAAAGAGCATCGAGTGGTAGAGGAAGTACTGATATCCAAGCGGATGAGTGAATGCCTGTGAAGCGTCAATGCTGTAGGTGAATATGGTCGGGAGCAAAATAGCTCCGACAGCTCCGCCAATGCAGGTAGGATACATGAATCCCAAAGCAGTCCTCCGAAGGCTCTCGTTACTCGTAAGCCTTGCTATGAATATGAAAATAATCTGTAGCGAGCAGGGATTGAAGGGAAGCTGATTGAGCTCCAGATAAGGCGTCATCATTGAGCCGTCGCTCGACGGGACAAGCTTCACCATGCTCGTAACCTTCGTAATCTCCGACAGCACCGCTATCACACAGCAAACCGTCAGAACGTTTTTCATCGGCGGTCGGTATTTATGCAAAAGCACAATTGCGACTGTAATCAGAACGAACGAGATTCCTATCCATATAATGTGATTAAGAGAGAACATTTGCGATGGATTCCTTTCAGTATTGCGACGGGGGTTACAGCGTGTATTGGTTCGGGTCTTCAAGATCCTTTGCGAACGGTCCTGCCGCCGGCAGGGTCTTCGTGCGGTACTTCGAGAGTTCTTTAGCCTTCTCTTCCGTAACGATAACCGCCGAATCGATATAGCTTCCTTTAGCTTTTAGAGTCATCGCCTGAACGCCGATTGTGTTCTTCGTCGTCTTCGGGAGAATCATGCCGGTGTTGAAGAGAATCGCTCTGCCGTTTGAAGAGCGGAGCATAACGTCCGCACCTTCGCCGATATCGAGCATTTCGACAAGCTCCTCTTTATCTGAGTAAGCATTTTGTAGCATCTTTCTGTTGGTCTTCGTCTGATACGATTCAAGCGGAACTTTTGCAACCTTGCCGTTCTTGTAGACGAATAAGAGACATCCGCTGTAGTCCTTGGTTACAGCCATTCTGACGACAGTCTCGCCCTCCGAGAATTTGAGCGTGACGGGAATATAGTCTCCCAAGAGGCTCGCCTTCGAGTCTCCGAACTGAGCCACCTTCGCCTTATAGACGTTGTGCATATTTGTGAAGAAGAGAAGCTCCGCCGAATTCGTAGTGTCAAACTCCTGCATCATGACGTCGTTCTCTTTGACCTTCTGCTCGCCGGACATTCGTAAGGACTGCGGAGTAATCTTCTTGAAGTAGCCTTCACGTGTCAGGAACACTCGGCAAGGATAATCCGCAACTGTCTTTTCCTCCTTCGGGAGCGGCTCGTCGGAAACGTAGATAATCTCCGTCCTTCTCGGCTGACCGTATTTTTCGGCAACTTTTTTCAGCTCGTCGATGATGATGAGCTTGACTTTTCTTTCAGAACCCAAAATTCCGTTTAACTCGTCGATTTCAGCCTTCAACTGCTCGACGTCAGCAAGACGGTTCAGGATAAATTCACGGTTCAGATGTCTGAGCTTAATTTCTGCAACATACTCCGCCTGAATCTCGTCAATCGAGAATCCAATCATAAGGTTCGGAACAACGTCCGACTCCTCTTCAGTCTCCCTGACAATCTTGATTGCTTTGTCGATGTCTAAAAGTATCTTTTCGAGACCTTCCAAGAGATGCAGTCTTTCGTTCTTTTTCTTTAAATCGAAAGCCGTCCTTCTCTTGACGCATTCAACACGGAACTTGATCCACTCTCTTATGATGTCGTTGACTCCGAGTACTTTCGGGTAGCCGTTTACAAGGATGTTGAAGTTCGCCGAGTAGTTGTCCTGAAGCGGAGTCTTCGCATAAAGCTTCTTCATGAGAAGGTCGGGGTCGGTGCCACGCTTGACGTCAATAGCAATCTTCAAGCCGTCGAGGTCGGTTTCGTCTCTGATATAGGCGATTTCTTTCATGCCGTTTTTGGCAAGGTCGATGACTTTCTCGATGATTGCCTCAACCGTAGTCGTGGGCGGAATCTCGGTAATCTCGATGCACCCGGCTTCTTTATCGAATATGTACTTCGCCCTTACTTTTACAGAGCCACGCCCGGTGTCGAAAATCTGCCTGAGCTTGTCCGGTTCGTTAATCATATATCCTCCGCCGGGGAAGTCGGGACCTTTCATAACTTCCAAAGCATCAAAATCCGGGTCTCTGATGATATTAATCGTAGCTTCGCAGAGCTCCCTTAAATTGAACGGGCAGACAGAACTCGCCATCGAAACGCCGATGCCGACGTTTGAATTTACGAGTATGGAAGGGAAGGTGACCGGCAGAAGCTCCGGTTCAAGCATTGTGTTGTCATAGTTCGGAACGAAGTTGACGGTGTCCTTGTCAATATCCCCGAAAAGCTCGTTGCATATCGGTTCAAGCTTCGCCTCGGTGTAACGTGGCGCCGCAAAAGCCATATCGCTTGAATACGCCTTGCCGAAGTTACCCTTTGAGTCGATGTACGGGTGCAAAAGCGCCTCGTTGCCCCGGGCGAGTCGAACCATCGTCTCATAAATCGCCTGGTCGCCGTGAGGATTAAGCTTCATCGTTTGTCCGACAATGTTCGCCGATTTGGTTCTCGGACCGGTAAGAAGCCCCATTTTGTACATAGTATAGAGAAGCTTCCGGTGGGAGGGCTTGAAGCCGTCAATTTCCGGGAAAGCTCTCGAAACGATAACACTCATCGCATAGGGCATGTAGTTCTTTTCAAGCGTGACGGTAATCGGTTCGTCGACAACCGTTCCTGCCCCGGCGATATAGGCGTCGTGCTGGCGCTGCGTCAGCTTGACCGGCTTGTCCTCGGTCGGCTTTTTCTTTCTTGGCATTTTCTCTCCCTCCCTTTAACTGATATCAGCCATCTCTAGATAATCGTGTCCGTTGTTATTGATGAACTCTTTTCTTGCGGACAGGTTGTCGCCGAGTAACATATCAAACATAAACTTTGTGTGCTCCGCCTCGTCGGGGGACACCTGAATCAGTCTTCTCGTCTCAGGGTTCATGGTCGTTAAGGACATCATATCCGGCTCGTTTTCACCGAGTCCTTTCGAGCGCTGGATGGTGAACTTCTTGTCGCCAATCATATTCATGATTTCAGCTCGCTCGCTCTCGTCGTAGGCAAAATAGGTTCTGTCCTTCGTGTTGATTTCATAAAGCGGCGACTCCGCAATGAACACATATCCCTTTTCAATAAGAGTAGGGCAGAGAGTGTAAATCATCGTGAGTACAAGGGTTCTTATCTGGAATCCGTCATAGTCGGCATCGGTGCAGATTATGACTTTATTCCAGCGGAGATTGTTTATATTGAATGAAGACAGCTCTTTGTTCTTGGCACTCTTGATTTCAACGCCACACCCGAGAACTTTCATGAGGTCGGTTATAATCTCGCTCTCGAAAATCTTGTTGTAGCTGGCTTTGAGGCAGTTAAGAATCTTTCCTCGAATCGGAATAACCGCCTGAAACTCCGCATTTCTTGCAAGCTTTACTGAGCCTAAAGCCGAATCGCCCTCAACGATATATAGCTCACGCCTCGAAATATCCTTCGTTCTGCAATCGACGAACTTCTTAACCATGTTCGCCATGTCAAGCTTCTCGGCATAGAGCTTTTTCGTGTTGATTCTGGTTTTCTCAGCACTTTCACGTGAGCGCTTGTTTATTAAGACCTGGTCGCATATCTTCTGCGCATCGTCCGGCTTCTCGATGAAATAGACTTCAAGCTGGTGCTTTAAGAACGCAACAGCCGCATCGTATATGAATCTGTTATTGATAGCCTTCTTGGTCTGGTTTTCATAGGAAGTCTGCGTCGAGAACGAGCTCGAAACCATGACAAGGCAGTCCTCAATGTCGGTGAACTGAATCTTCGCTTCGTTTTTGAGGTACTTGTTGTTATTTTTCAGATAAGTGTCGATGTAGGAGGTGAATGCCTGCCGGACAGCCTTCTCGGTCGAGCCGCCATACTCAAGGAAGCTAGAATTGTGGAAATATTCCGCCTGCTTTATGGTTTTCGAGAACACAAAGGCAAAGTTGTACTTGACCTTGTATTCGTTCATGTCTTCTCTGTCCTTGCCCTTTCTCTCGGCACTCCAGAGCTGGGGAGTAGTCAGAGCTTCGTCCCCGACAATCTCGGTAACGTAGTCAAGAATTCCGTTCTCGTACAGATACTCTTCCTGCGAGAATCCACCCTCTTCGTCCTGATACCTGAGGACAAAGGTGATGCCGGGATTGACTATCGACTGCTTTTTCAGCAAATCGGTGAAATACTCTTTCTCGATAGCGATGTCGGTGAAAACGTCCAGGTCGGGCTTCCATCTAGTCCTGGTGCCGGTTTTTCTGGTCGAGACCTTTTCTTTCTTAAGCCCTCCGATGTTTTCGCCCTTCTCAAAGTGCAGGTTATACTTGTAACCGTCTCTCAGAACCTCGACGTCCATATATTCGGAGGAATACTGCGTAGCGCATGCGCCCAAGCCGTTCAGTCCCAAAGAATATTCATAGTTTTCGCCGGAGACGTTGTCATACTTACCGCCGGCGTAGAGTTCGCAATAGACAAGTTCCCAGTTATAGCGGTTCTCGCTCTTGTTGAAGTCGACCGGACAGCCTCTGCCCATATCCTCAACCTCAATCGAGAAGTCGTTATATCTGGTGACGGTAATCTTCGAGCCGTAGCCTTCTCTCGCTTCGTCTATGGAGTTTGAAATTATCTCAAAAACAGAGTGCTTGCAACCCTCCAGCCCATCCGAGCCGAAGATAACAGCAGGTCTTTTCCTTACTCTGTCCGCTCCCTTCAAAGAGCGTATAGCTTCGTTTCCGTAATCCTTCTTAGGCATTAAATCCCTCCGCAAATCTAGCGTCAAATTCGCATACTGAGCACAACATATAGTCATTATAGCACAACAAAATCCAAAGTGCAATAGTTAATTTAGTGGCTAGTATGGAGTAGGGGAGAATAAAAAAAGCCTCCCCTGTCAAGGGGAGGGAACCGCCGCCGAAGGCGATGGTGGAGGGGTGCAGTTGCCGAAGGCAACTGCTATCCGCTAACCACAATCTTCGTCAGCACCCCATATTCCACCGTCAGCGTTACCGTTCCGAAATCGCTCTTGACTGTTATGACGCAGTCGTCGCTAAGATTCCTTTCGGTTATGAGCTGTGTGGAGGTCGAGAGCTTTTCTTTTACAGTGTCAAGAGAATCTCCGACTGAAATGCCTCTGAACTGGATGTCAAGCGGGCACCCTGAGCTAGTAATCTCAATTTCTGTGACACCGCCCGTGAACGGTGTTTCAGAAGAGAAGGTGAGGTGACCGCCGACGAACATCGCAGTTGAATTGCCGTCGCCGATAGATGTTCCTGTCATAGAGCTCTGGTAGAGCTCGCCAAGTCTTTCAGCAGAAGTGCTTTCGTTCATCGAGATGGACTCGCCAGCAGCAGTCAGAACAAAGTAGCTTGTTGAGGAGCCGGCATTCAGGCTGAGCGCCGATTTAGCCTCGCTCACCGTTTCCTCCTCTTCGGTGTCACTTGTGGTCGAAGTGGTGGTAAATATGCCGTATGAAGCAAGTCCCATGCTGTACTGAGAAATCTTTTCGAGGTCGGCGATGTTGTAGTTCTCGCCGGTTACCTTACGTCTTATATACCTCGTCAGCTCTCTTGCAGACGCCTTGTGGACGTAGATTGCCGGATTATTAGAGGTGGTTGTGTAGTATTCACCCTCGCCTGGGAGTATGCCCATGTCGGTACTGCCAGGGTTGACGTTTTCATAAACCCTGTGGTAGGCGATGTCCACGCCATTAAGAGTGTATGCATCGTAGATGAGCTCGTCAACAACCGTGATGCAACCGTTCTCGCCCAAAATGAGGGAAACGATAAGGTCGTCTCCGACTTCATATGTCGGCATACCCTTGACCTGGTAGTCCTCAGTTCCCTTAATCCAGACATAGATGTCGATGTCGCAGGAAACAGCATTGAGATAATCATAGCTGATGTTCGCACTGTAGAGCGTGTATCCTGCACTCGAAGGTGTTGGAACGCCCGAAGCGCTCGGAGTTCCGGTAATCTTAATCCATACGAGGCTTACGCCGATTGTCTCCGACTCGTCGCCCATCTGATTGTAGAGAACATCGTAGAAGTTCGACGCCGTTCCGTAGTCGGTCGTAATGGTCGGGAGCGATGAGGAGGACGATGACTCGTAGGATTCATCATTATCGACCAAAGTATCTTCAACCGATCCGTCAGCCGGATATCCGAAATCGGCATCCGAACTGTCTTCGACAGGCATCTCGTCATATTCATCTTCACTTGTCGTGCTAGTTGCGTAGTTGGCATATCCGACATCGGAAGTCAGTGCCGAGAAGGAGCTGTAAACATCCGCTGTGTTGGAAGCGTTAGTGTTGCTTCCGCCAAGGACATAGTCTTCGGTGTCGTAGTCTCCGTCGTAGTCGTCGGGAGTGTAACTGCTTGCGGGATTGACTCCCATAAGGAGATTTTCTTCACCGGAATCATCAGATTCAACTTCGGCATCTTCGACCGCCGCTTCTTCAACCGCAATGTCTTCGACAACGTCGTCTTCATAGCTGGCATTGGTGTCTTCGATTTCATCGCCGTAGCCGTCTTCGACGAGAAGTTCGCTATCTTCTTCCCAGTCCTCAGAACCTGAGCTTGTGTCCTCGATTTCGTATGATTCGATATTTGCGGAATCGGAGCTTCTCGAAACTGTCGAGAAGACACTCGACATAATCGACGCACCGCCGACAATCGAAACAGCCGCAACCACACATGCCGCAATCGCAACATACCGGTAGACCTTCATCTGCTTGTAGATTTTTCCCAACTTCGTTTCAGTAATCTCGGGAGCAGTTTCTTCCTGATTCTCGACCTTGTCAAGTCCAGCCTCTGCAATGCACTGCTCTTTAAGCTTCGCCTTGAAATCCTCGCTGAGAGTCAGGCGGCTTAATTCGTTTTTATAGTCTTCAGATAATTTCATCTTCGCCAAACTCTCCTTTCAGCATTTCGCTAAGTTTCTTTCTTCCGCGCATGAGAAGAGAAAGCACCGTGTTCTGATTGGTGCCTGTAATCTCGGCAATCTCTTTGGTGGGATATCCCTCAAAGTAATAGAGATAAATCGGTGTCCGGTATTTCTCCGGAAGCTCTCTCACTGCGCTTAAAACCGAACTCTCATGAGCGTATTCGTCCGTTGCGGGAATCGTCTCGGACAGCTCGACGCTCGGATGAGTGTAGGCTTTTCTGTTGTAGTTTTTACACATATTGATTGTTACCCTCAGAATCCACGCCTTCTCGTGCTCCTCCGATTCAAAATCGGGGAGTGAGCGGCATAGCTTCAGAAATACCTCCTGCACGATATCTTCGGCATAGTGGGTGTCGGTTAGCGCGTGAAACGCCGTCCTGTAAACCATGTCCGAATACTTATCGACCACAGAAGCTATGTACACGTTTACATCCTTCTTTGGCATGATTTTTCTTTTCCGTTACCGCAACGGAATTCTTTGCGGTAAAGAACTCCTTTCATATGTGAAATCGCGCTCTCGAATCATGTTTTCACTACTAATACACATCAGAGCGGCGGATTATTGCATCCATACAAAATATTTTATCAGAAATTTTTGAAAAGTAAACCCATTTTCTGCGAATAGCCGAGATTTTTTCTTATAATAGTAGCCCCAGTTCGCACTTTTTGCGAAAAAAAGATGAAATTAAGACTTTTTTCGCCATGTAGTATTGACAAAAACCAAAAAATATGAGATGATACCAGTGTGTAACTCAAAATCCGAGGGAAGTGTAACACTTGGACTTAAAGAAAGTTTTAATTGACGGGCACTACGGAGCAGTCAGTCTCAACATCGGTGCAATGCTCGGAGGTCGTGACGATTTGGAGGTAATCCATCTCGAAGACAGAACAAAATTCACCGAGGAGCAGAGACTAAATCTCTTGAACACGGCTGACATAGTTATTCTCTGCCAGTCTTCAAAGACTGTCACCGAGACAATACCCTTAATTTCAAATACAAATACCAAGGTGCTCGACACGTCGAACGCCTACAGAATGTCGCCTCAGTGGGCATATGGTCTGCCGGAGCTTTCGCCCGACCACCGCAGAAAGATTGCGCAGTCGAGATTCACGGCTCTTCCAAACCCGATGGCAACCGGTGCGGCTCTTCTTCTCATGCCTTTAGTCAAGGCAAAAGTCATGCCGCCATATCATCCGCTTATGATAAATTCCGTTATCGGCTACACAAATGGCGGCTCAAACATGATTTCAATGTACGAGAGCTCAACCCGTCCTTACGGCTTTTCGTCGGCGAGGATGTATGCTCTGGAGCAGACGATGATGCTTCAGAAGGAACTCATGCACGCAGTCGGACTCTCCTATAAGCCCGCAATCAGCCCGATTATAGACGACTACCCGAGCGGAGCTCTTATAACAGTGCCTCTGCATCTGAGAACTCTTGCAAAGCGTCTCCATTCCCGTCAGGTCTGGGACTATATCGCAAGAGCCTACGAGCACGAGCCGCTTATTGATGTTATGAACTTCGAGTCTTCGATTCAGGATTTGGACGGATTCCTTGAAGCAAACGGAATGGCAGGCTCCAACAAAATGCAGATTTTCGTCTTCGGCGACAACGACATCTGCCTTCTCGCCGCCAGATATGACAATCTCGGCAAAGGCGGAGCAGGCGCGGCAGTCCAATGTATGAATTTAATGTTAGGTCTTGATGAACTAACGGGAGTTCTTTGAATGTACAATATAAAATGTACAATGTACAATGATTGTGTCCCGCATAGCGGGACATAATTTTGAGAGCAGGAGAAAATATGATAGAAAATAGTCAAGAAAAACCAAGAGTAATACTGGTGTCGGTTGACACCGGCGAATTTGACGCGGAGCGCAGTATGGAAGAGCTCTGCGCTCTTTGTGACACCGCCGGTGCGGAAGTCGTCGCAACCGTCATCCAGAAAAGACCTTCTATAGAAGGCGCAACCTGCGTCGGCTCGGGAAGGCTCGCAGAAATCGCTGAACAGTGCGAAGCACTCGAAGTCGACCAGCTGATTTTCGACCGTGAGCTCACCGCCACCCAAATCCGAAACATCGAGGACGCAACAGACACCTTCACCATCGACCGCACTATGCTTATCTTAGACATCTTCGCCCAGCGTGCCACAACCCGTGAAGGCAAACTTCAGGTCGAGCTTGCACAGAACAAATACCGCTTAACAAGGCTTACCGGAATGGGAATAAAGCTCTCCCGACTCGGCGGAGGAATCGGCACCAGAGGTCCCGGTGAAACGAAGCTCGAAACCGACCGCCGCCATATCCGTTCACGAATCACCCAGCTTGAAAAGGACTTAAAAGAAGTCGAACAGCGCCGTGATATTACTCGCAAGCGCCGCAAAAAGGACGGTGTCCTCACAGCCGCCATCGTCGGCTACACCAATGCTGGCAAGTCGACACTCCTGAATGCCTTGACCGATGCGGGCGTATTATCCGAAGACAAGCTTTTCGCAACCCTCGAAACAACTTCCCGGGCAATCTTGCTCCCGGACGGCAGAAGCGTCACCCTCATTGACACAGTAGGCTTGATTTCAAGACTCCCTCACCAGCTCGTCGAAGCCTTCAAGTCGACTCTAGAAGAAGCCGCCAGCGCTGACCTTCTGATTCACCTGATAGACGCTTCGAGCGAGTATTACGAAGAGGAAAAGCACGTCACCGAAGAGCTCCTTCACGACCTCGGCTGTGACGGAATCCCGACCTTGACAGTACTAAACAAGTGCGACCTCGTCCCTGAAATAACCGTTCAGGACAACTCAATCGTCTGCATTTCGGCGAAGAACTCGACAGGCTTGGGCTCTCTCCTCGAAGGAATCGCAAAATCTCTTCCGGAAACGGCAAGACGAATGAATATCTTGCTTCCATATACTGAAGTCGGGCTTCTAGCTGAAATCCGCAAAGACGGTACAGTTTATTCAGAAGAGTATACTCCCGAAGGAATCAAAGCCGACGTTCTCGTCGACATCAAGCTATGTAACATGGCAGAAAACTATAGAGTGGACAGTTAAAAGCTGTCCACTTTTGAATATTCCGGAATTTCCTGCTTAACATATTACCAAAACCCTTGAAAGGAACTATGTTATGCAGATAATTATACTTGCGGGAGGAGAAGGAACCAGGCTCCGACCGTTGACTTCTGACACCCCGAAGCCACTTGTGCGAGTTCTTGGAATCCCGGCAATCGAACGGCTTACGGCGCTTTTATTCCAAAGCGGCTTCAAAGAGGCGACCATCGCCGATTTCTATCTTGCCGACAAACTCGAAGAGACTTTGGGTAGCTTCTCAAACGGAATCAAACTGCGCTATGTCCGTGAGGACGTTCCTTTGGGCACTGCCGGGTGTGTCCGAAAAGCATGGAACGGCGACGACGTTATGGTTCTCAGCGGAGACGGAGTCTGCGAGTTCAACCTCCCGAAGATAGTCAATTTCCACGAGCGAAACGACGCTGACGTGACAATTGTCTCCCACGAAGTGAGCGACCCGAGAGAATATGGTCTTGTCACTTCAGATTCAACCGGCAGGGTAATCGGCTTTTCTGAGAAGCCTGCCTACGACTCCTGCCTCACCGACTTAGCAAATACAGGCGCATATATTATCTCGAAGGATATCATCTCCCGAATCCCCGAAAACGAGAAGATAGATTTTGCCTCGGATGTATTTCCAGAAGTGCTGGCAACCGGTGGCAGGATTTTCACCATCCCCGAAACCGGAATCTGGTTCGATATCGGTGACATCTCTTCGCTTCTCACGTGTCAGGCGGTGCTTCTTGACGAAGAAGGCGAAGATTATCTCATCTTTGAGGGCGCATCGGTCGGAGATGGCACAACCGTCATCGGCGGAAGCGTAATCGAGCAAGGCGCAACCGTCGGTCGGAACTGCCGGATTCAATCTTCACTCGTGATGAACGGTTCTTCGATGGGCGATGGCTGTGAGCTGAATAAGTGCGTCATCTGTGAGGACGTCACAATCGGCAGGGGAGTGCATCTAGGCGAACTCTCAGCCGTCGGAAGTGGAAGCGTAATCGGTTCGGCAGTCACAATCGACCCGGGTGTTAAGATAGCTCCGAATTCGAAAATCCCAGCCGGAATCAGAGTCCGCCGGGATGTCACACCTTCCGGCTACAAGCTACTGGAACTCGGCGAAGGCGGACGTGCCGATGGAATCGAACTTACAACCGAAAATCTCCTGTTTTTAGGCAAAGCCATCGCCAGAGCATTTAATCAGGAGAGCATAACCGTCGGATATTCAAGTGACAGCACAAGCATGTTTGAAGCACTGTCTTTGGGACTTCGTTCCTGCGGCACGGCGGTGTACTATTTTAATAATGCCACATTCGGAGAAACTGTCTTCACGGCAAGAAGGCTGAAAACCAGATATTGCGCCTACATTTCGCACGGAAGTGTGAGAATTTTCCGAAGCGGCAACTGCGAGCTTGCTCGTTCGGAGGAACGAAAGCTTTGCGAAAAGTATAACAGAGCAGAGTTAAACGATTCCGAAACCGCCCCACTCATAAATGCTGACGCAGAAAGAAAGCTGTATCTTGATGCACTCAGAAGCGCTCTTCCAAAGCATTTCGCTGGAAGCGTACAAATAAGCCCAAAAGACTCACGGGAAAAAGAAATTTTTTCTGAAGCCATATCCAGTTTTGGCTGGTCGGACGGCGAAAATCTGAAATTCACGCTAGGCAAAAGCATAGAAGACACCGCCTGCGAATTTCCAAGCGGCAGACTCACCTATGAGCAACTGCTTCTTCTCGGTTGTCGTTCGCACTTCTGGGACGGCGAAAATGTAATTCTCCCCGAGCGAGCTCCACTTGTCTGCGACGAATATGCAAAAGAATCGGGAAGGGAAGTTTTCAGGATATCTCCACCAGATGATGGCGAGCTGTCCCAGTTTTCTCTGGATCCACTATTTTTAATAGCCGGGACGATTGGATATCTCGCCAGGAGAGAAATCTCGGCAAGCGTGGCTTTGTCAGAGCTTCCGGATATCTGTTACTACCACAAAACCGCCCGGATGGGCAAAGGGCTTCCGAAGCTTCTTAACCGTGAATTTGCCGCAAACCGCCACGGTTCTGACATAATTGTCGAATCAGCAGGAGCCCGGGCATATGTCCGACCATTAAAAAGCGGAAAGGAGCTACGGATGTATGTCGAATCGGTGTCACAAGAAGCGGCAACCGCAATTTGCAACGATATAATATCCCGACTTCGGGCACATCAATCTTGACATTTGCGAAGATTTGTAGTATGATAGCAGATATATTTGTTTTATCATTCTGGAATCTTATGCACAGGCGAGGCAATGCTGAGCCGAGCCTGGTGCCTACATAAAATATAAAAAATAACTTTTGAGAAAGGAAATTCATGTCAACAACTGAAGAAAAGAAGATTAAAGCATCAAGAAAAAGCCGCTCTAAGAATGAACAGAGTTCGTCAAGAGACAGTGCGCTCGATGCCGCAATAGCTACGGCAATATCCGCACCCAAGCCACCGAAGAAAGCGGCACAGTATCAGAAATCAAGAGGCTCACAGCCATCAAGAAAGAAATCATCACAAGGGGGCGCCAAGAAATCAAAGTCCCAAAGAACCGAATCGCTCCCGCAAAGAGGAGCACAGACACAGGCACCGGTAGCAGTACAGCCGGTTTCAAAACCCGCACCGATAGTAAGTAACGCAATAGTCCATGATTCCAAAACTCCGCTTAAAATAATTCCTCTTGGCGGTCTCGGCGAGATTGGCGAGAATATGACTCTAGTCGAATATGGCAACGATATCGTAATCATCGACTGCGGAATGACATTCCCCGACAGCGAAATGCCCGGTGTCGATATGGTTATCCCCGATTTCACCTATGTCGAGAAGAATGCAGACAGAGTCAGAGGAGTACTCGTCACCCACGGTCACGAGGACCACATCGGCGGAATCCCGTATCTTTTAAAGAAAATCAACGTCCCGGTTTACGCTACACGCCTTACAATCGGTCTTATCGAAAACAAATTCAAGGAGCATAATCTGGGTAAATCCATGCTCCATGTCGCTTCGCCCTCTGATAAAGTCCAGCTCGGCGCTTTCACAGCTGAGTTTATTAAAGTCAACCATTCGATCCCGGATGCCGTTGCAATTGCTCTTCACACTCCCGTCGGGACAATCGTCCATATGGGCGACTTCAAGGTCGACTACACCCCGATTGAGGGCGGAATCATAGACCTTCCGAAGTTCGCAAGACTTGGTGATGAAGGCGTACTTGCCCTTATGAGCGACTCGACCAACTCTGAGCGCCGTGGATTCACTCCGAGTGAAAGAACCGTCGGCGAAAGCTTTGAGCGGCTCTTCAATAAAGCCGAAGGTAAGCGAATCATCATTGCAACCTTCTCGTCGAACATCCATCGTGTCCAGCAGATTATCAACTGCGCCGCACAGCACAACCGCAAGGTTGCAGTTTTCGGAAGAAGCATGATTAACGTAATCGGTCTTGCAACCGAGCTCGGTTACCTCAAAGCTCCGGCAGGCGTCATGATTGACATCGCCGAAATGCATAACTATTCCGACGGCGAGATTGTCCTGATTACAACCGGAAGCCAGGGCGAACCGATGAGCGCCTTAACAAGAATGGCTACAAACGACCATCGTCAGGTGAGCATCACATCAAACGATTTTATAATCATATCCGCAAGACCCATTCCGGGCAACGAAAAGTTTGTCGGCAAGGTCGTCAACCAGCTCCTGAAGCTCGGTGCCGAGGTCGTCTATGAAGAGATGTACGAGGTTCATGTTTCCGGACACGCATGTCAGGAGGAGCAGAAGCTCATCATAAGCCTTGTCCGACCGAAGTTCTTTATCCCTGTTCACGGCGAGTATAAGCACCTGACACGCCACGCCGAAACAGCACGTGAAATCGGTATTCCCGAGAAAAATATCTTAATCGCCGATGTCGGAAACGTAATCGAGCTCAAATCCAATAGCATGAAAGTTACAGGAAGCGTTCCTGCAGGAAAAGTTATGGTCGACGGTTTGGGAGTCGGAGACGTAGGTGCCGCAGTCCTGAAGGACAGAAAGCGCCTTGCCGAGGACGGAGTTATTGCCGTTTCTGCCACAATAGATAAGATTGACCGCAAGCTTCTCTCAGGACCGGAGATTACATCAAAGGGCTTCGTATACGAAAAGACCAACGAAGAGCTCTTCCAGGAAGTGAAGAAAAAGGCTCGTGAGGTTCTTACGCAGGAGCTTTCCACAAGACACGACTTCACGGCAGTCAAAAACAAGCTCCGTGATGAAATTAGCGACTTCGTCTTCTCAAAGACCAAGCGCAGACCTACAATAATCGTAACCGTTCTGGATATCTAAAAATGCGTTCTGTTCTCAAATTTTTATGAGAGGTGGGGTATTATGAAAAAACGCTTATCATGGGTAATGGCAGTAGCACTGCTTTTGCTGGGGATAACGTCGCTTGCACTTTGCGTTGTGCTCTTTGCTGACGGAAGAACCGCCATGTGCGTTGCCGCAGGGATGGTGCTTCTGTGTGCATTGATTATGTTCATAGTCATTGCGGTTATGAACAAGGACATTGCGAAGTATGTCACACGGATGGACAAATCCATCGAAGCGATTAACCGTGAAGCTTTCTATGATTTCCCCGAGCCGATTGTCATAACCGACAGCGAGGACAGAATCATCTGGTACAACAAGCGTTTTGAAGAAAAGTTCTTTGACGACGACCGTGCCTACGGTCTGCCGCTTACAAATCTTGTCGGCAATAACGTCGCAAAAATCTATTCCGATACCGGTGCCTGCGTCAGGATTTTCGACAGGTACTATAACGTCTATGCCAAAAAGTCGGACACCGGACCGTTGTCAATAATAAGGCTTACCGACGTAACAGACCGTGTAATGCTCGAAGAGGAGTTCCAAGCCCAGAAGAAGACAGTTCTCATAATGACTGTCGACAATTACGACGACGCTTTCCAGAATTCTAAAGAGAGCGACAAGGCAAGTGTTCAGGCTCAGATTGAGCAGATTTTTGAGCAGTTCATCGAGCACACAAACGGCGTTCTCCATAAAATCTCGAACGATCGCTTCTTTGCAATAATCGAAGAGAGACACTTGAAGAAAATCATCGAAGGAAAGTTCGATATCCTTGACGAAATCCGTTCTATTCAATTGGGCGGTCGTCCCTGCGTGACGCTTTCAATCGGCGTCGGCAGAGGTGCTAAAACTCTTGCCGAAAGCGAAGTCTATGCAAAGCAAGCACTCGATATGTGCCTAGGACGTGGCGGCGACCAGGCGGCAGTCAAGACCGACTCAGGATTTGAATTCTTTGGTGGCATATCAAAGGCTGTCGAAAAGTCAAACCATGTCCGCTCAAGAATTATCGCAACGGCATTAAGAGAACTCGCCGAGAGCTGTGGAACAGTATATCTCATGGGACACAACTTAGCTGACTTCGACGCTGTCGGCTCCTGCATCGGTCTTTGCGGAGCATTAAGAAGCGTCGGAAAGCAGGCTTACGTTGCAGTTGACCCAGAAAAGAACCTTGCAAAGAAGCTTATTGAATACATATCCGCAAGCGGAGAAGGCGACTATTTCAAATCTTGCGAGGAAGCTGTAAACGAAATCGCCGACGATTCACTCCTCATAATCTGCGACACACACAATCCGAACTTCCTTGACTCTAAAGAGCTTTACGAAAAGGCAAAGACGGTTGTCGTCATCGACCATCACAGAAAGATGGTAAACTTCATCGACAACTCGGTAATCTTCTTCCACGAGCCGTTTGCTTCTAGTGCATGTGAGATGGCAACCGAGCTTGTCCAGTATTTCGGAGTCGACTGCAGAATCTCCGTTGCCGATGCCGAGGCGCTTTTGTCGGGAATTAGCCTTGACACCAAAAACTTTGTCATGCGTGCCGGCACCCGTACTTTTGAAGCGGCGGCATACTTAAAGAGACTCGGAGCAGATACCGTTACCGTCAAAGGCTTCTTCAATGACTCGCTCGAAACCTATCGTGAGAGAAGCAAGCTCATCCAGGCGGCAGAGCTCTTCCACGGCTGTGCCATTGCCACTACTGATTCCGAGAAACCGGAGCTCATTCTTGCGGCGGCTCAGGCGGCTGATGAACTCCTTGGTATTAACGGCGTAAAGGCTTCGTTTGTCGTCTATCATCTTGACGGCAAGAGCCGTGTTTCGGCTAGGTCGCTAGGTTCCTTCAACGTCCAGCTGATTATGGAATCAATAGGCGGCGGCGGTCACCAGACAATGGCGGGCGCACAGCTCGACTTGTCCGTCGAGGAAACAGTAGACAGAATCAAGTCCGCAATTGAGGACTTTATAATAGCATAAGAAAGGATAACTGAAGATGAAAGTAATTCTTTTAAAAGACGTAAAGGGCTCCGGTAAAGCCGGAACCGTTCTTGAAGTAGCAGACGGCTACGCAAGAAACTACCTTATCGTCAAGGGTCTTGCAATCGAGGCAACCGCTAAGAACATCAACGACCTTGAAGGCAAAAAGGCGTCCGCCCAGTACAAGCTCGACACCGCAAAAGCCGAAGCAGAAGCGGCGGCAAAAGCCATCAACGGCGGAAAGATTGTCATCAAATCAAAAGCCGGTCAGAACGGCAAGCTCTTCGGTTCGGTCACCACAAGCATCATCAGCGACAAGATAAAAGAGCAGTTCGGCGCAACGATTGACAAAAAGAAGATTTCCCTTAACGGTGACATCAAGGCTTACGGCGACTATGAAGTCGAAGTCAAGATGACTCAGGGCGTCAACGCCAAGCTCACCGTCAGCGTAGTTCCAGAGGACTGAAGGGAAGATAAATATTAAAGCAAAGGAGGGAACAAAATGCCTGTAAATAACCTGACAGCGGCTGACCTGGGCGGAAGAGAGCTTCCCTACAATCTCGAAGCCGAGCAGACGGTCTTAGGAGCGCTTCTTCTTAATCCGGATGCACTTCCGATTGCAATAGCCCATTTAAAACCGGAAAGCTTCTACCGTGAACAGCACAGAGAGCTCTATTCGATAATCCTTCGGATGTTCTCAAACGGTCAGCGTTCGGACATCATAACTGTCATGAACGAAGCTGTCAACGAAAAGGTCTTTGAGACGCCGGAAATGGCTAAAGTCTATCTCAAAGGCATTATGGACAGCGTTCCCTCAACCTCAAATATCGAGTCGTACTGCAAGATTGTCGAGGATAAGTATCTCACCCGTTCCCTTATCAACGCTTCAAAAGAAGTTTTAGACGCCGCCATCGACGGCTCTGAGGATTCGAGAACCCTTCTTGACATGGCGGAACAGAAAATCTATGAAATCCGTCAGGGCAGGGAAGTCGAAGGACTTACCAGGCTCAGCGACATCGTAGTCACCGCCTACGACCAGATTCAGAAGCTTTCGGGCGACGACAAGGATTTATACAAAGGTCTCAGCACCGGCTTCTCACTTCTTGACAGCTACATATCCGGTCTTAACAAGTCGGATTTGATAATAGTTGCGGCTCGCCCAGGTATGGGTAAATCCGCATTTGCATTCAACGTGGCGGCAAATGTCGCCAAAAGAAGCCCCGATAAGGCTATCTGTGCCTTTTCTCTCGAAATGAGTAAAGAGCAGATTGGAATAAGAATGTTGAGCTCAGAATCTTTGGTTCCGAATACAAATCTGACGTCCGGCAAGCTCTCTCCCGAAGACTGGATTAAGCTTGCACAGGCGGCTGAATCCCTCTCGAAGATGAATATCTATATCGACGATACCGCCGGTGTGACTGTCCCGCAGATAAAGGCGAAGCTTCGTCGTGTCAAAAATCTCGGACTAGTCATCATCGACTATCTCCAGCTCATGGAATCGACCGGCAACCACGCCAGCCGTGTAAATGAGGTCTCGGAAATCACGAGGCAAATAAAGCTCATGGCGAAGGAACTCGACGTTCCTGTAATGCTTCTGTCGCAGTTAAACCGTTCGGTCGAAGCAAGACAGGACCATCGTCCGCTTCCGTCCGACCTTCGTGAATCCGGCTCAATCGAGCAGGACGCCGACATCATCCTCTTCATCTACCGTGAGGGCGTCTATAACAAGGAAGAGGAGAACCAGGCGGCAACCGAGTGCATAATCGGCAAGAATCGTCACGGCGGTACGGGAACAGTTCCTATGGCATTCATCGGCGAGTACACCCTCTTCAGAAGCACCACACGGGACGACAGCAATGCTTGACTCGATTTCAGATACAATAAAAAAATACAGTATGCTTTTGCCTGGCGAGAAGGTCTTGGTAGCCCTTTCCGGCGGAGCCGACAGCGTTTCGCTTCTCATAGCTCTAAAAGAGCTCGGATATGAGGTTTTTGCCGTCCATGTGAACCATCACCTAAGAGGCGAAGAGAGCGACAGAGACGAAGCTTTTTGCACTGATTTGTGTGAAAGGCTTGGAGTAGAGCTTTTTATCGAACATGTCGATGTCAGAAGCTACTGCGAAGAATCGGGCAAATCGGTTGAAGAAGCCGCAAGAGTGCTCCGCTATGAAGCCTTGGGTAAGAACGCAAACGGTTGCAAAATCGCCACTGCCCACAATCTTGACGATTGCTTCGAGACAACGCTTTTCAATCTCGTTCGTGGTTGCGGAATCGGCGGACTGACTGGTATTCCGCCTGTCAGGGACAACATAATAAGACCGCTTATTAGCACTTCAAGAGCTGAGATTCTCAGTTTTTTGCAGAGCCGAAATGAGACCTATGTCACCGACAGCACCAACCTAGAAGACGATTGCTCCCGCAATATAATCCGTCTCAACGTCATCCCCGAGCTCGAAAGAATCAATCCTTCGCTACTAAAAACCTACAAATCAAGTCTTGAAAACTTTGAGAGTGCCGAAAACTATATCGGTAAAGAAGCCGAAAAGCTTTTGGAAGCTTCTGAGATTGCTTTTCCGGAAGACTGCGACGAGTTTATTCTGGCAAACGCACTGGGCAAAATTCTTAGAGAAAACGGTGTCGAGCCTTCCAAGCAGAAAATCGACGAGCTCACAGAACTTGTAAAAACCGGCGGCAAGGTGAACCTCAAAAAAGGAGTCTATGCCGTCTGCAAAGACAGAAAGCTCAGGATAACCGGTGACAGTGAGCCGGTTCCCGAACAGATTGAACTGCCTCAATCCCACACAGGAAGCTATACCTGGGGGACGCATGTGTTAGAATTCACTGAGATTTCACAATTTGATATATCGACTTATAACAATAGAAGTTTAAAATGGCTGATGGATAAAGATAGGCTCACTGGCAGTCTTGTCGTGAGGGCTTATCAGGGCTCCGAAAAGATAAAACTCAGAGGAAATGGCTTTACATCCACGGTCAAAAAACTTCTCGCCAGTACTCCGGCAGAAAAACGCAAACTTGTTCCGGTTATTTCGGACTGCATGGGTGCGGTTTTCGTAGCAGGATTCGGCGTCTCCGAAAGGGTTTCATGCACGGATAAAACAATCGTTGCATTGAAAATAGAAATCAGAGAAAAATTTGACAAAAGGGATGTTTGACATGGAATATTCAGATAATATCAAGGTCATGATTACTAAGGAGGAAATCGCCGAAGCAGTCAAGAAGCTCGGAGCAAAGATTTCCGAGGATTACAAAGACAAGGAAATTGAGCTTGTCGGCGTTCTGAAAGGGTCTTTTGTATTCATGGCAGACCTGATAAGAGCTATCGACCTGCCTATAACGCTTGATTTCATCAGCGCCAAGAGCTATGTTGGAACTCAATCGATTGGGGCGGTCAAAGTATACATGGACACAGAGCTCGACGTAGCAGGGAAGAGTATACTTCTTGTTGAGGATATACTCGATACCGGAAGAACTCTCAGTGTTCTGAAAGAAACTATGCTTGCCCGTGGTGCCAAAGACGTTAAAATAGCCGCATTCATGGATAAGCCATCCCGCAGAACTATCGAAATAACAGCAGACTATTGTTGCTTTACAATAGAGGACAGATTTGTGGTCGGCTACGGTCTTGACTACAACGAGCAGTACAGAAACCTTGATTACATCGGCGAGGTAATTCTCTGAATTTGCCGCAAATTCCAATAAGAAATGAGGAGTATATTTGAACCATAGAAATAACCGGTCAAGAGGGCTGATAGCGTACTTCATATTCGCCGCAGTAATTCTCTTGTTCATGATAATAGCATTCCAGAGCATGATGTCGACAGGAGAGACCTATTCCTATTCGGAGATAATGTCCCACTTCGACAATTACGAAGTAAGCTATTTCTCACTTAACCTGGGCTCCGGCGAGCTCGAAATGACGCTTGATTCCGGTGAACAACTGACATATGACGTTCCAAGCGTAAACGCTTTCTATAACGAGCTCTTCAATGAAACGAGCAACTATCGTGATGAGTACAACGCAATCCATTCGACACCACTTGAATATGATTTGGTTGCCGCTACAGACAGCTCCTTCTGGCTGAATCTTATCCCGACGCTTCTTATGATTGGCGTTATGATATTCCTTGTGATATCGATGTCGAGAAGCATCTCGTCCGCCGGAAAGATTGGCTCTGTCGGCAAGGCTAATGTCAAGGTTGAAAACGGCGGTCAGACAAAAGTAACCTTCGATGACGTCGCCGGTGCTGACGAAGAGAAAGCAGAACTTCAGGAAATCGTCGAGCTCTTGAAAGACCCGAAGAAGTATCAGGATATCGGCGCAAAGATTCCGAAGGGCGTTTTGCTCGTAGGACCTCCTGGTAACGGTAAAACCCTTCTTGCAAAGGCTGTTGCCGGCGAAGCTGGAGTTCCGTTCTTCTCAATTTCCGGTTCTGACTTCCTTGAACTCTATGTCGGTGTCGGTGCCGCAAGAGTAAGAGATTTGTTCGACCAGGCAAAGAAAGCCGCACCGTCAATTATCTTCATCGATGAAATTGACGCAGTCGGTCGTAGAAGAGGCACCGGCTTGGGCGGCGGTCACGACGAACGTGAGCAGACCCTCAATCAGCTCCTCGTTGAGATGGACGGTTTTGAAGGAAACTCAAACGTTATCGTAATGGCGGCTACCAACCGTAAGGACGTTCTGGACCCGGCACTTTTAAGACCCGGACGTTTTGACAGACAGGTTTACGTAAACTATCCCGACATCAAGGGAAGAGAAGCTATTTTGAAGGTTCATTCAAAGAACAAGCCTCTGGCTCCCGATGTAGATTTGCATACAGTAGCTGCGGCTACCGTAGGCTTCACCGGTGCAGACCTTGCAAACCTCGTGAACGAGGCGGCACTTCTTGCAGTAAAGGCAGGAAGAAAGGCTATCACCGCCCAGGATTTGAACGACGCATCCATCAAGGTTATTGCCGGTCCCGAGAAGAAGTCGAAGGTCGTCACCGAAAACGACAAGAAGATTACGGCATACCACGAATCAGGTCACGCCATCTGCCACTACTATTGCCCGACTCAGGATAAAGTTCAGGAAATCTCTATTATTCCCCGTGGTCAGGCTGGCGGCTACACAATGGCTTTGCCAGATCACGACAAGGCATACGCAACCCGCAAAGAGATGAGCGAAGAGATTATCACCCTCCTCGGTGGCAGAGCCGCCGAAAAGGTTGTCCTTGACGACATCTCAACCGGCGCTTCAAACGACCTTGAACGTGCCACCAACATCGCCCGTAGCATGGTAACCCAGTACGGCTTCAGCGACAAGATTGGTCCCGTTGTTTACGGCAGAGACGATGACGAAGTCTTCCTCGGTCGTGACTACAACTCGAACAAGGCTTATTCCGAAGTCATTGCAAGCGAAATCGACCAGGAAGTCCGTTCCATCATCCACGGTGCCTATGACAAGGCTCAGGCAATCCTGACTGAACACATTGCCCAGCTCCACACCGTAGCAGGATATCTCTATGAGCACGAAAAGGTCACCGGCGAGCAGTTCATGCTTCTCATGCAGGGAATCAATCCCGACGACCCGACACCCGAGCTCCCTGATAATAATCCCACGCCAGAGCTTGCTCCGGCACAGTAATTGAAATACTAAAATCCGTCTTCGCAGTGAAGGCGGATTTTTTGTCGAAAAATTTTCAATTTAGTATTGACAAGATACCTCATCGTGTTATACAATAATAACCGAAAAATATGCTTACAGGAGGAAGTATCATGAACCTTACCTACGGAATTTCAGACAAACCGAAATTCGGTCAGCTCATCGTCTTCGCACTTCAGCAGCTTCTGGCAATACTTGCCGCAACTATCGCAGTCCCTGCAATTGTCGGCAACGGTATGTCCCAGTCAGCTGCTCTTTTTGGCGCAGGCGTCGGAACAATCGTCTATTTACTCTTCACCAAATTCAAAAGCCCTGTATTCGTTGGATCGTCGTTTGCATTCATCGGCTCTATGACAGCCGCATTCGCAGGCGGCGTTTCTATGTCGGTGGGTTATTTGGGTTTAATCATTGGTGCAGTAATGGCAGGACTTGTCTATGTTGTTCTCGCAATCATCGTCAAGTTTGCAGGAGTTGGATGGATTTCAAAACTCATGCCGGCAGTCGTAATCGGTCCGACCGTTTCAATCATCGGACTTTCGCTTGCAGGAAATGCAGTAAGCGATGCACTTGACGCTACATACGACATGAACCTTCACAGCACCATCTGCCTCATCTGTGCTCTTGTCACACTCTTCGCAGTAGTCATCAGCTCGGTTTACGGCAAGAAGATGGCAAAGCTCATCCCGTTTATTATCGGTATTGCCTGCGGTTATGTCGTAGCGGCAATCTTCACCCTTATCGGAACCGCCACTGGAAACGAACAGCTCCTCATCATCGACTTCTCGCAGTTCTCCAACATGCAGTGGTACCCCGACTTCACCTTCGTCAAGGCTTTCAGCGGAAGCTATGACTTCGGCGAAGTAGGAAGCATCGGAGCATACTTAGGAACTATTGCAGTAGCCTATGTTCCCGTTGCACTCGTAGTATTCGCTGAGCATATCGCCGACCATAAGAACCTTTCTTCCATCATCGGTCAGGACCTCCTCGAAGACCCGGGTCTTTCGAGAACCCTCCTCGGCGACGGTGTCGGCTCTATGGCAGGTGCAATCTTCGGCGGTTGCCCGAACACTACATACGGCGAGAGCGTCGGATGCGTAGCAATCACCGGCAACGCTTCTGTAATCACAATCTTCACGACTGCTATCATTGCAATCCTGATTTCCTTCTTCGCTCCGTTCGTAACGCTTCTCGCAACCATTCCGTCCTGCGTAATGGGCGGCGTCTGCATCACCCTCTACGGCTTCATCGCTGTATCCGGTCTTAAGATGATTCAGTCAGTCGACTTCGGCGAGAATAAAAACGTCTTCACTGTTTCAGTAATCCTTATCTGCGGTATCGGCGGAATGGAACTCACCTTCGGCTCAGTCACCATCACAAGCATCGCTTGTGCATTAATCCTCGGCATCATCGTAAATCTTGTTCTTTCAAGAAAGAGTGAAAAGACAGGTAAATCTGAAGAGAAGACAGACAAGTAATTTTTAAAAACTGTATAAACAAAGAGAGGAACCGGCATTTCGGTTCCTCTCATTTATGATAAAGGGCATGTGGACTGTTGCCCGTCGCAGGTGAGATAATCAGGCGATTATCTTATTTCAAGCTTCTTGGTCTCAGGCTTTACCTCCTGAACCTTCGGCATAGTGAGCTTCAGAACTCCGTCTGTGAACTCGGCATCGATGTGCTCGGTGTCAATTCCGGTGGTGTCAAAACTTCTCTGATAAGAGCCATACGAACGCTCACAGCGGACGTAGTTGCCCTTCTTGTCCTTCTCCTCATACTCGGAGTGTCTCTCAGCTGTGATTGTGAGGACGTTGTCGGTAAGTTCAAGGTTGATGTCTTCCTTCTTTACTCCGGGAAGGTCAGCTTCGAGAACATAACCGTCGTCGGTCTCTCTGATATCGGTGGAGAAAGCTGCTCTCGATGCGGGAGTCTCTCCGAAGAATGCCTTTTCCATTTCATCAATCTCTCTGAACGGGTCGAAAACTGAAACATTGCGTCTGACGTAAGGTACTAACATAATAAAATCCTCCTAAAAAATATTTTTATTATTTTGCGGCAATTCCGAAGTAATATTCCCTTCGCAATTATTTGCCGTTGCTTTTTTCTTTTGTCTCGGGGCTCTTTCCCTTCAACGATTATGATTATAGACCTCATATGTGACGATATGATGTTGAAACGATTATGAAACGGTGAAAATTAGCAGTCAAATTGGTTAAGTGCTAACACTCAGATTTTCACAGTGCTAAAAATCAGTTTCCGAGGGTCTTGCAATCGGACACAAAATGTGCTATCATTATAGATTAGAAAAGTATTTATTATGCAAAAACAGGGAGTATCAACATTAATGATAACAACAGTAGACAGACAATATTTAACCGGTGAGAGAGCACTCTTCATGAGCCGTGACCTCGCTATCAAGGACACAATTTTTGCGGACGGCGAATCTCCGCTGAAGGATTCACACAACATTACCCTCGACGGTTGCATGTTCAAGTGGAAATATCCACTCTGGTACTGCAAGGACATCGAAGCGAATAATTGCACCTGGTTTGAAATGGCTCGGGCGGGAGTCTGGTACACGGACAACATTTCCGTTACCGACTGTGCAATCGAAGCTCCAAAGAATTTCCGCCGGTGCAATAATCTGAGCCTTAAAAATGTCAGCTTCTCCGACGCCAAGGAAACACTCTGGGCATGTAATGACGTAAAAATTCAGAATGTCACCGCCAAAGGCGACTATTTCGCAATGAACTGCGACGGGATGGACGTCGACGGCTTGATACTATACGGCAACTATTCATTCGATGGCGCCAAGAACGTGAATATCCGGAACTCTAAGCTTCTTTCAAAGGACGCCTTCTGGAACGGCGACAATGTCACCGTCACAAATTGCTTTATTTCTGGCGAATACCTCGGATGGAACGCAAAAAATCTCACACTCATTGATTGCACAATCGAGAGCCTGCAAGGCATGTGCTACATAGAGAATCTAAAAATGGTGAACTGCAAGCTCATCAATACCACTCTTGCATTCGAGTATTCAACCGTCGATGCCGAAATTAACGGCTCAGTCGACAGCGTCATCAACCCGACCTCAGGCAGGATAAAAGCCGACCACATCGATGAGCTTATCTTAGAGAAGGACAAGATTGACCCCAGCAAAACAATAATCATCGTCAATAATTAATAGGAGACCAAAATTATGAACACTGTAAAAGCATACGATTTCGACAAGGTAACCGACCGCCGCCATTCCGACTCCGTCAAGTGGGACGTAGGCGAAAACGAGCTTCCCATGTGGATAGCCGACATGGATTTCCCGACTGCTCCGTCTATTATCGAAGCTATCAAGACCCGTGCTGACCACGGCATCTATGGCTATACCGAGGTTCCGTCTGAGTGGTACGACTGCTACATAAACTGGTGGAAATCCCGTCACGGCTTTGAAATCAAGAAGGAATGGCTCGTCTACTGTGCCGGTGCAATTCCTGCGATTTCCAGCTCCGTGAGAAAGCTCAGCACACCTGCCGAGAAGGTTTTAATCCAGTCTCCGGTTTACAACATGTTCTATAACTCCACACTGAATAACGGCAGAGTCATCATCGACAGCCCACTTGGCTACAACAAGGAAACAGGCGAGTTCTATATCGATTTTGAGGATTTGGAGGAAAAGCTTTCCGACCCTCAGACAACCTTAATGATTCTCTGCAATCCTCATAATCCGGTCGGAAGAATCTGGACTAAGGACGAGCTTGCGAAGATTGGTGAGCTCTGCTACAAGCACCACGTTACAGTTATTTCAGACGAAATTCACTGCGACATCGTCGAGCCCGGCAAGCATTACACTCCATTTGCATCAGCATCCGACATTTGCAGAGAAATAAGCATCACCTGCGTTGCGCCGACAAAGTGCTTTAACATCGCCGGAATCCAGACCTCCGCAATCATCATCCCGAACGAGGCTATAAGAAACCGTGTTATCCGTGCCATCAACACCGACGAAGTCGCCGAGCCGGACACCTTCTCAGTGTGCACAGCTCTTGCCGCATTCAACGAAGGCGGACAGTGGCTGGATGACCTGATGGTCTACATTGACGCTAACCGCCACTATTGCGAGGAATATGTCGAGAAGAATATCCCAGATATCAAGCTCATCAAGGCTGATGCAACATATCTACTCTGGGTCGACTGCTCAGATGTGACGGACGATTCTTTGGAACTCGAAAAGTTCATTCGTGAGAAAACCGGACTCTATGTCTGCGCCGGCACTATGTATGGCGGCAGTGGCAAATATTTCTTAAGAATCAACATTGCCTGCCCGAGAAGCCTTTGCGAAGACGGTATGGCAAGACTGAAAGCGGGAATCGAACAGTACAAAATATCAGGATAAATCAATAAGTTGTAAAGAACTGTCATTGCATTATTTGGCTGTGTATAGTATAATGAGTAAAAGAGTATTTTCTGTATATGTCTGAAAGGAGGAGTAAATATGGCAAAGAACACAGAGGAAGTTTCGGATATCGAAGAACTGCATCTTGCGGATTTATTGTATCCGTCAGCAGAAAAGAAACAGGAACACATGAAGCGGGGAGCGGAGCTCTCAAAATTGCCGCAGGACTACGTCCGGGATTTGGAACTTGAAACTCTTTCAAGACTTATCTGTCCGGAGAATTCCCTTAACGCCATGCGGGTCTTCACCCAGCTTTCGACAGATGAGGAGACGCTTAACTATCGTCTCGACATTCTCGAAGACTTCCTGAACGTCCCGTCGCTCGAAGCAATCCTGTATGAAAACGTCCACAAGCTCTACATCAACGAGCATGTCAACATCCAGAAGCTCGGGCTTGCCGACAGCTTCTATGCTCTGAACACCCGCTTCAACTCGCTCAAAACCTACATCGAGTGCATCACCAAGTGCCACGAATTCTGCGATAAGTACCGTGGCTCATTCAAGTCAAAAGCACTCTGCGAGGTCGCCGACTATTTTGCCTCCGTTTACAATTCCGACTATTTCGCCGAAGTCAAGAAGGAGACGGACGAGTGCCTTGCAATTCTGGCAAAAGGCGTCAAGAGCGTCACCGTCGGCATCAACTTCGATGACATGATGCGCCCGGTTGAGGCAATGCTTTTAAGCGTCTCGACTGACACTATAAAGAAAAAGAGCCGCTTCGACTGGCTTTTCAAGCATCTTGATGGCGAGGGCACCCGTGCCATCGGCAGGACTCATTCTCTGTATAACGAAAACGGCGGCACCAACGACCTTGAAGCTCCGCTTTTTCGTGAACTTCGTGAAGTCAACAGCGAATACATCACCCATCTTGACCGTGCAGTGAGGGCATATTTCAAGAAGAGCACCGAGGATATTCTGACATTCGAGAGCCAGCTTAGCTTCTACATCGGCGCCAAAAAACTCATCGAAGCCGTCAAGGCAAGAGGTCTCGACATGGTTCGTCCTCAGTATCTCCCGATGGAAGAGAGAAGACTTGACGCCAGAGGAACCTTTGACCTGTCCTTCTATATTCAGATGACCTCCGAAGACCCGATGAGTAAGCTCGATAATAAGATTATCACGAACGACTGCACTATGGACTCGGACGGAAGATTCTTCGTCCTGACCGGCGCCAACAACGGCGGCAAGACCACCTATACCCGTGCCATCGGCATTATTCAGGTCTTTGCCCAGGCAGGACTCTATGTCCCTTGCACTCATTGCGAGATAAGCCCGGTCGACTACATCTACACCCACTTCCCGAAGGAAGAGGAAGTCGGACTCAATACTTCGAGATTCACTCAGGAGTGCAAACAGTTTAAGGTCACCATCGACAACTGCACCAGTCATAGCTTACTTCTTCTTAATGAGTCCATTCAGTCGACAACACCTACTGAGTGCGTCTATATCGCCACCGAGCTTGTAAAGTGCTTCCGTTGCATCGGCGTCAGAGGCATCTACGCCACGCACCTTCTGGAGCTCGCAAGAAGCCTTGATAAGATTAATTCAGATGTCGAGGGCGACACCAAGCTCGTAAGCATTGTGACAACCGTCGACACCACTGCCGACAACCGCCGTCTTTATAAGATTCAGAGAGCCGAGCCCCAGGAATTCGGCTACGCGAGAAGCATCTACGAGAAATTCGGCGTTTCCTTCGACGAAGTCCAGAAGCGACAAAAAGCAGAACAGCAATAAATCAAAAGCCCGAGCAATCGGGCTTTAATTATTAAGAAATCCCGCAAAAACTTAATGTTTTCTGTATGGCGTCTTAATAATTTTTATGCTATAATGTAATCAGAAAATAGGGGGAATCAACATGAACGAAGCTTCCAAATCCATTCTGAAAAAGTCAATACTTCTGCTTCTGGTGATTGCTATTGGGATAACAGCCGTTTGTGCGGCACTTTCCTATGACGAAATCGAAGAGATTTCGGCACCCGAGCAGGTCGTCGACGGCGTGAACTATCTTCAATCCCAGAAAACCGTCATGAAAAGCGGCGAGAGCATCGAGCTCTTGTGCAGTTATAGTCTCGAACCTCTTTCCGAAGAGGACAACGTCTATATCCTCAGGCTTAGTCTCTATCAGAGCGACCCTGCGGGCTCTTACGATATCAAGAATATCAAGGCAAGCCTTCAGCTTCCCGAAGGCATTATCAGTCGCATGGCGTACAGCTCCGACGGCTCTAAGGTCTCAGAATCAGACATCACCTATGATGATGGCTATATGGTCGTGAGATGTTCCGGCGGCAACAGCATAGATGCCGAAATCCTCCTGACCTGCGAAATCGGCACCTGCCTCGACGTTGTCGTCAGCTACGACATCATCGGCAGTGGCAGAAGAATATTTATGAGATTCCACGACGAAACCGCAACATATGAGCTCAATATGTAGTTTTTAAAAATTTTTTCTCCAAAGTGCAATAATCCGCAAGCCTAAAGTGTATTACAAGTAGCAGGCAATTATTATTGCAAAATAAGGAGGAATTATAATGAAAAAATTACTAGCAATGCTTTTGGCAGGACTTTTGCTCGTTTCCAGTATGTCCGTACTGGCTTGGGCGGATGATGACGAACTCGATGACAGCGGAATTCTGCCGGGACCGGTTTTCTATTCGCTAGCCGAGCTGTTTGAGTATGTTGACGAACTCGACGAGAAATACGTCTCCAAGGCAGACGAAATGGGCTTCGGCGAAGGAGTTTTGGAGTATCTCTACTACGAGATGGACGGAGTTTATCTTCCGGATGGAGTGGGGTTTGACGATTTCAACGATATCTACGTCGCTCCTGACTATATCGAGGTCACATTCAGATATGGCGACCGCTGGGTATCGCTCCACTATTTTGTAATGCGCAAGGACGGCGAGGATTATACCAAGCAGTATGTCACTCTGGCAAAGAACAGTGGAAAAGTCATAACTCTTGAAGACGGCACCGAGGTCTACTATTGTCGCTATGCCGGTGAGGAAAACTACGTCTTTGTCCAGGACGGCAACTATTACTGGATTACAAGGCGTGAAGACACCTACGACGAAGGTATGCTCGACTTCTGCAACGTCAGCTACCACACCTTCGGCGAAGCCTATAATCTCACCGCCGAATCAACCGGCGAAAAGGTCAAGCTAACCTGGGACGAGATTGTCGACGACTCCACCTACACTATTTACTGGAAGCGTTCGAGCTCCGACGAGTGGCAGGTTGCCGGCACCGCCTCAAAGCAAAAAGTCAGCATATCAGGTCTCAAATCCGGTATAAGCTACGACTTCAAGATTGAAGCCACCGGCTTTGAGTCGGAGGTTGTCACAATAAAGTACTAACTGAAATGGAGGAATTACAATGAAAAAATTATTCGCAATGCTCTTAGCAGGACTACTTATCATAACTTCAATGTCCGTCGCAGTCTGGGCGGATGATGACGATACGATTATTGATGACAGTTTTGATTCATACACCTATGCGGAATTTCGTGACAAGGTTGTCAGTGCCAGTGAGGCAGACGAGGTACTCAGTTCTGAATTGGCATTTCGCAGTTACGGAAAACGTCAGATGGGAATTTACCTTCCCGAGGGCATTGAGCTTGAAGACATAACCGAAATCATCTTTTATCCTTCCTATCTCGCTGTTGGGTTTGATTATGATGACGTTTACGTTCAGCTATTTTTCTACAATTCGACCTATGGTGAATCCAGTGCGTATACAAACGCCAAAGAAGGCGGTCAGGAGTTGGTTGCCGATGACGGAACCAGTGTATATAACTACATATCCCTTAGCAACGAGTATTACTACTGGCTTGACGGCGACAAGACTTTCTGCCTTTGTGTCCGATCAACAGAACACCAAGGCGAGTTTTTATCTCTGTGCAAAGCGGTTTTCCATTCTTTCGATGAGGAACCTACCATTTCACTTGAAGCTACAGTCTCTAACGGCAAGGTCAAGCTAACCTGGGACGAGATTGTCGACGACTCCACCTACACCGTCTACTGGAAGCGTTCGAGCTCTGACGAATGGCAGGTTGCCGGCACCACCTCAAAGCAAAAGGTCAGCATATCAGGTCTCAAATCCGGCATAAGCTACGACTTCAAAATTGAAGCGACCGGCTTTGAGTCGGAGGTTGCCACGGTGACAGCGTAAACCCCTCAGTCTGCGCTTCGCGCATCCAGCTCCCCTTTCAGGGGAGCCTTTTTGTGCCTAAAAAAAGCCTCCCCTGAAAGGGGAGGGGAACCGCCGACGAAGTCGGTGGTGGAGGGGTGCCCGCAGGGCTAGAGCAGCTTAATTCCAGCCTTCTCAGCCGCATCCATCGTAGCCTTATCCCAGATGGACACCTGCACCTCGCCGATGTGGGCTTTACCTAAGAGGAGCATACAAAGCCTTGACTGTCCGATGCCTCCGCCGATGGTAAGTGGGAGCTCATCCGAAAGAAGCATCTTGTGGAACTCGAGACCCGAGCGCCACTCGCAACCGGCTTTTTTGAGCTGGCTTCTGAGGGAATCAGCGTCAACACGGATTCCCATCGACGAAAGCTCGAACGCACAGCCCAAAACTTCGTTCCACATGAGAATGTCGCCATTCAGACTCCAGTCGTCATAGTCGGGCGCTCTGCCGTCGTGCTTTGTACCGGACTTCAAGGTGTCACCGATGCCGATGATGAAGGCGGTCTTGTGCTCTTTCAGATATTCGTTTTCACGTTCTTTGGGAGTGAGCCCAGGGTACATGTCTTCAAGCTCCTGAGCCGTGACAAACGAGACGTTTCTTGAAAGACGGCATCTCACATTCGGATAGACTTTAGTTACGATTTCAGACGTATCCACAACGCAGTCGACAATCTTCTGGACAATAGATTTCAGGAAGTCGAGATTCCTGTCTTCCCGGGTGATAATTCTCTCCCAGTCCCACTGGTCGACGTAAACCGAGTGGAGATTGTCGAGCTCTTCATCCCGCCTGATGGCGTTCATGTCGGTGTAGATGCCCTCGCCCTCGTGGAAGCCGTATTCTTTCAGAGCAAGCCTCTTCCACTTCGCAAGCGAATGGACAACCTCGGCGTTCTCGCCGGTTTCCTTAATCTCGAACGAAACCGGTCTCTCAACGCCGTTCAGGTCGTCGTTCAAGCCTCGCATGTTGTCGACGAACAGGGGAGCCGAAGCACGTTTTAAGTTCAGTGCCTGGCAAAGGCTGATTTCAAAGCTTCGCTTGATAAGCCCAATCGCCGTCTGCGTCTCATATGGCATGAGACTGCTCGTGTAATCATCAGGAATTATAAATTTACTCATACTCAGTTTCCTTTCATATTTCAAGTCTCAAGTCTGATCGGCTTGAATCCGCCGTCAGTCAGAATGTATACTTCCTTAAATCCAATTTTTTGGAGAAGCCCCGCCGCCGCATCGAACCCATAAAGAAGCTTCGATTTGTCGTGGCAGTCGGACGAGATTATAACCCGACCGTTCTTTTCTTTGATTCGCCTGAGGCATTTCTCAGATGGGTAGGGAACCGTTCTATAACCTCTAGCCATAGCTCCGGTGTTCACTTCAAACAGAGCGTCCGTCTTCAGAAGCTCGTCAAGAGCCGTCATCTCAGCATCAATGAATCTCCTGTTTTCAGTGTCGTCAAGCCCTGAAAACAGCGTGACAAGGTCAAAATGCCCGATAATCTGGCAACAGGTCATCTCAACGACCCTGCTTTCCAGTTCAAAATAAGCTTCGCAAAGCGCCGCCATATCTCCATTAAAATACTTCACACAAGTATTTTTAAGCCGCTCCCTAGACCAGTCAACCGCCTCGTAATAATCGCCGATTTGGAGGTAGTGAACCGACCCGATTTTGTAGTCGTATTCACTTTCCAGCCCCGAAATTTCGGTGAAGCAATCCCTTTCGACTCCTAAGAAAATCTCAATCTTCTCATGATACTTTTCTTTGAGCGACCTGATACAATCAATATATCCTCGTTCATCCTTCATGCCGTCAACTTTAGGATTCCCGGTGAAGCTGTGCGACGAGAACCCAAGCGAAGTCATACCGAGCTTCAGAGCCTCTTTAACGACTTCTTCCGCTTCGTCTTTTCCATCGCAGAAGGTGCAGTGGGTGTGCAGATTTTGTAGGGGAATCATACCATCTTCTCCTGTTTGACTTTTTTGTCTACAACAAGGCTGTCCTTTACATGTCTGCTCGCAAGCTCGTCCCAGATGTCGTCCATGCTGATTCCTGATTCCGCCATCAGAACGAACAGGTGATATATAAGGTCGGAAATCTCGTAGACGGTTTCTTTCTTGTCCTCCGCTTTCCCTGCAATGATGACCTCAGTGCACTCCTCGCCGACCTTTTTAAGAATTTTGTCAAGACCCTTGTCGAAGAGATAAGTGGTGTAGGAGCCCTCTTTCGGGGAGCTTTTTCGCCCAGAAATCTGGTCGTAGAGCTCCTGATAGCTGAAATCCGAAAGAGTTTCTGATTGGTAGACTTTATCGTTAAAGCAACTGTCGGTGCCCAGGTGGCAGGCAGGACCCTCCTTCTCGACCGAAACAACCAAGGCGTCCCTGTCGCAGTCGGCGGTAATACTCACGATGTGCTGATAATTTCCGCTTGTCTCGCCCTTCAGCCAGAGCTCCTGCCGTGAACGGGACCAGAAGCAGGCAAGCCCTTTCTCAATAGAAATCCCGAGGCTTTCCCGGTTCATGTATGCCAAGGTCAACACCTTGCCAGACTTTGCATCCACCACAATAGCAGGGATAAGTCCGTTACTATCAAATTTTAGTTCGTCAATATTAAGCATTTTATCACCTATATTCTCATGTTAATGCCGTTTTCGGCAAGATATTTCTTCAAATCCTTGATATCAATCGTCCCGAAGTGGAACACCGAAGCCGCAAGCCCGGCGTCGACTTTATCAAGCGTTCTGAAGAGTTCGAGGAAATCCTCTTTCTTTCCGGCACCGCCCGAAGCGATAACCGGAATACTCACGGCATCCGAAACCGCCTTCAGCATTTCGAGGTCAAATCCGTCCTTGACTCCGTCCGTGTCGATTGAGTTTAGGACTATTTCGCCTGCACCCAGACTTTCGCCGTACTTAGCCCATTCGACCGCATCGAGCTCGGTTCTGACCCGGTTGCCTTTTGTGAAGACGGTGAAACCGGAGTCGGTTCTCTTAGCATCAATGCTCAGAACCACGCACTGCGACCCGTAAAGCTCTGCCGCTTGACGGATAAGTTCCGGATTAGCAATGGCTCCCGAGTTGACGCTGACCTTGTCGGCACCGCACTTCAAAGCCATATCGAAGTCATCAATAGTATTGATTCCACCGCCAACGGTTAGCGGAATAAACACGTTTTCAGCAGTCCGCCGGAGCACGTCCCAGATAAGCCTTCTCCCATCACTGGAAGCCGTTATGTCGTAAAAGACCAGCTCGTCAGCTCCGGAACCCGAGTAGAATTCCGCCAGTGAAACCGGGTCGGAAACGTCTTCGAGTCCTTCAAATTTCGTTCCTTTTACAACCCTGCCGTTCTTGACGTCCAGGCAGGGAATAATCCTTTTCGTAATCATCTTGCCACCTCAATTGCTTTCACAATATCAATAAGCCCGGTGTAATAAGCCTTTCCTATGATAGCTCCCGAAACTCCGACTTTTTTAAGTTCAGAGATTTCTACTAGTTCAGTAACTCCTCCGGAAGCGACTATCTGGATAGCAGGGAAGTCCCGGCAAAGTTTTTCGTAAAGGGTAATATTCGTGCCTTTAAGAGCGCCATCCCTAGAAATATCCGTGCAGATAACCGTCTTCACTCCGACAGCCTGCATATCTTTCATAAAATCTTCGATAGACAATCCACTGTCCGAAAGCCACCCGGAAATCCGGACGCTTCCGTTCAATATATCAGCGCCAACCGCAATTTTATCTTCGTAAAGCGACACAGCTTTACATAAGAAATCTCTGTCCGTAACAGCCGCAGTGCCGATTATAACTCTGCTGAGCCCATTCGATAAGTACTTTTCAACTGTTTCAATAGTACGGATTCCTCCGCCGACCTCGACAAATATGCCGGTTTTACTCGCAATTTCCGAAATAATACTTAAATTCGGTGTGTCTCCACTCTTCGCACCGTCCAAATCGACGATGTGCAAATATTCGGCGCCGAGTTCTTTCAACCTCATAGCCGCCTCGACCGGGTCGCCGTAGTCTGTCTTCTCCGAATAGTCACCCTTGTAAAGTCGAACCGCTTTACCGTCCAGAATATCAACGGCGGGATAAATCTTCATAATAATTCCTCACTTACTCAGCTCGCAGAAAGCCTTTAGAATTTTAAGCCCTTTTTCTCCGCTTTTCTCCGGATGGAACTGGCAACCGTAGACATTATCCTTCCAGACCGTCGCCGTCACCGTTTTTGAATACTCTGTAATTGCCGCCGTATCGGCATCGCATTCAGTAGCATAGTATGAGTGCACAAAGTAGACGTGGTCGCCCTCGGAACTGTACTTAAAAATCGGGCAGTCCGGCTTCGTTATTTCAAGCGAATTCCACCCGATGTGCGGAATCTTCAGGCTTTCGTCAACATACCCTTTCAGCGGTACAACCTTCCCAGGAATCAGTCCGAGACCCTTGTGGACGCCGTATTCGTAGCTCTCATCAAATAACAACTGCATCCCGAGACAAATTCCCAAAAGTGGCTTGCCGTTTGCTGTCTCAGTTTTAATTAAATCCGCAAGCCCCGACTCACGAAGCTTGTTTATAGCTCCCTCAAAAGCTCCCACACCGGGGAGAATCAGCCGTTCTGCATCCTTAATCTTGCCCGGGTCAGCGGTAATTTCGGCACTCTCGCCGATTTTCCGTAGCCCCATCGACAGGGAAAAGAGGTTCCCGACGCCGTAGTCAATAATAACTGTTCCCAATTAAATTACTCCCTTTGTTGACGGCACCGCACCTTTTAAGCTAGGGTCAATCGAAGCCGCCGTTTTCAGACTTTTTGCCAGGCACTTGAACGTGCACTCGATAATATGGTGGCTGTTTCTGCCGTCAAGCTGTTTTATGTGGAGAGTAAGCCCAGCACTTCTTGCAAGAGCCGCCATAAACTCCTCGCAGAGCTCAGTGTCGAAATCCCCGACCTTCTGGGTAGGAATATCAAGGCTACAAGCAAGGTATGCCCTTCCAGAAATGTCGACAGACGTAAGAACCAGCGCTTCATCCATCGGGATAACAGCCCAGCCGTAACGGGTGATTCCAGCCATCTCTCCGAGCGCTTCTTTCAGAGCAAGCCCCAGGCAGATGCCGACATCCTCAACCGTGTGGTGATAGTCGACAAGCGTGTCGCCTTTACATCTAACTTTCAGACAGAAGCCGGAGTGTTTCGCAAACAGCGTCAGCATATGGTCTAAAAATCCACAACCGGTGTCGATGTTTACCTCGCCGGGAACGTCCAGCATCTCACTTTTATCGAGATTCAGATATAGCCTTATGTCCGTCTCAGCGGTTGCTCTTTCTATAACAGCTTCTCTCATACTCTGCCTCCGTTCAATATTTCTTCAAGTGTATTGGTAAGCGCAAGCATATCCTCCGGCGTCCCGATACTGATTCTCAGCCAGTCGTTGGTTCGTTCTCCGGTGAAGTGCCTGACAAGTATTCCGGCTTGACGGAGCTTGTCAGTAAGCTCACTTGCCTGAACACCCGGATGCCTGCAAAATACAAAATTCGTTTTGGAATCCGTTAGCTCAAATCCAAGCTCTTTCAGCCTTTCAGCCGTCCTGTCTCTCGTCTCAGCGACCAGTCGACAGTTATTTTTATAGTACTCTATATCCTCCACCGCCGCAACGCCAGCCGCAAGTGCGGTTCTGTTGACCGAGTAGGGATTCAGCGTGTATTTGAGCGTTTCAAGCTCACGGATTCTCTCTTCATTCGCAATCGCATATCCAAGCCTTGCGCCAGCAAGAGACATCGACTTCGAGTAAGTCCTCGAAACGATGAGATTCGGGTACTTCGTAACAAGCCCGACGGCACTTTCCGCACCGAACTCGACATATGCCTCGTCAATAAGAACTACACAATCCGGGCTTTCTTTGCAAATCTTTTCAATCTCATTAACGCCGATGGCAATTCCCGTAGGCGCATTCGGATTCGCAATCACGATAAGTCCGGAATCCAGTCCGCAGTACTCACTGATATCTATTGTAAAGTCATCACGAAGTGCAAAGTGCTTTGCCTTGACGCCGAACAACCCACTCAGAACGTCGTAGAACCCATAGGTAACATCCGCATAATAAGCCGGCTTTTCGTCGTGCGCATACGCCATGAAACTAAGACTCAGAACCTCGTCCGAGCCGTTCGTCGGGAGGATATTCTCAGGTTGAAGCCCCAGACTTCCGGCAAGCGCCGCCTTCAAATCCCTGCAAGCCGGGTCGGGATAGAGCTGTAAGCTGGAAGCTGAATCCGCAACCGCTTTCAACACTGCTTCCGACGGCGAATATGGCGATTCGTTCGTGTTGAGCTTCAGGTACTTCTTGTCCCTCGGCTGTTCGCCGGGAACATAAGGCTCAACATCTTTGTATTTCGATATAAGAAACTCTTTCATATTTGCTCCCGTCAAATCTCTTTAAATCTGATTAACGCACTCTTTGCGTGTGCCTGCAAGCCTTCCTTTTCGGCAAAGTAGGCAACGTCGCCGTACACTTTCTCGAACGCCTCTTTCGTGTAGTAGGTGAACTGCGACTTTTTGACAAAGTCGTCGACCGAAAGCGGGGAAGAGAACCTCGCCGAGCCATTGGTGGGAAGCGTGTGGTTTGCGCCGCTGAGGTAGTCGCCCAAAGCTTCCGGGCAATATCTTCCCATAAAGATGGAACCGGCATTTTTTACTTTATCCAAGACGTCAAACGGGTTGTCCAGGCAAAGCTCAATATGCTCGGGTGCCACGATGTTAGCGACCTCTATTGCCTCGGAAATATTTTTTGTGACTATAATTTTGCCGTTTTTCTCAATAGATGCCCTCGCAATCTCTTCTCTCGGAAGCTTCGCAAGCTGTACTTCTATTTCAGCCTGCACGGCGTTTGCAAGTTCTTCCGAATCGGTGACAAGAACCGCACTCGCCATTCTGTCATGCTCTGCCTGTGAAAGAAGGTCTGCCGCAACAAATTTTGGATTGCTCTTGCCGTCAGCAACGACTAAGATGTCGCTCGGACCGGCAATCATGTCGATGGCTACTTCGCCGTAAACCTGCCGTTTTGCTTCAGCAACAAAAGCGTTTCCGGGACCGACAATCTTGTCAACTCTCGGGATAGACTCCGTTCCGTAAGCCAAAGCCGCAACCGCCTGAGCTCCGCCGACCTTGTAAATCTTGTCGATGCCGGCAATCTTTGCGGCGGCTAGAATGTACTTGTTGATTCCGCCGTCCTTCGACGGGGGAGTGACCATCACGATTTCTCCGCACCCAGCAAGCTTCGCCGGAACTGCGTCCATAAGGACGGTAGAAGGGTAAGCCGCAGTCCCTCCGGGAACGTAAAGCCCAACCTTCGCAAACGGTATAATCTTCTGTCCGCAAACGATTCCGTCCTTTTCGGAGATGACAAACGAGTTCCTCAGCTGGTGCTTATGGAAGTCCCAGATATTCTCGGCGGCTTCGTTAAGAATCCTCACAAATTCCGGCTCGACCGAAGCGTAAGCCTCCTCAATCTCTTCGTCAGAAACCCTGAAATCGCTTATTTCTGTCTTGTCAAATTTCAGAGAATACTCCTTCAGAGCCTTGTCGCCATTAGCCTTCACGTTCGCAATAATCTCCGAAACAGTCTCAGCAACCGACGCAGTGTCTACCGGCTTTTTGAATATCTCTGAATTAGCATCTGTGTAATTATATATCTTTATCATACTTTTGTCTACCTCTTTGCCTCAATAATTTCTGAAATTTTCGACACGATTCCCGAAATTTCTCTGGGTTTAAACTTCGCCGCAGACTTGTTTAGAATCAGCCTTGCCGATATCTCAAATATCGTCTCGAAGACTTCAAGGTCGTTTTCCCTGAGAGTGTCTCCCGTCTCGACGATGTCGACGATGACATCCGAAAGCCCCAGAATCGGTGCCAGTTCAATCGAGCCGTTAAGCTTGATAACGTCGATTCTCCTCGACTGCCGTTCGTAATATTCGGAAGCAATAGTCGGGAACTTCGTCGCAACGCTCAAAGTCCGATTGGGATTATCCCGAAAATCCTTCGGTGCGGCAACGCACATCCGGCATTTGCCCATTCCGAGGTCTAGTACCTCGTAAACGTCCGGATTCGATTCTGTCAATATGTCCTTCCCGACGATTCCGACGTCAGCCGCACCTCGTTCTACGTAAATCGCCACGTCCGACGGCTTCACCCAAAAGAACCTGACTCCTGACTCTGGAAGCTCCAGAACCAGTTTTCTTGAACTGAATCCGATGTCACCATCCGGGATAATTCCGGCTTCCTGAAATAGTTTCAACGCCTTTTCACCCAAACGCCCTTTGGGCAATGCTATGCTTATCATATAGAATTCCTCGATGTCTCATTAAAATAGATTATCCTGCCGAACCGTGCTCTTTTCGGAATCTGATCTGTAACCCGAACCCGAAGTCCGTTTTCTGAAAGCTCTCTTGCACGCTTCGCCACCTCTGCGGCGTCGTCCTTAGCCGAATATACCAGTGCGATGTCGGTATCGAGCTCGTCAGCAGTATCAAGTATCCTTTCGAGCGACTCAACATTCAGTGCAAAACCTATTGCACCCTTATTCTTGCCGATTCTTCTTAAAAGCGGGTCGTACCTTCCGCCGCTCAGAACCTTCTCCGGGATTCCTTCGATAAATCCTTGAAAGACAATCCCGTTGTAGTAGCTCATGTCCTGCACTACCGAGAAGTCAAGCCGCAGGCTTTCAAAAATCTCACTTTGTCTGAGCGTTTCGTTGACTCTTTCTAGCTCCATTAAGCCATCTTCAGCAGGAGTACCGGCGCAGATTTCTTTCAAACAGGGAAGAACCTCATCCGGCGAACCGGATATCTCCGCTAGCTTCAGAAGCCTATTTTTCGCTTCGTCATCCGATGAAATTCCCGAAAGCAATTTCTCAATCCCGTGAATATTTTTCGAGCCAATAAGCCGGGTGAGCTCTTTTCTCTGATACTCGGAAACCGGCAGATTGTCAATAAGCCCCGTCACGATTCCCATATGCGAAATGTCGAGGATAAACTTCCTCCCGAACAGCCCGAGGCTTTCAGCGGCAAGCGTCACAACCTCACAGGTGTTGTACAGGTCGATATTTCCGATACATTCAAGCCCCGACTGTAAAATCTCTTTGAGGCGGTGTGAATCATGCGAAACCCGGCAGACATTTTCGTCGTAATAGAGCTTTTCGGTAACGCCGTCCTCCTCAGTTCTTGAACGGATAATCGACATCGTGACGTCCGGCTTCAGAGCCATCAGGCGTCCCTCAGTGTCTGTAAACGTGATAACCGCTTCGCCACCCAGGAAATCCTTGTTCTGAGCATATATATCATACTCTTCAAAGCCGTTCATCTTGTAGCCCTGATAGCCTCTGCTTTCGTAGAGACTGCGGAGCTTCAAAACCGCTTCTTCATCTGTTCTGAGTGCATTATTCACTCTTATTCATCCTTTCGATTGCCAATTTGTAGCCGTTTTCGCCGTACATAAGACTGCGGTTGACACGACTAATAGTGGTGGTGCTGGCGCCGGTCTTACTCGCAATGTCCGAGTAGATAAAACCGTCACTTAAAAGTCTTGCCACCTCAAACCGCTGGCTCATCTCTTTGAGTTCCTTGACGGTGCACAAATCGTAAAAAAAGCTTCCACATTCCTCAGGCGTTTTGAGTTCTAAAATAGCCTTGAACAGCTCAGCTGTGTTTTCGTCGTAAGTTGCCATTTGGGTAATCTCCTTTTGTTACTGTGTTATCATGTTACCACGCTAGCGTACTAAAGTCAAGTGGTATTTTCACCGAAATTCTTTTGAGATTCACCCCGCAATTTGTGCCGAAAGTGAGTTTCGCCATTTTGTGCGACAAAATTTAAAATAAATTGCGTCAAATCGCCTCATTCGGGTATTGACAGCCAAAGAAAAACTGTGATATTATTAGAAAAACCGATTTATTATATAAGGAGGGAATATAATGTTTTGCAAAAGATGCGGAACCCAGAACCCGGACAATGCGAACTTCTGCCAGGGCTGTGGTTTGCCGCTTAAAGAAGTTTCTCAGGAGAATTCCGCAAATTCATATCAATCGCCGCCGAATACAAATCCGGCACCGAACCCGAATCCCACTGTCTATAGCGAGCCGGCACCCGAATCTCCGTTAGCGGCTCTAAAAAAAGTCGCCACTTCCGGGCTTTTCCGGTTCACTGCGTTTGCCTTCTGCACCTTGATTATATCGAATATTCTGACACTTATCGATACAAGCTTCATGTGGGGACTTGTCAGCCAGATTTTAGGGGATATCGACCGTAGCCTTGTCAACGATATGTCGAGATATCTCGCAAGTATCAGCTCCTTCGGGGCGATAATCTCCCAGATTCCGTATATCCTTATTGCCATCGGTCTCTGGATGACCTATGCCACCGCCGCCAGCAAGAAGGACAAGCCTTTCAGTACTGCCGGTCTCACTCTAATCAAAGTCATATATGTTATAGAGCTTGTCATGGTTTGCTTACTTCTCGCCGTCTGTATGGTCGTAATGCTTATCGCCAGTATCACCTCAACAAATGCCGAGGACGCCATGCTGGTCTTTGCCTTTGTAATCGCTTTGGATGTAGTATTTGGCGTGGCAATCTTCTGGCTCGCAATGATTATAAAGAGCCTGAACGCCGCCAAGAAAGCGGCAACCGAAGAGCACGGCAAACATGTCGGCAAGAATGCCTCCGCCTTCGTCGGGGTTGTCTGCTATATCGGAGGAGTTATCAACATCATCTCCGCCATTTCAAACCTCGTAGTATTATCGACATCTATTTCAGATAACTCTGCCATTATAATATCCACTGGTTCGATAACAGCCTTCTGTAACTGTGCAATAGGAGCCGTCGTCCAGATTTGCTTCGGAGTCCTGATATTCAGATTCCGCAGAGAAATGAAGAGGCTGAAGTAATCAAAACTCAAAAAATCAGGCAACAGCGCCATCAGAAGCACTGTTGCCTTTATTTTTACGGTAAATCAGATAGTCTCTACTTTTATGAGATTCGTATTTCCCGAGCGACCATTGGTCATACCGCCGGTGACGACGATTTTGTCTCCACGCTGGAGGTTGAATACTTTGAGGGAAGTATTCTTTGCAGTGTAGAATAGAACGTCTGTCGACTCATAGGTGTCGCACATGTAGGGAGTGACGCCCCATGAAAGTGCGAGCTTATAGCAGGTCTTGACGTTGGTGGTAAGTCCCAGGATGTCGACAGGGCATCTGAATCTCGATACCATTCTTACAGTCGAACCGGAAAGCGAGCAAACCGCAATCGCCTTTGCATTGACGTCAACCGCCATTCCGCAGGTAGCATGTGAGATAGCGTCGACAGTGTTCTGAATCTTGAACTCAGCTGTTCTGAAAAGCTTGGTATAGTCGATGCTCTTTTCGGTAGTTTCGGCAATCTTCGCCATAGTCTGAAGCGCCAGAACCGGGTACTTGCCCGCAGCTGTTTCGCCGGAGAGCATGATAGCACTTGTGCCGTCATAAACGGCGTTCGCAACGTCCGAGGTCTCAGCTCTTGTCGGGCGGGGATTATGAATCATCGATTCGAGCATTTCGGTAGCGGTTATAACACGCTTTCCGAGGAGTCTGCACTTTGTGATAAGCTGTTTCTGGATAGCGGGGAGCTTCTCAAAGGCAATCTCAACGCCCATGTCGCCTCTGCCAATCATGATTCCGTCGGCAACCTCGCATATCTCTTCGATGTTGTCGATGCCAGCCTGATTTTCAATCTTCGCGATCAGGTCGATATCTTTGCCGCCGTTGGCGTCCAGAAGCGTCTTTATGTCAATCATATCCTGCTTGCAGGAAACGAACGAGCAGGCGACAAAGTCAACGCCGTTTTCGATTCCGAAGAGTAAATCGGACTTGTCCTGTTCGCTGAGATACTCCTGTTTTAAAAGCTTTGTCGGGAAGCTCATCGACTTGTTGTTCGAGAGCTCGCCGCCCTCATTTACAACCGTATAGACATTCATGTCGTCAACTGAGGTAACGGTGAATTTGAGGAGTCCGTTATTGAGAAGGATTATGTCGCCTTCTTCGAGGTCATGAGCAAGACCCTTGTAGTATACGGTGACTCTTTCCTGATTTCCGACAACGTCTTCTGTGGTGAAGGTGAACTTGTCGCCCTCATTGAGAGTAATCTTACCGTTCTCGAATGAGCGGATTCTGTATTCAGGACCTTTCGTGTCGAGCATGATTGCAACTGGCAGGTCGAGTTCTGAACGAAGCTTCTTGATAAGGTTTATCTTTTCAAGATGGTCTTCGTGAGTTCCGTGGGAGAAGTTGAGCCGGGCTACATTCATTCCCGAGAGCATCATTTCCCGAAGGGTGGCTTCATCACTGCAAGCAGGACCAATGGTACAGATGATTTTTGTCTTTCTCATAGTGGATTCCTCTGATTTATCTTGTAGTAATTGTTGAGAGTAGTAAGCCGTCAAGAGTCTTGAAAGCTTGTTATTCCCGGCAAACTGAAGTATGCTACCCGCACGGGGTCACCATGCGGGTAGCGGAGTTTTAAATCAGGCAAAAGGATTCTCAGTCGGATAGGGAAGAGAAGCAGGCTGATTGTAGGCAATGTCTTCAATGCCGAGATACTTCATAACCTCGAACATGAGCTTGCCACAATGGCTGAACGCAACCGCACCGTGGTGAGGATATCTCTTCTGGATGAGAACGTGGCGATAGAATCTGCCCATCTCGGGAATTCCGAATACTGCGATACCGCCGAACGAACGGGTAGCAACAGGAAGAATCTCGCCCTCAGCGATGTAGGCGTGGAGCTTTCCGTCGCTGTCGCACTGGAGTCTGTAGAAGGTGATGTCAGAAGGAGCGATGTCGCCTTCGAGAGTTCCTCTGGTGAAGTCGGGGTCGCTTCCCTGAGGTTCGAGAAGTCTGTGCTGGATGAGCTGATACTTGACAGCTCTGTCGTCGCACATCTTGCAGGAAGGAGTGTTGCCGCAGTGGAAGCCCATGAATGTATCAGTGAGCTTGTAGCCGAGGTCGGCAATCTTGTCCTCATCATATATGTACTGAGGAACGCTGTTGTTGATGTCAAGAAGAGTAACGGTGTCGCCGGTCAGGCAGATTCCGATATACTCGGAGAGAGCGCCATAGATATCAACTTCGCAGGAAACAGGGATGCCTCTGGAGCAGAGACGGCTGTTTACATAGCAAGGCTCAAAGCCGAACTGGCTCGGGAAAGCAGGCCAGCACTTGTCAGCGAATGCGACATACTGTCTTGAACCCTTGTGGTTCTCCGCCCAGTCAAGAAGAGTGAGCTCGAACTGAGCCATTCTCTCGCTCAAATCGGGATAGAACTTGCCTTCGCCCATTTCAGCTGCCATTTCAGCGCAGACACCGGGGATTCTCGGGTCGCCAGCGTGCTCCTTGTAGGAGACGAGAAGGTCGAGCTCGCTGTTCTCTTCAATCTCAACGCCAAGTTCATAAAGACCGTTGATAGGAGCGTTGCAAGCGAAGAAGTCCTGCGGACGGGGACCGAAGGTGATAATCTTCAGGTTCTTCAAGCCTAAAATTACTCTTGCAATCGGAACGAACTCAGCAATCATCTTTGTGATGTCCTCAGCGGTTCCGACAGGATACTCAGGGATGTAGCCCTTCAGCTTGCGAAGACCGAGATTATAAGAGCAGTTGAGCATACCGCAATAAGCGTCGCCTCTGCCGTTAATCATGTCTCCGTCGCCTTCAGCGGCTGCAACGAACATGCAAGGACCGTCGAAGTTCTTTGCAATAAGGGTTTCGGGAGTCTCAGGACCGAAGTTACCGAGGAATACAACCAAAGCGTTGCATCCAGCCGCCTTGACGTCACTGACAGCTTTAAGCATATCGAGCTCGTTCTCGACAGTTACAGGGCACTCATAGAGATCCTGACCCTTAGCCTTGCACTCAGCGGCAATTGCGGTGCGTCTCTTCTCAGAAAGCTGAATCGGGAAGCAGTCACGGGAAACGGCAACAATACCGAGCTTTACAACAGGAATGTTTATCATACTATACCTCCAAATAAATATTTTCATTCTTTACTTCCGTATAAAAACGGACAACAAAGAACGTGTATGCAATCATGCACCTCTATTATATAATAAACTCGAACGCTTTTCAACTGTTTTCTTCAGAAAATGAGTGAAAATATCTGCAAAACACGATGATTTTTCTTGACAGATAGGTTTGAGCTGAGTATAATATAAGTAAGGAATTCACGGAATTCAATGACTAACCGAAAAGGAGGCTTTATAATGGAACTTGCAAAGATAACTTCCAAAGGACAGATAACCATCCCGATAGAAATCCGCCGTTTTCTGGGCGTCAAAGACGGTGATAAAGTCATGTTCATTCAGGACGGCAACAGGGTAGTAATGATGAACGCCTCCCTCAACGCTCTGATGGATCTTCAGTCCGCCTTCACCGGCGTTGCTGAAGAGCAAAGCATCAAGGATGAACAGGACGTCGTGGACATGGTGAAAGAAATCCGCAAGGAGAAGAGCGGGGAATACACATGCGAGTAATGTTCGACACCAATATCCTGATATCTATGGCACTTTTTCCGTCGGAGAGATTCAATTTGCTTCTGGACTCTGTTACAAGGGAGCATACCCTTGTTATCCCATCTTTTGTGATTGAGGAACTGGAAGTTGTAACTGACAGGAAATTTCCGACTAAAAAGAGCGCTGTCGATAAGTTTTTGTCTCAACTGAATTTTGAGTTTTCTTACACCCCGCACATCATGAAAAGCGGTTTGTTTGAAATCAGGGATATGAACGATTACCCTGTTCTCTACTCGGCAATTATCGAGGATGTCGACGTGCTAGTTACCGGCGATAAGGATTTATTGACGGTGGAAATCGAAAAGCCGGAAATACTGACAGCGGCAGAGTTTGTTTCGAGCTATATCTAAAAAATCTTCTCAAATCCGCCGTTGACAATTTCCCATCCAAGTGCTATAATAATTCCCACGGGCAAGAGTAGGGAATGCACCTGTGGTGGAATTGGCAGACACGATAGATTTAGGTTCTATTGCTTTTGCGTGCAGGTTCAAGTCCTGTCAGGTGCACCATTTCTCCCCGTAATAATGCAGATGTAGTTCAGTGGCAGAACATCAGCTTCCCAAGCTGAATATGCGGGTTCGATTCCCGTCATCTGCTCCAAAAAAGCGTCCCAGCCATAAGGCTGGGACTGTTTTTGTCGCTATGAGGGTTGTGATTTAGGCTCCCCTACGCTTAGGGGAGTTGGCGCCGAAGGCGACTGAGAGGTGTGCGACCAACGGGAGCGCATTCGCCGCAGGCGAACTGTGGGTTCAGATTCCTGCCATCTGCGGTCCTATTGCACTTCTACAACAACCCCATCCGTCTCAAACCCACCAGTAAAGCAGATATAATCCACTTCGTCTAATGTGACAGTCGTCTCCCAGATGAAGGTTTTGTAGCCGGTGATAATTTTCGAGACACCGTCAACATCTTCACGATAATACTCAATCTCAGCAGATGCCGTGTGAATCTCCTCGCCACTCTTGGTAACAATAGTCACGTCGTTCGGAGCCCATGAACTATCGGATATGGTATAGTCATAGGTGAATGTGCACCCGAACTCGCTGATTTCAAGCTCCGAAATGCCCGGGGCATCGGCAGTAAGGCTTAAAGTGTCAATGTTGTTTCGCTCAACATTGAACGTGAAGTCCCAATCGCCGCTGATAATCGTATCGTCCAATTCGAGATAGTTCGTGTGGAGGTTCCCGAGCTCCAATGTGCAGTCAAGAGCTGTTGCGTCAGGGTCGGTGAGTGTATACTCGTTTCTGAGAAGAACGTAGTAAACTCCGTCCTCGTCGCTTTCCATAGTGATGTATTCAACAGAAGAAATGGAAGCCCCGTCTGCGACAAGCTGGCAATCTCCGAAGTTCATGTTTTCGCATGAGCCTTCGATAACATCGCTCTCAACCCTGAGAAGCAGGTATATATTGCTTTCGTCAGCCACAGTCTTTTCAACCGTGACGGTCACATCGCCGTCGGTGACACTTGACGCTTCGACATTTACAGGGATATCGGTATAGCCGATTCGGATATAGGCTACATTATCGGGATTTATCGCCGATGACCAGATATATCTCCAGGTTATTGTGGGCTGACCAAGTGCCGATTCCGTCATTCCTCCATATGTTGGCTTAATCATAGTGCCGTCCTTCATGACGACATATATTGAGTCGAAGCCACCATCGTATTCGGTGTCTATATAGTACTTATCAACATCCACACCGTCGGGAAGAATAGCAGTATCGTTGTCATAGGTGACATACATTGCGCCTTCACGGAGGGAAATAGCGATTACATCACGGGTGATTACATCGTATCTTATCTCTGTTATTACATCTGTAGTAGCCGCTGCCGCCCAGTCCATGTATCTCATACTAACACTGACGGTTACCGACTCGCCCTCGGGGATAATGTCGATAGCAGTCTCCGGAACTCTGTCCAAAGTAAAGTCAAATGTCCATGACATGGCATTATCATCGTCAGGGTTGATTACTTCCAAAGTAACATCAACTTCGGTTGCATCCGGCTCACCGATATAGTCATATACAAAATCTATTACGTAGTAGGTAGCACCATCGTCATGGATGCCGTCATATGCAACTCCGCATGAATGTTTTTCTGCGAATATTCCGTAGAGATTGACGTCGTAATTCAACAGCGGTTGCCTTTCTTCACTGCCCTCAATCCTGAGGAGAATGTATATGCGCTCATCAGTAAAGGTTGCCGAATCAACTGTGATAGTCATGTTGCTCGCACTTTCGCTTGCGCCGATGTACTGTGCCGAATCCTGAATCTGCTCATATTGCTCTTCACTCATTTCTCTGCCGGAAATAAGCTCCTGCTGGGTTCTGAGCCAATCGCTGATGCCTTCATTTGAAACCAGGACTCCCGCACCCATCATAAACACGCAAACCACCGCCGCCACTGCAACTGCCACCAGTCTCGAGTGCCTGATTCCGTGCTTTTCTGCCTTGTACTCCGCCGCTTCCGTAAGATACTTTTCATCCACCATATCAATGGCAGTCGAGAGTTTCTCTGCATTTTCGTATTTGTTCATTCAAAAAATCTCCTTTCGCTCAAATAGTCTTTCAGCTTTTTCCGGAGCCTCACGAGCCTTACCGAGACCGTCTTTTCCGTCAGTCCGGTGAGTTTTGCTATGTCCCTGAGGCTGTCCGAGAACCAGTAGCGCCGTAGGAAGATGACCCGGTTTTCAGCCGTAAGCGTTTCAAGGAAGCTGTCGACCGCTTCTGAAAGCTCTTTGAAGTCAAGCTCCGCTTCGACACTCGAATTTCCGGGAAGGCACTCTTCGAGTTCTGTAAGAGCCACCTGATAGAAGCTGTCCCGCTTCTGAGCGCTTCTGTATCTCAGGATTTTCAGTGACTGGTTTTTCGCAATTCTAAGGACATATGCAAGCAGGTTCTCCGGCTTTTCGGGAGGAACTCTGTTCCAGACCGCAAGGTATGTATCATTGACTGCCTCGCTTGCGTCCTCTACGCTCCCGAGGACGTTTTTCGATACACTCCTGCAAAGACTGCCGTATTTCCGGTCAAGCTCCGAAATCGCCGTCTCCGACCGCTCAAAGAACAGCCCGATAATCTTCTCGTCTTCCATCTCAATTCCTCCTTTCACTATTACAGTACCCGAATTTTTGCGGATACTACGCCCCAGCGAAAGATTTTTTCAAAAAAGTGCCTCCCGTTTTTCATGGGAGGCGTTTAAGTTTAAAGAGCAATCTGCTTGTTCACGGCAACCGTGCCGTCGTCAATGTGCGAAATTCTGAAAATAATGTGATTCGCCCGGTCTTTATAGATAGTGTCAAGGAGCTCTCCCGCAAATTCACGGGTTCCGGCATCAAGCGCATTTTCGAGCTCGTCTAAGATTATAACCGACGAGCCCTGCCACCTGAGAATAAGATTTATCAGCATGAGCTTCTTTCTCTGTCCACCCGAAAGGTTCTTGCCGCCCATTTCGATGTCCGGCAAATCTTCGGGGAGGTCAACCTCCGCAAGAAGATTCGAAAAGTCCTCGTCCGAAAGCTCAACCCCGGTAATCTCTTCGATATAATTCTTCGCACTGTCGTTGAGCAAAATCTCGTCCTGACTGATGTATAAGATATGCTTGTAGAGACTTTCCCGCCTGATTTCTTCGGCAGGCATCCCGTTCACAAGAAGCTCGCCGTCGGTGGGTTTGAGTAAGTTCACGAGAAGCTTGACATAGGTCGACTTTCCGCTACCATTAGCACCTGATAGCCGCACGATATCGCCCTTCTCAAATACCTGCGACTGATTCCTGATGACATAATCGTCACCGCCGTTGTAGGAAAACGATACGTTTTTGAGTTCGATTTTGTCGATGCCCGAAATCTCTTTGTCACCGTCTTCCTGATTCGTCTCGAAAATCTTACCCACGTTCCCGAACGCCGGCGCCATCCTCATCACCATATAAACAGCTGTTTCAAGATTCGAGCTGTAGGAAATAATCTTCTGCGTCGCAAAGAGGAAGAACGCAAGGCTTCCGGCGTCGCTTCCATTGACAGTCATGCTTAAAAACGCCGCAACGCCGAGGTAAATAAGCTGATAGTAATTTGTGCTGAGAGTATTCAGTCCGACCATCACAGCATCAGCGTCAAGAGAAGCATTTATGAATCCCCAAAGGCTCCTTTTCTGCCTTTCCACAAAATAGTCGCCCAGGGAATGAGTCTTGACAAGTTCTATTGAATCTACAAAATCGTTAAGCTCATTGTGGTCCGCCTTCATCATCTGATTTACTCCGGCTGAACGCTTCATGATGAGCCTTCTTGAAAACCACGAAATCGCAAACCCGACAATCGCCGCCACGAGCAGAAACACAGCTAACTTTGCGTTTACAAACGCCGAGACCACTAAAAACGATATGAGAAGCACTAAATTCAGGAGTATGTACCCGATATAGTTCCCAACAATTCTGAAAACGTCGAGGACGTCAGAATAAAAGATGTGCTTCAGCTTGTCCTTGCCGATTGAGATAAGCGACTGGTAGTCTGCCTTTTCGACAGCTCTGTACATGTCCGTCCTCATCGCTTCGAGGAACGCTCCGCCAAGCCTGTCCTGCGCCCGGTATTTTCCTATCGAGAGCAGGCAGTCGAGCAGTAACAGCACTAAGAATCCACCGAGAGCCAGCAAAAGAAACGCCATCGTCCCTCTGATTTCCGCCTCCGAAATAATCCTGCTCATAAGCACCGTCAAAGACGCCTCCAGCGCCGTTATCGCCAATACATAGACAATAACCACCGCAAATTGCTTCTTCGCCTGCGGAAGATACTTTTTGATGGTTTCAAATACGGTTTTCATTTTCGTTCCTCCTCATCCTTGCTCCCAAAAAACTCCGGTACGAAGCACTCGTCAGACGAATCCCGTTCCTGCGAGTACCCGTCAAACCCCAAGTTCCGGGCATAATCAAGCACGCTGTTATATTCAAACGTCGAAACCCGACGGTTGATTTTTCTGAATCTCTCCTCGGTCGTCGCCCGATACATCGGCACATACTGGCACATGAGGCTCAGAAGTATCTCATCCGGCTCGAAAGCTTCACGAAGAGACTTCAGAACCGCCATCGAGTCCTGCCTGAGTGTCGGGAGCACCATATGCCTGACAATCACGCCTTTTAAAAGCTTGCCACGGTCATCAAAAACCGGCTTCCCGACCTGCTTCTGCATCTCCTTGACAGCCGAAATCGCCGTCTCAAAATAGCTTCCCGGACAGCCAGAAAACTCTTTTGCGTACTCATCCGAAAAGTACTTCACGTCCGGCAGATAGATGTCGACATAGCCTTCAAGCGCCGTAATCGTTTCAACACTCTCAAACCCTCCGCAGTTGTAAACTAAGGGGATTTTCAGCTTGCCCCGAACAATATCGAGCGCCTCAATAACCGATGGCACAAACGGTGTCGGGCTCACTAAATTGATATTTTCGGCACCATCATCCTGAAGCCTGAGAAAAATCTCCGCAAGTTCATTTGTGGTGATGTTATAGCCCTTGCCTTCGTATGAAATCTCGTGGTTCTGGCAAAAACAGCACCGAAGGGTACAGCCGGAGAAGAAGACGGCACCCGAACCGTTGCCAATGGAAATACACGGCTCTTCCCAAAGGTGGAGAGCCGCTCTTGCAATTCTTATCTTGTCGCTCTGCCCGCAGAAGCCGACGGCTTCCTGCCGATTCACAAGGCACCTTCTCGGGCAAAGCCCACATTTTTCGTAACCAATCATGACGTCACTTCTTCGCTTAAAACAGGCTCATACACTCCTACAAACGCATAGTCTGAAAGCTCTTTTGCGGCATTATCAGCCGTTTTTTTGTCCTCAAAGAGCCCATAAACGCACGAGCCGCTTCCGGTCATGAGACTGTCCGAAGCGCCAAGAGATATAAGCTTTCGCTTGATTTTCTCAATCTCGGGATTCGCAACCGCCTTCTCCAAGTCGTTCGACAGAAGCCCATGAAAGCTCCCACTGCTTATAACGGCTTCCGAAGAGTTGCCATACGGCAGTTTTTTCTCGTCAAAGAGACGGTAAGCCTCGGGTGTAGAAATTCCGAAATCAGGCTTCACGAGCAGAACATAGCCGGTCAAGCCGTTTTCAACAGGCGTGATAGCTTCGCCGATGCCCTCACACAACGCACAGCCGCCGGTGACCAAAAACGGCACATCGGCACCAATTCCAATGCCGAGTCCTCGCAATTCTTCATAAGATAAATCTGCATTATAAAGCATGTTCAGCAGGCGTAGAACCGTTGCGGCATCCGAAGAGCCGCCACCCAAGCCTGCCTGAGACGGAATATTCTTTTTAACATGTATATCGACGCCCTCGGTAGCTTTGATATATCTGAGAAATTCCACTGCCGCTTTTTCGCAAGTGTTATCTTCATCAAGTGGCATACTGTCAGCAAATTCTCCGCCGTCAGAATACACCCAGATATCTCCGAAGTTGTTTTTCTCAACCGAAATCTCGTCATAAAGCGAAATCGTCTGCATAACGGACGCAATCGAGTGATAGCTGTTTTTAAGAATCCCCGTAACGTCAAGTGTGAGATTAATCTTGGCATAAGCTCTGCCGCTAATCATTTCCATTCCTCAGTTCGTCAAGAAACTCTTTTATCCTCGAAACTGCTTCCATCAGGTGTCTAAGCGAGTAGGCATAGGAAACCCTTATGTAGCCCTCGCCGCAGTCTCCGAAAGAATTTCCAGGAATAACCGCAACACGCTTGCTGTGAAGAAGCTTGTCGCAGAATTCATCGCTTGTCATCCCTGTCGACTTGATGGAAGGGAAGACATAGAACGCACCTTCCGGCGTGAAGCAGTCGAGTCCGAGCTCGTTGAAAGCGTTGACGAGATATCTTCTTCTTATATCGTACTCCGATACCATGTGCTTGACGTCGTTTTCGGAGTTCGTAAGAGCTTCGATGGCGGCGTACTGGCTGATAGTCGGTGAAGACATAATGCCGAACTGGTGAATTTTCAAAGCCTGCACGGTAATCTCGTGCGGAGCACACATATATCCGAGTCGCCAGCCGGTCATCGCAAACGCCTTCGAGAAGCCGTTTACGTAGATGGTTCTTTCCTTCATGCCTTCAAGCGAAATAATCGAAAAGTGCTTCTTGCCATAGGTCAGCTCGCTGTAGATCTCGTCCGTGAGAACCGCAATATTTGTGCCTTTAAGGACTTCCGCAATCTTTTCCAAGTCTTCACGTTCCATAATTGCTCCCGTCGGGTTGTTCGGATAGGGGAGAATAAGAAGCTTCGTCTTGTCGGTAATGGCGGCTTTTAGTTCCTCAGCAGTCAGCTTGAAGCTGTCTTCGGCTTTCGTCTCGATGATAACCGGAGTACCGCCAGTGAGTTCGACAATCGGCTTGTAGCATACAAACGAAGGCTCCGGAATGATAACCTCGTCGCCTTGTTCTACAATAGCCCTGATAGTCAGGTCAATAGCCTCCGAGCCGCCGACAGTTACAATAATCTCGCTTGCCGGGTCATAGGTGACACCGGTGTGCTTCTCAGTGTATTCGCTGATAGCTTTTCGAAGGTTCATGAGTCCTGAATTGGCAGTATAGAAGGTCTTGCCACGTTCAAGTGCTACAATCGCTTCACGCCTTATCTGCCAGGGAGTGTGAAAGTCCGGTTCGCCGACGCCGAGGGAGATAACGTCGTCCATCGTTGCGGCAACGTCAAAATACTTTCTTATTCCGGAGGGCTTTATCTCAGCGGCTTTTTTGCCGATGAGCTTTTCGTAGTCCATCAGTCCAGCCCTCTTTCGTCACGCTCAAAATCGGCAAGCAGTATGCCGTTTTCCTTGTATTTCTGAAGGAAGAAATGCGTTGAAGTCGAGACAACCCCGTCAATGGTTGCAAGCCGCTGTGCCACGAAGTTAGAGACATCTCTTATATTCTTACACCTGACCGTAACAGCCAGATCATATCCACCCGACATGAGGGAAACGCTTTCGACCTCCTCATACTGCGAGATATATCCCGCAATTTCGTCGTAACCGACCTGAGCCTTCGGGGTGACGGAAAGCTCGATATATGCCGTAACGCTGTCCTTGTTGACGACATCGTCGTCCATAATGGTGGAATAGCCCTTTATAACACCGGTTCTTTCAAGTTCTGAGATGTCGTGAGCGACTTCCTCTTCGGTTCTGCCCAAGAGTGTTGCGAGCTCCTTGTTTGAAAGACGAGCGTTTGTTTTAAGTAAACTTAATAGCTTAGTCATAATATCACTGCCTTTTTTAAAAAGTGTATTTAGGTATAAGTTTAGCATATTGCAAGTGATAAGTCAATCATACCAGAAGCGAAAAAGCGTTTAAAATCGCAAATTTAAGCGAAAAAGTCCTTGACAATATCGCCTGCACGGTGTATAATGTAGAACTTGTGAGACATGAATGTGTCATGCCTTAATTACTGTGAAAGGAGCGGGAACAATGCGTTTAGACAATTACTATGCATTAGAGCAGGAATTTAAGATACCTCTGAGTATGCGAATTGTGCAATCCCGATTCCTTGAAAACCGACGGTTCGGTTTTAGCGGATGAATAAGTGCCTTCGATACTTCATGTATCGAGGGCTGTTTTATTATAGATTGTCTTAACAAGTATGTATTTTATGACATGTTTTGGATATATCAGGAAGGTGATTTTATGAAGTATTTTGACGCTCTCCCACAGCTCGTCGCAGACGAGCTTATGAAGCGTGGCGTCAATCCTGAGAAGCTTCTCTATTGCGTAAAGGCTGACCTTGACGGCGAAGGAAAATATTTCGACGTCTATGTCACTTTCGACGACAAAGAACTCTACATAATCAGCGGTTATGAGGAGTACCGCCAGGCGACAACAAAGGAAGAGATTGAAGAAAAGATGCGTGGCGTTCCCGTCATCAAAAAGTTCTTCAAGACTGCTCCTGCAAAGGAGATGGTCTCATACCGCGTTGAGGACTATCAGGAATACGAAATCTCAAAGATAAAGAATATCTATGTCGACCGCCATCAGAATACGGCAAGGCTGGTTTTAGGAATGTTGCGTGACGGTGAAGTCGAGGACTTCTCCCAGCCTCATGGCGAGCACGAACATCACGGACACCATCCGATGGGTGCTAGACCGGATAGCGGACGACCTCCGATGGGACCTCCTCCCGGAGGATCGGGCGGACCGGGTGGACCGGGCGGACCGGGCGGACCTCCTCCGGAAGGCGGCTTCGGTGGACCGAGCTTCGGCTGGTCTCCGAGCGAGTATGAGCACGACAGAGAGAATATCCTGATTGCCAGATTCTCAATCGGCTATTGCGAGAAATTCGAGCGCTTCTGCGAGCGCCTCAATATGACTCACAGGCATGAGGAGATTGACGACACCCTTCTCGACAGTAAGAACACCGTCTGCCCCATCTGCCATCAGCCATACCCGAACCCGAATCGCCCGGTATGTCCTCGGTGTGTCGACAAGCGCTCAATATTCGGCAAGCTGATGGGTCTCTTCAAGGACTTCAAGGTCGAGATAACACTTATAATGCTCTCGATACTCCTGTCAAACATCATGGCGATAGTTTCACCGTGGTTCAGCTCGAAAATGCTCTATGACGATGTACTGAGCGAATCTGGAAGATTCTATGGTCAGGTTCTTCTGATAGTCCTTCTTATGCTTCTTACGAATATCCTGAGCAAGCTGACAGGTCTGTTTTCAGGAATCGTAACCGCAAAAGTCGTTCCTCACGTAACGCATACTCTTCGTTCAAAGATTTATGCTTCGATGAACAATCTGTCACTCCAGTTCTTCACGAGCAAACAGACTGGTTCGCTTATGTCGAGAGTCGACAGGGACAGCAACAATGTCTACAGCTTCTTTGTAGATATCGTGCCTTACGGAATTGCGAATATCGTAAAATTAGTCGGTATCGGAGCTATAATGATGTTCCTCAGTCCTATTCTGACGATGGGACTTGTCATCCTGCTTGTTATCCTTCTTTTTGCCGACAATTTCCTCTACAAAAAGCAGAGAAAGCTCTACCGAAAACTCGACGTTGCAATGAGAAGCCTTAACTCCGTTCTTTCGGACGTCATGAACGGTCAGCGTGTTGTAAAATCCTTCGCCAAAGAGCAGAAGGAGCGCGACCGCTACAGAAAGAAGAATAAGGACGCCTACGAAGTCAACGACCGAATCAACCACAGAGTCACCAACACAATTCCGTTTGTCTGGGGGTGCTATAATCTTCTCAGTATCGGTCTTTTCTGCCTCGGATGCTTCCTGATAGTCATGCAGGTCGAAGTCGGCGGAACAGTATTTACCTATGGTGTACTCACCGGACTCATTTCCTACACGGGGATGTTATACGACCCTATCGATTTCTTCATGTGGATAGGCGACAGATGGGCTCGTTGCGTCGACGTCGCTTCGAGAATGTTTGAAATCCTTGAATCAAAGCCGACAGTAGTCGAAGACCCGAACCCGGTAAGACTTGAACATCTTGACGGCGATATCGAGTTCAGAAACGTATTCTTCGAGTACGAAGCCGGACACCGGATCCTCAAAAACGTGTCCTTCAAGGTTACAGCCGGTCACATGTTCGGAATCGTCGGCAAGACAGGAGCGGGCAAGTCAACCATTATAAACCTTATGGCTAGACTCTATGACGTGACCTCCGGCGAGATTCTTATAAACGGCGTGCCTATAAAGAAGATAGCAACTGAAGATTTGCGACGGTGCATAGGCATAGTTTCTCAGGAAACCTATATCTTCGTCGGCTCCGTTGCTGACAACATCCGCTACGCACGACCCAACGCCACAATGGAAGAGGTTATCGAGGCGGCGAAGTCTGCAAACGCCCACGAGTTCATAACAAAGCTTCCCGACGGCTACAATACGAAAATCGGCTCCGGTGGAGTAACTCTCTCCGGCGGCGAGAAGCAGAGAATTTCTATTGCCCGTGCCATAATCCAGGACCCTGATATCCTGATTCTTGACGAAGCAACCGCTTCTATGGATACAAGAACCGAGCGAAAGATTCAGGTCGCAATCGACAGCTTGAAAGAGGGAAGAACCATCATCTCAATCGCCCACAGACTCTCGACTCTTCGTGATGCCGACATGCTCTGCGTCATCGAAAATGGCGAGGTCAAGGAAATGGGAACCCACGATAAGCTCATCCGTGAAAAGGGCAAGTACTTCGAGCTATATATGCTACAGGCAGACGCTCTGAAGTTCATCGAAGACTGAGAAAGGAGATATGAAAATGGCTAACAAAACTGAATATGTCCCCGAAAAGTTTGAAGTAGACAAACTGGAGCTTCTTGATTGCTCTAAGCTCGACTTCTACCGTGACGATGCGGGATTCATTTCACTCAAATATGAAGGTCAGGAGTATTTCAACGTCAGGCTCACAAGGCTTATGCCGTTCTACTCCGCCACCACCTACATAAGTGTCGCCTATGACAACGAAGATAAGGAATTCAAAGAGATTGGCGTAATCAAGGATATGAAGGAACTCTCAGAAGAGCAGTACAAGCTCGTCGACGAGTATCTCGAATACAAGTACTTCATGCCGGAGATTACAAAAGTCTATTCAATCAAGGACAACTCCCGCGGCTTCATCTTTGTAGACATCGACACCACCGCCGGCAGAAAGACTATCTGCATCCGTGACTGGTACTCAAACTTCCGCATGTTCACCGACAAGTATCTCTATGCCAACGACGTTGACGGCAACAAGTACTGCTGTAACGACATAAATAAGCTTGACAAGAAGAGCTTGTCTATCCTCGAAATCTATATCTAACGAAATGGGGGATTAACTACGAATCTACTTATTTCCGCACCGGAAGGGAAGACATTAGACGACTTCGTCTTCTCAATTCCCTTTAACCTATACGACAAGGCTGAGAAGGTCGATGGACATCTTTGCGTCACTCATGATGACATATTTGTCTATATCGGCTCCGAAATCAAGGAGAGTTTTCCGATTAAGGCGTATGAAGAATATGCCTGCGAACAGCTCGTCGGATGCTCGATGATGGTCGGACGCCACGATGACACCGACGACAAGTGCATCTGCTCCTTCACTCAGGACAACTTCATCGCTTTTGCCGAGCTTTGTAAGCTCTTGAACCATTATCTGACAACCGGTCTCTTTATCGAAAAGAGCACCATCGACGAGCCTAAGTGTCCGAAGTGTGGTCTTCCTCTTGACGGCTACAGCGAGTGCCCATACTGCGCTTCCAAAGTAAAAGTCTTCATGAAGATTTTTAAGAGAGTCGGTCCCTACAAAAAGGCATTCGGAATCGCAATCCTCTGCACGATTATAACCGAAATCATCGAGGTTATAAAGCCATACATAAACCGCTATATCATCGACGATTACGTCATCCCCGTTCAGGACGGAACCCTGTCCACAGGAGACGTCAGTATGAGTGGTTTTGCGCTTCTTTGCGTCTTCCTCTTCATATCGGTTATAATCACGACAATCCTCGACCGGATAAACCTTAAAAACAGCTACTATGTTTCTCTGAATCTCGGACAGGATTTGCGTCAGGACGTCTTCGACAAGACACTCGATTTGTCGATGTCATCAGTTTCCAAGAAGACTGCCGGCGAGCTCATCTCCCGTGTTTCGAACGACGCAAACAAAATCCAGAGCTTCATCACCGATAACGGCAAGAACGCAGTTGTCAGAATTCTCTCGCTTGTCATAGTTGCGATAATCCTCTTCGTGATGAACTGGCGGCTTGCTTTGATGGTCATACTCCCTCTTCCGTTCGTGGCAATTCTTGTAAAGAAAATCGGCGACATCATGCATAAGTACTTCAGCCGCTCCTGGAGATTCTCGAACGCCCATTCAAGGCTCCTTCACGACACACTTAACGGAATCCGTGTCGTAAAATCCTGCGGAACCGAGAAAGCCGAAGCCAAGAAGTATGAAAAAGCCTCCGGTGCATGGGCAAAAGCCGCATCAAAGGCTGAAGTCGTTTGGAATTTACTCAATCCTATCTCCGATTTTGTTCTGGTCATAGGAAACTATTTTGTCGTCTTCTTCGGAGCAAGAATGGTTCTGGGACTCATGCCCCAGTGGGGAACAATGACTCTAGGAGAACTCACCCAGTTTACATCATACGTAAGTATGCTCTATACGCCGCTTCGCTGGCTTATCCAGCTTCCGAAATCGATTGCCGATGTCTCCGTCAGTGCATCCAAGGTCTTCGAGATTCTTGAAGAAGAGACCGACGTCCGGGACAGCTCCGACTGCGTCGACCTTGACATCCAAGGCGATATCGAATTCGACCATGTCTACTTCGGTTATAAGGTCTATAATCCTGTTCTCAAAGACATCAGTTGTAAGCTCGAAAAGGGCAAGATGTACGGCATTGTAGGACATTCCGGCGTCGGCAAGTCCACGATGATAAACCTGATTTTAAGGCTCTATGACGTGACCCAGGGCGAAATCAGGATTGACGGCGTCAATATCAAGGACATTTCCCAGCAGAGCCTTCGCTCGCAGGTCGGCGTTGTTTTGCAGGAGACTTACCTGTTTGAAGGAAGCGTCCTCGACAACATCACCTATGCCAAGCCTGACGCCACTTTTGAAGAGGTTGTCCAGGCGGCAAAGGTTGCTCACGCCCACGAGTTCATAACCAAGCTCCCCGACGGCTACAACACCCGAGTCGGAAGCAAGGGCTACACTCTCTCCGGCGGCGAACGCCAGAGAATAGCGATTTCCAGAGCAATCCTCCACGACCCGAAGATTATAATCCTCGATGAAGCGACAGCATCTCTTGATACCGAGACCGAGCGCCAGATTCAAGAAGGCTTGAACGAGCTCTGCAAAGGCAGAACGACGATTGCCATCGCCCACCGTCTCTCGACTCTCTCCCACGCCGACCAGCTTATAGTTCTGAATAAGGGTCGCCTCGCCGAAATGGGCACCCACGACGAGCTCATGCGCAAGCAGGGCGTCTACTACTCCCTCGTAATGGCACAGAGACAGACCACTAAGATGAAGAAGGTCAATCAGCCAGCTACCATCACCGGTCAGCTTGCGGAGGCAACAAAGTAATGCCCATCCTGAAAGTCACAACTCTTGACGACCCAAGCCTCAAAATCTACACCAGCCTCACCCAATCCCAGCTTCGCAATCGGTTGGAGCCTGAAAAGGGCATATTCATCGCCGAGAGCCCGAAGGTTATCGGGACGGCGCTTGACTGCGGTTATGAGCCGATGTCGATGCTCACTGAGGAACGGCACATAAACGGCGACGCAAGGGAAGTTATCGCCAGATGTGGCGATATCCCTGTCTACACGGCGGATAGGGAACTGCTCAGCAGTCTCACCGGCTACGAGCTCACCCGAGGTGTACTCTGCTCTTTCCGAAGACCCTTGCCGAAGACTCCCGAAGAGGTGACTCACGGCTCTTCAAGAATCGTAGTTCTCGAAGACATTGCTGACTCAACCAACATCGGTGCAATCTTTCGTTCAGCGGCGGCTCTGGGAATTGATGCGGTGCTTATAACCCCGTCCTGCTGTGACCCACTTTGCCGTCGGGCAATAAGAGTCAGTATGGGAACGGTATTTCAGATTCCCTGGGCGCAGATTGGTGAGGATTATGCCGACTGGCACCAAAACGGCGCCGATTTACTTAGAAATCTTGGCTTCAAATCCGCCGCAATGGCACTCTCGGACGACTCAATCAGCGTCGATAATCCGGTTCTGAAGTCAGAGCCAAGACTTGCCATAGTCTTAGGTACGGAGGGAGACGGACTCGCCAAGCACACAATCGCCACCTGCGACTATACAGTAAAAATCCCGATGCAAAACGGCGTCGATTCGCTGAACGTAGCTTCAGCCGCCGCACTTGCTTTCTGGGAAACAAGACCAAAGAATAAATAAAAAAGTCCCACAAGCTGAGAATTTCAGCCTGTGGGATTTATTATGTCAGTTCAAGAGATACGCCGCCACGAATACCGCCGGAGAATTCCAATATATCGTGACCTCGTTGACGGAATACAAATCTGCTTCGTCTGCAAAGCTCTTCATCGGCGGTGTGCCTTTCGGAATGTACCGGTGCGCTATTTCTTCAACCGGTCGGCGGTTGGCTCCGCCACTTACCATCCCGGGTATGCACTCGTCGATGCCGTCTGCCGCCGCAGGACGCAGATGAGGATGCCTGATAGCTCTTTCGCCATTACCGGAAACATAGCTCATCCCGACGGCATTTACTCCCATCAGAACGTCAAACTGCCGTTTTGCATAGACGCCGAACTCGTGCGTACCGCCTTCGGCGGAACACAATGTATCGCAAACAGCAAAAACCATTCCGTGCTTCATGAGATTCATGTTGCTTCCCCAGCCGTAGTCCCGTTCGTCCATCGCCGCCATGTAGCCGCTTCGGTCGGCAAGCCATCTGAGCCGGTGTGCCTGACTTACAAACATTGACTTGAACGCCTCGGCAAGCTTATCATCTTCGGGAACTCTTCCGCTCGTGAGATACCCGAGAGCCCCAAGTCCGCCAATAGACCCGATGCCAAACTCGGTTCTCGGGAAGTCGTACACAAGAAGTTCTTTCGCTTTTTCAAGATACTTTGCATCGCCGGTTGCCGCAAACATCTCCGAGTAAGCCCAGAAGCGGTTGTCCTTGTCTCCGCCTTCGCCGTAGCCGCCCGTTCCGCAACCTTCGGGATTCCGGAATCCGATAAACTGCGGATTCTCGTCCAGCCATTCAAGCGAAAGCTTTGCGGTATCAAGTAGCTTTTCTGCATACTCGGAATCGAATTCTTTGTAAACTCTGTACCCGAGCACACAGACCGCCGCCAGGTCGGCAGTCGCCATCGACGACACCGGAAGAAGATAGAGCGGATTCAAATCATTTTCCGGCATAACAAACCGTGCATGTTGAGCCGTCGATACTTTGTGATAAACCGACCCATCCGCCTTCTGCATCTTCATCAGCCAGTCGAGCTCGTACTTGACCTCCGACAGAAAATCCGGCATCCCATTCCCACTTTCCGGAATGTTCAGATTGAGCTTCCCGAGTGCGTTTGGATAGAGAATATAGGCATACAGAAGCTGTGCCGCCGCACAAGCTCCCGGGGTGACGTATCTTCCGTAATCACCGGCATCGTGCCATCCTCCCGAAACGTCTTTCTTGACGCTGTGGTCGAACCATTCGGACGCCACCGAAGTGTGGCAAGCCCCATGCGTAAACTTCCCCGCATGTTGGGAATCCAACATGCATCCGCACCGGAAATAGTAGTAAGCCCGAACCAAGTCCCGAAGCGTCTTGTCAAGTGCGTTCCTGCCTATCTTAAATAGTGGGGAAGAAGCCTCGCCGGCAACAATTCGGTATTCGCCATCAGTCTGTAGCTCCGAGAAATCCGCTTTCCAGACTGTATCGCCTGAATTATCATCAAACCCGAATTTCATGCATTTGCCTTCAAAAACAGCATTGCCGTTGACATCTATTACTTTAAATGTCTCCGCTGGAAATGGGATTATAGCTATTTTCTCACTTTCCGGGAGATATCCCACCTGATTAACGTGTATCATATCAGCCATTAAGTGCTTCCTCGATAGCATTGTTCTCATCCTCGCTGAAATCGAGCTTATTTATCGCCGCAACGTCCTCCTCGACCTGCGAGAACCTGCTTGCGCCGATAATGACGGTTGCAACGGCAGGATTCTTCAGAACCCATGAAAGTGCCATCTGTGACATGCTCTGACCGCGGCTCTCAGCGATTTCTTCGAGTCTCTGGAGCTTTACTATAGTTTTTTCGTCAAGCTGTCTGCCTAAGTACGAGTCACCCTTGCCGATTCTCGAATCAGTAGGGATATTTTTATTGTATTTTCCGCTCAGAAGTCCCTGAGAAAGGGGAGAATATACCGCCAGTCCGACGCCATTCTCAATCGCCCACTTATCGAGCCCGTCGTTCTCAATCCAGCGGTTAATCATCGAGTAGGAAATCTGGTTGACGATAAACGGCGTGCCGAGCTCTCTTAAAGCAGATGTAATCTCCTCCGCCTGCGATCTCGAATAATTGGAGATGCCGGCATATAGCGCCTTGCCCTGCCTTACAGCCGTATCGAGTGCCATTGCAGTCTCATAAACCGGAGTTTCCGGGTCGGGGACATGGTGATAGTAGATATCGACATAGTCGAGCCCCATTCTCTTGAGACTCTGGTCGAGAGAAGCCAGAAGATATTTCCGTGAGCCGTTTCTGTCACCATAAGGTCCTGCCCACATCTCAAAGCCTGCCTTTGTCGCAACGACAATTTCGTCACGGTGAGGTTTCAGGTTATTAGCATAAATCTTCCCGAAATTCTCCTCGGCTCTGCCGTTATTCGGGTTTCCATAGTTATTCGCAAGGTCAAAATAGGTGATGCCTTTGTCAAAAGCTCCGAGAGTAATCTCCTCCATCACGGAATAGGGATTCTCGCCGCCAAAATTTCTCCAGAATCCAAGCGAAATTGCCGGAAGCTTCAAGCCGCTTTTACCGCACCTGCGGTAGGGCGTATTGTCATATCTGTGTTCATCAGGTGTGTACATATAAAATGGCTCCTTTCAGTGCTCTTATAATAAAAGTATAATACCGGAAGTAAGGATAAATGTCAATGAGCAATTTTTGCATCACTTGTTTGACTTTTCGGCAAAATCTATGAAAATAATGATGTGTGTTTTCTAACACCTCTGAGGTATCTAAAAACTTTATATAAGATTTTTTCTAAAATACCTTGACAGACAAGGTAACATGTGATATAATGCAATCAGAAAGAGTAAAGGAGGCGGATAAATTGTCGGTAGCATCTGAACTTATAAGAGGGCGAGTTGACGCAGTAATTCTGGCAAACCTCATGCAGGGCGACAGCTACGGTTACGAAATCAACAAAAGCATTCTAAGAAAATCGTCCGGGATGTACGAGCTGAATGAAGCCACGCTCTACACCGCTTTCAAAAAGCTTCTCGACAGCGGATATATCACCTCGTACTGGGGAGATTCCGAATCGGGAGCCAGAAGAAAATACTACCACATAACCCCGCTCGGCAGGGAAACCTACTTCAGGATGACCGACGAGTGGATAGAAGCCAAAAACATCATGGACAGGATATTATCCGTCAGCGGAGAGGGCTTAGAAAAAGACGAGGAGGCACAGCTATGAGAGATAAAATTGAAGCGTATATAAACGAGCTCTTCAAAACCGCACCGGACAATCCGCAGACCAGGGAGCTCAAAGAGGAAATCTTAGGGAACACCCTTGACAAGTACGAAGAGCAATTGAGTTCCGGCAGAGATGAAGCAACTGCTTATAAAACAGCCGTCTCAGGCATCGGTGATGTCGACGAGCTTATAAAAGAGTATTCGGGCGATAGCGGAGAGATTGTCGAAGTTAAATCCACTCCCGTAGCGGTAGTTGAACCCGAATCTGAAAAGAAGCCGAAATCCTCGCTACACAAAATTGTAACTCTGATAATGTGGTGCCTGATATTTATAATCTATCTCGTTATAAGCTTCACCACAGGAGCGTGGATGTTCACCTGGGTGACATTCCTGATTGGCTTCGCAATTAAATTCGTCATAGACGGCATATTTGAAATCCATAACTCTAAACAATGAAAAACTGCTTAAAAATTTGAAAGGAGCACTAACATGACTAACAAAACCAATTCCATCTTGAAAATCGTTGCTGGCGCTGTAGCCGCAGTACTTCTTTTGGGTATACTCGTAGTATTAATCCAGATTAATGCGAGCCTCAAAGCTCAGGACAACACTCAGAGCGACACCGCCGTAGCGACCAGAGCTACCGATGATGACGTCGAAATTCTCAACGCTTATGACAACGAATCCGCTAACGGTGGCATCGACGAACCGGCAGTGACTACAGTTGCCGAAGTAGCCGAAACTCCCGAAGCGACTACCACCACCGAAGCTCAGGCTCAGGCAACCGCCGAAGCCACCACTCAGTCCCAGACCACAACGGCTGCTACCACAACCACCCAGGCTACTACTACCACAGCCGCAACCACTACCACAGCACCTACCACCTCAAACGCAACCTCATCTTCAAACAGCAATTATTCATCTGCAACAGGCGATTTTACGATGGACACCTCCGGCATCACCGACATAGAAATCGACTGGCACTCGGGAAGCGTAACGGTTATCCCATATAGTGGCACCACCATTCAGGTCAGCGAGACAAGCTCGTCCACAATCAGCTCTTCGAACGTTCTTTACTACACCGTAAGCAAGTACGGCGAGCTCAAGATTAACTTCATCAAAGCTAATAACTTTTCTTCAGCTGGTATTTCAAAAGATCTGACCGTCTATATCCCGAGCTCGATGTACCTTGATGAGCTCTCGATAGAGGCAACCTCCGCCAACATCGTAATCTCCGACGCACAGGGAACTCTCAGCGTAAGAGATTTAAGCGTCGAGACCACCTCCGGCAATTCCACAATAAAGGGCATCACCGCCACCGAAATGAGTGCAGACGCCACCTCCGGCACAATCTCAATCAGCTCGTGCACTATCTCAACTGAGCTCGATATCGAGATTACCTCCGGCAAGGCTACTATAGCCCTTCCGTCCGGCACCGGTTACACTCTCGAATATGAGACCACCTCCGGCACTGTCACCGCAAGCGGAAGCTCTCTCAAAGGCGAAGGCAGAACCACCATCACCGGCACCGGCAACCTAAAGATTGACGTCGAAACCACCTCCGGCTCAGTCACTATCACAAACTGATTGGAAAAGTTCACACAGATTCCCTCCGAGTCCCGGAGGGATTTCTTTTTGCCCAAAAATTTAGCATATCGCAAACTTTCCTATTGTAATTTCTCCGAAAATCTGCTATTATTATATGAATAAAAAGTGTGCCATCAGCCATTTTGCATTTTTTCGGAAGGAATCATTATTATGAAGAAAAGAATTTTTGCCGTTCTGACATCCGTCGTTCTCATCTCATCTCTTCTCTGCGCCTGCGGAGATGAGGCTTCTGTCGATGATGAGATTTATATCCCCATCAACACCGGTTCGGTCAACTATAACACCGCCGATGCCTATGTCGGGACAATCTTAGAGACCGTCACCATCGACGGCACTGTCGATACGCCCTACTATACGAATCTTTCATTCTCATTGGTGGGAGGAACTATCACTGAGTTCAACATCCACGAAGACCAGACGGTCAGCGAAGGCGATGTTCTGGTGCGCCTCAGTTCCGATGAGCTTGATGATGAGATTCAGGTTCAGAAAGTTGTTCTTGATTCTGCGCAGTCTACCTATGACGCCCTTGTCGCCGCCGGTGATGAAGACGAAGCCGCCCTTGCGGCAATCGACCTCGCCATTGAGCAAGCCGAGTATGACAACCTTGTCAAACGTCTTGACTACCTCACGATAACAGCTCCTTGCGACGGCAAGATTACTTCCGTCGGCAACTATTGGGTCGGCGCAACCGTCTCTGCAAATGCGACTGTCTGCACTATTGTCGATTCTTCCAAAGTGTACCTCACCGTCACAGACAACCAGAGACAGCTTTCAAATGTCAGCTTCGGCACGAAAGTCGATATAGCACAGGGCACTTTGGTTGTAACCACCGGCAAGGTTATCGACACCATCACCACAACTTCCTCCGACCGTTTCTCCGGCGAAACAAATACCATCACGAGCTATGTTATCCTGCCTGACGAGGACGTTGATTTTGAAGATTTCGGCACCATCCAGGTAACCTTCACGACGCTAAGAAGAGACGACGCTATAATCGTCCCGACCGATGCGGTCTTTGAAACATCTGATGGCTATGCCGTGAACGTCCTCATTTCCGGTACCAAAGTCCAGATGGAAGTAACTGTCGGCATAATTTCCGGTAGCAAGACCGAGATTCTTTCGGGACTCGACGGCACCGAGACTATAATTCTGTAAGAGCAAGGGAGCAGTATGGCAAAACTTTATTTCCGCTATGGTGCGATGGGCAGTTCAAAAACCGCCAACGCCCTTATGGTAGCTTATAACTATTACGAACGTGGCAAGCACGCCCTCCTTGTCAAGCCAAAGCTCGATAATCGTGACGGCGAAGGAGTGATGGCTTCGAGAATCGGCTTGAAGCAGAAGTGCGATTTTGTCGAGGATTTGGAGCAGATGCCCGAGGACGAAATCAAAACCTACGACTGTATCATCGTCGACGAAGCCCAGTTCTGCTCGAAAGAGCAAGTTGAGCTCTTCGTTCATATTGTGGACGACCTGGAAGTCCCGGTAATCTGCTATGGTTTAAGAACCGACTTCCAGAGAAATCTCTTCCCCGGAAGTCTCTGGCTTCTTGCCTGGGCGGACGTGATTGAGGAGATTAAAACCGTCTGCTGGTGTGGCAAAGCCGCCACCTGCAACGCCCGCTTCAACGAGCACGGCATGGTGACTGAGGGAGACCAGGTGGTCTTAGGTGCAAACGACAGCTACATCGCCCTCTGCCGCAAACATCACAGGGAAAAACGGCTGAAGCCGTGAAATATATACGAAGCGAGGAAAAACGCATGAAAATCTATCTTAAGAAACTTCTTTCCGTCCTGATAGCAATGACGCTTATGATTTGTTGCATCCCGGCGGTATCACTACAGGCTGATGACGGCTACTCTGTCACCGTTTCTGCAAGCTCAACAAGTGTTGAGCCCGGCGACACTGTCACTCTGACTGCTACAGTCACATATAACAGCGAAGAAGTCACCGATCTTGAAGCCGCCGGACTTTATCTCTGGTTCTGGACAGACACATGGAACGACCATACTGATGGCAACAGCGACGCCGCTTATTCCAATTACGACGATAATTCCGGTCATTCCCTTACCGCAGATGTCACTCTTCCCAGTGAAGGCACCTACTACATCATAGCCGAGCTACAGGATTCAAGCTATGCCGATGTAGCAAGCCGGGTTGTCACGACTATCACCGTAGAAGAGAAACAAAGCGAGCCCTCAACAGCCGTCGAAGCTGACATCAACGTCACTAAGGTTGACGGTCTTGCAGACGATTTCATCATGGGAATGGACGTCTCGTCAGTTATTGCTCTTGAAAACTCCGGCGTCAAGTTCTATAACGAGGATGGCGAGGAAGAGGATATCTTCAAGATTTTAGTCGACAGCGGAGTCAATTACGTTCGTGTCAGAGTCTGGAACGACCCCTACGACGACCAGGGCAACGGCTACGGCGGCGGAAACTGCGATGTTGAGACTGCCGCAAAAATCGGCGCACGTGCCGCCCAGTATGGCATAAAGCTCCTTGTAGACTTCCAGTACAGTGACTTCTGGGCTGACCCCGGCAAGCAGACTGTTCCCAAAGCCTGGGCTGACTACACTTTGGAGCAAAAGGTTGATGCTGTTTATGAGTATACACTGGAATCCTTAAAAACCATCAAAGCCGCCGGTGCAGATATCGGCATGGTTCAGATAGGAAACGAGACTACTAACAGTATCTGCGGCGAATCAAGCTGGGCAAATATGAGCCAGATTTTCAGTGCAGGTAGCAAGGCTGTGCGAGATTTTGACATGCTAGACGATGGAGATACGGACGACGTTTTAGTAGCTATCCACTTCACAAACCCCGAGCGAAGCGGAAATTATGCCAATTACGCAAAACAACTTGATACCTACGGCGTCGATTATGACGTATTCGCATCTTCCTACTATCCCTACTGGCACGGCAGTCTTTCAAACCTGACTACAGTTCTTGATGATGTCGCTACAACCTACAATAAATATGTCATGGTCGCTGAGACTTCGTGGGCTTATACCCTCGATGATACTGATGGACACGATAATACCGTCCGGGTTGGAAATAACGACACCGGCGACGACATAAACTGGAGCTTCTCTGTTCAGGGACAGGCAAACGAAATTCGTGACGTTATCGCCGCAGTCAGCGCAGTTTCTGATGGCAAGGGCATCGGTGTCTTCTATTGGGAGGGCGCATGGATAACCGTCGGCGACACAACTGGTCTCACCGGCGATGAATATGCCGCACAGGTTGAATACAATAAGCTTCTCTGGGAAACCTGCGGATCCGGCTGGGCTTCAAGCTATGCAGGCGAGTATGACCCCGACGACGCAGGAGTCTGGTATGGCGGCTCAGCTGTAGACAATCAGGCACTCTTTGATGCAAGCGGAAAGGCACTTGCATCCCTCAAAGTCTTCCAGTATGTTTACACCGGCGCAGTGAGCTCGACAATCACAATCGAGAGTATCGAAAACCCGACTGTAACCGTAGTTCTTGGTGAAGATACTTCTATAACACTTCCGACTACCGTTTCGGTTTCCTATAGCGATGGCAATACCATCGATGAGTCCGTCACCTGGAGCACAGATGACTGTGCGACACTTGCCGCCGCCTTCGATGCCGGAACAACAGGTACATACACCGTCAGCGGCAGTCTGAATGACGGAACCGCAGTCACCTGCACCGTAGTAATCGAATATGCAAACCTGCTGGATTCCGACGACGCAAGCTTTGAAATCTCTTCTGCAGATGCGGCTACAAAGTTCACCATCACCGGAAGTGGCGTTAATCTTCCTGCCACCGATGACCCATACGATGGTACCTACAGTATGCATTGGTATCTCGCCAGCGCAACAACCAGTACAGTAACCTACAACGAGACTATCACACTTTCTCCCGGAGAATACACCTTTGAATGTGTGGCTCAGGGATATTCGGGCGACACCGTAACGCTGAAAATTTTAGACGAGAGCGGAGCTACAGTAGCCGCCGGCAATGCAACTTCGATGGCTGGATGGGAAAACTGGCAGACACCAACAGTATCGTTTACAATCACTGAAGAAACTGATGTCAAACTGCAGATTGAAGTTTCCATGCAGGCAGACGGCTGGGGCACAGTAGATTCCCTGTATCTCTATCAGACTGCTGAGTACACTCATACCCACACCTACGGCGACCCTGTATTCGTCTGGTCTGACGACTACAAAACCGCTACAGCAGTGTTCACCTGCTCCTGCGGCGACACCCAGACTGTCGAAGCTACTGTTACTTCAAGGAACGTCCTCGGTGTGGTTACGAGGATTGCGACGGCAGATTTTGGTGGTGTTTCCTACACTTCTGATACTGTTACAACCGGCACCAGCCTTCTGATAATCGGAGCTCTCACTCAAACCGAGTCTGGAGAAGTTGACGAAGTTGACTTGGAGGATGGCGATTCCGAAGAAGTCGAAATCATCGAGCCGATAGAGGACACCAACGCAAAATCCGAAGCTGACGATTAACCCGGTTGAAATCACGGTTGCATTGTGATATAATATCCCTGACAATCAAATTGGGGGAAGCACTATGTCATATACAATCAAGATTTCCAATCATCCGGCAGAGCTTCATATTCACTCAAAAAATCTTTTCTCGCTGGAAATCCCAGACGGCAGGATTCACCCGGATTCGGGTGCAATTCTGCCGCTTCCGGAGGTTTCCGGCGATTTTTCTCGGATTGCCCGGCTACTGTCCGAAAATCTCGGATATACGGAGCTTGAAAGCGGCTTCAGACTGAGCTTTAATCTTTCGGATGGCGAGCATATTTACGGCTTGGGCGAGGACAACGACATCGAGTTCGGTTCTCTTGACCGCAGAGGTACCATCCGTGACATGGTAACCGGTCAGAGAATCAGCCCCAATTCCGTCACCGCCGACTATCCGATTCCGTTCATCGTGAGTAGTCACGGCTACGGAATCTATCTTGACAACACATCAAATCTCACCGTAGATATTGGTTGCACCGTCCACGATAAGCTGATTGTCACAGCTCCCGCCGGTGCCTGCAAGCTATATATTATTCTGGGCGAGAATATCCCCGAGGTGGTATGCAAATTCTCTGAAATCACCGGTCGGGCAAAGCTTCCGCCACTCTGGGTACTTGGATACATGCAGAGCAAGTGCTCCTTCTGGAACTGGGAGGAGGTTGACGACGTCATCGCAACTTATAAGCGACTCGGAATTCCTTTCGACTCAATCGTCTTCGACTTTGACTGGGCGCAGTATTTCAATAACTACAAGTGGGCAGAGCGCTGGGAAGGGAAGAGCCCGGAAAAGATTAAGACCTACCGTGAAGCCGGAATCCACTTCATGGCGTCGAACTCCGGACCAATGCTGAAAAGCGACAGCGACACCTTCGATAGTGCCAAAGAAGCCGGTATTTTAGCATATGATACCGACGGTAATCCCGTAATCTGCGGGCACTACAGCGGTCAGCTCATGGACTTCATGAATCCCGATATCGAAGAGTGGCTTTCTCCCCAAATCAAGCGCATCATGGACGACGGCGTTGAAGCTTGGTGGCTCGACCTCACAGAACCTGAGGGCGACGCCGAGAACACCGCCTATCATGCCGGAAGCCGTGCCGAGATTCACAACATCTTCAGTAACTCCGTCACCAAGACCTACCATAACATCGCCAAGTCCCACTCTCCGAACAAGCGCAGTTTCGTTCTGACAAGAACCGGCACCGCCGGAATCCAGCGTGAGCCCACAGCCCTCTGGACGGGCGACATATATTCGGAATACGGCACCCTTCAAGCCCACATCCCCGAAGCTCTCAACACCCAGCTCAGTGGCATATCAATGTGGACCTGCGACACAGGCGGCTTCATCTCGCCTACGAACAACGACGACTGTCCGTATAACCTCTACCATAATGATAAGACCGAGCACGCCGAGCTCTATGAAAGATGGATGCAGTTCAGTTGCTTCACGCCTGTTTTCCGCTCCCATCACGCCGGAGGCGAAGCGGTGCCGTACAGGTATAACAAACTCACCTTTGACGGCATGAGCCACTATATCAAGCTCCGCTACCGCCTGATTCCCTATATCTATTCGCTGTATTATGAGAACTACCTGACCGGCACGCCGATTATGCGCCCGCTTTTCTGGCACTACCCCGACGACGAGAAAGCCTATACAATTACCGATGAATATCTCTTTGGAGAGAACATGCTGATAGCCCCGGTTATCGAGCCGCAGAAGAACACCCGCACCGTTTACCTCCCGGAGGGCAAGTGGTATGACTTCGATTATGACTATGTCTACGAGGGCGGCAGGGAATGCGAAGTTTATGCTCCCCAGAATCGGATTCCCGTCTTCATTAAAGCCGGCGGAATCATCCCGATGACCGACGCCATCATGAACACAAGTGAACTCGATTTTGGCAAGCTTGAAGCCGAGGTTTATCCCTCCGGCAGGTCGACGGCAAAAATCTATGCCGATGACGGCACCACCGAGAACTATCTCTCCGGCGAATACACCGTCACCGAAATCACCTGTGAGGAAGCAGGGGACAGCCTTAGAATCAGCCTTAACCCGGATAACGACAAGTTCCCGCTGAGGGAGTTTATAGCTCATATCCACATGCCAAAGACTCCCGCAGATATCCGTCTTAACGGCGAAGGCGTAAATTGGGTGAACCGCTACACTTCTCTCACCGAGAGCATCTGCACAACCGCCTATTTCGATGAGTTCAACCGCATTTTGCATGTGAAGATGTTACTCAAACCGGACGATAACACTCTTGAAATTTCCCTCGACCCGAGCAAGAGCTATCCCGATTTCAAACCTTTTTCGGAGGACAATCTCTCAGATAAGCTCCCACATAGCTACGGCTCATATGTCTTCGAAATTTAGGGTAATCTTTGACATAATTTTTACTTTTCGGTCTTGCAAACAATCACAAAATATGCTATACTGTTAGCGACAACAAACTAAAAGTTTGTCAAAAGAAAATATATCTCAAAGGAGACATGAGAAATGAAAAATTATTTTGATTTGACCGGCAACGTAGCTGTCGTCACCGGTTGCTCTACCGGACTTGGTGTCCAGATGGCAAAGGCTCTTGCCAATCAGGGATGCAAAATCGTCGTTCTGGCTCGCCGTCAGAATCTTATCGACGAAGTTGCCGCTGAAATCACCAAGGATTACGGCGTAGAGACCCTCGCAGTCGCTTGCGACATCACCAATACCGACCAGGTAAAGGCTGCTGTAAAGGCGGCAATGGACAAGTTCGGACGCATCGACATCCTTATCAACAATGCCGGCACCGGCGGAGTTGCTCCTGCTGAGGACATCACCGACGAAGTTCTCTTGAACGAAGTCAACATTGACCTCGTTGGTACCTTCAAGATGGCTCGTGAAGTTGCCAAGAACGCTATGATTCCTGCTGGATATGGCAGAATCATCAACATTGCTTCCATGTACGGTCTCGTAGGAAACAAGATTGCTCCTGCGGCTCCTTATCATGCGGCAAAGGGCGGTGTTGTTAATCTTACCAGAGCTCTCGCTTGCGAGTGGGGCGACAAGGGCATCACTGTCAACACCATCTGCCCCGGCTACTTCGAGACTCCTCTTACCAAGGAGACTCTCCAGAGCGAATTCTTCCAGAACTATGCTCACACCATGATTCCTGAAGCTCGCTATGGTCAGGATGGCGAGCTCGACACCGCCGCAATCTTCTTCGCATCTCCCGCTTCCAGCTATGTCAACGGCGCAGTTCTTCCCGTTGATGGCGGCTACACTTCTCTTTAATCTCCGGATTTATTTCCCCCGTAGAGAAATCTGCGGGGGATTTTTTTATGAACCTATTGACAAACACCCGAATTTATGGTATAATTAATTAGAGGCACTAAAATAAGTGCGCACTTACTTTTTTAAGTTCCGCTTGTTCGCAGGTGTCTACTGACTATAATACTGAATGGAGGAAACCCCAATGACAAAAAAGATTTTAGTAATGCTTCTGACCCTCTGCCTTGCTATTGCGGCAATGACGATTGCGACTATGGCAGAAACAGTTTCAGGCAATGGTTGGAGTCTTGATACCGAAACCGGCGAGCTAATCATTGATGACGATATGGGCTCGTATTATTGGGCAAATACTAGCAGAAGCACTTATGCCTCATATGTTGTAACTGCTACAATTAAGAGTGGTTCAGCTGTTTACAGAAGTACCTTTGATCACTGTACAAATTTGACTTCAGTCTCGTTACCCAGCGGGATTACATCCATAGGGGATAATGCTTTTAATGGATGCTTTAAATTGGAGTCAATAGATATACCGAGCAGTGTAATTTCTATTGAGAGTATGGCTTTTTACTATTCGGGAATTACCTCAGTCACCCTTAGCTGTGGCACGACATACGCAATCGATTCTTTCCCAACTAGTTGCACCATCACCCAAGCTGCCCACACCTACGTCAACCACGTCTGCTCGGTTTGCGGCTCTCTTGACTGCATTGCCTATGGCGATGGCTGGGTTTTGGCTAATGACGGGACGCTTAGATTTACAGATACTAACGGTATTTGGTATTGGGCAGAAACCGACCATACGGCTTACTGCGAGAAAGTGACATCAGTAGTTTTTTATGATGGAACCGATTGTATCCCTAGTGAAGCCTTCAATGGCTGCAGTAATCTGACATCGATAACTATCCCCAATACTGTGACGGAGATCGGAGACTATGCGTTTTACGGCTGTTCGAGCCTGACTACAGTGACCATTCCAAGTAGCGTAGAGTTTATCGGATCAAGTGCGTTTCAAGGATGCTCAGGACTGCAATCGTTCGTTATTGAGAACTGTGGGCTTGAATTCGATGCTGGCGCGCAGGAGGTAGCTGAGAACATAATCACCCAATCCGCCCACACCTACTCTGGCGGCGTGTGCACGGTCTGCGGACAAACCAACTCCGACTACGTCACCGTTGGTTCTGTTGAGTTGTATGACGGGTATTACACCACCAACGGCACGTCTATTGCCACCACTACGCCCACTGACAACTATGCCTACTACGACGCCAGCACCGATACCCTGTATCTCAAAAACTTCACCTACACCACAGCCGGCACGGTGGCATATGGCGCAACCATCCAACCAAACTCAGGAAATCTCACCATCAGCCTTTCTGGTGACAACACAATAGGCGGGGAGACCTACGGTATCCATTCCAACGTCGGAAGTATAACCCTTGTGAGCACAGATGCCGAAAACATGGGAAGCCTGACGATTAATACAAATACGAGCTTGGCTAGTATTTCCAGAGGAATTTACTGCACGAGCAATATTACTATAGATGGTGTATCTGTCACAATTAGTGCGATAGCACAATCGGTTTATTCTACTAGTTGTGTATATATCCGAAATGGTACAGTATTGAGTGCAAACAATTGTTTGGGCGCCAACTATGATATTTACCTGGAAGACAGTAAAGTAACGGTAACAAAAGAATATGATGATAGTAATGGCTTGGGAGGCAAGTATATTTATATCACTTCAAGCGAAGTGGTTGTAAGTGGAACAAAAGCGATTGATTGTGACGAAAGTTTATACATCACTGAGAGCGATGTTACATTAATCGGCAAAATAGCCGTTGATGAAGAGGCAATTGTCATCCCGGCAAATAACAGTCTGTGGCAGGTTGACTATGGAACTTCCGAAACCAGTTATAAGTCGAGTGTGATTGATGATGAGACAAATTACTACGACGATTGGGAAGATTATACCTACATCAGAGTCGCCGAGCATGAACATTCATACACTTCGGGAGTGATGACTGCGGCTACTTGTACTGAAAAGGGCGTAATGGTTCATGCTTGCATCTGCGGGGACAGTTACACGACGGAAATTGCGGCTACCGGGCATAGCTACGAATCAGTCGTAACCGAGCCTACATGCACCGAGAAAGGCTACACTACTTACACTTGCTCCGTCTGTGGGGACACTTACACCGATAGCGAGACTGAGCCAACCGGGCACACATATGACTATACGAATATCGCCTGGAACTGGGTAAACAACAGCACGGTTACCGCAACGGTCACTTGTTCCTGCGGAGAGACATGGACAAAGGACGCAACGGTAACTTCAAGAAATGTCCTCGGCGTGGTGACAAGAACGGCGACGGTGGAGTTTGATGGAGTGTCCTACTCTTCCGACCCTGTAACTTCCGGCACCAGCCTGCTGATAATCGGGGCTCTCACTCAGACAGGCTCTGAAGAGGTAGTTTCTGAGGAAACGGATTCCGAAGTAGTAGAAATTACCGAGCCGGTAGAAGACACGAACACCGAATCCGAACCGGAAGAGGAAGTTGAGACTCCGGCAGACGAAAATCCCGCAACCGGAGCTGTGATAGCGCTACTTCCAATAGCGATTGCAATCGCAGGCATGATAAGCAAAAAGCGACTTGGCTAGCGCCAAGTCGGCGCCTCCCTTTGGTCGGCGCAGACGACAAGCAGCCGCCAGAAAATTGAAATTCCTGTGAAGATATGAACATAAGAACAAAAAGTATTCATATTAATTTCTCATGAATGTCAACAGTTTTCGCCTTAGCGTCAATTTTCCGTCAACAGATTAAAGTAGACTGTATATCATACGAGAATAAAAGGGCTGTCATCTGCCCATTCCAAAGTATATTGGAGGTTAATGTATGATAACGGTTGAACATCTGACAAAGTGTTACGGGAACTTTACAGCCGTGGACGATCTTTCGTTTGAGATAGACGAAGGACACGTCTACGGCTTTTTGGGTCCCAACGGCGCCGGAAAGACCACAACGATGAACATCATGACAGGCTGTCTCTCGGCGACTGCCGGAACAGTTCTGATTGACGGTCACGATATCTTCGACGAGCCGAACGAGGCAAAAAAGCTCATTGGCTATCTTCCCGAACAGCCGCCGTTGTATTTAAGCGAAACGCCGGAGGAATATTTAAGATTCGTTGGCGAGGCAAAGGGCATAAAGGGCGCAGAGTTGAAGCGTCAGGTCGAAGAGGTAATGGAGCAGACGAAGATTACCGAAATGCGAAATCGCCGGATTTCTGCTCTCTCAAAGGGCTATAAACAGCGTGTCGGAATCGCACAGGCACTCTTAGGCGACCCGAAGGTAATAATCCTTGATGAGCCGACAGTAGGTCTCGACCCGATACAGATTATCGAGATAAGAGACCTTATAAAGGAGCTCGGACAGCACCGCACTGTTATTTTCAGCTCACATATTCTTTCCGAGGTTCAGACCATCTGCGACGAGATAATGATCATCTCCCACGGAAAACTTGTAGCCTTCGGCGAGCCGGAGAAGCTCATGCACGACCTTCTCACTCCTAACGAGATTACTCTTACGGCAGAAGCCGGAAAGGAGAAAGTCGGGGAGATTCTTTCGAGACTTTCCGGCATCACCGAGACAGTATATCCTGAGCATCAGGAAAGCGAGAGTTATACAACCGTCCGCATAAAGACCGACATGAAGGAAATCTACGACATGTCGAGGCAACTCTTCAAGGCATTTGCAGGCGCAGATATAGTTCTTCTTGAAATGGCACTGAAGCAGGTAAATCTTGAAGACGTGTTCATCGAGCTTACAGAAGATACAACTGCTTCTGAGGCTTCCGAAAATCCCGAAGCAATACAAGAAAAACCCGAAGAAAGTGAGGTTGAAGCAGATGATAGCAGTACTGAAGCATGAGCTAAAAAGCTATTTCCATTCGCTGACTGCCTATTTCTTCGGGGCATTCCTGCTGATTATAACCGGCGTCGGCGCAATGATTTATAATATCAACCAGACGATAGCGAACTTCGAGTATGTTCTATATTACGGCTGTCTGATTCTTATCATTATAGTCCCGATTCTCACGATGAGGGTCGTCGCAGAGGAGAAGCGCCAGAAGACTGACCAGCTCCTCTATGCGCTTCCAATAACGACAACTCAGGTCGTAATAGGCAAGTATCTGTCGCTACTGACAGTGTTCCTGATTCCGCTTTGCGTTGTTAGCATCTATCCGCTTATCTTCGCGCAGTATGGCGATGTTTACCTCCCGACCTCCTATGGCTCGATATTCGCCTTCTTTATGATGGGCGCCGCTCTTATTGCAATCGGCACGTTCATCTCGTCCTTGACGGAAAATCAGGGCATCGCCGCAGGAATAAGCCTGGCGGTAATCCTCTTCAACTATTTCAGCGTGACCATTTCCGAGTATGTCTCCGCAACCGCCTTCGGAAGCGCAATCACACTCGCCGTCATAGCGGTGCTCTTTGCGTTCCTAATCCGGTATCTTACGAAGAATGACAACGTCGCCTACACCATCGGACTTGCACTTGTGGCGATAATCATGATGCTCTTCATCATCGACAGCTCGATGTTCGAGGGCTTGGTTCCTGACATCATGGCACAGCTTTCGCTGTTTGAGAGATTCTATGTCTTCATCGACGGCATCTTCGACGTTACCGCCATTATCTACTATCTCACGGTGATTGTCTTCTTCCTGTTCCTGACGGTGCAGTCGCTTGAAAAGAGGAGGTATAACTGATGGGAAAGAATAGTGAATCAAAGAACTCCCGAAACACGCTCAACCGTCTTGCTTTTCAGGGCGGAAGCTACTCGCTTATCATAACGGCTGTCGTTTTGGCGGTTCTGATTGTAGTAAACGTGCTTGCATCGACGCTCCCGTCCACATGGACACAGCTTGACATCAGCTCGGCACAGCTTTATTCTGTCACGAGCAACACAAAAGTAGTTCTCAATAACCTTGAAGACGACGTTACTATCTACTGGATAGTCCAGTCGGGCGAGGAGAATACAATACTCGAAAACCTGTTGGCGAAGTATGAGAGCCTTTCCGACCACATATCCGTCGTCAAGAGAAACCCCGATGTCTATCCGACATTTGCAGAGCAATACACCGACGAAACCGTTTCAAATAATAGCCTTGTTGTCGAGTGCGGCGACAGATATCGCTACATCCCGTGGTCGGATATCTATCAGCAGTCCTATAGCATGTACTCAAACACACTCTCTGTGACGAGTTCGTTCGACGGCGAAGGCTCGATAACCTCCGCCATCGACTATGTCGTAACCGAGGATTTGCCTAAGATGTATATCCTGGAAGGTCACGGCGAGCTTGATTTGCCGGAAACATTCGCCGGGCAGGTTGAGAAGTCGAACATCGAGACCGAATCTCTTTCACTTCTCACAGTCGACGAAGTCCCCGAGGATGCCGATTGCGTCCTCATCTACGAGCCGCAAAGCGACATCTCCGAGGATGAAGCCACAATGCTCACCGAATGGGTCTATAACGGCGGCAAGCTGATGGTAATTGCGGGACCGCTTTCCGACGTTACATTCACTAACCTCAACAGCCTTCTTGAATACTACGGCGTAACCGTTGAAGAGGGCGTAGTGGTCGAAGCGGACAGAAATAACTATGCTTACTATCCGTACCTTCTTCTTCCGAATATCGAGAGCACCGATATCACGGATGCCCTTATTGACGAGAACTACTACGCAGTTCTTTGCATTTCATCGGGACTCACAATCTCAGACTCAAACGAAAACGGCACTGTAACCTCACTCCTGACAACTTCCGACACATCGTTCTCAAAGATTGCCGGCTATGCACTCGACACCTATGAAGAGGAAGAGGGAGATATCGATGGACCGTTCTCTGTAGCGGTTTCAATCGAGAGTAACGAGGGCGGACGGATGGTCTGGGTTTCTGCGGCGGCATTCCTGGATGAATACTATAACTCCTATTCCTCCGGCGCAAACGTCGACCTCGCAATCAATGCCATATCCGACATGATAGGCGAGCGTGAAGCACTTGCAATCAGCAGTCGAAGTTTGGATTACAGCTACCTCACAATCTCGGAATCGAACGCCTCACGCCTTAAAGTCCTCATGATAGGCATCATCCCGATAATCTACATCGGAATCGGCGTTATCGTGCTTGTCAGAAGAAGGAGGTCGCAGAAATGACTAAGAGACTGAGAAAAATAGTAATTCTGCTTGTGGTTCTGGTTGTCCTCTGTGTGGCGACGGTTCTCGTGTCCTTCTATAACGAAAAGCAGGAGCAGATTCAGAACTCGAATGAGATAATCTTGTCTATCTCCACTGATAGCGTTTCTTCTGTATCCTGGGAAGTTGATGACACGGCTCTCGGCTTCACTCTCAACTCCGAGACCGGTTCCTGGCTCTATGACGACGATTCCGGCTTCCCAACGAGCACTTCGGAAATCGAGAATCTCTTAAGCATCTTTGAAGAGTACGAAGCCGACTTCATCATCGAAGAGGTTGACGACTACTCACAGTATGGTCTCGACGACCCAGTTATGACTATAAACATAACTCTTGACGACGAGACTTCTTACGAAATCACTCTCGGCAACTTCTCGACCCTTGACAGCGAGCGCTACGTCTCCATCGGCGACGGAAACGTCTATCTCGCAGTTGTCGACCCGTACGATACCTACGACGTTGAGCTCAGCGACATGATTGAGGACGACACAATCGGCTCATTCTCCGAAGCTGTTGAACTCACCTTCACCGGCGTCGAGAACTACTCAATTTACTTTGAAGCGGACAGCACAAACACCTACTGCTCGGACGACACCTATTTCGTTTCGGACAGCGACCTGCCGCTTGATACTGATAACATCGAGACATATCTCGGCTATATCCGTAACACAGGTCTCAGCGATTATGTCACCTATAACGCTTCGGAGGACGAGCTCGAGCTCTACGGCATGAACAATCCTGTCCTCACGATAACAGTTGATTATCCCGTCACCGAAACGGATGACGACGGCGAGGAGGTCACCACCACCGAGACTCTTACTCTCACGATAGGTGTCAATCAGGACGAACTCGCCGAAGCTCAGGAAGAGCTTGAAGATTCGGAAGACGAAGATGCGGAAGTCGACATTTCGAGTCTTAGCCTCTATGTTCGGGTAAACGACTCCCAGATTATCTATGAGCTGGCAACGAACAGATACAACTATCTCATCGCTTGCTCCTATGACGATTTCCGCCACGCCGAAGTCCTGACAGCTGACTATTCGAGCATCTATCAGCTCGACTTTACCATCGAGGACGTCACCTACACCATCTATTCGGAGCTCAGTGACCCCGACGACGAAGAGTCCGACAGAGTTTACTATTACTACTACGACGGCGAAGTCATCGACGCCGACAGCTTGGCTGAGGACGACGACATTTCGAACTACCGAGTTGAAGTCGACATCGACGACATCGAGTCCGCAATCGACGCAGTAACCGCCGAGAGCTACACCGGTGAGGAAGCCGACGGCAAGCTTGAAGTCAGCCTCACTGCCTATCTCGACAACGAGAACTACCCCGAAGTCACGGTCGAGCTCTACCGCTATGACGGCACCTACTGCCTTGCAGTGATAAATGGCGAACCAACTTCACTAGTAACCCGTTCGTCGGTAGTAGATTTGATTGAGACCATCAATTCGATAGTACTCTGATAGCAAAACCCACCTGCGGGATTTCCTGCGGGTGTTTTTTTATCCCCAACATAATTTTAAAATCCGAGTAGAAAGGTCTTGACAACCGCAAAATAGTATGCTACAATTTCAACATAAGGTGAGCATTATGTGAAATGTTCAATCTACGTAATTTGTGTGGGGGGGTAACACCTTCTGTGTGCCCAATTTTCGACCTCCAACACTAACTAATAGTGCTTTGGAGGAGTTTTATATTTGTATTTTGTCCTCCTTGGCGTCAAGGAGGTATTTTTTTATGGTAAAAAGGCTTTTGTGCGTTATAATCAGCGTCTTGATTTCAGTTGTTCTTCTAACAATCAGTGCAATAGCTGATGATAATACAGAAGAAACCGCTTCGCCGGTTGCTTCTATTGGTGGAGATGAATATGGTACTCTTGAAGAAGCCATAACAGCTGCAAGTGCAGCTTCAAGTGATGTAACAATAACCCTGCTTTCCGATGTAGAACTAGACACCTCCCTCACCATCCCTGCCTCCACATACACCATAACCTTGGACTTAAACGGCTGCACTATAAGCCAGTCGGAAGATTTTGCTGATGATAAGATTATATATGTGCTTGGTATTCTTACTATAATGGACGGAAAAGAAAATGGAAGAATAGTTGCGGATAATCAATACGGCATTATGGTTAGTGGCAGTAGTGCCGTATTAAATATCAACTCCGGAACAATTGTCGCGACAAATCGGGGAGTACACATAGGCGCACAAGGTGTTTTAAATATATCTGGAGGAACAATCACATCTTCGTGGATAGGCGTGCTCGTTTATAATGGAACACTAAATATCTCCGGCGATAACACGGTGATTGGTTCAGTAGAAAATACAACATATGGAGTATATTTAGATCAATCTGGATGTTCAGAAAAAGTAAATATAACTGGAGGACATGTAAGTGGGAAGTCTTATGGCATATACATAAGGTCTAATCCTCATGCAAGTGTAACCATATCAGGCGGATATATAGTCGGCAAAAATTATAGTGCTGTTAACATATATCAATATGGCAGTATTTCCGTTGATGGTGGCTATTTTAGCTCAGATGTTACAGAGTTTTGTACTTCCGGATATGCTTGTGAAGAGCTTTCAGAAGAAGTAAACAGTTGCTCTTATCAGGTAGTAGAAGCAACAAGCGAAAATGCAGTTTTATCTGTAACTTCTTCTACGAACGGAGAAATTACTTACCATAGTACACTCGCAATTGCTGTTTCATCGGCATCTGAGGGAGACACCATAACTATTCTGAAAGATACCACTGTAAGTGAAACGGTTACAGTAGATAAGTCGCTTGAAATTGATCTTTACGGGCACACTATCAGTGGTAGCGTTAGCGGTAGAACTACGGCGATGTTGTATGTTTCCGGTAGTGATGTAAGTCTGACAATCAGTGATAGCTCTGAAGAGCAGACGGGGTGTATAACAAATACATATACGTCAATTAGTTATGCAATTTTAGTTGCGAATTATGCTTCTTTGACTGTTAAGGGTGGAACAACTTCTGGTTATCGAGCTTTGAGACTGGCTACATATGCTTCGGCGACTGTCGAGGGAGGGACACTAGAAGGAACTAATAACGGTGCTGTTTATATGGAAGTAAGCAATGGTCTTGTAATTACCGGTGGAACAATAACAAGCGCAAATAGTTGGGGAATATTTCAATCTTCCAGTTCATCAGTTACAGTATCAGGTGGCACAGTTTATGGTAAGACATATGGGATTCAACAGACCTCAGCTAATATATCTCAAAGGGTAACATTAAATGGGGGAGAAGTTTCAGGCGGAACATGTGCTTTGAAAATAACCAAGTATTTGACTGTTCCGGAGGATTCGACGGTTATAGTTACTGGTGATTCGGTTTTGGAATTAGATCTTACTTATTCTTCATATAGCAATATAGCTATCGCCGGTGGTTACTTCTCAAGTGCATTGGAAGAAGATTGGTGTGCTGAGGGGTATATTCCTACAGAAGTGATTACTGAGGGGGATTATGCGGGGTACTATTCTGCTATGAAAGGCATTTACCTTGGCATCAGCAGTGATACTGAAAGTACAATCAAGATTCCTGCTACTATAGAGTATGGCGAAGATGAAGCTATTATGTATGTGCTGGTTTCCGGCGATTATATCGGCACTGACGGATATTATTCTAAAGAAGCTTATCCCGTAACATCTGCAACGTATGCGGAAGCTGGGCACCTAGAAGCGGGGTACTTGTTTGCCGGTTGGTATTCGCTTTCTGAGGATGGCATTAGCTATAAGGCTTTGACAGAATTCCCGACGGGAACTGATGCATATGCCAAGTTTGTAGATGCAAATGTCCTGACAACCGGAGCACAGATTTCTGCTGGTACAGAGTCTACTTATGAGACAACTGATATGCGCTTTGTAAGCACGGTAGATGTTCTTGATTATTCGCTGGTCGGATTCAATATAACAATTGGCGAAGTAACAGTAACCGTAAAAACAAATACCGTTTATAGCAGTATTGTTGGTACAGATGGTGAGACGGAGTATGTCTATGAACCGCAGAGCTTCTGCAGTGCTTCAAACTATTTTGATGTTTATACACTAATGGAAATTCCCGCATCAGTATTTGATAGTGATATTACAGCCGAAGCTTATTGGGTGACCTTAGATGGTACTACCGTTTATGGAGAAAGCAATACTTTCGTTATCAGCAGTATGATTTCCGAGAGTGGTTCTGAGAGTGAATAGTCACTATTCATGTTATTCTTTTAGGGAAGGAGCTTAATTATCATGGAATACGAGAAAGCAGAGATGGAGATAGTTATCTTTGAATTTAATGATGTTGTAGTGCTGAGTAATGGAGGAAGTTACAATTTAGACGACGATAGTGGAACTGGAAGAGGAACATTTGGGGAGCTTTTCAAGTGAATATGAAAAGTAAAGACATTAAAAAAACAGTTATTGCAGTATTGTGCATAGCGTCGCTGATTTTGCTTTGTTGTGTTGCAGTGATGGTTGTAAGGACAGGAAAGCAATCAAATGAGATTATCACTGAGGCGGAGGCGACTGCTAATGCCATTGAGGCTGAACCAGCGGTGACAACTGTAACCGAGATGTCGGATGAGATAATTATCACAGAAACGTCGACCACAGTCACGGAATATTCTTCTGTCGAGACCGCTGTGGAAACGACAACATTGGAATCTGCCGAGATAACAACAATTACGACTACTGTAGCTAAGGATGAAGAAAATCCGGTAACGGTATGTAATGTCGATGACGAAGATGTTATAGAGCTGGATGATGAGGATAGTGTCGACCTTGAGGACGAAGAGATACTTCCTGAGACAACGGCTACTACAAGTCAATCGACGATTCAATCATCAACATCAGTGTTGTGGTATACGGAAATTGTGACATCATCAGATTCAATAACTGATGGCACAGCTATAACTGAAGAATCCAAAGACAATGAGTTGTCAGTTGCTACCGAGTTGACAGATAACGCTGTCTGGGGACCGCTGTTTTAGAAAATAATGCGCTGAAATGTGGAAAAAGAACAGAAATAAAAACTCTTCTAATGGTTTTTCCATCGGAGGAGTTTTTTATTACGAATTAAGAATTATGAATTACGAATTGAAATCACCACATCCGCAAGCTCCAAAGCTTCTTTATCGTGCGCCGAATAGATAACCGGAACATTAAGGCTTCTTATGAACCCCATGATTCTTGTCACTCTTTCGGAATCAATCCCTGTGAACGGTTCGTCGAGAAGTATGAGTTTTTTATGGCACACCTCCGCAAACGCAAGGCACCTTGCAAGCGAAACTCTCCGCTTCATGCCGCCTGACAGCTTGCTGGTAGGGGAGTGCGCCTCGTTTTCTAGCTCAACAGCTTGAAGGTACTTCGTAACATCTGTGCCCTTCGGCAGAACCGCCGCAAGCTGTTCCGAAACATCAAGGCAGGGAAGAAGTCGATTTTCCTGAAACATGAAAGCTATGTCTTTTGGCAATTCGATGATGCCTGACTGCGGCTTTTCGAGCCCTGCAATCAGCCGGAGCAATGTCGTCTTCCCACAACCGGATTCTCCGGAAATGGCGGTAATGCAACTGTCAGGAAGAGTGAGAGAAAAGTTCTCAAAAACCTTTTTCTCACCATAAGAAAAGGATAAATTCTCAATTTTCAAGACTATCACCGGCTTTCTTGTCTCTCAGAATGAGAAAAATCAGCTTTTCCAAAATCAGCGACAGGAGTACAACCGTAATCGTCCATGCAAACAGCGACGGCGTTTCAAGGTAAATCTTCGAGTAGTAGACCTGCGAGCCGACGGCATTTTTGGGAAGGCACAAGACCTCCGCCGCAACCCCCGATTTCCATGCAAGCCCGACGCAATTCCTGATTCCGCCGATGAGGTTTGGCTTGACCGACGGCAGATATATTCGTCTGATTTTTGAAAGAGAGCTCATCTCGTAGCAGTTCGCCATTTCAAGAAGCTCATGGTTGACCGATTTAATCCCGACTGACACACTTTCCCACATGACCGGCATAACCATAAGCCCGGAAATCACCGCCGGAACCGCACCTTTTCTCACCCATAAGAGAACGAGAATAATAAAGCTCGCCACGGGAATTGCCCGGATAACCCGAAGGGCAGGGGAGATAATCATGTCAATCAGAGAAAATCTCGAAGTCAGAGCCGCCAGCAGTATTCCCAACAGTCCTCCTAAGAATGCTCCCACAAAAATCCTGAGCAAGCTCATACCTGCGGCAACCCAGAAGTCGGATGTGACAACGAGCTCGCAAAATCTCTTTAAAACTGCAACCGGCGTCGGAATAAGAAGTTCCTGCCCGACGACAGTTGCGGCAATCTGCCAGACTGCAAGCCAGAAAACAGTCGGGAGCAGGATTCTTAAAGCCCGATTACTTCGTAAAGTAGAAGTCTTCATCGGGGATAGCTCCGCCTACTGACGAGGCATTTGCATTGTAGAGAACAGTGTAGTATGGCTCAATAGTGGTTCTTATCTCATCGCCGGTGATGCAACAGAGGTTGCAGTCTGGGATAGCCTTCTTGGCAACAGCTGACTTTGCAACGATTCCGTAGGTCTCGCAGAGCTCTGCGGCGTGCTCGACATTTGCCTGTACGTTCTTGATTGACTCGGCGTACTCTTCAAGGAACGCCTCAACTGCTTCCGGGTGCTCTTCCGCAAACTCAGTCCTTACGACGACGCAACCCATCGTGAGCTCGCCCTCGTCGGTGACGTTGTTCCACTCTTCGGTAAGGTCGAGAGCGATTCTCACGTCTGAATTCTGAATCATTACGTTCGTGACAGCCGGAACAGGGAGCATACAGATTTCAGCTTCACCCGATGCCATGAGAGTGACAAGGGCACTGGAATCCATAAACTCAATAGTGACGTCGTTTTCCGGGTCGATGCCATTCTCGGAGAGAATATAGTCGAGTACATACTCCGGATTCGCACCCTGACCGGTTGCGTAGATTGTCTTGCCTCTGAGGTCTTCAACACTCTGGATTGAATTGCCGTTTTCAAGGATATAGAGAACCCCGTAGGTGTTCAAGGCGCAAATCTGAACTCCGCCTTCGGTCTTGTTATAGAGAGTTGCGGCGAGATTTGTAGCAACAGCGGCAATGTCGTAATCCCCGTTGATAAGTCCGGCAGTCACATCATCGTTCGCCGAGCTTACGGTGAAGTTATATATGTTCGTAGTATCGCCTGCGTCGTTTGCTTCCATAAGATACACAGCGCCAATTCCGGTAGGACCCGAAAGCACAGCTATATTAATCTCCGTCCCTGCTTCCTCCCCCGAACAACCCGAGAAAGCAAGAACAAGCATAAGTGCCATAATCAGTGCGATAATTCTTTTTAGTTTTGTCATGACAATTTCCTTTCTTTATGGCTGAGACAATTTTTCGGGGTCGAGTATTTCAACGCCGTTCCGGTCCTTTCGGATGACTCCCGCTTCTTCAAGCTTCGTGAGCTCCCGATAGAGTGAAGCTCTCCCGATTCCGAGCCTTCCGGCAATTTCGGAGAAGTTGCAACCCGAAACCTGTCCTTTGTCGTCGGCATTTTTGAGAAGAAACCTCGCCAGCCGTTTTTCGCTGCTGATTTCACCAAGAGTGTCAACCTTCTCGGACAAGAACCGAATCCGGGCTGAAAGATACCGGATATAGTTCATCCTGATTCTATCGTCCCGATTGATAAGCGTGAGGATTGCTTCCTGGCTGAAATAGAGGACAGTAGCGGCAGTTTTCGCAGTCAGCGTGGAAGCATATTCCGGCTCGTTGTTGAAAAGAGCCGCCGCCCCGAAAAGATTTCCGGAAGTAAGTTCACTCACCGAAAGCCTGCCCTTGGTAACGGCAATCTTTCCGGAAATAACCACTCCCAGCACCCTCTGAAACTTCTCCGGCGAAAAGATAATCTCGCCTTTTGGGTAGCATTTCTCCTCGCAGGAAAACTCCCGGATAAACTCTAAGATTTCCTCCGCCTGAACTCCCTCAAAAAGAAAAGTCGACCCCAAAATCTCCGCCATCTTCTTTCCACCAGCCAAAAAATCACCCCGTTTTTTGTCTCATTTGATACAATTACGGGATGATTATAGCACAAATACTAGGTTGTGTCAAGAGGACTCCATCAACCCATCAACCCATCCAGCAGAGGTTCCTGCTCATAGACGATGGCGGGGCTTGTGAGTCCGTCAGAATATATCATTATGAATTAGTCCTTTCAAATACAGATTCCCGAATCGACAATTTGCGGGCTTGCCGCAAACTGCTCAAAAACCTGTTTTTAGGGAGCTAATCACGCATCATTCGGGGTAGCTAATGGTGAGACACTCCCGGATGCGTACTGGAGTTAAAAGAACTAATATTAACCTTGACGGATGTTTTTGTTTTCATAATAAAGACTCCTTTCGTTTTCACCGCCCGATGAAAACCACCGGTCGTCACTTAATTAGTGTCAATTTTCGGTAAAAAAGTTGCACTATAGAAAAAATTTTGTAGTTGGAGCTGATATGCGCAGTCGCCTCAAAATAATTTTTCCTTCTCCCAAAAATTTTTTCAAAAACCTCTTGACAACCCCCACAAAGCGTACTATAATATAGACATGTTGTGGAAGAGATGATAAAAACACGACCACAATATTCATTTCGGGGGGTAATGGTTCCTGCGGAAAATATTTCCGAAGAATCATCTGCCCATTCCAAACCTCCGGACACTATCAAACAAGTGCAACGGAGGATTTTTAATACCTGTTTTCCTCCAAAGCGCAAAACTAAGGAGGAATTTTTTATGGATAAAGAAACGACTGGTGCATATGAAGAGCCTAGTTTTGAAATGATTGCTATGGATGATGATGTTTATATCATATGTAGTATTAGCGACGCAGCTGGTGGTGGTGAGGTAGGTGGCGGCGGACTTATATATGACGACTGATGAGAAGAATAGCCCCCGAGATAAAAGCCGAGCACGTTCGACACCGGAAGAAGATTGATCGCAAGCGGTACTATGGCAAGACGGCAAACAAGTATCCGAAGCGTGCCTGGACTGACGAAGAAATCCGGCTGGTTCTCGACCACTCCATCCCCGACAGCGAGCTATCAGAGAAAATCGGTCGCTCCCTGAAAGGCATCCAGGAAAAACGCCGACGGCTGAAAAAAGCAGAAGAAAACAAACAACAAGAAGCCTGAGCTAAGTCTCGGGCTTTTTTGCATCGAAGGAAGCGGCGCCGCAGGCGACAATCATGTAGGGGCGGATATCATCCGCCCGCAAAACCGCAGGGCGACAATTCCCAAAAAACTTTCAGTTAGCCTCTGTTTCCGCTTGTATTTTTTTAAAAACCGTGTTATAATATTTGTCGAAATGTTTGTATGAAAGGAAGCGTGATAGCTTGTCTAGACTTGCACTGATGACTGAAAGCCGGGCTGAGACGGTTGTCGAGGGTATTTACAAGGATATGGAGCGGCGGATTGCCGCAAGTTCTTCGGATGTTTGCCCTGTCGACCTGACTCTGGCTTTTCTTAGAATGTGTCATGCCCAGACCTGTGGCAAGTGCGTACCATGCAGAGTGGGACTTGCACAGCTGGGTAATTTATTGGAGGACGTCCTTGATGGAAGAGGAGACGACTCCACCCTGTCAAAGATTGAAAAACTTGCGCACGTCATCGCCGAATCGGCTGACTGTGCAATAGGATTTGAGGCGGCAAAGATGGTCTTGAAGGGACTCGACGGTTTCCGTGAGGACTACATATCCCATATTGAGAAGCATCACTGCTTCGCCGGAACTCCGATGAGTATTCCTTGCGTAGGCAACTGCCCCGCAGGCGTCGACATCCCCGGCTATATCGCTCTCGTTGGCGAGGGAAGATATGCCGATGCCGTCAAACTCATCAGGAAGGACAACCCGTTCCCGACCGCTTGTGCTCTTATCTGTGAGCATCCCTGTGAAACAAGATGTAGAAGGACTCTTCTCGATGCACCCGTCAATATCCGTGGCTTGAAGAGAGCGGCTGTTGAAGGAGCAGGAGTTGTCCCCGCACCCGAATGTGCTCCGTCCACAGGAAAGCGTGTTGCAATCGTCGGCGGCGGACCTTCCGGACTTTCATGTGCTTATTATTTACAGCTTATGGGACACCAGTGCACCGTTTTCGAGGCACACTCGAAGCTCGGCGGAATGTTAATCTATGGCATCCCTGCATACAGACTTCCCCGTGAGAGACTCCAGAGTGATATCGATTGCATTCTCTCAACCGGCGTTGAGGTCAAGCTTAACACGAAAATCGGCGAGGGCGAATACACAATGGAAAAGCTCCGCGAGGAGTATGACGCCGTTTATATCGCAATCGGCGCTCACACCGACAAGAAGGTCGGAATCGAGGGCGAGGACGCCGAGGGCGTCTGGTCTGCGGTTTCCTTCCTGGGCGGAATCGGCGACGGAAATATCCCAAATCTCACCGGCAAGAAGGTTTGCGTAATCGGTGGCGGAAATGTCGCTATGGACTGCACACGTTCCGCAATCAGATGTGGTGCTGAAAGCGTTTCAATCGTCTATCGCCGCCGTAAGGAGGACATGACAGCTCTTCCTGAAGAGGTTGACGGTGCAATCGCTGAGGGTGCAATCATGGTTGACCTTCATGCACCTTTGAAGATAGAAACCGACGAAAACGGCAAGGTTGCGGCTCTCTGGGCTACTCCCTATATGCCCGGTCTTATAAAGAACGGAAGAATGAATCCGTCTCCATCCGGTCTTGAAGACAAGAGAATCCCTTGCGACGTAGTACTCGTTGCAATCGGACAGGGAATCGACTTCTACAAGCTCGAATCCTCCGGAATCCCGGTTGTAAGAGGCGTCATTAAGGGCGACGACTGGACAGAAGTCGAGAATGCTCCCGGCGTATTCGCCGGAGGCGACTGCGTAACCGGACCGAAGACTGCGATAAGAGCTATCGCCGCCGGAAAGGTTGCCGCCGCAAATATCGACTACTACTTAGGCTACAACCATACAATCACCACCGATGTCGAAATTCCCGACCCGAATCTCACCGACCGTCCGTACTGCGGAAGAATCAACATGTCCGAACGTGAACCGGGCGAGCGCAGAAACGACTTCGAGCTGATGGAAATCAAGATGACCGAAAAGGAATCCTGCCAGGAAGCATCAAGATGCCTCCGTTGCGACCACTTCGGTTGCGGAATATTTAAGGGAGGGAGAAAGAAACAGTGGTAAACGTAATTATTAACAACACCCCCGTTCAGGTTGAAGAGGGAACGTCAATACTCGATGCCGCAAAGAAAATCGGCATAAATATCCCGACTCTTTGCTTCCTCAAAGGCATCAACGAAATCGGTGCCTGCCGTGCCTGCATAGTTGAGGTTGAGGGAATCGACCGCCTTGTCATTGCATGCGACAACGTGTGTAGCGAGGGCATGGTAATCCATACAGATACAACAAGAGTTCGTGAAGCAAGAAAAACCAACATCGAGCTTCTTTTAAGCCAGCACAGAGTCAACTGTCCGTCCTGTTTCCGTAACGGCACCTGCCAGCTCCAGAACATCGCTTCAACTCTCAGAATCAGCGACACATTAAGCTTTAAGACCGAATATCCCGCAGACAAGTGGAACGACAAGCTCCCCATCATCCGTGATGAGAGCAAGTGCATCAAGTGCTATCGTTGCGTCTCCGTCTGCCAGAAGGTTCAGTCGTTAGGAATCTGGGACATGGTCGGAACCGGCGCCCACACAACCGTCGGCGTTTCCAACCACCGCAGTCTCGAAGAAGCAGATTGCGCATTCTGCGGTCAGTGCATCACTCACTGCCCGACAAACGCACTTCACACCCGTGACGACACGGAAGCCATTATCGGCGTAAACGGCGTAATGGACGACAAGGACAAGATTACCGTTGTTCAGGTTGCACCTGCTGTAAGAGCCGCATGGGGCGAAGAGTTCGGACTTTCTCCCGAAGTCGCCACCGAAAAGCGTCTTGCCGCGGCATTGCGACGTGTCGGATTTGACTATGTCTTCGACACCAACTTCTCTGCCGACCTCACCATCATGGAGGAGGGAACCGAGTTCTTAGAGAGAATCAAGCACCCGGAGGGCAAGAAGTTCCCGATGTTCACATCCTGCTGTCCTGGTTGGGTTCGGTTCTTAAAGAGCCAGTACCCCGACATGGTCGACCAGCTTTCAACCGCAAAATCTCCCCAGCAGATGTTCGGCGCAGTCACCAAGTCCTACTTCGCAGAGAAGCTTGGCGTTGCCCCCGAGAACATCGTCTGCGTCTCGATTATGCCTTGCACAGCAAAGAAGGCGGAGCTCGACATTCCGAGCATCAACGATGCCGCAGATGGTTGCAAGGACGTCGACTTCTCACTCACTACCCGTGAGATGTGCCGCATGATAAAGGCAGACCAGATTGATGTTGCGGCTCTTCCTGAGGAAGATTTCGATTCGCCTTTGGGAACTGGCACCGGTGCCGCAGTCATCTTCGGAACCACCGGAGGAGTTATGGAAGCGGCTCTGAGAACCTGCTACTATATCCTCACAGGCGAGAACCCGAATGCCGACGAAACCTTCAAGGCGGTTCGTGCTCTCGGAAGCGACAAGCCCTGGACAGAGGCTGAATATAACGTAGGCGGAATCACTGTCAAGGCGGCGGTCGTAAATGGCTTAGGAAATGCCAGAAGACTTATCCGTGCAATCAGACGTGGCGAGGTTGAATACCAGTTCGTCGAAGTCATGGCTTGCCCGGGTGGATGCGTCGGAGGCGGCGGACAGCCGATTCACTATAACGAAGAGCGTGCTACTGAGCGTGGAAAGGTCCTCTATAACTACGACAGTGCCAACACTCTTAGATTCTCCCACGAGAACCCCGAAATCAAGGCAATCTACAAGGATTACCTCGGCGAGCCCTGCGGAGAAAAGTCGCACCACCTTCTTCACACCGACCACCACGCTTGGGATATGCCCGAAGCCTCGGTCTATGACGAAGACGTTGTTCACTAATCCAAACAGACATAAAAAATTCCCGTGTTACTTAAAGTAGCACGGGATTATTTTTGCTAGGTTCAAAGCGTATCCGGCGGGATTCTCTTGTTGTCGGGGTCCTGGTCGGTTGTGCTTTTGCCGGTGTTCTTATCGGCGTAAAGGTAACGATACTCGGCAGGCGAAATCTTCTCCTGTCTCTTGAAGACGGCACAGAAGTAACTGCAATCGTTGTAGCCGACAGCCTTCGAGATGCTGTTGATGGAGAGTTTCGTGTCCATGAGAAGATTCTTCGCCTCAAAGATTCTCTTCTTTGTGAGGTGCTCAAACGGTCTCATGTTGAGGGTCTCTCTGAAGATACGGCAGATATACTGCGGCGACAGATTAACAACCTTCGCCATGTCGTTAAGCGTAATGTCCTTCATGTAGTTCTGGTCGATATAGTCCATGATGAGCTTAATCTGCTCCATGCAGTGATTCTCTCTCGGAGAAACAGGGCAGGAGATAACCTTGTTAAGCTCGATAAGGAACGAATAGATAAGGGACGAGTTGTGGTGACCCGAATGAATCTTTGTCGAGTGAATGGTCCTTAACATCTTCTCCCAGATTCTCTCGATTGAAGAAAGGTCGCCGGTTCTGAAAACAACAGGCTTTGAAAGCCCCAAGCTCTCCAAAATCGGTTCACATGCGGCACCCGAGAAGGACACCCAGTGAGTTTCCCAATCAACGCCCTCTTTTGAAAGATAGTCGTGCGGATAGTGGGCTGGAAGGAAGAAACCGGAGTTTTCGGGAACCCTGTACTCCTCGCCATCGATTGTTAGGATTCCTTCACCTTTAGCTGTATATATTACCTGGTTGTAAACGTGCCCGGTCGGTCTGACGCAATGCCTTTCCGGGTCGGTCGAGCCAACACCAGTTACATACAGCGGCAGATTAACCTCGTCACCTAAAAGTGCAAAATAAAATTCCTGCAATGCTGACACCTCCAAATGCAAATTCATATTTTTTGACGTAACAATAGGATATCACTATTTTCGACAAAAGTCAATATAATTTCAAGCGATTTTTGAGAAAAAAGTTTTGAAAATCCCGCAAGCAAGCCATTTTATAAATTGAGCACGACACAAATAAGATGTGAAAATATTTCATTCGTTCAGTCTTGCATTTCAAGCCATTGGTCCATCAGTTCGCTGAGTTCGTTTTTCTTGTCTTCAAGTGACTGACACAGCTCAGTCATTTTTTGATAATCAGAAGCAATTTCCGGCTGACAAATCAGTTCTTCCGTCTCGGAAATCTCTTTTTCAAGGTTAGAAATCTTTTTTTCGAGCTCCGAAATCTCCTGCTTTTTTCTCACGTCCTCAGCACGCTGTGATTTTGTGCGGTACTGCTTTTTCTCTATAGGTTTCGGAGAGGGAACTGCCGCCTTCATCTCATCAGCCTTTTCAATTTCTCTTGCCCTGAGATAGTCGTCGTAGTTGCCCTTGTACTCATAAGCCTTTCCGTCACGGATTTCGACAACCCTGTCGGCAATCTTGTTGAGTAAATACCTGTCGTGCGATACAAAGAGAATCGTTCCGATAAAATCCTTCAGAGCATCTTCCAGCACTTCTTTTGTAGAGATGTCGAGATGGTTTGTCGGCTCATCGAGAACCAGGAAGTTTCCACGCTTCAATGACATCAGCGCAAAGCTCAATTTCGTCTTTTCTCCGCCACTGATGACTCCGACCTCCTTGAAGACGTTTTCTCCCGTGAGAAGAACGCTTCCGAGAACGCTTCTCACTTCGTAGTCGGTCATCCGTGGGTACCGGTGGTGAATCTCCTCGATGACTGTATTATTCGGATTCAGATATTCGTTTTTCTGGTCGTAATAGGCAATCTTCACATTCTGAGCCCAGGTGATTCTGCCTTTCGTGTGAGGATTTATGCCCTGAATGGTCTTTAAGATTGTAGTCTTTCCGGTTCCGTTTTTACCGATAATTCCGACTTTATCTCCTCTTCTCATATTGAGAGAAAAGCTTTCAAGAAGCACCTTCCCGCCAGCTGAGATGTCGACATTTTCCGCCGAGAAAACCTCCTTCGGCGGTTCGATGTCGTATTCGAGCCTGATTTTTGCCGACTTCTCATACATCTTCGGCTTCTCGACAGCGTTCTCGACAATTCTGTCTAGCATGTGTTGCTTCGATTTCGCCGCTTTCGCACTCGTGGCACTGACACGGTTCTTGTCGATGAAGAACTGTAGCTCTTTTATCTTCTCCTGCTCCGCTTCGTAGAGCTTTTCCTGCCGAAGGTTGTCCTCACGCTTTTGCTTGACATAAAAGCTGTAGTTTCCGCTGTAGGATTTCAGCCTGCCGTTTTCAATTTCGCAGATTCTCGTGCAGACCTTGTCCAAGAAATATCTGTTGTGCGAGACAACCAGGATTGCACCCTTGTAGTCGAGTAAATAATCTTCAAGCCATGTCATCGTGTCCAAGTCAAGATGGTTCGTCGGCTCATCAAGGATAAGTAAAGACGGCGATTCAAGAAGAAGCTTTGCCAAAGAAAGCCTTGTCCTTTCTCCACCCGAAAGGGAATTGACAGACCGTGTCAAATCCAGTCCCGAAAATCCCATTCCGTTAAGAACCGTTTTAATCTTGACGTCAATTAAATAGCCTTCGTTGTTCTCAAAGTGCGTGCTGACCGACGAATATTCAGCTTCTACCTTTTCTCGCTCAATGTCAGAAAGATTGCCGGAAAGTGCCTCTTCAAGCTCCACCATTCTTTCATGCTCTCTGTCGAGCTCTGCAAATGGCTTGCGCATTTCTTCAGCAACCGAACATTCCGCCGAAAGACCGACGCCCTGCTCCAGATATCCTATACGGCAGTTTCCGGAAAAGCTGAGTCTGCCCTCATTTTCCGGCGATGGGTCGAAGCCCAGGTTTCCGGTGATGATTGAGAGAAGCGTGGTCTTCCCACAGCCATTTCTCCCGACAAGACCGACTCTTTCGCCTTCATTGATGGTAAAATTGATGCCTTTTAAAAGCGGCTCTCCGTTAAAATATTTCCAAATGTTATCAAGTGTACAAAGCATTTTTCGTCCTCGTGAGTACTGATTCTGAGAATTTCAGGTTTAATATTTTCTCTGTAGATATGGCTGTCAGTAATAAAAAACTGACTTGCATAGCGGTTTCAAATGTGGTAAATTTGAATTGTAATAAGAAAGTCAAGAGAAATCCCTTCAAGTTATGATTACAAGTTACCTCAACATATATATTTTGGTGTTTCCCCGTTCAAAAGAGAAAGCAAGGCAGTCCATTTTTTGGGCTGCTTTGCTTTTTGTCTTAAACAGGAGTCAATCGTCGTTCTCTTCTGATTTCTCGGGCTCTGGCTTCTTCTTAGCCGGATTCATGAACGACTCACGATACTCGGTCGGCGGCATACCTTCAAGCTCCTTGAACCGTCTGTTGAAGCTACGGATGCTGGAAAATCCACATTCATATGCAATCTCCGACATCGGTTTAAGGGTACTTATAAGCATCGTTTTCGCCATAGCGATTCTCTTGGTGCCTATGTAGTGGTTCAGGGTCATGTTGAAGTTCTTTGAGAATACGCTCGAAACATAGCAGGGAACTATGTTGAGAGCCTTCGCAATGCTCTTCAGCGACAAATCGGAGGTGATGTTGTCGTCGACATAGGCAAGAAGCTTTCTGCAAACCTGATAGCTCGAAAGTCTTTCTTCTCTCTCCTCGAATTCTCCGCCGGAGTATGCCGGCATCATTCCCGAAAGAAGAACCGACAGAAGTCCCTTGACAACAGTCTTTCCGACGTTGTATTCGTGGGAGAATTCAATTAAGAAGGGAATCTGAGCCAGAGCAAACTTCGGGCATCTTTCCTTGTCAAGAACGACAAACGGCGTCTTGGTGCTCTCAAAGAACGACATGAAGTCGAGTAGGAAGTCCGTTCCGAAAATGAACGTGCTTGCTGAGCCGGGAAGAGTGTACTGAATCGAATGAATGGTGTGCGGGCATATCAGTACTCCGTTGCCGGCACTGATAGTGAGCTCACGGTTGTCAATCATGAACCTAACTTCGCCGCTTTCCACGATGACAAGCTCGACTTGACTGTGTAGGTGTCCACTCGTCGTGATGTCCCTGGTTGTGAAGGAGACAATTCCGTATTTCGCAACCTGTTCGTTCCACTCCTCGTACTTAAAATCTGCTGTGTCTTTCATAGTGTAAATGTTCCTCCTTGCGGAAATCATCTGGTCGAATCCTGCCGCAAAATAATTTCTGCGTAATTATAGCATAATAAATTGTGACTTTCAAGCTCAGAAGGCGCTAACATCCGATATTTAGTGACAATATCCTATAAAATTACTCCATGCCGAAATACTTGGCGGCATTTTTGTAACTGATGCCCTCGATGATGTCTTTAAGAGCCTTTTCATCATTCGGATATTCTCCGTTTTCGACCCATTCGCCGACGATGTCGCAGAGAATTCTTCTGAAGTATTCGTGCCTTGTGTACGAAAGGAAGCTTCTTGAATCAGTGAGCATACCGACGAAGTTGCCGAGAAGTGACAAACTTGCCAGCGAGCGCATGTGTGCGTCCATTCCGACCTTTGAATCCTGGAACCACCAAGCCGCACCGTGCTGAATCTTGCCCATAGCTTCGGTGCCCTGGAAACTTCCAATAATCGTGTCAATCATGGCGTTGTCGCCCGGGTTGAGGGAATATACAATTGTCTTTGGAAGCTTATTGTTCAAATCAAGAGCATTCAGGAATCCCGCAAGCTCTTTTGAGTTGTCTTTTGTAAGAATACAGTCAAAGCCGGTGTCGGCACCGATGGAGTTAAAGAGTCGGGTGTTGGCACTTCTCTGAACGCCGAAGTGAAGTTGCATGACGATATTTTTCTCGGCATACTGCTCGCCTAGATAAAGAAGAATAGCCGTCTTGTACTTGTCCGCCTCTTCCATAGTTGCTTTTCCGCCGTTCATGACTTTCTGGAATATTTCTTCGACTTCTTCATCCGAGGCAGGCGAGTAGACCATATAGTCGATTCCGTGGTCGGTAGCGAGGCAGCCGTGCGCAATAAAGTGGTCGAGCCGAAGCCCCAAAGCCTTCTTGACGTCTTCAGCAGATTTTATGTCAACTCCCGAAGCTTCAGCCAAAGCGTGGATATATTCGCAGAATCCGGCTTTTTCTATGTTGACAGCTTTATCAGGGCGGAATGACGGACAGACCTTCGTCTCAAAGCTCTTGTCAGAGGCAATCTTTTCGTGCCATTCAAGGCTGTCAATCGGATCGTCGGTTGTTCCTATCATCTTGACATTTGAGCGTGAGATGATTCCTCTTGCACTCATATCCGGGTCTTTCAGCTTCTCGTTGCAGAGCTTGTAAACCTCGGGAGCAGTTTCAGCGTTGAGAATCCCGTCATAGCCGAAATATCTCTTCAGTTCAAGGTGAGTCCAGTGATACATCGGATTCCCAATAGCCTTCGGAAGTGCCTCGGCGAATCTTAAAAACTTTGTGTAATCGTCAGCGTCGCCGGTGATTTCAGACTCGGGAGTACCGTTCGAGCGAATCATTCGCCATTTGTAATGATCTCCTCCAAGCCAGATTTCGGTTATGCTGTCGAATCTCTTATCCTCATAAATCTCCTTCGGGCTGATGTGGCAGTGATAGTCGATAATCGGCATATTTTCGGCGTAAGTGTGATAAAGATGCTTCGCCGTCTCCGAATGAAGCATGAAATCCTCGTTAATGAATGTATACATATAAGAACTCCTCCGTATCTACTTGATTTGAGATTATTATACATCATTCCGCCCGACCTTTCAATAGTTATGGCGAAAAATAGTAGACAAAAAGCCTGAAATGATTTATAATGATACTATAAAGATAATGGGGGATTCAGTTATGGCAGACAGTACAAACATCCATGCAGGGCACCGTGGCAGACTAAAAGACATCTTCGCTTCCGACGGCATAACAGCTCTGACCGACGAAAGAGCTCTCGAAATGCTCCTGTTCTATGTAATTCCACGCTCGGACACCTATCCGCTTGCTTGCAGGCTAATCGATACTTTCGGAAGCCTCAGAGCCGTTCTCTCAGCATCGCCGGAGGAGCTTAAAACCGTCAACGGCTTCGGTGACAGTTGTGTATTGTTCCTTGACTTTGTCCATCAGCTTTTTGAACGTCTCTCTGAGGACGAAATGCGTGAATACAAAACTCCCGAGGAGATGAGATATAATTCTCCCGACGACCTTAGCAATTATTTCGTCGATAAGCTCTCGAATTGCCCGATTGAGCAGGCGTGGCTTGTCTGCTTTGACGGGGATATGTATCTTAAACATGCCTATCTTTTGGGAGAAGGAACCGCAACCACAGTCGCCTTCAATCCGCAGAACGTCATAAAGTTCGTCAACGAATCAGGGTGTAAGGTCTGTGCCATCGGGCACAACCATCCGACAGAAGGACCAGAACCATCAAATCAGGACATAAGCTCGACAATCCAGCTCAAAGCTCTCCTGAAAAAAGAGGGAATAACCCTCATGGAACACATTATCGTCGGCAACGGAAGAGCCCGGGGCATAGTCACCGACGGAATCGAGCAGATGCTCCGTTGAAATACTCTATAACAACAAGCCCGAGGCAACCCGGGCTTCTTTTTTTCGGAAAAATACGAAAAACTAAAAATTTAGTATTGACAAACTCATACTAAGAGTGTAGAATATAGACATAGAGCATACTAAAACTTTAGAATATAATTCACAGGAGGATTTCACCATGGCAAAATTCACAGACGCAGAGTTAAAGGTAATGAACGTAATCTGGCACGACGGCGACTGCTCTGCCAAGCATATTGCCGACGTTCTTTCGGAATCCGTCGGCTGGCACATCAACACCACCTACACTATCATTCACAAGTGCATCGAAAAGGGTGCTATCGAAAGAGAAGACCCGAGGTTCATCTGTCACGCCGCCGTTTCCCGTGAGGAAGCCCGGGCTGATATGACCGAAGACCTTGTCAATAAGCTCTACGACGGCTCTAAAAACAGTCTCTTTGCCGCACTTTTGGGAAAAGATACTCTCAGCGACGAACAAATCGCAAAGCTCCGCCGAATTGTTGCGGAAATGGAGTAAGCAGTGACTCTCACTCTTCTTGAAATGACCCTGACGGGCGGAGTTCTGATACTTCTTGTCCTTCTTATCCGTGCGATATTTCTCAATCGCCTGCCGAAAACCGCATTCATAATAATGTGGGTGGTGGTTCTTATTCGCCTTCTGGTTCCTGTCAGCTTTGTGGAAATTTTCGGCTCAACCGAGGTCGACTCTTCCACAGTTGAGACCATCTTTACCGAACAGACCGCAGAAGCTTCTCCAAATATCACGACCACCAAAGAGACCTACACATTCGAGGACGTCGCCGCCATCGCCGAAGCATCGAAGCAGGCAAATGTCTTCCGCATAGTCTGGCTCGCCGGTGCGATAATTTGCGCCATAGTCCTCGCCACGCTCTACACACTCAATATCCGAAGATTCAACAAATCCGAGAATCTTGAATCAGACTTCATAGCCTCTTTCCAAAGCTCCAACAAGCTTCGCAGAACTGTAACAGTCAAGCTGAGCGACAAAACGACAACGCCCTTGACCTACGGCATAATCCATCCGGTGATTCTATTGCCGTCAGGCATGGATTTAAGCGACCAAAAGCAACTCAGATATGTTCTTATGCACGAATACATCCACATCCGCAAGCTAGATAATCTTCTGAAAGGCATCTCGAGTGCGGCAGTGTGCATCCATTGGTTTAATCCACTTGTGTGGGTGATGAATAAATTTTTATCGAGAGATATCGAGCTACGGTGCGATGAAGCTCTCTTAAAGCAATGCGACTCTGATTGCAGAGCCGATTATGCCCTCACTCTTATTGACCTCGAAGACAAGCGCCGTGGCTATGCATTTGGCACAGCCTTCGCAAAAGAGCCCTCCGAAGAGCGCATAACCGCCATCATGAAGTTCAAGCCGACTTCAATTTGCAGTATTGCTATAGCCGCAGTCCTGATTATAGTTATAGTTGCCCTTGCCTTTACAGGACAGATAGGCACTAAAACTCCCTCTGACGAAATAACCAATGTGGAAATCGTCTCGCTTCTTGACGACTATTTCGACTGGGTATACTTCGCAAAGTTCTCAGCTCCCAATGTTGACCAGGCTGACAGCTATGTGGTCGCTGGAACAACCTATTACCATGTTCTGGACGAAGATTTTGACACCTGGGCAGAAGTAGTGGACTATGCTTCGGGCATCTTCTGCGGAGAGATGTCGGCGTACGAGGACAGCGGCGAATGGTCGGGCTATCTTGACGTCAACGGCGCCGCCTATAACAGCAACGTCACCAGCCCGAACGGGGATTATCCCTACACAGACGAATACACCTATGAAATACTAAGAAACGCCGAAGGCAGAGCCCTCATCACTGTGGACAACCCGAGTTCAACCGGCGAAAACTCATTGCATCAAGTTCTGACCTTCTCGCTGACCGAGAACGGCTGGCGCATCGGCGACGACTACTAAAAGAAAGAAGGAATCATTATGAAGAAACTAATTTGCACACTTTTGGCACTTACCATGCTTTTAACACTCTGCTCCTGCGGAGCAACAGAAGAGGCAACCACCGACGACACCATAACCGACGAGGAGATAGTCGCTCTCATAGATGGTGATATTCAGATTGGCAAGTACCTATATGTTTACTGTCCGAGCACCGACTGGGACAATGCGGTTGAGTACGAGGGAAAGATATGGTATCCGGTCAATCAAGAGGGCTTGGAAACCTGGGACGGGTGGGAAGCCTATATCCGCTCTGTCTACTGCGGTGAAATGGCTGAATATGCACTCAGCAACGAGAGCTATAAGAACATTGACGGCAAGCTCTATTGCGATAATGGTGAAAGAGGCTACGACCTTACAGACGATTATGTCTACGAGATTCTCGAAAACGGCGATGGTGAAGCAAAAGTAAAAGTGACTAATCCCGGCATTGACGGCGATTTCGCACAAGAATACACTCTTATAATGACCCTGACCGACGACGGCTGGCGTGTTAGTAGTCAAGAATAAAGGAGAAAAAATTTATGGCAACCCTACTTGAAATGACCCTGACGGGCGGTGTGCTGATACTATTAGTCCTGTTCTTGCGGGCGATATTTCTGAACCGTCTGCCGAAAACGGCGTTTATCGTGATGTGGGCGGTGGTGCTTCTGCGGCTCCTGGTTCCCGTGAGCTTTTTCGGGACGACTGCGGCTGAGACTGTCTCCGAAGCTCCCGAAATCTACACTCTCGAAGCCGTCACTCCAACGGAAGAGACCGACGTCAGGGAGGTTATAACCCTCAACAGCTATAACCCATCAACCGAGCCCACAGCCGAAACCGCCGAGAATACGGATATATTCAAAATCATCTGGCTAGTGGGAGCAATAGCTTGTGCAATAGTTCTTGCACTCTCGTATATCCTGAGCATCCGCCGCTTCAACCGTTCTGAGAATCTGGAATCAGACTTCATAGCCTCTTTCCAAAGCTCCAACAAGCTGAGGCGCACCGTCACGGTGAAGCTCAGTGATAAGACCACAACGCCTTTGACTTATGGCATAATCCACCCGGTAATCCTACTGCCGTCAGGCATGGATTTAAGCGACCAAAAGCAACTCAGATATGTTCTCATGCACGAATACATCCACATCCGCAAGCTAGATAATCTGCTGAAAGGCATCTCGAGTGCGGCGGTGTGCATCCATTGGTTTAATCCACTTGTGTGGGTGATGAATAAATTTTTATCGAGAGATATCGAGCTCAGGTGCGATGAAGCCTTGCTCAGGCAGTGTTCCGGAGACTGCCGGGCAGACTACGCACTCACACTTATAGACCTCGAAGACCAAAGAAGAGGCTACGCTCCCGCCACCACGGCTTTTGCGATGCGAGCCTCTGAAGAAAGGATAGTGGCGATAATGAAATATCGAAAACTCACGCCATCGTCAGTACTTGCGATGATACTCTGCATAACACTTCTCTGCACTGCGTTTGTAGGTTGTGGAGCAGTGGGGAAGACGGAATCGGAGACTATTGACTATACGGAAGACGAAGCCTCTGACAGCATTGTGGTACTCTCTGAGACTACGGAACTCACCCATTCCGACAAAATCCATACTCTTGAAGAAGCTCTTTCCTCAACAATCAGCGTTGAAGGCTTCATTGCCGAAGGCTATGAAGGCGGCGTGATTGACTATACTTTCAAAAGCGTCGAGTATACCGACACTCTCCCCGATGGCATGTACATTTCCGACGGCGTTATCTATAATTCTGAAGACGAAGAAGTCGGCAGTCTCATAAACCAGGTCGGCTATGAAGACATGGTAGTAGACGGCACCGGCGAAGCGGCTGACGGTTACACCTTTGTGGTGATTGATTTCGACATGACGAATGTTTTGGAACAGTGGCACTCCGATGACAGCTTGCAGACCGTCTGCCTGGAGCTTTATCCGCTCTTTGTCGGAATGTCTGAGACGTCAGAAAATTACTTCTATCAGTATTATCCCATATACGACAACGCAGCTCGGGTGTATGAATATCATCTGACAAGCGAAACCGTAGTAAACTACGATGAAGTTGTGGCAGATGCCGCCGCAAAGGTCTATGAAATCCCTGAGTATACTGTTTACTCCTACACGCCGTTTGACGAGGGAATGACCTGCAACATAAGACTGATATACCTTATCGGAGATGGAGCTATGGATATGTCGCTGTATCTGGGATTACAAGAGTTCTCGGGCACACTGCATACTCTCGGACAATCATATGTCAAACTAAACTGACGTCAATCCGCACAATTTGAAACTTTTAAAAAGCTTGAATCCCGTTGATTTTCACAAAGTTGCGATTTTTCCTGAAAAATCGTGTAACCTTTTGGCTTAAAAAAGCGTCTTTAATAGTGAAAGCCCCCAAAGGAGAAATATATCTTATACCGCAGGTTCCGGCATGGGACGACCCGTGCCGGAACGTACCTCTTAAACTGATACTTCCTTCACGTTTTGCCACCCACCACCGCCCACCCGGGCGGACGGCTCGGGCGGCTTTTTTGCGCTTGCAAAAGAGCATCTCAGTAACATCATTTCATCTTGTCTCATACTATAAACAGAGGCTCGCCTTTGCGGGCTTCAATAAGAATAAGGAGATACAAGATGAAACTTACGAATATACTCAGCGCAACCGATTGCTGTGACGCTTCCGACAGCCCGTCTCTTGACTGCAAACAGCCGACGACGTCTCTGCCGGCAAGCACGCCGATTGGAATGCTATATGTGCCTTATCAGTCCTGGCAGAAGGTTTATGAGCCACAGGTCGGATTGCCTCGGGGCACCATCTTTGAAGAGCTTGACAAGCCGTTTATAGGGGAGAGAACGATATGAGTAATACTAATCCATTAAAATATGTACAGCAGTACTCGTTCGCAGTCCTGGAGGCACAGCTCTACCTCGACTCTCATCCGAACTGCGCCGATGCTCTTGCATACTACAACAAGTACAAGAAGCTTTACGAAGAAGCAAAAGCCGACTACGAGGCTACCTATGGACCTCTGACCGCCGATTCGAGTGCAAATGACGAATGTTGGCAGTGGGTAAAGGCTCCGTGGCCCTGGGAACTTTCCGCAAACGAGGAGGTGTGAGACATGTGGCAATATGAGAAGAAACTGCAATATCCCGTCAAGATAGCAAACCCTGACCCTGCGGCGGCGAAGATAATCATTTCTCAGTTCGGCGGACCGGACGGCGAGCTCAACGCCTCGATGCGCTATCTCTCCCAGAGGTACACCGCACCCTGCCCCGAGGTCAAAGCTATTCTTAACGATATAGGCACAGAAGAACTCGGTCATATGGAGATGATTTGCGCCATCATCTATCAGCTCACGAAGAACCTCACCCCAAAGGAAATCAAGGAGTCCGGCTTCGACACCTATTTTGTCGACCACACGACCGGTCTTTACCCGATAGCCGCTTCCGGAACTCCCTTCTCGGCGGAGCTATTCCAGTCGACCGGCGACCCGATTGCCGACCTGACTGAGGACTTGGCGGCAGAGCAGAAGGCTCGTCTGACCTATGACAACATCCTGAGACTCGTCGACGACCCGGACGTCAGAGACGTAATCAAGTTCCTCCGCCAGCGTGAGATAGTCCACTTCCAGCGTTTCGGCGAAGCGATGAGACTAGTCACCGACCAGCTCGATTCAAAGAATTTCTACGCTTTCAATCCAAGCTTTGACAAATAAGCATGTCTTTTCACGGAAATCCTCGCCATATAGTGCGGGGATTTCCTGTTGAAAACTTTTTGGCTATTTTCAATAAAAAGTTCTTGCATTTTTGACTGACTCGTGTTATAATAATGTCAATGAAGGGATAAGAACGACGGCAAGTGTTTACTGTGTCTTATCTTATTGGATTTCGATGACCGACGTTGCTCCTGTTGTATCGCTGAGATTTGGAATGTGATATGATAGGATTTTTCATTTCAAGATACCGATTACAATTCTAGTCGTACCTAGCAGCTGTGGAAGGATGCGAGAGTATGAGAAATACTGTGCTTTGCTATATTGACAGATTCAGGCACAATCGCCATGAGCGACTGGTGCTTGGGTCTGTTTTGCTTGTTTTAGCAATCATAGTTATGCTCTCTGTTTACTGGCAACTCCGCTACACCGGCATCACAATGACTAACGAAACCTACTGCGGCTATGAAGAGCACATTCACACCGAAGATTGCTATGAGTATACATTGATTTGCGGCTTGGATGAATCGGAAGGTCACACTCATGATGAATCCTGCTATGATGAAGAAGGAAACCTGATTTGTGAGCTGGAAGAGTCAGAGGGTCATACGCACGCTGAAGACTGTTACGAAAAAACTCTTATTTGTGGTCTCGAAGAGCACGCCCACACAGTCGAGTGCCTTGTCGACATCACCGCCGATGTTGAGGACGCTTCCGTCTGGGAGATGACACTTCCAGCGCTTTCTGGCGACCTGAGAACAGACGTTGTGGCAATCGCATATTCACAGCTCAGTTACACTGAATCAACTGCCAACTACACTCTCGCCGAGGATGGCATTACTCACAACGGCTACACTCGCTACGGAGCCTGGTACGGAAGCATCTATGCCGATTGGGATTCTATGTTCGTGGCATTCTGCCTTGACTATGCCGGAATCTCGGACGAATTTACATACAATGCCGGCGCTTATGCCTGGACGGTTGATTTAACCAATCTCGGCTACTATCAGCTATCTGAAAGCTACACCCCGACAGCAGGCGATATAGCTTTCATCGACAACAATTCCGACGGCAAAGCTGACGTATCTGCAATAGTTGTCGCTATAGACGAATCTTCGGTCACCGTTATTCAAGGCAACTATGACGACGCTGTCGCAATAGTCACCTATAGCACGGCTTCCGGGATTACACCCTTAGTTCTCGGCTATGCAGATATTTCGCCGGAAGTCGCTTCTGAGGAGCCCGTCGAAGAAGTTACTGAAGAAATCGCCGAAGAGACCGTCGAAGAGTCTCCCGAAGAGGAAATCGCCATTGAAGAAGAGCAGATTTCCGAAGAAGAACCGGCAGAAGAATCCGTGGAGGAAGTCACCGAAGAAATCACTGAAGAAGTTACCGAGGAAGTTATTTCCGAAGAAATTATCGAAAATACACCCGAAGTCGAACCGGAGCTTTACGAAGAAGAAATCATCAGTGTTGCCTTGACAGCTGAAGACCCGTATGCCGCTTCTGTAGTAGCCGAAGAAGAGGGCGGGGAAGGAAACGAAATTATCCTTACGGCGACAAACGTCACCTATTCGGATAATCTTGTAGTAGCCGCCGATGTGCTCTGGAACTATGACAAGGTCACCTACTCTGAAGGTACCTTCGACATCAGCTTCAACATAACGTTCTCCGAGCTGACAAAAGATGAGATTCAGGGCGTTGGCAATACCTTTTATCTCTATCTCCCGTCCGGAGTCGACGTCACCGGCATTACTTTGGGCTATGAGTATACCGGCTATGACACAAACAATGTCGAGGCTTTCCACTTCTATTTCTATGAGGATGATACAAGCGGAGATTACTATGTAAAGATAGTATTCGAGGATAGCTATATAGAAAGCCTTGCAAACGACGCCACCGTCGCCGGCTACATAAAGTTCAATTCTGAGGTTTCACGTTCCGACGTAACAATCGACGAGACGAACAATACAATCACAATCGGCACAGGTTCTGCTATCATCGATATCCAGGGTAGCGAAATCGAATCGGGAGATAGTGAAAACTGGTATGCAGACCTCAATGTTTCAAAGAGCTCGTCAAGCTACAACGCCACAACCAAGAGCATAACCTACACGGTAACGATATATTCCACACTCGGCACTCAGGACGAGATTGTCCTTGAAGACCTTATTTCAAGCATCGTCAACAACTCCAGCTATACCAATACCGGAGTTACTGTAAACAGTGTTGAATTTGGCAGTGTAACCTACTATTCGGAGTACTATAGCTGGAATAGCGTAGGATGGAATTCTAGAGAGTTAGATAGCTCTGAATATGAATACGATATCAGTGCCGACAACGAGCTATCAGTCACTCTTCCCAAACTTTCCGGTCCAAACGGAACTAAGGATTCCATTGGTGATGCGTATGTAGTCACATATACTGTCTACTTCGACAACGCCAGCGCTGAGTACAACTCCTCGATAACCAACTCAGTAAACGCTACAACTGAAACCACCGACGGCACCGTCACCGACTACGACGCCGTAACCACAACCGCAACCGGTCATGCGGCATACAAAACCGGTAGCTACAACACCTCCGCCGAAACAATCACCTGGAACATCACCTTCAACTCCTCCGGCGCCGACATATCCGGCTATACTCTCACCGATAAATATCTATCGGAAGCGTTAGGGAACACCGTAACCATAACCCACACCGACGGCACAACAGTTGCTTCTAGTGAGTATGAAATCAATTATAATACTAACGATGGGACAATAGAGAGTATAACCTTCTTGGGTTCTCCAAACAACAATTCCTACACCATTTCCTATACAACCCTTGCCGGCTCGACTTTGGGTTCCTCCGGGCAGACGGTTATGAACGAAGTCGAGATTACCGACTCAAACGGCACACCGGTCGGCGAAGCTGAAAAGGGCGTTTGGGTTCCTGCAAGCGGCTCTGTCTCAAAGGATTTGAAGACCTCAAGTGCCGTAACAGCAGACGGCACCACTGCAACACGCATACTCACATGGCAGACGACAATCGCAGTTCCGTCGGGAGGCGTTGCCGCAGACACAGTGATTAAAGACTATCTCGGCACCTATGGCGGAGACGCCTACTACTATCAGTGGCTTGATTCTGTCGACCAGTGGTTTACCTATGACCAGATTACCGATTTCTTCAATAATCTTTCCACTAATGGCATAACCCTTGTTGACGGCAGTACCGGCACAGACCAGACAATCGAAAACACCGATTTCACAATGTCAGCCTATGACCCGACGAACTGGACTTGGGTTTCATACGATGATTTGATTGCAAATCCCAGCACTTACGCCAACACCAAATTCACCGCCTACACGATTACCCTCACCAAAGGCACCGAGTACAACGGCACAATCACCCTTGAATACACCACCACCGCCGATGTAACCGATGTCTACTATGGCACTGCGCTCGAACAGAGCTACTACAACTCCGTCAAGGTTGGAAATCTCTCCTCGAACGACAATTATGCCGAGCATGAGAGACTCTATAAAACCGACGGCAACGAAAAGCAGGGAACGACCACAATCGATACCGAAGACGGCGTCCTCACATGGAAGGTCTATCTCTATATCGACGCCGGGAGCACCTATACCTACACCATCACCGATACACTTCCAGCCGGTCTTACTCTCGATTCGATAAAGGTTTCCTTCAAGGACACCTCCGATTATGCCAATCTGACGATTGATTCTAACGGCAACATCACCGGAAATCTCACTTATAATTCTTCTGCCGATATCACCGGTAGTGTAACAAAAGACTCAAACGGGTCGACGGTTGAGCTTGAAATCGACTCCGACGTCTACTCGTGGATTGCGAGCAATGGCGGATATATCATAGTAACCTACACCGTGTCGATAGACAACTTCGCCAACACCGTCGCTGGCTATACAACGGCTGGGACACACCAAATCAACTCGTACACAAACAGCGTCACAGTCACATGGAACGGCAATTCCGATACTGATAGCCAGATCCAGGACGTCACCTACACAGTTGAGGACACCGGCTCAACTCCGGTAATAACCCACGACACCGTTGAAAAGTCGGGAGACTACGAGTCTGCTGGGGGTACAATCGACTATGAGGTTCTTCTGAATATCGACGGCGAAAGGCTGAATAATGGCAAAGCCATGACGTTTACCGATGTCGCTTCAACCTATTCAAACGACTCCTTCGGAACCTATATAGAACTTAGCAACAGCTCAGTTAAGTTCTACCAGCTTTATGAGGTGACTAAGAATTCTGAAGACCAATATATCTATACCGATGATGAAGGCATTTCGCACATCGTTCCGGATATTACGGCTTCGGATATTTACGCTTACAAAGAATCTGACGGAACTATAACCTACTATCAGAAGGTCAAAATGAGCATCGCCTGGATGTATGTCGAGAACGATCCCGGCTGGGGAACTGTTTACCACACCATAACTGCCGAAATCCCCGATGAAACCGCAATTCTGGTTGAATACTCCTACTACGTTGCGACTGTATCCGGCGTCGACGAAACCTTCGCCGTCACAAATACTGCAACCCTGGTCGGAGAGACTACTACCACAGGGTCCGACTACAACGAAGAGCATAAATCATACATAAATCCGTCAGTTACAGGTGGTATTACAGCCGACGGAGGCATTACTCTCATTAAAGTAGATGAGAATAACTACTCCACGACCATCCCGAATACCAAGTTCGCCTTATACAAGTATACAAACGGCAATTGGGTTCAGGTTACAGCCAGCGACTATAACAGCTATGTTGACGTAAACGAAGATATTTGGACAATAGCCACTTCCGAAAACCCGATGGACGAGAACAACTACCTCACGACTGATTCAAGCGGCAATCTTACCGTCACGAAGAATTACATAAGTGGCACTTCCGTTCTCGGCACCTACAGCTGGTATGATCCTTACACCCTCTACTATGTTGTAGAAGTCAAAGCCGGCACCAGCGAAGACGGTACAAAATATGCAATCTCCGAAGCGGAAAGGATTTACTTCTACTGGTCGGATGATAACACATCGGGCACTATCGCATATCCAAGCGACTGGGACTACAGCGTCACTCCTTACGACCTCAACACCCATTCCCGCAGTATATACGTCACCAACGCTCCGGTAACCACCTTCACTCTTAAAAAAGTCAGTTCGAGTGACACAAGCCTCGGGCTTTCGGGAGCGACCTTCGCCCTTTACGTCTACAAAGAAACCGACACGAACGGCAAGGACGTCTGGCAGAGAATCGGAACCTATCAGACCGACAAGGACGGCGAGATTTCCATCACCTATGACGATGAGCTCTACAGCTTCAACCGGGCATATCGTTTGGTTGAAGTCACCCCGGCGGAAGGCTACAACATCGCCTGGGGCGACGAAACGGAATTCTACTTCTGGTGGTCGTCGGACGACTACACGACCTATGCACCTGTGCTTCCCGACAATTGGGGCGTAGGGGAGACCGACCCGACAATCTCCGAAGGCACAACCTATGCCTCCGCCGTCGACATCTCCTCCGGCAGTAAAACGGTAACCGCCACCAACTCCAAGACCTCCTCGACCATCTCGGTGAAAAAGGTCTGGATAGACGAAAACGGCAACACCACCACCGACCCAGGCTACACCGCCACCGTCCAGCTCTACTACTACCTCGCCACCTCCACCGGCACCCCCGTCCGCCTCACCACCGGAACAGTGACAGGCACCACAGAACTTCTGACGCTGACAGCTACTACCGGTTCTACAGCCGATACAACTGCGACGCTCTATAGCTATACTACAGAAACGGATTTGATTGCAGGTGAATGGACATCGATATACCTGAGTGCATCAAGTATGATTTCGGCTGTATATGATGATTATACCGATGGTTATGTTGAAGTTGTAATCAAGGGCGGAGATTCTCCTAACAATGTATCTCTGATTTTCCAGACAACAAACACATACGATTACATAACGTCAGTTACGCCGACAAGCGTTACTCCAGAAGTTATAGGTACCGATACTTACTACACCGTCACCTACAGCATTGACAGCATAAAGAGTGCGCTGACTGCCGCCGGAAAGACATCAAGCGATGTCGGAGGAATTTGCCTTGATACCGGCTCGCTGACTACAGCTGGAACAATGCAAAGCTTAAATGTTATCGGATCGGCGAAAACCACCGATTCAGATACCTCTGCATATTCGTTTGGCGAAAAGACATATGGCTACAGTGGCACTTGGAAGACACTTTTCTACGGCGACAGCTCAAAGATTTCAGTTGACGGTGCGGTTCTGAAGATAAACTACTCGAACGCAACCGCAAATACTCAGATTTCTGTCGGTGTACAAAAGATAGATGAATCTTCAGAGGCAAAATCTGTTACACTTCCTGACACTTCGGGAACGGTTTACGTCTCTATAGGCGATATCATCGGAAGCGGCTATGATTGGAGCGATTATAAGCAGGCATATATCATGCCGGTTACCTGGAATACCGACGGAACAAATACTGTCGATGGCACGACAATCGATTCTGTTTATGTTCTTGTTCCTGCAACATCTACTTCAGAGGCTACAACCTATATGGTAGCGGACTCATCCGACACTTCGGCAAGCCTGACAAGTGGATGGTCGACATACTTTTATCAGAATTCGACCGACGCCAGCTATATGGCAACAAGCGGAGCAGTAATCTATATCGATTACACTTGCACAAGCGTGCCTTACTGGTCGCAGTTGGGTATTCAGTACACATCGAATGATACCGACACCTACAGCCTTACTTCGCTCTTCTCCGTAGGGATGAATAACACGCTTGCAATTCCGGTCAGCGATATTCTTTCCGGAACCTACAGTCTCAGCGACTACAATACCTTCTTCATCCAGGTAGGCAATGATGATTTGGATAAGGTCACCATCAACTCCGTCTCCATCTTAATCCCTTACAGCCTTTCCGAGGCGGTGGCGGGGACGATCGTGGATGTTGATTACACGGTGACGCTTTATGAGGCTCAGCTGGGGACTTCGGCGTCTGTGGCTATTGGGAATGGCACCGGGTATGGCACCAGCGTCTGGAACTCGGTTTCCAGCCGAGCGACCGAGCCGGAATACGACTACTCAAACCTCAACGACACCTCCACGACCAATCTCTTCACCGGCTATGGCTTCCTAAATGCCCTGTACGCTAACCTGGGCTCGACGGTTGAGATAACCCTTTCGGACGTGACTGTTCCAACAGGAACTGACGCCACGACGCTTCTTAAATCTCTTCAGCTCATAATTCAGGGAGACAAATCGGTCGGCGCAGACGGCTATGCCGCCATTGCGACAGTAAATCCGGACAATGTGACATATAATTCTGACGGCACCTACACCCTTACGTATTCGACGTCGAAGATAACCCAGGCGCTCCTGAGCGCAAACTCCATCTATACCGACGCCGCAGACGTCTATGCGGACTACAACGCAGTGATTCTCTCTTTGGGAGGAAGCTACGGCTCGACCGACTTCACTGCTACCGTCACCAATCTTAAAGTTATGGCAGAGGAAATCAACACGACAGATACCTACACCTATTCAAGCCTCGTCGGCTACACCTATGGCACACCTTACACCGACGAAAGCGGAGACTATCTCATCTACACCTTGAACAGCACGAATAACTGGATGGTATCTTTAGCGAATCTTCCTCTTACAACCACCATCAACGGCACGACCTATTACTACTGTTACTACTTCGTCGAGACCAGCTACACTGCCGGCTCGGTTGCCTACACGACGACCTATTCCCAGCGGGAAGGCGAAAATGGCGGCGGAGAAATAGTGATAACAAACGTCGCCACGACCTATGTCCTGCCATCAACCGGCTGGACGGTCGACTATCAGAAATTGTACGAATTCGGCGTATTGCTGATTATTCTCGCACTTTTCGTTGCGGGAGCATACAGGAACATTTCGCACATCAGGGAGACTCTTGTCCAAGAGCCGACGCGGGAGAAGATACCGTACGGGTGTTGGCAGAGCGTAGAAATCCCCGACCAGCGAGACCTGAGATTCGTAATCCCAAGAATTGTCCGAAAGGGTGACACCCGGGCAGGACCCGAGGACAGCTGGTAACCAATCCAGCAGATGGGATGATTATTTCGGGGGGGTAGAACCTCCTGCCGGAAGCAGTAACTCCGAGCCGGAATCCAACATTCCGGGAAACTGCAAATACCTTAAAGGAGTTTACAACATGAAACATATGAAACGATTAAACAAAATGCTGTCGTTATTGTTAGCCATAGCAATGCTACTAAGTATGGCAGTTGCCGTGGAGGCGGCGAGTACCAATGATTGTTCGATAAAGGTCACGAACGCAAGCGACGGCGAAACGTATTATGCCTACAAGATTTTTGATGCTGTTGTTGGCGGTTCAAATTATTCTTACACCATAGATGAAGAAAGCCCTTTCTTTGAAGCAATTAACGATGCTACTAAAAGTGGAGAAGCTTTGGAAAATCTCCTAGAACTCAAAGAGTCTGTTACAGAACCTGGCACATATGTAGTTACTTACAAGGGAACAACGGAGGAAAACAAAACCGCTTTTACTACAGCTATGATTTCCATAATCAAAGATGTTTTGGAAACCACAACACCTACTATCACCCCCGACGGCACTGGAACAGTTGATACTGGCGAGAGTACAGTAATCATCAGCGACTTATATGCCGGTTATTACTATGTTTCAACTACAGTCGGTACTGTTGTATCACTCGGAACTACCAGCGGCTCTCAGGCTGAAATAGAAGATAAAAATGAAGAGCCGTATGTTAGTAAAACCGTATATGATGGAACTGAAACGGATGAAACTCAAATATTAAATGATACAAATAACTGGGACGACGCTAACGACGCTGGCGTCGGCGATACCGTTTACTTCACGACTAAAATCTATCATCTTGCCGACATAGAAACATTAGTTCTGCATGATACAATGGATACTGGTCTTGACTTTGATGACATAGTTTCTGTTAAGTTGTATTCTGGTCCTAGCGACGTAGATCCTGAAGAATTGATTGCTGATGATGATTACACTATAACTGTAAAGGGCACGGGTTCTGCTCCTTCGGATGATTGTACATTTGAGATTAACTTTGCCAATCTTTTAGATTCTAACACTAAATACTCTGATAAAGTTACCGGTGCTAGCAACCCAGACGCCGCATATATTGAAGTAATCTACAAGGCTACTATCAATAGTAATGCAGTTATTTACAGTGTTGATGGAAATCCGAATAGCAACGACAATAACACCTACGTTTCCTTCGGTAATGATTCCAAGAGTGAAAAGAGCACCACAAAGACTTATGTTTACTCACTGAACATCTACAAGTATACTGGTGAGTCCGTTGAAAAGGGAACCGCACTCGAAGATGCAACATTCTATATCTACAAGAAGGATTCAAATGGAACTCCATACTATGCCGTGCTAGATTTAACATCGAGCCCATATACGCTCCAAAGTTGGACAACAACTGAAGCGGATGCAACAAAGATTACAACCACTAGTACCGGTCTTCTCCAAATAGAGGGACTGGATGAAGGCACTTACTACATTCATGAGACAGAAGCTCCTGCTGGATATAATCCTTTGACAGCTGATGTGGAATTCTATATCGCTGGTGAGGGTGAAACCAATATGGAACAGGGCGCTATTTATGGAAGTAGTACTTCAGGAAATACTATTACTGAGTCAGTAACAGTTCAATCAGTAAGTTATACCGCAATACCAATCAAAAACTCAACCGGCTCTGAGCTCCCTGGCACCGGTGGTATTGGTACTACCATCTTCTACGTCGTTGGTGGCGTGTTAGTGGTTGGGGCGATTGTGCTTTTGATTACTAAGAAGAGGCTTGGGAATAAGGACGACGAATAAGTAGTGCTTCGCTGGTTATGGCTCCCCTGTTAAGGGGAGCTGTCAGCCGAAGGCGACAAAAGTCTTGCTTTAGCAGAAGTGATAAAGGAGTTGTTATCTTATGGAACAAAAAAACGAAATAGATAACACTCCAAAGGTTATGACTGTTTCCGAAGTCCAGCACAGGAAACGGGCGAGGAAGCGGAAGGCGGAGAAGACGAAGCGGTCTTGGGTGACGCCGGTGTTGCTCACGGTACTTCTTCTCGGAGTGGCGATTGTCGTTTACCCGACATTTTCCGACTGGTGGAACTCCCGGGTGCAGTCCCGGGCGGTTGCCAGCTATGATGAAGCTGTCGCAACGCTGACAGAGGTCGATTATTCGGAGTACTTCGAGGCGGCTTATGCTTATAATGAGGAGCTGGCGAAAATCGGCTCGGCGACTACCATCTCGAACCCGGGACTTGTCGAAGGATATGAGGATATCTTAAACATCTCGGGAACCGGGATTATGGGCTATATCACGATAGAGAAGATTAACGTCCAGCTCCCGATATATCACGGCACCTCCGCAAGCGTTTTGCAGATTGCGGCAGGACATCTTGAAGGAACAAGCCTTCCGGTAGGCGGAGAGAGCACACACTGCGTCATCTCCGCCCACCGTGGGCTCCCGAGCGCAACTCTTTTCACCCACCTTGACCAGCTGGAAACGGGGGATACCTTTACAATAACTATTCTGAATGAGGTTCTCACCTATGAGGTCGACCAGATTTCGATAGTCTACCCGTATGAACTAGAAAACATTTATATCGAGGAAGGACAGGACTATTGCACGCTGATGACCTGTACGCCATACGGAATCAATACCCAGCGCCTGATGGTTCGTGGACACCGAATCGAGACGGAGGCAGTGCAGAAGACGATAAAAGTCACCGCCGAAGCCTATAAGGTCGACACAAAGCTCGTCGCCATCTGCGTAGCCATCCCAATGGTAATAATCCTGTTCATCTTCGTTTCCCTCCCAAGAAAAAAGCGGCATTGATTCAAGCGGATAAAAAATCCCTGCGTCAGTGTCGCATTTTTGTATAAGAAATAGTTACCTAATTAGTACTTGATTATACTCAGGAATTGTGGTAATATATAAGCATAGAAAGTGCGATGCAACTATAACAGATTAGGAGGCAGACTGAAATGGGATTGTATCTGAACCCGGGCAATGGATCTTTTCGACAGATTCGTAACGGAATCTATGTGGATAAAACCGGCATGATTGATTATGTAAACAGCACTGCTTGCACACCATCGAAGCTGACCTGTTTCAGCCGCCCAAGAAGATTCGGCAAGTCTTTTGCCGCAAAGATGTTGTGCGCCTATTACGACAAGAGCTGTGATTCAAGGGAACTGTTCAATGGTTTGAAGATTTCAAAGATGGATTCTTTTGAGAAATACTTGAATAAGTATGACGTGATATATTTGGATATAACGAGATTTATTTCTGTTACGGCTTCATTGAAAGATGTTGTAAAAACGCTTCAATTAAGAGTTATCAAGGAACTAAGGGAAGCCTATCCTGAGTGCATCGAAGAGGACGAAGCGGCATTAGCTAATGCACTTTTTTCTATCAGTCACCGGACGGGCAACAAATTTGTCGTCATTATTGACGAATGGGACGCACTTTTCCGTGAGGCAAAAGAGGATAAAGAGCTACAAAAAGAGTATGTCCAGCTTCTGAGAGGATTGTTCAAGGGCGGCACCGCAACGGATGAAACAATCGCATTAGCCTATATGACCGGCATTCTGCCAATCAAGAAGTACGGCACTGAATCTGCTTTAACCGACTTTCAAGAGTTTACCATGACGAGTCCTGCGAAGTTAGCTAAGTACGTCGGTTTCACCGAAGATGAGGTGAAATCCCTCTGCGATAAGTACCATATGGACTTTGATAGTATGCAGACTTGGTATGACGGTTATTCGTTTAACCAGATTCAGCACGTCTATAGTCCGAATTCCGTTATGCTTGCAATACGAAACGAGGAGTTCCAGAATTATTGGACAGCTTCCGAGACGTATGAGTCTCTGAAGAAATACATCGAGATGGACTTCGATGGTCTTAAAGGCGAAATCATCAGTATGCTAAGTGGAGAGGCTGTGAGAGTGAGAATCAGTACTTTCCAGAATGACATGACGTCTTTTAGTAGCAAGGACGATGTTCTTACTCTGCTCATTCACCTCGGATACCTTGCATATGACAGCAAGACCCAAAAGGCGACTATCCCTAATTTAGAGGTTGCTGGAGCTTTCGGAGATGCAGTCGGTGGAACCGATTGGGCATATGTGGCGGAGGCAATCAAAGATTCCGATGACTTGCTTGATGCAACGATTGCAGGAAAAGCAGACAAGGTTGCCGATGCCTTAGAGAAAGCACACGAAGGTGCTTGCTCTGTTTTGGAATACAACAACGAAGCTTCTCTGAGTGCGGCAATTATTC
>JAJQGB010000013.1 GCA_021200775.1 Oscillospiraceae bacterium
AGTCTTTTTAGAAAATTTTTTTAAGTTTAGTGTTGCACTTGCTTGACTTTGTGCCGGGGACCGCCGGCGAAGCCGGTGGTGGAGAGGTGCCATTTCGCCGGAGGCGAAATGGCTCGGCAAGAAGGCTTTAGCCTTCGTAGCCGACTGCTTGCGAATCCCCAAAGAAAGGAGCCAACCGTCACGTCTGAACGCACTGTCAAACAGCATCCTTTACGTCTGTTTTCCTACACCACAAACTATTTCTGGCTCCTTATCATCCCGATTATAAGAAGCCTTTATTCCATTTCTCTCGATGTCGATTCGCTTCGGGTGTGGTTGATGGGTACGTGGATGGATTTACTCGTTATCGGGGCGATTCTTATCTTTGCGTGGAGACGGTGGGAGCATGTTTACGTCCGGTTCGACGACAGGCGGATTTCTGTCACAAAGGGCAAGATGTACTCCACCTGCGACGTCATTTTCTACGACGACATAAGCTCTCTCAGCGTCAACCAGAATCTCTTTTTAAAGCTTTTCGGCGCCTGCACTGTCACAATCGGAACCAATGCAGGAGCTCTCAGCCGGGCTCAGGACGATATTTCCCTGACTCTGAGGAAATCCGACGCCGACAGGCTTTATGCCCGGGTGAAGAAGTCAAGGGCGAAGAGCCTTCGCTATTCCGTAACTCCGAACAAAATCCGGCTGATTCTCTATTCGTTCATTTCGTCTTCGACACTTTCGGGGACGGTTGTAATTCTGGCGTTTCTCTATGAAACCTCCCGAATGTTCGACAGAGAAGTCGAGGCACAGCTGATTATGGACACGCTGAACGACGTTGTGACACGGGTTTCAGCCTTTGTCTCGCCGGTCGTGGCAGGCGTTTCAGTAGTCATAATTATCGGCTGGGTAGTCTCTTTTGTGACAAATATCTTCTATTTCTGGGACTACTCCCTCACCCGTTGCTCGGACAGCCTCTATATCAAAAGCGGTCTTATCGAGCGGAACCGGCACATTCTCTCACTTGACAAGATTAATTCTGTGGATTTGAGACAGAACCTCATCTCGAAGTTTCTCAGGATTTCTTCTCTTCACTGCGACTGCGCCGGCTACGGCGAAACCGGGCGTGCCGAGACGTCGGTCGTAATGCCGATTGCAACTCAGAGGGAGATTAACTCGACAGTCGCCGAGATTTTCCCGGACATTCCGTCCGAGTCGGTCTATCACAAGCCGAAGCTCGACCTGAAGCCGGTTTTTCAAAGCTACTGGATGTTCTATTACGCACCCCTGGCGCTCACGATCCTCCCGGTTATCGCCTACTTTGTTCTTTTCGCACTCTTCCCATCCTGGCGTTCAGTCGTCCGGGTCGGAGTTCTCATCGCAGAAATCCCGGCAGTCTGGCTGACAATCGTCAAGACGCTTGCCATCTTCAAAACGGGAATCGCCGTCAACGGCGACTATATCACCATGCGCTATTCGAGCTTTTACACTTTCCACACCGTCGTCGTCCCGAAGGACAGAATCGTGAAGGTAATGATAAAGCAGACCTACCTCCAGAACTTCACCGGCAACTGCTCCGTTGTAATCTACACCTCCTCAAGAGGCACCTCCAAGCACGTCATCACCGGGCTTCGCCTCAACCGGGCACTGAGCTTCTTCGAGAAAAACGGGGTGGATTTGTATTTTGAGTGAGCCCGCTTGATATGTGCACTATTTTATGCTATACTAATTTCAGAATCGAGGTGTCTTTATGAACGACAGAAAAGAAAGAGAAGCCGACCTGATTGTTGTGGCGGTTGCTGAGGAATTCGGGTATAAAAAGAATATGGAAATGAGCGAAGTTCTGAAGCTGTTTGAAGATAAAGGCATCTTTGAACTTTTGCGTAAGCAGTACGATGTGCTTCATACTCTTGATTTGAGTGAGGGAACGGAGTTTGTGGAGGATTATCTGGCGAGGTCGGTAGCATGACGAAATTAACTCTATACCACGGAACAGACAGCGATTTTGAAAGAATTGATTTGTCGAAATCTCTTGAAAAAAGGGACTTCGGCACAGGATTTTATACCACAACTCTCTCATCTCAAGCTGAAAGATGGGCGATAAACAAGAAGACCCGAAACGCAAGTGAACACGCATACGTCTATGTATATGAAGCGGAAATTCCGGATTCTGTCACTGTGAAATCGTTTGACGGGCTGTCGCTGGAATGGCTCGAAATGATACGTATAAACCGCCAGCACGGCGGAATTCAGCATAATTTTGACATAGTTATCGGTCCTGTCGCCAACGACGATACTATGCTCACAGTAAACCGATTCATCCAGGGCATTTACACAGCTAAGGAAGCTCTTGAACGCCTGCGCTTTTCAAAGGCAAACGACCAGGTTTCGTTCCACACCGAGGCGGCAGTGTCTTGCCTGAAGCTTGTCAGGAGGTACCGAGTTGATTGAGAAATATACCTATCACGGGATGGACATTACTTTGGATGTCTACGAGAAGATTCAGTCGGTCGTCGAACTGATTGCCAAGAAGGAAAACAAGACTTTTGACGAGTGCTATGCGATGTTTTCAAAGTCGAGAACCTACCGCAATATCCAGTCCACAGGGACGGAAATGTGGGCGGAAAGTGCAGAGTTTATTGTGGATGAATACTATAGAGAAAGCTCATAATAAGAACTAATACTTATCCCCGCCACCTGCGGGGATTTTCTTTAGCATTTATTGACAAAGCCGGTGGGAAAGAGTATAATATCTTTAGTGGGAAATCCCACTGTGGGATTAATTTTGATTAAGGAGGCGATTTTATGGAATCTGCAAGAGAAGTTGTAAGGAATTACGATGTTCACATCGACAGCAAGAAGCGTGTCACGCTTCGCGGTGCGACTTATCACTATTATAACGTCAAGGAGTACGAGAACGGGTGCATTATGCTTGAACCAAGAGAATTGGTGGCGCCGGTAACTGTCTCTAAAAGGTCACTTGAAAGTATGGATAAGGCAATGGTGAACTTCAAAAAGGGCGAAGTCTCCGAGCCAGTGGCAATTGGTGAAATGACAGAGGACGAAGTTTGCGAAGAAGTCTTGAAAGGTCTGAAATCGGCTGAAAGAAAGACTTATACTGTGGATGAGGTCGACGAGATTCTTCGCAGAAAAGATGCAGAAGATATCATAAAAGATTAAATAATTGTAGGGGCTGGATATACAGTTAGCTTCGCTAACTGCCCGCCCGAAAAAATACTGACGGCTTTGGGTACCGGGCGGATGATTGGCAAATTGGGAAGGAAACGGGCGGATGATATCCGCCCCTACTGTTTCCGGCTTGCCTTCAGTAAGATGTTCACCCGATTTTGGTCATTTTCACGAAAAAAACGCCGCTATTCACAATTTAGTAACACACTGGGGCTGAAAATATGGTACAATCTCTGTAATAGTCGATAATTGTGCTTGTTTATATTGAGCAGTGCAGTTTTTGCTCAGACCAAATCTAATGAATCAGGAGAGAAAACCATGTCCAACAGACTTTTCCAGGGTATAATTCAGCGGATGCAGGAGGTTATCAAGTGTGAAATCGGAGTTATCGATTGTGACTCCCATATCGTCGCTTGCAGTGATTCTTCCAAGGTCGGTTATACAAATGACCTTATCTCCTCGGAGCTGAGCGAATCTTATGATTACTTCATGCGTGACGGTTATACCTATATGCCAATCGGCGGCAAGGGTTCGTCTGAGTTCTATGTCTTCGTTGAAGGCACGGACGAAGAAGCCTATAAATACGCCGGACTTCTCAGCATCAGTCTTGAAAACGTCCAGCAACTTTATGACGAAAAGTACGACAGAGGAAACTTTGTCAAGAACGTAGTCCTCGACAACATCCTTCCGGGAGATATTCCCCTGAAGGCTCGGGAGCTTCACTTCAACTCGAACGTCCCGAGAGCCGTCTTCCTCATCAGAATCATCTCGTCGAACGACATTTCCGCATTCGACGTCATCCAAAATCTTTTCCCGGATAAGACAAAGGACTTCACCTTCACCATCAACGAGAAGGATATCGTCCTTGTAAAGGAAGTCAGGTCTTTGAACGACCCGAGCGACCTCGAAAAGCTCGCCTACTCAATTGCGGACACGCTTCTGAGTGAGTTCTACACCCGGGTCAACATCGGTCTTGGCACCATCGTTGACGACGTCAGAAACCTCGCAGTTTCCTTCAAGGAAGCCCAGATGGCTCTGGAAGTCGGAAAGGTATTCGACACCGAGAAGAGCATCGTAAGCTACGAAAACCTCGGCATCGCAAGACTCATCTATCATCTGCCGACCACTCTCTGTGAGACCTTCCTTAAAGAAGTCTTCAAGAAGGGCTCCATCGAGTCCCTCGACCAGGAAACGCTGTTTACAATCCAGAAGTTCTTTGAGAACAACCTTAACGTCTCCGAGACGTCAAGAAAGCTCTTCGTCCACAGAAACACTCTTGTCTACAGACTCGAAAAAATCAAGAAGCTCACCGGTCTCGACCTCCGTGAGTTCGACCACGCAATCGTATTCAAGATTGCTTTGATGGTGAAAAAGTATCTGACCGCAAACCCTGTCAAGTTCTGATTTCAAAACTAATAAGCCGCGAAATTTCGCGGCTTAACTACGCAGAGGCAGTTGCCTACGGCAACTGCGCTATTTCAGGCTTCGCCTGAAATAGCACCCCTCAGTCAGCCACTTTGTGGCTGCCAGCTCCCCTTGTCAGGGGAGCCATAACTACTCCTCTCACAGGTTCTTGTGCGGGGTAAATTAAGCCTCCCCTGTCAAGGGGAGGGGGACCGCCGCCGAAGGCGGTGGTGGAGGGGTGCCGCACGAAGTGCGGCGACGCAAGCGACAACCAACTACTAACTACGGAGATAAAAATGGTAGAATTCAAAAATGTCTCATACACCTACCCGAACGGGCAACATGCTTTGTCCAGGGTGAATTTAGATATTGCGGACGGTGAGTTCGCTTTTGTCGTCGGTGCTTCCGGTGCGGGCAAGTCAACCCTCATCAAGCTCATTTTAAGGGAGCTCACCGCAACTCAGGGCGATATCCACGTCAACGGCTTCGATTTGAACAAGCTGAAGCCCCGTAAAGTCCCAGAGCTCAGACGCACCATCGGAGTTGTTTTCCAGGATTTCAGGCTCATCCCGAACCTGACTGTCTACGACAACGTCTCTTTTGCTCTTCGTGCAATCGACGCTCCGACGAAATATATCCGTTCACGTGTTCCGTATGTCATCAGCCTTGTCGGCTTGGCTCAGAAGGCGAAATCCTATCCGAATGACCTGTCCGGCGGCGAACAGCAGAGAGTTGCGCTTGCACGTGCTCTTGTCAACGACCCACAGCTCATCATCGCCGACGAGCCGACAGGAAACGTCGACCCGGCAAGAAGCTTCGAGATTGTCGACCTTTTGAAGGGCATCAACGCCTGCGGAACGACCGTCCTTATGGTAACCCACCAGCACGACCTGGTCCGGTACTTCGGCGGAAGAATCATAAATATCAACACCGGCGAGATTGTCTTTGATGAAGTCATAGGAGGAGCAGATGAGGCCTAATAGCGTAAAATACCTTGTGGGGCAGGGCTTCAGAGGCATCTGGTACAACAGAATCAACTCGTTCGCCTCACTCTGCATCATCACTATATCACTTCTGATGGTCGGAATTTCGGTTCTCTTAGGAGTCAACATCAATGAGATGATTGGCGCAATTGAGGACAAGAACGAGGTCGTCGTCATCATTGAGGACGGCACCCCCGACAACAACGTCACACTTCTCGGCGAACAGCTTGCTTCAAACGAAAACATCTTTGAAGTCACATTCTATTCAAAAGAAGAAGCCTGGGAAGAAATGCAGGAGAGCATGACCGACGAGGAGAAGAGCCTGTTCGAGCTTATCGAGGACAACCCTCTTCCCGACTCATACAAGTGCAGAGTTTCCGACATCACCCTTCTCGACGAAACGGTTGAGGAAATTGAGGCGCTCAGCTCAGTCGAAAGCGTTTCTGCGTCAACCGACTTTGCGAGCATCCTGATTAGTGTCAGAAATATCGCCGGGATTTTGTTCACGGCTCTGACAATCGCCCTGATTGTCGTCTGCTTCGTAATCATATCGAACACCACGAGAACCAGCGTCTATGCAAGACGTCGTGAAATCAACATCATGCGCTACGTCGGCGCATCGAAGAGCTTTATAAGAATTCCGTTCTTCGTTGAAGGAGTTGTGCTGGGAGCGCTTTCAAGCGTGATTGCTTTCGGTCTCACCTGGCTCGCCTATGTCAACGTCTACGACACCCTGTCTCAGGACTTTGAAATCTGGACGATATTCGGCGTAAACGGACTGGTAGAATGGGCAGACATCGCTGTCGTCACAGCCATAGCCTACATCGTAGCAGGAATCGTAATCTCAGCGATTGGAACAGTGTTCTCAACCCGCAAACACCTTAACGTATAACCCCGGAGGGTTTCTCCAAAATGAAACATCGCACTTTTTTAAAACGCTTTAATATAGTTCTGACTGCTCTGGTTGTCGGGCTGACTGGAATAGTCTTATCGACCGGGACGGCTTCAGTCGTCCACGCTGACTCCACTCAGGAGGAGCTTGAAGACAGGCTCAACGAGATTGCCAGCGAAATGGACAAGCTCGACGACAAGATTTCCGACCTTGAAGACGACATCGACAAGGAGGAGGAGTATCAGGACTCCATCGACGAGCAGATTGAGACTACTGAGGAGTACATAAGAACCCTCACCGATCTGATTGCCGAGTACAACTCCCAGATTTCCGATTTGGAAGACGAAATCGCCGAGCGTGAGGAGGACATCGCCGCAACGGAGGAGCTGATTGCGGCTGAAAAAGAGGAAATCGACTACAATATCGACCTCTACTCCCAGCGAATCAGGGCTCTGTACGTCTCTCAGAACGACTCGATTGCGAGTATTCTCCTCGGTTCCAGCGACTTTTTCGACATGCTCATGCGAATGGAGCTTATAACCCGAGTCGCTGAGTACAATAATAACCTTATCCAGACGCTTTTAGACCTGAAGGAGAGCTACGAAAACGACAAGGCTGTCCTTGAAGGCAAGATTGAAGACCTTGAATACGCCATCGACGAGCTCGACCAGAAAAAGGAAGAAGTCGAGTCGAGGAAGGCTGAATGGGAGGAGCAGTTGGACGCCCTTGAAGAGCTCTACGCCGAGAGCAAGGCGCAGATAAAGGCTCTCGAAGCACAGCAGGCTTCCTATGAAAAGAACAAGGACCAGTTAGAGAAAGAGCAGGCTGAAATAGAAGAGGAAATCGAGCGAATCATCCGTGAAAACGCAAGAAGCGAGTACATCGGTGATTTGGAGCTCGGAACCTTCCTCTGGCCCTGCCCGGGATACTATACAATTACCTCCGGCTACGGCTCACGTTGGGGCACGAAGCACTACGGCATCGACATCTCCGGCTCCGGAATCATGGGCGCAGACATCACCGCCGCAAACTCAGGCTATGTCCTGACAGTCTATAACGGCTGTACACATAACTACGGCAAGTCTTCATCCTGCGGCTGTGGAGGCGGCTTCGGCAACTACTGCATCATCGACCACGGCGGCGGATACGTAACTCTCTACGCCCACGCCACGAAGATTACCGTCAGTGAAGGTCAATACGTCTCGACCGGCGACGTCATCGGCACCGTTGGCTCCACCGGCTACTCGACAGGTGCTCACCTGCACTTTGAAATCCGTGTAGACGGCGAAAGACTCGACCCGGAGAGCTTTAATCTTATCAAGTACTAGCGCAAACCCCTCAGTCAGCCTTCGGCTGACAGCTCCCCTTTCAGGGGAGCCTTTGATTGGCTCTATAAAACTTTTGTATTAAGCACAAATAGCCTCCCCTGAAAGGGGAAGACAGTTTTTCAAACTGGCACGAAGTGCCGGAGGGGTTTCCGAAAGGAGAGAACAGCGTGAACAAAAAAATATCTTTAGGTCTCGCCATCTCTCTTATGGCGATTGCGGCGGCGCTGACGTTTATTATCTCTACGAGCTATTCTGTCAGCCTTTATAACAGCCTTATTTCCGACGTTCAGGAAAGGGCTGAGATGTACCAGAAGCTTGAACAGATTGACACCTACGTCCGCTCATACTACAACGGCACCATCGACGAGGACGAGCTTATCGAATCACTTGCAGAAGCCTACATCGGCGTTCTGGGAGACGCAACTGCCGAGTATTACGACGAAAACGAGTACCAGCTCTATCAGGAGCACGTAAGTGGCACCCACCTCGGCGTGGGAATCTATTTTGAGGACGTCGGCGGTTGCCCGAGCGTCACGGACATCATCCCGAACGGTCCTGCCGAGTCGGCGGGAATTTCGGTCGGCGACAGCATTATCGAGATTAACGGCTACAGCGTCCTTGAAATGGGCTACGACTGGGCTTACTCGATGCTGACTTCGGAAGCCGGAACCCAGCTTACACTCACCGTTCGCTCTTCGGGAGAAGACACCACCGTCACCCTGACTACTGTCCAGATGACCGTTGCGACTGTCAGCTCGGATAATTTCGACGGCTACGGCTATATCAAGGTTACCGAGTTTTCGGAGATTACCTACCGCCAGTTCATTGCGGCGTACCTGAGTCTTCTGTCAAGTGGCGAGACGAACGGCATTATAATCGACCTTCGGAACAACTCGGGCGTCATTTTTGACCCGGTATTCAATCTTCTGAACGTCCTTCTTCCGGAGGACTCGGTTCCCTATATCTCGACTTCCCTTGATGGCACGCAGTCTTCGGGAGACCTGACCGACGGCACGAATACGCCGTCCGTTCCGGTTGTAGTTCTGGTTAATTCGAGAACTTCGGGACCCGCAGAGCTCTTTGCGGCGGCATTAAGAGACGGCTTGGGAGCTACGATTATAGGAAGCACCACCGCCGGCTCCGCCCAGCTTCTGGAGGTCTACAGCCTCTATGACAGCACGGCGATAAGCATCCCGACGGCAACCCTTTCGGGACCGCTTACAGAATTCTCCGGCACCGGCGTCAAACCGGACTATGAAGTGACCCTGTCAGCTGACACAAATGCCGATTTGAAGCTCCTTGATGAAACCACCGACGGCTGTATCAAGAAAGCGATAGAAGTCCTTTCGCAGAGCAGTACGACGATAGAATAAACCCCTTCGGCACTTCGTGCCACCTCCCCTTTCAGGGGAGGCTATTTTTATTCTCTCAGAGGCTTGTAAAGAAGCAGAAAAAGGCTCCCCTGAAAGGGGAGCTGGATGCGCCGCAGGCGCAGACTGAGGGGTTTACCTCCGCATCATATTCGCCTTCAGAATCGCCAACTGCGTCTTGCTGTCCGGGATTTCGCCGTTCATCACCATTTCTACCGCCTTATCAAACGGGATTTTGACGACGTCGATGAATTCGTCCGGGTCGAGGTTTTGCTCGCCGAAATCCAAGCCTTCCGCCATGAACATGTGGATGACTTCGGTATCATAGGCGACGGTCGGGTATAAGTAGCCTAAGTATGTAATCTTCTCAGCCGTTGCTCCGACTTCTTCTTTGAGCTCCCTGATTCCGCACTTAATCGGCTCTTCGTTTCCTTCACGTTTGCCGGCGGGAATCTCTAGGAGTACCTCACGGAAAGGATAACGGAACTGCCGGACGAAGATTATTTCGCCTTCGTCGGTAAGTGGCAGGACGCAGACCCCGCCGTTATGCTCGATAACCTCACGGAAGCTTGTGTCCCCGTTTTCAAGGCGGACGGTGTCACGCCTGAGTTTAACAACCTTGCCCTCAAAGATTCTCTCTGAGGACAGGGTTTCTTCATTCAAATGCTTCGGAATTTCTGTCATACTAGTCCTCTATATATCTGATTACAGCGACGACCTTGCCGATGATTGACACTGAGTCGGAGATAATCGGCTCCATTTCGTCGTTTTCCGGTTGCAAGCGGTAGTGACCGTCTTCCTTGTAGAAGCGCTTTACGGTGGCGTCCTCTTCGTCTACGAGGGCGACGACAATCTCGCCGTTCTCAGCAGTTGAGCACTGCTCGACGACAACGGTGTCTCCATCCAAAATCGCCGCATTAATCATCGATTCGCCTCTGACTTTAAGGGCAAAAAGCTTGCCGTCATAGTGCTTCGGCGAGGTGAAATTAAGGTAGCCTTCAATCTCCTGAATGGCAGTAATCGGAACGCCGGCGGTAACGGTTCCCAGAACCGGGACTTTCAAGCCTCTTTCCTCCCCAACGAGCTTCAGTGCACGGTTAAGATGCGTGTCGGGCTTCTCGATGAGACCTGCGTCCGCAAGCTTCTGGATGCTTCTGTGAACGGTTGAGGTTGACGGATTTCCGATTGCCTTGCAGATTTCACGGACAGTGGGCATTACTCCAACCTCCGCACCCTGTCTTATACATTCGTAAACCGCTTTGTCTCTGTCATTAAGTTTGACTTCTGCCATCGCTTTGTTCCTCCTTCAGAATTTTTGAAAGTTTATGTGAGACCTTATAGATGTCCCCACAGCCCATTGTTATAACGAGGTCGCCGGGTTTTATCTCCGACCTCAGAAACTCCACACACTCCGGAAATGTGGGAGTAAGGACGCAACCGTCGATTTTCTCAGCCAAATCAGCCGCCTTCACGCCATAGGTGTTCTTCTCACGGGAGCCCATAATCTCGGTCAGAACTACCAAATCGGCGATTTTAAGAACCCTTGCGAAGTCGTCCATAAGGGTGTATGTCCTCGAATAGGTGAACGGCTGGTGCACGGCGATAATTCGATTGAACCCTAAGCCCTTTGCCGCCTGCAAGGTAACTTCGATTTCACGTGGATGGTGCGCATAGTCGTCGGCAATCGTGATTCCGTCCACTTCGGCGAGCTTTTCAAACCGCCTTTCAGCGCCCTTGAACTCCGAAAGACCCTTGACGATATTTTCGTCTGAAATCCCTAAGTATTTGCAAGCCGCAACCGCCGCAGTGGCGTTTAAGACGTTGTGCTTGCCCGGTACGTGGATTTTGGCGTCAAACAGCATAGTTCCCTTATGATAGACCGAAAACGTCGTCAGAAGCCCTCTTGTTTCATGTATGACGGGGTAAAAGTCGTTTTTATCCGACCAGCCGAAAGTAATCAAGTCTTTTCCTGAGACACCCGCAACCGCTTCGAGGGTGCTTGCGTCGTCGCCGTTGTATATCAAGCACTTCGAGGCGTTCTCGGCAAACTTGTGGAACGAAGCCTTCAGGTTGTCCATCGTCTTGAAGTAGTCGAGGTGGTCGGCATCTATATTAAGAATTATCGCAATATCCGGGTAGAGCTTTAAGAAAGTATCGACGAACTCGCAGGACTCGCAGACCATCTTGTCGCCGTTTCCGGTACGACCTGAACCTCCGATTGAGCGAAGCTTTCCTCCGATAACACAGCCGAAATCTTCGCCTGATTCACGCATAATCTCTGCAAGCATCGAAGAAGTGGTGGTCTTCCCGTGAGTTCCGGAAACGCAGACGGCGTTATCGTAGCTCTTCGTGACAAGTCCAAGAAGCTCCGAGCGCTCTAAGACCGGCACGCCGCTTTGTTTTGCCGCAATCAGCTCCGGATTGTCGCTCATGATGGCGGCAGTGTGGACGATGAGGTCAGCTCCCTCAATATTCTCAGCCCGTTGTCCCATGAAGACAGGGATGCCCATAGCTCTGACCTGTTCAAGCGTCTCCGTCTCGTTATTGTCAGACCCGGTGAGATAGAACCCCATCCCGTGAAGAATCTGAGCCAGCGGGAACATCCCGCTTCCGCCGATGCCGATAAAATGTATATGCTTCCTGCCAGCGAGAATCGAATCTCTGGCAAGGGAGAAATGATTTGACATGCAATTGCCTCCAAGGATACGTATTTGTCGCCGCTTTGCGGCGACGCGCCTTCTGCGAAGGCGCACCCCTCCACCACCGCCTTCGGCGGCGGTCCCCCTCCCCTTGACAGGGGAGACTTTGTTTAGCGCAGTTATGGCTCCCCTGTCAAGGGGAGCTGGCAGCCCGCAGGGCTGACTGAGGGGTGCTCCCCGCAGGGGAGCCCAACAAAAGTTCACATTAAGTATATTACATTTCGCCGAAAAAATAAACACCTTTTCGGGATTTTTCTCAAAAAAATTTCGTTCCGGGATGATTTCAGACTTCCCGGTGGTATAAAATCCCGTTTTCACGGCAAAAATAGGGATAGTTAAAATTTGAAAGGACAATTTGCCATGACAATTACGGGTATCAAAGTAAGAAAGCTCATCCCCGAGGGCAAGCTCAAAGGAATCGTGAGTGTCACGTTCGACAATTCATTTGCCGTCCACGACATCAAAGTCATCGAAGGCGACAACCGCCTCTTCGTCGCAATGCCGTCAAGGCGTGATGACACCGGCACCTTCCGGGACATAGTCCATCCGATTTCGACGGAAGCTAGGAACAGGATGGAGTCGGAAATTTTGGAGGCGTATTATAATGCGAAAGCCGGCTGATTATGCCGGCTTTTTCATACGATGTGTCCACGAGCCTTTTGGGCTACACTTTTGTCGTTATCATAGGACAACACGGCATCCGCTCGGTCTATTTCCACCCACTTGATGTCGGCAATCTCGTCCTCCTGGGGGACAAAATCGGTGTTTTTTGCTTTTGCAAGATAGTAAACCACCGTTTTGTGCGTGCCCTTTTTCGGTGAGTAGGAGACGGTCTCCCGGAAAGTCTGGTCGATGATGACCTCGATTCCCGTTTCCTCCCGGATTTCACGTATGGCGGTCTGGATTTCCGTCTCGCCATCCTCAACGTGACCCTTTGGGAACGACCAATGCCCGCTGTTTACGTGCTTGACAAGCAATATTTCCGTGTTGCCATGAAATTTGCGCCAGACAATCCCGCCGCAAGATTTTTCATGAAGCATACTGGTCCCTTCTGCACGGAATCCGTGCGTATTTTCAATGTTAAGTCTATTGTAGCACAAATTGATGGGTTTTGCAACGGGGAAGAATAGAAAATTGCGGTGCAAAATGTGCAATTAATCGTCCCAGATTTATAAACCACCATTGCTTTTTCGGCGAATTTCTGATACAATAGCATTAATGCTACTGAAAAAGGAGGACTGCTGCTTATGGAGAAAAACAAATTCGTTGCTCCCGTTTTGAAATGGGTTGGTGGGAAAAGACAATTAATCGATGCTTTCACTCCGCTTCTGCCGGACAAGATAACCTCCTATTGTGAGCCTTTTTTGGGCGGTGGCGCTCTTCTTTTTCATTTACAGCCAGATGTTGCATACATAAACGACATAAACTCAGATCTGATGAATGTGTATTCGGTTATCCGGAACAGCGTCGATGAGCTGGTCGAAGAGCTGAAGCAATACAGGAATGAGCCGGATTACTATTATGCCGTCCGTGAATGGGACAGATGTCCTGATAAATATGATTTACTGGATAATACTCAGAAGGCGGCTCGCTTTTTGTATCTGAATAAGACCTGTTACAATGGTTTATATCGTGTAAACAACGCTGGAGAGTTTAATTCACCGTTTGGATTTTACAAGAATCCGAATATCGTCAACGAGCCAACTCTTCGTGCTGTAAGTGCTTACCTGAATTCTGCCGAAATCACATCTTCTTCCGTTGATTTTGAAGAAGTGCTTAGCTATATAAACAAAGATACATTCGTCTATTTAGATCCACCATATGACCCGGTTTCAGAGACTTCAAACTTCACCGGCTATTCAAAGGGCGGTTTTTCAAGGAACGACCAGATAAGATTGCGTAAATGCTGTGATGAGCTGGACAGGCGAGGTGTCAGATTCATGCTTTCTAACTCTGCAACTCCATTTATCAGAGATCTTTATTCGGCATACAACATCACTGTTGTTTCTGCCAAGCGTGTGATAAATTCCGTTGCAAGCAAGCGTGGAGACATTAATGAATTGGTGGTGAGAAATTATGAGTAGTACGGTTAATGATTTTGCATGGAGAAGGCTTTTTGAAAAATATGACATTCTGCACCATGTTGATGTGGAAGGCTCTTTCAGGATTTCTGCCGACCAGATTAGAGAATTCCGGGAACCACGTCTGATGGTAAAGTTCGACCACTCGATAAATCTTCCGAAGCTTTTTGCCGAAAACAATCTCGCCATCCTCCCTATAACCCGTGGCGACTATGTTATTTCCCATTTCGATGCGTATCATAGTTTTGAAGAAACCAATGAACAGGTTATCCGTGTTCAGATGCCGTCATACATACAGAGTTTGGACAGCTCCAATATTCCAAGTGAGGCAATAGCACTGAACTGTGCGGTTGCTTCCGGAATAATTGCCGACTTCATGGAAGACAGCGATATTCTGGCTACCGTTTCCGGACGAATGGGCTCAGGTTCATTTTCCTTCAGGATTGGCGATTTGGTGAACGGTAATACCCACCAGATAGATGTCAGCAATTCGCAAATCGAAATCGATGCGGCTTATGAAGGAGTCGAAAGCCTGGCGCTGCTTGAAGCAAAACGGGATTTATCCGATGATTTTCTTATCAGACAGCTTTACTATCCGTTCCGTGTGTGGACAAACCGTATCACAAAACCTGTCAGACCTATATTCCTTGTATATACCAACGGCATATACAGGCTATATGAATATACTTTTGAAGATACTCAGAATTACAGCTCATTGAGATTGGTAAAACAACGCAACTATTCTGTTGAGGATACGGCTATTTCCGCATCGGATATCCAGGACGTCTTAAACTCTGTTCAGATAGTTGAGGAGCCCAAAATCGCATTTCCTCAGGCTGACAAATTCGAGCGTATTATTAATCTGTGCGAACTTGTCAGCGAAAATAAACTGAGTCGCAATGATGTCACTGAACAATATGCGTTCGATGCTCGTCAGACAAATTATTATACGGACGCCGCACGATATCTGGGCTTACTTGATAAAAGCCATGATAAAATGCCGCTTGTTTACTCAATAAGCGACAAGTGCAGAGAAATCCTGAATCTGGATTACAAGAAGCGACAGCTTGAATTCTGTAAATGCATTTTGTCACATCGTGCCTTTAACGAGACATTGCGGCAGTATTTCAGAAATGGAGCTATGCCACCGACCAAAGACATTCTTGGAATAATGATAGATTCCGGTTTGTACAACATCAATAGCATGGAAACCTTCAAGCGGCGGGCTTCTACCATCAAGGGATGGTTAAACTGGATTGTCTCACTCATAAGCGAATAGAAAAAATTGCTCGCAGGAGATTTTTCTGCGAGCTTTTTGCACAAAAAAGAGGACAAACCTTCCGTGGTTTATCCTCTTTGGTATGCTTTTCCAAGCGGTGCCTGCGATTTAGCGGTTGTCGTCGACGAATTTCACGACATCGCCGACGGTTGTCATCGTCTCGGCGGCGTCGAGTGGGAATTCAATGTCGAAGACCTCTTCGCATGCCATCAAAAGCTCCGCAACATCCATCTCGTCGGCTCCGAGTTCTTCAAAAGCCGATTCTGGCGTGATGAGCTTTATGTCAATGGTGAGCTGTTCAGCAAGCAGGTCCGCGATTTTTCCAAAAATCGTATAAATCCTCCCTTTAAGCCCGGTTGTTGATTACTGGTTGTCTTCGACGTACTTTACAAGCTCGCCGACGGTCTTCATTCCTTCGATTGCCTCGTCGGGAATCTCCATGTCGAACTCGTCTTCGAGAGTCATGATAACGTCGACGACGTCGAGAGAATCAGCGCCCAAGTCCTCAAAGCTGGATTCAGAAGTGATGTCGCTGAGATCCATATCGAGCTGGTCAGCGATAATCGCTGCGATTTTATCAAATACCATAGTAGTACCTCCTGTATAAATAAGTCTAGGATAAGTTTAGCGTGTATCAGCCTATTTGTCAATAGGTTTTTGAAAAGTTTTTGAAACCCCTCCACCACCGCCTTCGGCGGCGGTCCTCCTCCCCTTTCAGGGGAGGCTTTTATTGCCTTTCTCAGAAGCTTGTATAGAAGCAGTCATCGGCTCCCTCTGAAATGAAGTTCGCAAGCGAACTTCCGGAGCTGGCAGCCACGAAGTGGCTGACTGAGGGGTTTACAATTTCGCTCTGTCCTTTGCTCTCTGAATATTTGAGAGAGTCTTTTTGCGGAGTCTTATATTCTTTGGTGTGACTTCAACGAGCTCGTCGTCGGCGATGAATTCAAGGCTGTCTTCCAGGCTCAGAATCCTCGGGGGAATCAGTCTCAAAGCGTCGTCACTGCCGGAGGCTCTTGTATTCGTCAGGTGCTTTTTCTTGCAGACGTTGACGACAAGGTCGCCCGGCTTCGGGGAGACGCCGACAATCATTCCTTCGTAAACGGGAGTGCCTGCGCCGATGAAGAGAGCGCCACGCTCCTGTGCGTTGTAAAGACCATAGGTGACGGCTTCGCCCGATTCAAATGCAACCAGAGAGCCGTTTGAGCGCCTCGGGATGTCGCCTTTATACTGCTCGTAGCCGTAGAAGACGGAGTTCATGATGCCCTCGCCCTTGGTGTCTGTCAGGAATTCGTTGCGGTAGCCGAACAGTCCTCTTGCGGGTACGTGGAAGACGACCCTCATTCGTGAGCCCATAGGCGTCATCGAGACCATTTCGGCTTTGCGGGTTCCCATCTTCTCCATGACGGCGCCTACAGACGTCTCGGGGACGTCCACAACGAGCTCTTCAATCGGTTCGCAGAGCTTGCCGTCAATCTCTTTATAGAGGACTCTCGGCGTCGAAACGCCCATCTCATAGCCCTCACGGCGCATGTTTTCGATAAGTATCGACAGGTGCATTTCGCCACGACCTGCGACTTTGAACGAGTCTGTAGAATCAGTTTCCGATACACGGAGCGAAACGTCCTTCAGAAGCTCCCTGAAGAGTCTTTCTCTCAGATGACGGGAAGTGACATACTTGCCTTCCCTGCCTGCAAACGGCGAATCGTTTACGGAGAAGGTCATCTCGACCGTCGGCTCGCTGATTTTTACGAACGGAAGCGGCTCGAACTTTGATGTATCGCAGATGGTGTCGCCAATGGTGATGTTCTCAATGCCGCTTATGCAGACGATGTCACCGACGGTGGCTTTCTCTGCGGGGACTCTTTCCAAGCCTGCAATCTGATAAAGGGTGACAATCTTGCCACGATATGGCTTCTTCGTCTCGTGGTAGTCGCCGATGGTGACTTCTTGATTAACTTTAATTGAACCACGCTCAATCTTGCCGATTGCGATACGTCCGACATAGTCGTTATAGTCGATGGACGATACGAGAAGCTGAAGCGGCTCCTCCGGCTCGCCTTCGGGTGCGGGAATGTACTCTAAGATTTTGTCGAACAGCGGAGTCAGGTCGGTTCCTGCAACATGCTCGTCCGCAGAAGCGGTGCCGTCTCTTCCCGAACAGAAGAGAATCGGGGAATCAAGCTGTTCGTCCGAAGTGTTCAAATCCATCAGAAGCTCATAGCACTCGTCGATAACCTCGTCGATTCTTGCGTCCGGACGGTCGATTTTGTTGATGACGATGATAACCCGATGCCCGAGTTCCAAAGCGTGCTGTAGAACAAACCTCGTCTGCGGCATAGGACCCTCTGCGGCGTCGACGAGCAAAATTACTCCGTCGACCATCTTTAAGATTCTCTCGACTTCGCCGCCGAAATCGGCGTGACCGGGGGTGTCGACAATGTTAATCTTGACGTCCTTGTAGACAACAGAAGTGTTCTTTGCAAGGATGGTGATACCACGCTCGCGCTCGATGTCGTTCGAGTCCATAACACGCTCGTTTACGACCTGGTTTTCTCTGAAAGTACCGCTCTGTTTGAGCATACCATCGACCAAAGTTGTCTTACCGTGGTCGACGTGAGCGATGATAGCGATGTTTCTCAAATCATTTCTAATCAATTTACTTCCTCTTTCCGATAAAGTGTTTTCTTGACCAATGATATTATATACTGTTTGTCGGGGAAAATCAAGAGGGAGATTACATCTTTCGTTCTATACAACAAAACAGCTCCCAATTGGGAGCTGTCTTGGTCTCGACCTCGGTGAACGCCGAAAGTAATAACCGCGCCTGAGTCTTTCAGCGCGGTTGCTTGGAACATAATTCGTTGAATTTTTGGAAAGAGTGACCGTTGCCTGAACTGCCATTCGGGCAACCCTCCCACCACTTATATTATACCCCGTTGCTGTTGATTTGTCAACAGTCTTTTTTTATATCCACAAAAAACTCCCCACCTGTCTGCATCAGGTGGGGAGAGTTCATTTTAATTATCCTTCGTTTTCAGGAGGAAATTATCTTCTCTTAGAAGCTACAGCAGCAGCAGCAGCGACAGCCATAGGAACGAGTGCCAATACGATACCAGTGGTAGGATTGGTCTCAGGCTCTTCGGCATCGTCACCAACATCGAGAGTCTCGTCTTCGCCGTCGTCCTCAGAACTAGAGTTGGTGTCCTCAACAGCAGGATCAACATTTACATCGCTGTCGTCATCAGAAGGAACAGTGAGTTCGAGGTAAACTTCGGTAGCAGTGAGCTGATACTTGCTCCACCAGTTGGTGTTGTTGTAGTATCTGTAATCAAAAGAGGTTACAGTATCAACAGAGGACTGCTGAATGGTCATGTAACCATTGTAAAGACCATAAGTGCTGTTGTAGAGGTAGCTAATCGGAACTTCAAATTCCAAAGTATTTGCATAACCGTTGATGATGCAAGTAGAAACTGCAGAGCCAGTCAAAGCGGAAGTGCCGGAGCTGTACCAGTAACCGGTAACAGAAGAGCTGGAACCGTAGCTAGCATCCTCAGAGTAAACATTAAGGGTGTAAACAGCAGTACCATAGATAGGAGTGTAGTAGCTCTGAGCGCCGCCGAGAACTACAACCAACTTAGCGGTTGCGCCTTCGGTAGAAACTGCGTTGAGGATGGTAGCTCTGTTAGCAAGAGTGTGATCCCAAGTGAGAATTTCACCGTCATTAACATCTGTGGAATCAAAAGCATCAACATATTCCTCAGTGTAAACTGCAGAACCGTTTCCGGAAGCAGAGTTAGCAACGATAACGATATAAGGAGAATCTACAGAGGTAGCATCGCTCTTTGTGCAAGAGATGTTGTAGCCCCAGAGAGTGCTCTCAACGCCGTTAGCGTCGGTGTAAGTGATAACCTCAGAAGTGTAGTAGGAAGGACTAGAGTTCGAAGAATAAGGATTAGACAGATACTCATAGTAGAATACACTCCAGCTGGTCTGCGAAATAGCAGCAGTGATAACGATAGGAGTGGTGTTAGCAACAGCAGTGCTCTGCGGAACCATTGCTACAGAAGTATCATTGTAGTAATCTCTCTGGAAAGCACCAACCTCAACAGTCTGAGTGAAGGTGTCAGCGGCACAAGTAGCTGTTAAGCTCCAAGAGTTGGCAGTATCTTCAAAATCAGCCTGAGTAACAACTGTTGTCATGGTCCCGTCTGCGTCATAATCATCAGCGTCGACATAATAGTAGGAAACAGCTGTATCATAAGAAGTGAGCTTGGTACCCTCAGCGATAATGCTATTGCCATAGGTATCGAACTGACCATAATTTGTTCCCCAAGAACCTTCCCAGAACTTATAAACCTCATAGGTTACGAGATTGCCGTAAGCATCATAAGTGCCATCAGTAATGGTATAGGTTATAGGAGTATCAGACTCAGAAGCACTCTCCAAAGAAACGGTAACGCCATTGACAGTCAAAGTGTAATCAATGTCGATAGAACCGTCGCCGCCAAGATAAGCGGGAAGAGTAAGGGTGAAGGACTCACCAGCGGTTGCATAACCATAGAGAGCGTATGCAGGAATCTCAATGGTGTAGGTTGAAGTGTAGCTGGTGTCAAATTTGTTGTAGTTATACATATCAATAGTATAAACTTCATCAGCAAACACAGAGATAGCCATTGCAGAGATGGCAACTACGACTGCCAGAAGGACAGCCATGAACTTTCTCATTTTCATGATAAATTTCCTCCTTAAAGAAATTATTTTTATCCCTATAAACGGGTATAGAGATTCAAGACTTGGGCATAATATTTGCCCGATTTGTTCGGAATAACCCGACACACCGACATTATATCACCGAGGTTAGCACTTGTCAAGTATTTTTTGAAATATTTGATAAGGATTTCGGAAACCCCTCCACCGGCTTCGCCGGTCCCCCTCCCCTTTCAGGTGAGGCTTAATTGCTTTCGCACTGGGGTTTAACATCAGTCTCTCGGATTTTGCCTTCCGCTGTTTAAGTAGTGTCAAAAAGGGCGCAAAAAGTTGCAAAAAGTTTTGAAAAAATATTTTTTGGGCAAGGTGGATAAAAGGCGGTGAAGAATAGAGGGCACTGTTGGTAAACTTGCACAAAATAAAAAGGGCTATTGACAAAATAGCTCCGATGGGGTATAATAAAGGTGGTGGGAGGACAGTTACGGATAAAGTCCGTAACTGAGCCTGAAGTACGAATTCAGGCAACGGTCACTCTTTCCCATAAATTAATACGGTAATTGGATGACTGTGGCTGAATAATCAGGCACAGTTATTTCTTTCGACGATTGTCGAGGTTAAGACCAAGGTTGATGGCAGCTATAACAAGAAGTAGTAGCTGAAGGATGTCTGCGATTTCCATCGTGGCTTCACCTCCCTTCAAAGGGAAAGAGAAACCATCCTCCCACCGAGGACATTATAACACACATTTCGGACTGTGTCAATTAAATTTAAACAGAAGTTCGGTGGGAAAATTAAAAAAGCCGTTGACAAAACAGCGGTGATGGGGTATAATAATAGCAAGAAAGCCGAACTGACGTCACTCAGTTCCGGTTCGACCTAAAATGTGCTCTTGACTCAGCTTACGGGAATAAGCCGAGGAGTAGCACGAAATTTGGAAATCGACCGTCCCTTTTATGATTTAGGCTGGGCGGTTATTTCTTTTTATTCCCGGATTTTAAACCGAGAATGCCAAGTACTATGTCCGCCATCAGACTTATGATAGATAAAACCGTCGTAATAACTTCAAAAATCGTCATAGCAGCCACCTCCTTAGTTTTATCGAAGGTCAAACCGCAACAATCGCCGCTAGCAAGCAACTATTCTCTCTTGCTGGAAGCATTATACCATATGTTCTCAACATTTGTCAACACAATATTTAAAAAGTATCTCCCACCCCGTGCGCTTTGGGGTGGGAGACTTTTTGAAAACATGTTAAGTGCGATTCCTTTCTGGGGAAGCTCTTATACCTATAATACAAATCGGGGCGCCGTTTTATTGCGCCCCGTTCGCATTTTTTTGAAAAAATTTTTGCCGGTTCCCGTCACTCGGTGATGAGCTTCATGAACCTCTGGTTCTTCTCTAAAAGCTTGAAGAGGATTATTCCCAGGACGCAGACGCAGACGAATTCGCCGAAAGCTACTTCCAGAGCGGAAATCCAGAACGGGAGTCCCACGAACCAATAGAGCTCGGCTCCGACGATGAGCCCGTTGAAAATCACCGGGAAGATTGACGCCACGTAGATGTTCGGGCTGTACATCATGCAGATTACAGACAAGACTGTCGCCGCCGTTCCGAATACAACATCCACGATTCCGATGGTGCTGAAGATGTTTGCGAGCAAGCACCCCAGAATCAAAGAAATGCCGTAGTCCTTACGGTAGAAGCAGAGGAGCATCAGCGCTTCGGCAATCCGGAATTGGATGTTGCCATAGGAAAGCGAGCTTAGCGCCAGGGTCAGTGCGACATATATTGCCGCCACAACTGCCAGTTTCACGAGTCGGGTTACGGATAGATTTTTCATGTTAAATTACTCCTTGTTTTTTATCCGGGTGGTTTTCAAGGTGACACCCGTATTGAATTTTGCCGGGAAAAGTCCACTTGCAAGGCTTCTCACAGCCTGACTATTATAGCCGATTACGTCCAAGTTGTCAAGCCCTTTTCATGAAGCCTGCGCTCCTTGATTATATCTGTTAAAGGCTTGCCCCCAGTCGCTATTTGTGGAGGGCGGCTGGGGGCGAAAAAGAGAATGAAAAAGAATGGAATGAAACTTTCTGGGTTATTCGGCGGTCGGCTGGTTAAGCTCTTCTGCCGCCTTTGCCGCTGATTCACGGACTACACCATAGATGGAGTCGTGGATTTCCTCGGCGGTTCTTGTGTCGACAAATCTCGGAGCTTCGTTAGCCTGCTCTTCCTCCGGCTCATCGTCAACGATGGGAGCCAAAGGTGTCACGTTAATCGGCTTCGGCATAGTGCGGGTAGGTGCATTATGCTCGGCGAACGCTTCGTTGCGGACAACCTCGACGTTGTTATAAACCTGCATACCGGTGCCTGCCGGGAGAAGCTTACCGATGATAACATTCTCCTTGAGTCCCAGGAGATGGTCGGTCTTGCCCTTGATGGCGGCGTCGGTAAGAGCTCTTGTCGTCTCCTGGAAGGAAGCGGCTGAAAGGAAGCTCTCTGAGCTCGAAGAAGCCTTTGTGATACCCTGGATAACGGCAGAGGTTGTGATGAGTCTTGCGTCCTCGTTACCGGCGTCTATCTCTTCCTGAATCTGGCGGTTCATCTCTTCGACTTCGTTTCTGTCTATGAGCGAACCAGGCAGGAGGTAGGATGAACCCGGGTCTTCAACCTTGACTCTGCGAAGCATCTGTCTTGTGATAACTTCGATATGCTTGTCGTTTACGTCAACACCCTGGAGTCTGTATACCTTCTGAACTTCGGTGATGATGTAGTTTCTGACAGCTTTGGTGCCCTGAATTGCAAGGATGTCGGCAGGGTTCTTGGAGCCTGCGGTGAGCAAATCGCCCGCCTTGACTTCTTCGCCTTCCTTGACGACGATTCTATAGTCCCAAGGAATCGAATACTGCTGAACATCGCCGGTTTCGGGGTTGGTAACAACTATTACACGGCTCTTCTTGATTTCGTCGAAGGATACAACGCCGTCCGTCTTTGAAAGGATTGCGGCGCCCTTCGGCTTTCTCGACTCGAAGAGCTCTTCAACTCTAGGAAGACCCTGGGTGATATCTTCTGCCGATGCAACACCACCGGTGTGGAAGGTTCTCATTGTGAGCTGAGTACCAGGTTCACCGATAGACTGTGCGGCGATGATACCGACTGCCTCACCGACTGAAACGACGGTGGAGTGAGCCAGATCCATACCATAGCACTTGGCGCAGACGCCACGCTTCGACTTGCATCCGAGAACAGATCTGATTGCGATTCTGTCTCTTCCGACAGATTCAAGATACTTGATAACGGTTACTGCGTCGTCATGAGTCATGAGCTTGTCACTTGACATGATGACTTCGCCGGTCGATTCGTCGACCAAATCCTCAACAAGGAATCTTCCGACAAGTCTTTCGTCGAACGGTTCGATGAGCTCGTTGCCGTTTCTGATTTCAAATACATCGATTCCTTCGTGAGTTCCGCAGTCGTCCTCTGTGATGATGACGTCCTGAGAAACATCGACAAGTCGTCTTGTAAGGTAACCGGAGTCGGCGGTTCTGAGAGCCGTATCGGTAAGTCCCTTTCTTGCACCTCTGGAAGAGATGAAATATTCGAGTACTGTAAGACCTTCACGGTAGTTAGCACGAATAGGCATTTCGATTGTCGCACCGGAAGTATTTGCGATAAGTCCTCTCATACCAGCAAGCTGTCTTATCTGTGCAAGAGAACCACGTGCACCGGAATCGGACATCATGTAGATGGGGTTATACTTATCCATATTATCCTGCAAAGCGGTGGTTACATCGTCGGTAGCCTGAGACCAGATTTCGATAAAGCGCTTTGACTTCTCTGCTCTCGAAATAAGACCACGCTTATACTGCTTGTCAATCTTGTCAACCCTGCTGTCAGCGTCGGCAAGGATATCCTTCTTCTGAGGAGGAATAACGGCGTCGCTTACGGCAACGGTGATACCCGACTTGGTCGAGTACTTATAGCCCATCGCCTTTATATTGTCGAGCATTTCACTCGTCTTGGTTGTTCCGTGCTTCTTTAAGCAGTGGTCGATGATGTCGCCAAGCTGCTTCTTCTTGACAAGGAAGTCAACTTCGAGCCCGAACATCGTCTCAGGGTCTTTTCTGTCGACGTAGCCTAAATCCTGAGGAATACTCTCGTTGAAGATAAGTCTTCCGACGGTGGTGTCGATAATCTTCTGCTTCTCTTCACCGTCGACCATGCGGCTGACTCTGACTTTAATCTTAGCCTGCAAGGATACGATTCCCGACTGATAAGCCATCATGGCTTCGTTTACGTCACGGAAAATCTTTCCTTCGCCCTTTTCGCCGTCCTTGACGAGTGTCAGGTAATAAGAACCTAGTACCATATCCTGAGTAGGAACAGTAACCGGCTTGCCGTCGGCAGGCTTCAGAAGGTTATTAGCCGCAAGCATGAGGAACCGAGCCTCCGCCTGAGCTTCAACCGACAGCGGAACGTGAACGGACATCTGGTCGCCGTCGAAGTCGGCGTTGTATGCTGTACATGCAAGCGGATGGAATTTAAGAGCTCTTCCTTCAACCAGTACCGGCTCGAAAGCCTGAATACCGAGTCTGTGGAGAGTCGGAGCACGGTTAAGAAGTACCGGGTGACCCTGAATTACGTTTTCGAGTGCGTCCCAGACCTCGTCGGTGCCCTTTTCGACCATCTTTCTTGCTGACTTTATGTTAATCTGTGGATTGGTGTCGACAAGTCTCTTCATTACAAACGGCTTGAAGAGTTCAAGAGCCATCTCCTTAGGAAGACCGCACTGATACATCTTCAGCTCCGGTCCTACAACGATAACCGAACGTCCGGAGTAGTCAACACGCTTTCCTAAAAGGTTCTGGCGGAAGCGTCCCTGCTTGCCCTTCAGCATGTCGGAGAGCGACTTGAATGCACGGTTGTTAGGTCCTGTTACAGGTCTTCCGTGACGACCGTTGTCGATAAGAGCATCTACTGCTTCCTGCAACATTCTTTTTTCGTTACGGATGATGATGTCGGGAGCGTCGAGCTCTAACATTCTTTTAAGTCTGTTATTGCGGTTTATAACTCTTCTGTAGAGGTCGTTTAAGTCCGATGTAGCGTATCTTCCGCCATCCAGAGGAACCATAGGTCTCAGGTCCGGAGGAATGACCGGGACTACGTCCATAATCATCCACTCGGGCTTGTTGCCGGAGGTTCTGAATGCCTCGACGATTTCAAGTCTCTTTAAGAGCTTGATTCTCTTCTGACCCTGCGGGAGGTCTTTGAGTTCGGCTTTCAGCTCGTTTGAAAGAGCCTCAACGTCGATTTCTCTTAAAAGCTCCTGGATAGCCTCAGCGCCCATCTTGGCGGTGAACTTGTCCTCGTAACGCTCCTTGGCGTCCTGATACTCACGCTCGGTGAGAATCTGCTTCTTGACAAGTCCGGTGTCGCCCGGGTCGGTTACGATGTACTTTGTGAAGTACAAAACCTCTTCGAGTCTCTTTGAGGAGATTTCGAGCATCTGTCCGATTCTCGAAGGAGTGCCCTTGAAGTACCAGATGTGAGATACCGGTGCCGCAAGCTCGATGTGACCCATTCTTTCACGTCTTACTTTAGCACGTGTGACTTCAACTCCGCATCTCTCGCAGACCTTGCCCTTGAAGCGAATCTTCTTGTACTTGCCGCAGTGGCACTCCCAGTCCTTTGTCGGACCGAAGATTCTTTCGCAGAAAAGACCGTCTCTTTCAGGCTTCTGCGTGCGGTAGTTGATGGTTTCGGGCTTTGTTACTTCGCCGTGCGACCAGCTTCTTATCTGTTCTGGCGAAGCAAGACCGATTTTTATAGAATCAAATACGTTAAATTCCAAAATGCAAACCCTCTTTACACTATTATTCCCGTGGTCGTCCGGGGCTCTTCATACAAAGCCCCAGTTTTCCACATGCGTCAGCCTGATTAGTCGATTATGTCGTCCGAGTCAGAGTCCTTGACTGAGAATCCGTCGAATCCGGAATCGTCGTCAAAGTCTTCGTCATCCTCGAAGCCATCATCATAATCGTTGTTGCCGTCGTAGTCGTCGTCAAGTCCTTCGTCTGCAAGCTCGCTCATTCCGTAGTCGTCATCCGGTTCAGAAACGGGCTGAGGAATAATGTCGTTATCCTCATCGAAGTTCTGCTTCAGGTCGATTTCATTGCCGTCTTTGTCTAAGACTCTTACATCGAGTGCGAGAGACTGGAGTTCCTTTACAAGAACCTTGAAGGACTCCGGAACGCCCGACTGAGGAACATTCTGACCCTTGACTATTGCTTCATAGGTCTTGACTCTTCCTATCGTATCGTCCGACTTGACAGTGAGGATTTCCTGCAATGTGTAAGCGGCACCGTAAGCTTCGAGTGCCCAGACTTCCATTTCACCGAATCTCTGTCCGCCGAACTGCGCTTTACCGCCGAGCGGCTGCTGAGTGACCAAAGAGTAAGGTCCGACAGAACGTGCGTGAATCTTATCGTCAACGAGGTGGTGGAGTTTGAGGTAGTACATGATTCCGACGGTAACACGGTTGTCAAAAGGCTCACCGGTTCTGCCGTCATAGAGGGTTGTCTTACCGTCTTCCGCCATACCCGCAAGCTTGAAGCACTCACGGATGTCCTCTTCGTGTGCGCCGTCGAATACCGGCGTCATAACCTTCCAGCCAAGCTTCTTGGCAGCCATACCGAGATGTACTTCCAATACCTGACCGATGTTCATTCTTGAAGGAACTCCGAGCGGGTTCAATACTATATCAAGAGGAGTACCGTCTTCGAGGAACGGCATATCTTCCTGAGAGAGAATCCTTGAAACAACACCCTTGTTACCGTGTCTACCTGCCATCTTGTCGCCGACGGAGATTTTTCTCTTCTGCGCAATGTAGCATCTTACCAGCATGTTGACGCCCGGCTGAAGCTCGTCGCAGTTTTCGGGGGTGAATATCTTGACATCGATAATGATGCCGGACTCACCGTGAGGAACACGGAGCGAATTGTCTCTTACTTCTCTTGCCTTCTCGCCGAAGATAGCTCTTAAAAGTCTCTCTTCAGCAGTAAGCTCGGTTTCGCCCTTAGGTGTAACCTTACCGACCAAAATGTCGCCAGACCTAACTTCAGCACCGATTCTGATGATACCGTTTTCGTCGAGGTCTTTAAGAGCGTCTTCGCCGACACCGGGGATGTCCTTTGTAATCTCTTCCGGACCGAGCTTTGTCTCACGACATTCGAGCTCGTACTCTTCGATGTGGATTGATGTATATGTGTCGTTTCTTACCAGTTTTTCGTTAAGGAGAACAGCGTCCTCATAGTTGTAGCCTTCCCATGTCATGAAGCCGATGAGTGCGTTCTTGCCGAGGGAGATTTCGCCGTTGCAGGTAGCCGGACCGTCACCGATAACCTGGTGGGCATCGATTCTCTCACCCTTTTCGACAATCGGTCTCTGGTTCGTACATGTTCCGGAGTTACTTCTCTTGAACTTTGTAAGCGGATAGGTGTGGAGCTCGCCACTGTCTTCCCTGACAACGATTTCCGAAGCGTCAACCTTCTCGACAACGCCTGCGGCGTCACTTACAACAGCAACACCCGAGTCAACGCAAGCCTTGTACTCCATGCCGGTGGCGACAATCGGGGCTTCGGTTGTGAGAAGCGGAACTGCCTGCCTCTGCATGTTAGCGCCCATCAGTGCACGGTTAGCGTCATCGTTTTCAAGGAACGGAATCATAGCGGTAGCTACGGATACAACCATCTTCGGGGAAACATCCATGAAGTCGATGTCCTCACGGTCGATTTCCATAATCTGGTCACGGTATCTTCCGTTTACCTTGGCACGGGCGAACTTGTGGTCTTCCGTCAAAGGCTCGTTCGCCTGAGCAATCATGTAGTTATCCTCGACGTCGGCGGTCATATAGACAACCTCGTCGGTTACGACTCCCGTCGCCTTGTCTACCTTACGGTAAGGAGCTTCGATGAAGCCGTATTCGTTGATTTTAGCGTATGAAGCGAGGTAGGAGATAAGTCCGATGTTCGGTCCTTCAGGAGTCTCAATCGGGCACATTCTGCCGTAGTGGGTGTAGTGAACGTCTCTTACTTCAAATCCGGCTCTGTCTCTTGAAAGTCCGCCGGGACCGAGTGCCGATAGTCTTCTCTTATGAGTGAGCTCTGCAAGCGGGTTTGACTGATCCATGAACTGCGAAAGAGGAGAGCTTCCAAAGAATTCTCTGATTGCCGCAGTGATAGGACGAATATTTATAAGAGCTGTAGGAGTTACAGTCTCGATATCCTGAGACTGGATGTTCATTCTTTCACGGATGACTCTTTCCATTCTAGCCATACCGATTCTGAACTGGTTTTGGAGGAGCTCGCCAACGCAACGAATTCTTCTGTTGCCCAAGTGGTCGATATCGTCGACATTTCCGACGCCTTCGCAGAGGTTAAGGAAGTAGCTGATGGTAGCCCAGATGTCTTCGATTGTTATGTGCATCGGGATGAGCTCTTCACGGCGAGCCTTGACCTGCTCGACGAGTTCGTCGTGGTTCGCGGCACTTTCAAGAATTTCTTTCAGAACGGTGAAGGAGACCTTCTCGTTGATTCCGAACGGCTTTGCGTCAAAGTCGATGTACTCACCTATGTCGACCATGCCGTTGCCGATAACCTTGACCTCAACATGTTCAATCTTGTGGGTGACTTCGCCGTTTGCGTCGGTGAACATTTCTCTCTTCTCGACGTCGATGTAGACTTCCTTGACGCCTGCCTGCTCGATTTTAGCAGCGAGTTCAGCTGTCACCATGTCTCCCTGGTCGGCGATAATCTCGCCTGTAAGAGGAGCGACAACCGGTCTTGCCAGAACGTAGCCGGTGATTCTTGAAGCAACGCCGAGCTTCTTATTGTATTTGTAACGCCCGAATCTGCAAAGGTCGTATCTTCTTGCGTCGAAGAAGAGGTTATTTATGTGAGTGATAGCTGTGTCGACCGTCGGAGGCTCGCCCGGGCGGAGTCTGCGGTAGACTTCGAGAAGACCCTCTTCGGTTGAAGTGGTGGAGTCCTTCTGGGTGATTGTTTCCGCAAGTCTTGGGTCGTGGTTAAAGAATTCGTCGATTTCCTGATTGGTGCCTACGCCCAAAGCCCTTATGAAGGTGGTAATCGGAATCTTTCTGTTCTTGTCGATTCTGACGTAAACCACGTCGTTCGAGTCCATCTCATATTCGAGCCAAGCGCCTCTGTTCGGGATGACTGTTGAGCTGAAGAGATCCTTACCGACCTTGTCCTTCTCGACTGCATAGTAAACGCCCGGAGAACGGACCAGCTGGGAAACTACAACTCTTTCCGCACCGTTGATGATGAAGGTGCCGGAGGGAGTCATCAGTGGGAAGTCGCCCATGTAGATTTCCGAGTCCTTGATTTCGCCGGTTTCGAGATTGTGGAGTCTCGCAGTAACACGAAGCGGTGCGGCATAGGTGGTGTCCCTTTCCTTGCACTCCGCAATAGTGTACTTAGGCTCGTCATCGAGCCTGTAGTCAACAAAGCTCAGCTCCAGCGTCTCGTTGTAGTCCTTGATAGCGGCAGTATCACGGAAGACTTCATGTAGTCCTTCGTCCATAAACCACTTGTAGGAGACCTTCTGAATGTCAATGAGGTTTGGCATTTCCAGAACTTCATCAATCTTCGCAAAGCTCTTTCTTACAACGTGCTTGCCAAGCTGAACGTCCTTGACATTGACCATTAGCTTATCACTCCTTGTATTCTTATACTTTGGATTAATTTCCTTGGATTGAATCCTTAAAACTGGCTGAAAAGGCTTTTTTCTTTACACGTAAATCTCCCCAAAACCGTATTTTAGTGCCTCTGCACAGCAAAATTGTGCAGTATGCACATGTTCAAAGCCGGTTTTTAGCAAAAGTTCGTGAAAAATAAACGCCCAAAAAAGGGTTTATTATAAAAAGGCGTCTTTTTAGCCATTATGAATCAGTATCATAGTATACACTAATTGGGAGAGCTTGTCAAGGGCTTTTTTGAAAAAATTTCGTATAAAAGTGGGAAAATAAAAAAGCCGCCCAACCGGACGGCATTTTATATGGTCGAGGTGACGGGATTCGAACCCACGGCCTCTACGTCCCGAACGTAGCGCTCTACCAAACTGAGCCACACCTCGAAGACCGACAATCATTATAGCACATAAGATTTCAGCTGTCAAGCATAAAATCGCAAAAAAGCCGCCCAATCGGACGGCTTTCTTTATGCTAATTTTAAGCTATCAGAGCACCCTGACTCTCGTAACACCCTCAATGCTCGCAATATCCTTTACTGCGGCGGTGGTGTCGCCGGTGATGTCGAGCATGGTGTATGCCCAGTCCTTCTTCGACTTGCTGGCGATATTTTCAATATTGCAACCGTCAGCCGAGATGAAGGAAGTAATCTGCGAGATGATTGCCGGGACGTTCTTGTGGATGACGCAGACGAGGTGGTCGGCGGTCTTTGCAAGCTCACACTCGGGGAGGTTTACGGAGTTGTGAATCGAACCCTTTTCGACATAGTCGATGAGCTGGACAGCCGCCATATAAGCGCAGTTGTCTTCCGACTCGGGAGTCGAAGCTCCGAGGTGAGGAATTGCAACGATTCCGTCGTGGCAGAGAAGCTCGTCGTTCGGGAAGTCGGTGACATAGGTCGAAACGGAGCCGTTCTCGACAGCCTCGATGATGTCGGCGGTGTTTACAAGCTCGCCACGGGCAAAGTTCAGGATTCTGACGCCCTTCTTCATCTTGCCGATGGATTCTTTATTAACGGTGTCCTTAGTCTCAGAGTTGTAGGGCAGGTGGAGGGAGATATAGTCCGCCTCAGCGTAGATTTCCTGCAAGGTCTTGACGACTTTTACTGTAGGTTTAAGTCCCAATGCCGCATTTACGGACAGGAACGGGTCGTAGCCGATTACGTTCATGCCTAAAGACAGCGCCGCATTTGCGACTTTAGCGCCGATTGCGCCGAGTCCTACCAAGCCGAGAGTTTTTCCGGAGATTTCGGGACCTGCAAACTGAGCTTTGCCCTTCTCAACAGCCTTCGGGACAGCGTCGCCCTGACCTTTCAGGGTCTTTGCCCAGTCGATAGCGGCTGGAACACGGCGGGAGCTTAAAATAAGTCCTGCCAGAACGAGCTCTTTTACTGCATTGGCGTTAGCACCCGGAGTGTTGAAGACGCAGATTCCCGCTTCCGAGCATCTGTCAATCGGGATGTTGTTGACGCCTGCGCCGGCACGGGCGATTGCAAGAAGCTTGTCGCCGAACTCATAGTCGAGCATTCCTGCCGAGCGAACCATAATTGCGTCGGGATTAGCGGTTTCCGATCCGACAACATACTTTTCCTTGTCGAAGCAGTCGAGACCCGAAGGCGAAATATTATTTAAAGTCAGTACGTTATACATTTTCAGCCTCAAACTTTCTTATGAATTCAACGAGCTTCTCAACGCCCTCGTAAGGCATAGCGTTGTAGATGGAAGCTCTCATGCCGCCGACAGAACGGTGACCCTTGATGTTGATTAAACCTGCCGCCTTTGCCTCCTTGACAAACTTAGCGTCAAGCTCGTCGCTTCCGGTGACGAACGGAACATTCATAATCGAACGATCCTTGCCGGAGACGGTTGCGTTAAAGAGCTTGGATTCATCCAGGTAGTCATAGAGAAGCTTAGCCTTCTTCTCGTTAATCTCCTTCATAGCTTCGAGTCCGCCCTTTTGAGAGACCCAGTCAAGAACGAGACCCAAAATATAGATTCCGTAGGTCGGAGGAGTGTTATACATAGAGCCGTTGTCAGCGTGAATCTGATAGTTGAACATGGTCGGGGTGATGTCCATAGCGTTTCCAATCAAATCCTCACAGATGATGACGACAGTCAAGCCCGCAGGACCCATATTCTTCTGAGCACCGGCATAAATCATGCCAAATTTCGATACGTCAACCGGTTCAGACAAAATGCAGGATGACATATCCGCAACAATCGGGACACCCTTGGTGTCGGGAAGACTTGTGAATCTGGTGCCGTAGATAGTGTTATTGTAGCAGATGTGGAGATAGTCAGCCTCGGGGTCGAGCTTCGACTCGTCAATCTCGGGGATGTATGAATAAACTTTATCCTTGGAGGAAGCGACGACGGTGCACTTGCCGTAACGTGAAGCCTCCTGATAAGCCTTGTTTGACCACTGACCGCTGAGAACGAAATCAGCCTTGTTATTCTTGTTCATAAGGTTCATCGGAACCATTGCGAACTGGCTTGAAGCGCCGCCCTGGAGGAACAGAACCTTGTAATTGTCGGGAATAGCCATTAAATCACGGAGCTTTGCCTCAACCGAAGAAATAATCTCGCCGTACTCCTTTGAACGGTGGGACATCTCCATTACCGACTGTCCGGTTTCGCCGTACTCAAGCATTTCGTCTGCCGCACGCTTTAAAACTTCTTCCGGAAGCATTGCGGGACCTGCGCTGAAATTATAAACTCTCATTAAAAACACCTCGTAAGTCGCCTCCACCTTGCCGGAGCCGACGTATTCTGCGGTACCTTATAAAATACCATCCTATATATTATACTCCACTCGAAAACAACTGTCAATCGTACAAACACAAAGAACTTTTATCGCATTAAAGCCATTTTGTAGGCAAAATGACGAAGTTCCGCCGGGAGCTTCGCCATTTGAGAACTATGCTTTATTCTTTTTAAGTATCCCCCTATAAATCACCAAGAAGCACACAAGATGCGACAGGGTCGCCATCGTCCACGAAATCGGGTAGGACATATACAGCACCCGGAGACATGAAGCCGGGTCATCTAAGTGGGCGGCTTTATACTGGGCGAAGTAGGTGCTTATCCAGATTAATCTGAAGCCGCAGACGAACATTATCGTTGTGATTGTCGGCAGAACCGAGTGCCCGACGCCTCGCAGGAGTCCCACAAGAGTGTCCATCGTGCCGTCAAGGAAGTAGGTGAACATGATTACCGACATCCTGACGACGCCGAAGGCGATTTCCTCCTGATTGTCGGTGTAGATGCCGAGGAGCTGGGTGTCGAACGCTTTTGCAAGGAGTCCTAGTCCCACGCCGACGATTACAACAAATCCCATGCACTCGAACGCAATCGTCTTGATTCGCTTATACTGCTTTGCACCGTAGTTCTGACCGGTAAAGGATATTGCCGCCTGATAAACCGAGTTCATCGCCGTGTAGATGAAGCCCTCGATGTTGGAAGCGGCGCCGTTTCCAGCCATTGCCGCCGAGCCAAAAGCGTTTATCGAAGACTGGATGATGACGTTTGAAATCGAGAATATCGAGCCCTGGATTCCCGCCGGAAGACCTATCTTAATTATCTCGACCAGCTTTTTCGGGTAAATCTTAATCTTCTTTAAATAGAGCCTGATTGGTCCGTCCGAACGCATGAGGCAGATGGTGACTAAAACTGCCGAGATGACCTGTGAGGTGATTGTCGCAAGTGCTACGCCTGCAACATCCATCTTCAGTCCGATTACGAATATGAGGTTCAGGATTACGTTCACGATTCCCGAAACGGTGAGGTAGTATAGCGGTCGCTTCGTGTCGCCGACGGCTCGGAGCACTGCCGCACCGAAGTTATAGAGCATATTCGCCGGCATACCGATGAAGTAGATTTTTACGTACAGCGCCGACAGGTCGATGACGTTGTCGGGCGAATCCATCCAGACGAGCATCTGCCGGGAAGCGAAGAATCCGAAGATTCCGACTGCAACTCCGCAGACAAGAGCCGTTGCGATTGATGTGTGCACCGTCTCGCTTACGTCCTTCATCTCCCCTGCCCCGAAGTGCTGGGAGATTACTACCGACGTTCCTACAGAAAGTCCCATAAAGACGTTTACAATAAGATTTATAAGAGCCGAAGTCGAGCTGACCGCCGCCAGGGAATTCTCGCTTCCCCAATGACCGACCACCACAATATCAGCGGCGTTATACAAAAGCTGTAACATTCCCATAGCCATCAAAGGAATCGTAAACCGGATAATCTTCGGCAAAAGCGACCCGGTAGTCATGTCCATGGTTCTTGAACTGTTACTGCGATTTAACTTAAACAACACTCATTCCTCCCGGAAACCCCTCAGTCACGCTTCGCGTACCAGCTCCCCTTTCAGGGGAGCCTATTTGTGCCTTGTACAGGCTTTTTGATAGAACTACTCAATGCCTCCCCTGAAAGGGGAGGAGGACCGCCGCCGAAGGCGGTGGTGGAGGGGTATCAACTAACAATATTACTCCATTTCACTCATAATTTCAACCGCTTTTTCGACATTTTCCTCACGAATTTTACGGATTTTACAGACAAAAATCTGTTGACTTTGACCCTTAAATGCTTTATACTCATATTAGATTTTAAAACCCGCTTTAAGGAGATTTTTTATGGCAGATTATAAAGTATTTGGAATACATATGGGCAAAGCGAACTGTTCGGTTGATTTGTCGAACGGCAGTGAACGCGGCGAGTATGTAAATCAGGACTACATTTTAAATAAGCTCGGGCGTCCGCACAGGGCTGTCAACCTCATGTATTGCTACTATCCTCTGGACGAGGGCTTCCCCACGAGGGCGAGTGTCGCTTTCCCGTCGAAGGACACCACCAACGCCTGGGGCTTCCCGTATGACGACTACTTCACCTATGGCGGAGGCTTGAACGGCTCCCCCGACGCTCCTGTTTTCGAGCAGATGAGGGATACCCGCCGTCACGGGCAGGACGTAATTCTTACGCTCACCATCGACCCGAATGTCTCGGACGAGCACCTGATTGCGATTGCGAAAGATTTGCTCCCATTCGGCAGACTGATGATAAGAATCAATCACGAAGCCACCGGCAACTGGTTCTCCTTCAACAAGAGATGCACCTATCAAGAAGTCGGCGCCTTCTTTGCACGGTTTGCGAAGATTATCCACGAGTACGCACCGAACGTAAAAACAATTCTCTGTGCCGGTTGCTATGACCCTGCAACAGGCAAGCTCGAAAAAGAAGAAGAGTTCGCCGAAGCCGCCAAAGAGACCGACATCTGGTCGATTGACAAGTACATGGCTCTCCACTGGGGCTGGCCCTATGACATTGCCGAGAAGGGCGGCGGCTCCTATGGCTACACAGGTGCCGAAACGGTCTATAAGTCGCTCGAAGAGACTTATGAGAGATACAAAGAATCCACCGGCATGGTTAAGCCGATGGTAATGAGTGAGCACAACGCCGACGGCGACGTCACCGGTCCTTATGACCAGTGCAAGATTATGCGCCATTTCTGCGACATGGTTGTCGACAAGAAGGCAACCTGGATTGAGGGCTTCGCACTCTATCAGTTCCGTGACAGAGGAAGACTTGGCTTGGAGCTCGAAGACCCGAACAACCCGGAAGTCGGAATCGAACAGCCGCTTCTCAAAGAGTATAAGAGCATTATTCACGAAGACTGGTTCGAGCCGAAGATGGACTATTCGGGCGAGGTGAAGCTTCCCGTGACCGTTCGCTGGGGTGGCTCGGAGGACTCGGACGGAATAGCAATTCCTCTTAAATTCGAGGAGAACCCGACATTTTGCGAACTCTGGTTTGACGAGGATGACGAGTCTAACATGATGATTGAACTGAACGACAGGTGGTTCTATAAGTCCCCGAAAGCGAAATATGTCGACCTGATGCCGGCGTTCTATGAGAGTCCTCTTGACGGCAAGACAAAGCTTAGTTTAAAGATATTCTGCCCTCCTGCAACCGGTGAGAACGAAAGCGGAGCGATTGATTCTTATACAACAATCGAAAAGCTCCCGAAAATCAGGATTGCTTATGAGCCCTGCATCCCGTTCACGAACTGAGGCGAAAGATGGTCTATAACTATTTAAGAAAAGCCCGCTACTACGAGACCGACCAGATGGGCGTCGTCCACCACGCAAACTACATCCACTGGATGGAGGAAGCGAGAATCGAGATGATGGACGACATGGGTCTCGGCTACAAGACGGTTGAGGAGAACGGCATAGTCTCCCCCGTCGTCTCGCTCAATATCGACTACAAAACCAGCGTCATGTACGACGACATGGTCGAGCTGAGAGTCAGCGTCAAGCGCTACACCGGCGTGTCCCTGATAATCGGCTACGAGATGTTCGACCGGAACACCGGCAAAATCTGCGCCACCGCAGAATCAAAGCACGGCTTCATCAGAGATGGGAAGATAATTTCCGTCAAGAGAGATTTTCCGGAGCTGGATGAGGCGATTAGGAAGTATATGGAAGCATAAGCGCCCCTGCGGCGACGCGCTCGCTACGCTCGCGCACCCCTCCACCGGCTTCGCCGGTCCCCCTCCCCTTGACAGGGGAGGCTTTTTGTGCTTCTATAAAACTTTGAGAGAATAAAAATGGCTCCCCTGTCAAGGGGAGCTGGCGCCGTAGGCGACTGAGGGGTTATTCCTCTGTTTCAGCCTTTTTCTTCTTCCCCTTCTTCACCACAACTCTCACAATAACCACTACTATTATAACAGGCACGGCAACGAGCACGAGATACGGAAGCGAGCTGATTATCCAGACGAACGCATCCTTGAAGCCTTCACCGATGTCATAGAAGTTGTCCGAAAGGTTCGAGCTGATTCTCTCGAAGACGGTCGGGTTGCTCGTTTCGGTGGAGATTCTCCTTACCTCGCTTACGTAGATGTAAAACGTGCTGTAGGAAATCCTGTCGTCATAAGTCTTGAGCTGAGCGGTGTAGGACTCGATTTCGTAGTTGACATCTGTAAGATAGCTCTGAATCTGGAGGATTTCTTCGACGGTTTCGGCTTTTTCCATGAGCTGGAGGAAGCTGTCTCTTTCCGTTTTGAGAGCCGTGAGCCGAGCCTCGATGTCGACGTATGAAGAGGTGACATCGTTCACGTATTCATAGCTGTAGGTAACCGTCGCCAGATTCCCGACCGCCTCGGCAAAGTCGTCATAGTAATCGGCAGGAATCCTGATTGTGAAGTCCGCATACCGAAGACTGCTCGAATAGTAGGAGTTTCCGGATTCCGACGAGCTCTCGATATAGCCGCCGAAGCTCGAAACATAGGACTTCAGATCCGCAACAAATTGGTCGTACTCAACCGTCTGCACGTCCATCGTGCGATTTTTTATGAGCTTCCGGGAGGAGGATTCCACTCCCGAGTCGTCATAGATGGAGTCGGTGTCGGGGTTGTACTCTTCAGCAGTCTCGACGGTAGATTCCTCGACCTTGTAGTCATCATACCAGCCAAAATCGGCGTCATAGGACGAGCTGGATGCGACTGTAGCCGAGTCGGTGGCATAGGTTGCTCCGCACCCCGCAAGAGTCATCATCGCCAGAGCCAGAGTAAGGATAATAGTCAGTGTTCTTTTCATAAGTGTTCACGCCTTTCATTGAAATTGGGTGTTCTATAAGTAATACACTTTGGGAAGGCGGATTATTGCATTGGGAGAAAATAATTTTCAAAAAGCACGGTGCGGGGCACTTGCTAACCCCGCACCGAAAATTTATCAGAGATAAAAGAATTTACATGGTGTTCCGGCGGCTTTACCAGGTCGTGTGACCCGAGTAGCTCGACTCAATCAGGTCTGCCGAGCCGATTATCGAAACCGAGCTTTCGCCTACACTGAGGGCGTAGACCCTGCCGTCACTCATTACATACAGGATTCCGTTCGAGAGCTCAGCAAGCCCAAACTCGAACGCATCGTCGACCTCGTGGGTCTCAACCGTTCCTACAAGTGCGAAGCCGGTACTGCCTAGCTTATAAATCGCATAGGTGCAACAGTAGTCATAGCCGTCGAAGTATTTATACGGCACGCCGACAAGCTTATTCGCCGAATCGAGATACAGAATCCTGTTGTCCGAAAGAGCCGGACTGTCGCAGTCCTCAGAAGAGACCATCGTCTCAGCCGAAACTGTGAGCTCGCCTGCGTCATCGGTCGTAAGATAAGCAAGCATCAGGTGTCCGCTTTCGTCCTCAGTCAGGGTGATATAGCCGTCGCCGAAGCTCTGGAGCCCTGCTGTCAGGTCGACGCTTTCGCTTGTACCGACAATCGCAGGAGAAGACGGATTCGAGAAATCAGCAACCTGTGCCTGGTCGCCCGAACCGAGCTTCACAACCAAACCGTCGAAGCCGACCGACTGGTAAGCAGACGGGAAGTCGATTTCCGAAAGGAGATTCAGATTCTCGTCGAAGGCGTAAACCGCAGTTATATATCCACTCTCGGAGCTACGAAGAGTCGCAACGAGGAGTGTTCCATCTTCAAAATTGATTCCGCCGGTAAGGGCAACGCCCTCAATCGTTGCGGAGTAGCTGAACGACGCAGTTCCGCCGGAAAGTGTGAGCTTTTCAACGGAGGTCTCCTCCGTTCCGGTGTAGCCGAAGACATAGACGGCGTCTTCACACACGACTACCTTTCCTTCCGAACCCAGAACCGCCTGAACGGAAACCGGTGTCGACGGCAGTGCCGCCGCAATTCCTCCGACAACTGTGTAATCAAGCGTCGAGAAGGACTCAGGAATCAGTATGTTCGTGGCTTCGATATAGAGCTTTTCGCCGTTTACCGTGTAGGTCGGGACGTAGCTGTCGAGATTGTCGCCGGTAAGCGGAGTGTTCTGGTACTTGTCGTAGCTTGTGACGACGTAGACATAGCCGTCCTTGAAAACTGAATCAAGATAGCTTCCGCTCTGGGAGACGACAGACGCCCTGATGATGCTTCCGCTTGTCGAGATGTCATAGACGACCACTTCGGCGGAGTAGCTTGTAACGGTACTCGCCTCTTCCGAGTAAACGGAGCTCAAAATATCCTCAACAATCGAGCTTTCCTCGACGGTGGTGTCGGCAGGAATCGAAACCGGCTCCTCGGTTATGACCGAGTAAACTGCGATAAGTCTCGAATCGACAGCGCAGATTTCTTCAAGGACTCTCGTCTCGAAAAGACCGTTTTCGGGGACAGCGTCGCCGATGTATTCAAGAGTGCCGCCGTCGGAGAGAATCACCTTGACGGTGCTTCCATCCTTGATATAAATAATGTCGTTGCAAATCAAATAATTGTCTTCAAGCTCGCCCTCGGCGATTTCCGGGAGCCTTACGCCCTCGTTCAGGGTTACGTCCGGCTCGTCGACCACTGTCTCAACGCTTTCGGAAGCGCCTTCCTGGGTGGGACTAGTGCTCTCCGGCTCGGTTGAGGCTTCGGTTGAAGTGGTGACTGAGGAATCCGCCTCGGTTCCGGTGGTGTCAGAGCTCGTGTCGCTCGAACTGTCGGAGCCGTTTTCGTTGTAGGCGTTCTCAATCTCGGCGATTGCGGAGTCAAGGGTTACTTTGTCCTCGTCGTCGGCGTAGTATTTGCGGAAGGTCTTGTGGAGCTCGTCATAGTCGGAAGCATAGCTACTTCCCTTCGAGTCGGTCTCGACAGTTTCAACCTCGCCCAAATCGAAGTATCTCACGCACCCGAGCGCCAGTGCCGCACACGCCGCCAAAGAAGCAACCGTGCGATAGATTCTCGTGCGCTTCGTGCTTGTGCTGACAGTAATCTTCTTTTCCGGCTTCTGATTTTTATCGGAAGAGGTCGGGACTTCGTTTGGCGTTACCTGAATCTCAGACCGCCTGATGTCAGCTTTCGCCGATTCAGCCTGGTGAGCTTCCAGAAACGCCACGATATTATCCGGTTCCAGTCTCTCCGGAACAGAAATATTCTGCATCATTTCCCAGTAAACACTGTTCTTGTTAGCCATCCCGACACTCCTTTCTATCCAGATTTATTGGTTTTGCGTCCACCATGCAGCTTGGCTTCGCCAAGCTGGCTATTTCAGGCTTCGCCTGAAATAGCACCCCTCCACCACCGCCTTCGGCGGCGGTCCCCCTCCCCTTGACAGGGGAGGCTTAAATTAGCGACTTATGGCTCCCCTGTCAAGGGGAGCTGGCAGCCACGAAGTGGCTGACTGAGGGGTGCCGCACGTAGTGCGGCTTAATCACTAAGCGCTTTCCTCAGCTTCTGCTTGGCTCTCGCTATATACGTCCTCACGGTTGCGGCGTTGATTTCGGTGATTTTGCTCACCTCGTCGCTGGTGTAGCCATAGATTGCGTTGAGTGTGAAGCACATCTTTTCGTTGTGGCTGAGCCCTTCTATATGTTCAAGAAGCTCAATGCCCTCGTATTTTGCCTCGTTGACGGGGATGTCATTCATCTCGCCTTCCTCGGCGTCCTCATAATCTGAGGTGGTGGAAGAGATATATTCCCTCTGACTGATATATTCCGCCTGTTTTCGCTTGATTTTTGCGGTGAGAATCCGGACCATCCAGCCCTGGAATGCCTCTTCGTTCCGGAGATTCTTAATCCCTTGGAAGGCGTCAAGCACTGCGTCGCTCACGGCGTCTGCCGCATCGTCCGCATTATTTAAGTTGCACAGAGCATAGTAATATAAATCTTTATAAATCGCAGAATATAGCTCGCCGAACGCAGAAGCATCTCCCCGCCTTGCACGGGTAACAAGCTCCTTGAAGTCGGATTTCATATATCAGTCTCACCTCGATTCTTAACTGTGATGTATAGTGATTACCACAAAATATTGTGTTTTCCAATATCCACTATCCATACAGCTTCTCATCGAAGCTTCTGTATAAATAGTGTCCGAAAATCCCGATTTTGTTTCAATGGGTTTTAAAAAATTTTTTGAGACCCCTCCACCACCGCCTTCGGCGGCGGTCTCCGGCTTCGCCGAAGGCGAAGTGTCTCCTTCTCAGGGGAGGCTATTTTCCTTCTCCCAGAAGCTTCCGGAAGAGGCAGTTAAAGGCTCCCCTGAAAGGGGAGCTGTCTGCGCCGCAGGCGCAGACTGAGGGGTTTCCGCAGAAATGAGCTTCAGCTCATTTCTGTATTATACTCTAATTCCGCCCCAATTACAAGACGCTATGACAAAATTCATCATCTTGTACAGCCGTTTCCGGCAAGCGCTACCAAGAGAAAAGCCGGCATGAAGCCGGCTCTCTCCAATTAGTAGAAGGCGTTACTTTTTACTTTACGGTAACTGACATGTAGGTGCAAGCCTTCAGGTCAGTTGAAAGGTCAGTCTGGTAAGGAACCGCAACAACTCTTACCTTGTAGGTTGTGCCGGAGGTAAGACCGGTGATTGTGGTTGAAGTACCGCTTGTTACTGTAGCCTTGCACTTGTAGGTGGTGCTGGAACCTTCAGCAACATAGACCTTGTAGCTGGTTGCTCCCGAAACAGAAGACCAAGCAACGGTGATTGAACCGGTTGCCGAGCTGGTGACGGAGGTCAGGCTCGCAATCTTGGAGGAGCTTGAAACAGGGTCAGTAGCAGTTACGGTAGAGGTCTTTGTGGAAGGAGTGATGGTAGCAGTTCCGGAGCTATAGCCGGTGTTGGCAACAACATAGAAGTCGTAGCTTGTGCCGTCCTTAAGACCGGTGATGCTTACAGCAGTCTTCTTGATAGTTCCTGCCTTCTTCCATTCGGTAGCGGATGAACGCTTCCAGTAAACAGTGTAGGAAGTAGCATCGTCAGCCGCAGTCCAGGAAAGAGTAATCTTTCCGCTGGTACCGGAGGTTGCCTTGAAGGAGGTAGGATAGAGCGAAGAAGTGTCAGTGGTGGTCGAGCTCGAAGAAGAGCTGGAGCTCGTTCCGGGGACGTAGTAGATGTAACCGATTGTAGTCAAAGAACCGGTTGAAGAAATCGAATAAACATATGCCTGGAAGGAAGCATTCTTGCCGAACGGAAGAGTGAAGCTGTTAGTCATTGAAGTTCCTTCAGTTCCGGATGAACCGCCGAGTACATCGTACATGATGTAGTAGAAGGAAGTTCCGCTGACCTTGTCCCAGGTAATGGTGGTGCTGGAAGAAGTGCTCGAAGAAATCGATACATTCTTAGCAGTTGTAGAGGTTACGCTTGACGAAGAAGTTGATGTCGAGGTAGCCGCTACACTTGCATATGCCCATACAGTGCTTGTAAGTGCAACGCCGGTTGAGCTGTAAGGAACGATGTAGATTACAGCAGAAGTGGTGTTCGGGATGTTAAGAACAGTTGCTGTTCCATTAACGGTTACGCTTGTTCCGCTGTTATTAGAGCCGAGGTAGTAGGTAACTACATAGTAGCTGGCTCCTGTGTAAGCGGTCCATGTAACAGTCTTTGTGCTTGTTCCGGAAACAACGGTGCAGTTAGTGCCGGATGTGGTTGTTGAGGTGGATGTTGTCGTCGAGGACGAAGTACCTGCAACAAGTGAAGCAGTGCCGACTGTGGTTCCGGTTGCGGTGGTAACTGTTACAGCATAAGTGGTGCCGTATACGAGGCTATCAAGAGTATAGGTTCCAATTGTGCTGGTTGCAGTGGTAACGCCGGCAACTGAGCCGTTGAGGTAGATAAGATATGCAGTTCCGGAGGTTGCAGTCCAGTAGAAGGTGTAGCTGTAATAGCCGGAAGTGGTTGTGCCGTTATTGGTGTAGGTTACGCCGGAGGTTGAAGACGAAGAAGTTGAAGTTCCGGGTACGATGGTAGCGGTACCAACAGTGCCGAGGACTGTATCAGCCGCATTGAGTGCATATATGGTGACATAGTAGGTAGTGCCATAGGTCAGGTATGCGGTTGTTGTAGTAGCAGAAACAGTTGTCGCTACAGAACCGTTGATATAAACCTGATACTTGGTTGCTCCACTATAAGCGCTCCAAGAAAGTACATAAGGATATGTGCCGTAGCTGTTCATGCCGGTGGTGTAGTAAGAAACACCCGACGAAGAAGAGCTGGAGCTGGAAGAAGCACCTGCAACGAGGGAAGTAGAACCTACAGTAACAGTACCGGAAGTGGTGTAAGCATATACGGTAATGGTGTAGGTGTAGCCGGTTGTCAGTGCAAGACCACTTGCATAAAGGCTGGAAGTTGTAGCAGTTCTTGTTATACCACCGTTAGAGGAAATAGCAGTCAAATAGTAGCTGGTAGCTCCACTAACAGAACCCCAGGAAACAGTGTAGTAGCTGGTAGTGCTGACAGTGCTGTTAAGAGTGGCAACTACGTTGCTGGAAGTACTGGAACTAGTGTTATTAGAACCACTTGCAATGGTAGAAGACGACTGATAGCCGGCGTTGGTAATTCCGTAAACAGTTGCACTCTTGACATATGAATACGCATAAGGTACGTCAATGTAATTTGTGCTAGTCGTAAAAGGTACAGTACCAGAAGTTGTTACATACGTACCAGAATAGCTTTCATAATTGCTGTTTGCAGTCCAGGAAATACGGGTGGTTGACGAGTCTAAAGCTTTGAAAGTTACGCCACCAGAAGTGCTTGAAGACAAGTATGTTGCATCAGTAACAGCAGCGTTTTGTCCGAGCTTATTATCGTTTTCATCATAGGCAACAACAGTCAAAGTATAAGTTCCAGATTTAGTGAAACTTACATAGGTCGACGTTTCCGTTGTTTTCTTGTTAGTAGCTAGCGTAGCCGTACCTGTAATCGAGTATGTGTAGTACGATGTTGCAGAATCAGAGCAACTCCATTCAACATACAGTCTGTTATCGCCATTATCTTCAATCTTTGCAGAAACACTTGCATCCGCAAACACCGAGAGATTGAGCATTGAGACTGCGAGGATGAGGGCGGTCGCTAATGCTAAAAGTCTTTTAGTCATTTTTTTATGACACTCCTTTTTTCAAGAATTTTTTAGATTTCCCCAGAGAAACCGCCCATTTGGACGAGATTTCCGGAAGGGCGAAATCCTCCCCAAAATCTTTCTATGGGTTACCGAATACATTATAACATCTTTTCTTCGCTTTGTAAACCCCGAATTATTAATTTTCACACTGAGAAAATTAATTTTTCGACCCGAATTCACTTTATCGCTGTTGCAATTCTCAGAAAAAGGTGTTACACTTATAATACAAATCAGACCGTGCATTTATTGCACCCGAGAAAAATATTTTTCAAAAAATTTTTTGAAAGGACATGAAAACCTATGACAACTGTAACAAGAAGAGATTTCGGATGCCTCTCTACCGGCGAAGCCATCTCCCTCTATGAGCTCAAAAACTCGATGGGCGCATATGTCGAAATCATCACCTACGGCGGAGCTATCCATTCTATCAACGTCCCCGACAAGAACGGCTATATTGCCGACGTAGCCCTCGGATATGACGACATCTCCGGCTATGAGAATCAGGACAAGTACATCGGTGCTCTCATCGGTCGCCACGGCAACAGAATCGAGGACGCTAAGTTCAAGCTTGGCAGAAAAGTTTATACTCTCGGCAAGAACGACGGCAGAAACAATCTCCACGGCGGCTTCGAGGGCTTCAACAAGAAAATCTGGGACGCATCCGTCGACGGCGAGAAGCTGGTTCTTAACTACACTTCCCCCGACGGCGAAGAAGGCTATCCCGGAACGCTTCACGTAACCGTAAAGTACTCGTTCGATGACGACTGCGCACTCAAAATCGACTACAATGCAGTTGCCGAGAGCGACACCATTTGCAATCTTACGAACCACTGCTACTTCAACCTCGACGGTCAGGGCACCGGCTCAATCGAGAAGCACTCGCTGAAGATTAACGCAACCCACTTCACAGTCGGCAACTCCGAGTGCCTGCCTACCGGTTATGTTGCAAAGGTTGAGGGAACTCCTCTTGACTTCACCGACTTCCACGTTATCGGCGAAAGAATCAACCAGAAGCACGAACAGCTGGTATTCGCCGGCGGTTACGACCACAACTGGTGCCCGGACGGCGAAGGCTTCAGGCACATGGCAACCCTGAAGGCGGCTAACACAGGACGCACGATGGAAGTCTGGTCGGACACCCCCGGTATGCAGTTCTATTCCGGCAACTTCCTCGACGGCACAGCTCCCTACGGCAAAAACAGCAAACCGATTGAGAAGAGAGACGGCTTGTGCCTTGAAACCCAGTTCTACCCGAACGCAATGAAGTTTGACAACTTCGAGAAGCCGATTCTGAAGGCTGGGGAGAAGTATCATCACGTTACTGTGTATAAGTTTGGTGCGTAAACCCCTCCGTCCGCACCTGCGGTGCGTCCACCTCCCCTTTCAGGGGAGGCTTTTTTTGTTCTCTCACAAGTTGGTACGAGGCACAAATAGGCTCCCCTTAACAGGGGAGCCTTTTTGCGTTCTGGGAAGATTTGCTATTGGCTCCCCTTGATAAGGGGAGCTGTCACGAAGTGACTGAGAGGTTTGCGAGCCGAAGGCGAGCGCAATTACGCATTACGAATCGTTTTCCCGCATATGCTCTAATATCCCACCCGAAAGGATGTCCGCTATGACACGTTCTGAATCAAGGCTCAGGAAGCAAAAACTCCTTGCTATCGAGTCCGACATCAAGGAGATTTCTTTGGCTATGAAGACAGCGGAGAGCTGTTTTAATGAGGTGAGTGACGGCGATTTGCTGGATGCACTCATCTATGACCGTGCGGCGCTGGAGTCACGCTATAACTATTTAATAAGGGAGCTGAAGGCGCTCGAAACCGCTACTCAATGAACTTCCCTATTCTCTTGCGGACAGCTTCCGCCATCGGTCCGATGGTGAGAGCCATAAGTACCGTCACAATTCCGACCGTTCCGCCGATGAGATAGCCGAGAACGGCATAGCCGCCGTCCCAGAGGATTCTTATCACCCGGAACGGGATTTTTTTCGTCTTCTGGGCGTTGTAGATTATCTCCGGAATCGAGTCATACGGCGAAGCGCCGAGCCCGACGGAGGTGTAAACCGCAACCGAGAATACGAATATAAACAGTATCACCACGCAGGCGACAATTTTCTGAACCATACCGGTAAATGTGAAGTCGGGAATGAGAGTCTCCCGAAGCCAGGTCATGAAGTCGCAGGAATAGCCGACGATGAACATGTTGCAGACGGTTCCGATGCCGATGTTCTCCCGCCCTTTCCAGACGATGAAGACGAACATCACGCAGTTTATAAGCGCCTGCCAGCTTCCGAAGCTCATCCCAAGGTTCTCCGCCATCGCAAGGTTAAACACCGAGCAAGGGTCGGTTCCCCAAGCTAAAAGATTGAGCCACGAAACGCAGAAGCCCATCAACGTCACTCCGATGACGCAAAAAACAACCCGCCGCGCCATGTGCGGCTTGTGGAAGATGGATTTTAGAAAGTCTTTCATATTTTTCTCCGATTTCAATGAGTAATTGTCGCCTTCGGCGACAGCGCCCACGCAGTGGGCGCCCCCCCCCCCCCCCCCCCAGGCCGGCGGGGGCGCCACCCCACGGGGGGGGGGGTGGAGAAGAAGCAGGCGAAAAGAGATAATGTGGGGGGAGAAAAAAAGCCACGCAAAG
>JAJQGB010000001.1 GCA_021200775.1 Oscillospiraceae bacterium
TGAACGTGCCTTCAAAACTCGTGTCAAGACGGAATTTACCGGGTTTGGACATGGGTGTGCCTCCTTTGCAGTCTTTCATGTTTTCATTTTTCTCAGAAGCAAAAGCTCCCGAATTTCTGCTATGTGCGTCTGTGTAAACCAAAGCTTTTCTTGCATAAAGTTTATTTCTACTGGTGACTGTTTTTCAATATCAGCTCTTGATAATCCCGAAATCTTGTTCATAAGGATGTCAGCGCCATATTGACGCATACCCCTGAATTTTGCGGCACAGTTAGGACATAAGCACAAATACATTGGGCTAAGTTCTTTTTCTGGCTCTTTTTCGATTTGACAGGCTTCAACATTATCACAAGCGCAATGACACATTTGACAAGCGACTTTTGAACTTCTATAAGAGCGGTATATATGCTTAACATACGCCTGAACCTCATCGACAGGCTTACTAACACGTTCACGTCTCCATACTTCTCTGTATTCCACGGGAGATGCTTCGCTTAATAGTTTTTCTGAATGTCTATGCAAGGTGTCCCAGTTTGGCTTATCTGATTCCGGAAAATCAAAGTCTTCTTCAAAATCTTGTTCAATGACAGAGCTTTCTTCTTTGCTCTCCGCAGAATAAAGGTGAACAATTTTGTCAAGCTCAGATGCAGATATTCCGTATCGTCTTTGTGATTCTTGCTCAAAGCTCTCAGAAGTCTGTTTGCTTTCTACAATGTCGGTTGTTGTGTCTACAGGCGATTCTTGATTCTCACTGTTTGTTGGAATTGCCATTGACGATTCGACAGGCTTAAAGCCTAATATGCTGTAAAGCTTTGATTTTGGATTGACATTTCCATATAGTTCGGGGTTCAGCTCAAGACAAGTTATTTCATCCGCTGACACAAGCTTGTTATCTTTTGTGTACAACCATTTAGGTCGTTTCCTTTGCTTTTGTATTACATCGTAGTAGTCAGGCAAATCTGGATTCAATTCTAAAAGGATTCGAGCATACTCTGGCTCTATTTCATGTGACCGAGGATCTTGTGAGATTAGAAACCTGTTCCTATTGATGAATTTAAAAATAAACAATGACTTCTCTGCCGAATTACTGCTTGAAGGTTTGTATTGAATGAAATCAAGAACTTCGCAAAGACATTTTATAGTAAAGTCCTCTTGAAACGGAAGCACGTCGCTATACCCATCTGATAAATTATCACTTATTCCTGCCATTTTTAGTAAGTGGATGAAATAAGATAATTCATCACTGCTAAGATTGTCTCGATAAAAGTCAATATCAACATAAGTGTAATCTCTGACACCATAAAAATAACTTTCAATACTTCCATCATGACAGGAAGAAAAATATACATCATTTATTCTACTTGTATTGCCATCTCCTAAAATGATGTATTTACTATGACCAATTGTACGACATCTAATGTATGCGGAATTGATAAGCAACGAACTGATTTCCCAGTCGTGTGCAACGTGTTGCTTAGCGTAAAATAAAAGTTCTTTTAAATCTCTTATGTGTTCCGTAACCGACGGAATACTCTTGTTGTTGATAATTATTTTAGACTTTAGGTATGTAAAATAATCACTTTCCTTATGCTCAGTTCTTTTTATTGACTCACACATATGCCCCGGAACTTTTTGTAGTCCTAAAGTATTTATAAAAAAGCCCTTGCATTCTTTAAATATCTTCTCGTCAACTACATTGACATCAGCATTTGCTACACGGACATCAGATGGGGTATAAACATTTAGTTCTGTACTTCCTGCTGACTTGTATAGCTGTACAAATTTGCCACTTGAGGTCTTAATGAAATCTACGGATGATATATTATGCCCTGCATTTTTGTACGAGAACAAGATTTTTTCTCTCATACACTTCAAATTGTAGAATCGAACGAGCCACTCATCGGTGCGACTAGAAAGAAAATCCTTGTTATTCCTAAGAGGTATCCTTAGACTGCTTGGCGTAAGAACTTTTATATTAAGACTTCCTGTTATAAATTGATTTGCATTTTTATAATGTTCAAGCTCTAACGAAGGAAGTGCCAACCAATGATAACTCTTTCCATCCGAAAATAATTCTGATAACACCTCGTCAGTAAATACCTCAGAAAACTCAGCATCTTCAAAAATCTTTGCAGTCTTCGAAGATGTGTATCCTCCTTCTTTGCACGGCAAATAATCTTCTTTTGAAAAAAGCTCATACATTTTGTCATACATAACTTTAAAGAGAGAATAGCCTTTGAACACGCTTTCATCAACTGGAAGGACATTAATCAAGCTGTAGTTTAAGATTCCTTGTTCTCTTAATTCTCGAACACTGTCACAAAGCAATTCTGCTGTTTGTTCAGCAAGCTTCTTGTTGTATTCATCATTAGCAAGAACTTTACAATCTTCTGAAATATGGTACAAACCGCTGACGATGAAGTTCAGTCTGCTCCTTGTATTCGTTGGGAAACTAACAAAGATATTTGAATTCCTTACTTCCTTAAATTCATACTTACCATCGTCAGTATTGCTGACTCTAAAAGCAACATCAACAGGAGACTGATTTCCTGCTTGTTGCGAAAAAACGAGATATGAATCATCTTTACTGGTTTCGACATCACTCATAGTGCCATTGAAATGTCGAATCACTGAGCAATGGTCATTAACTTGCTGCCTGTCAACCGCAAATATTTTTTCAATCATCAAGGAATCCGTATTAATCTTATAACTTACCGCTTTCAGGCTCTTTGCAAATAGAAGCGAATTAATATCCAAATTCTGCAATTCATTTGAAAGCTCGCTTTTCAAATCCTCAATATTTTCACGATGCGAATCTTTCAGTAAAGCTCCATAAGGTACAAGTTGCCTTTTTGCACTGTTCCGTACAAGGTTCTGATATTTTATACCAACAATGCGCTTGATGCCAGAAGTCTTATCTTTGCTTCCTTGAATATAATTATTGAATATATCCTGATTATCATACACTACTGTGAAACCATCGTTATTCAGAAAGAAAAATATGATGTTAGCACCTTCACGGTCCGCCTTCAGGAAACTTTCGTAAATACAATTCATAACCCTACCTCCAAATCATTTTAATATCAATTCCCAATCTCCAAGATGCCGTTTGCAATCGCTGTGGTAAGAATATCTGTTGTTGCGCTCTTGTCGTTGATTTCTTTGACCTTTTCCTCAAAGTTACTTGTGGCAGATTCAAGTTGGCTCAAATACATTCTTTTAAGTTTGTCGTCTGTCGTATCCTTGATTTTTTGCTCCAAAGACCTGTGCCTTGCCATAAAGTTGTTAGTCAGGCTCTCGATTTTGTATTTTGATAGATTCTGAGCGTCTTTCAGAGCTTCACTCTTTGCACTTGTCCAAAGCGCAATGTGCTTTTGCTCAAGCGAATCCCAGTCGGAGGGCTGTACTTTCAACTTGTTTGTGCAGTTCTGAGCTTCCTGAAGAATATCCGAAAGCTCTTTTGCAATGGAGTCATCATCACATACAACAACTAATTTGAAATGGGGATTCAGACCGACATAGCTCCAAGCATAAACGGAGAAGTAGTATTTGCCAACAGGAAGGTTGTCGCTTGTGTATTGCAAATGGATATATGATTGCTCATTTGTCTTGTAGTAAGTCGCTGCTTGTTTTGCCAACGGGTGCATTGCCGTGATAAAGAAAGCATCCTTATTATGCTCGGCGGCATCGGAATCAAAAGTGATTGCGTGATACTGATTGCTACCCTTGAGGTATATATCCCAGCTTCTTCTGACGGCATTCTTGCTTTCCGGAAGCTTTTTAAAATCCTCACGCAAAACAGCTCTGGCTTCCGCAGAAAGTCTTAACTGCTTAACTGCGCCCTCGCCGGAGAAAGAAGAATTCTGCCCGGTTCTCTCAGACAGATATTGTTCAATCATTATCTGAAGATAGCTTTGAGTCAACCACGGGTTTTCTGCGTTTCTTATCTCCTGCGCAGTGGTGTATTCTGACAAATCGAAGCCGAATAGCTCCTTTTCTTCTTCCTCTAACTTATTGAGTTCTTGAATGTTACGGACTTCGTTATCCGTCATCTGTTCAATTTTGGTTCTGCGTTCCTGTTCGGTAAGGCTTGAGTCTGTAGCTATCTGGTCTAATTGAGTAGCAATATCTCCGAGTATCTTTTCACACTCGCCAATGCTGTTTTCAAACACACCGATTCTCATAAGGCATCGATAATAAATATCCGCATCAACAGTTCCCTCGGTTATCATGTTGTAGATGCTGACAGTCTCACTTTGCTGACCTCGTCTGTCGATACGACCTATGCGCTGTTCAATTCGCATCGGGTTCCAAGGCAGGTCATAATTTATCATCATATCGCAGAACTGATAGTCGAGACCTTCTGAGCCTACTTCCGTAAAGAGCAGAATGTCAATAGCATCTTTATCTTCTTTCGGAAGCTGGAACCTGTCACGCAATTCACAGCGAATGTCATCCTTTACACTGCCGTCAATTTGTGCGACACGCAGTCCTGTTGCAGCTAACTTATTGCAAAGATAGCTGAGGGTGTATCTGAAAGTGCTGAAGATTATAATCTTGTTGTTTTCCTGCTTCTGTTTCTCTTGAACCGCTGACATCATAAGGTCAAACTTGGGATCATCATCAGGGAGATTGTCTGCCAACTGAAGAAGTCTCTCAGACAGCTCCTTAAGTGTGCCGTAATCTTTACTGTCAAACGAAAGTGCTTCATACTCGGTATCCGGATCATCGTCTATCTGCGCAAAGCGACGGTCTACTATGTCCCTTATGTGAGGAGCAAGACCGAAAATACAGCTTGCGGCTTGTCTTTTGATTGTGGACATCATAAACGGCACGGAACGAGCGGAGCCGTGCAGATGCAACAACGCATTATGTTCAAATCTCAGCAATTCGTCATGAAGCTCCTGCTGTTCGGGCGTAAAATTCACAGAAAGGGTATAGGGACGACGAATGCAGAAATCCTGAATATCCTTGCGGCGTGTTCGGTTAAGCATAGTGTTGAAGCTATTGAGACTTTCAACTTTGGATATAAGCTCTACACGTTCTTCTCTTGAGATTTCTTCCTGACGCAAAGTCTTGACCGCGGAAATATATGCGGGATTGGTAGCAATGACATTTTCGCCCCACTGAGTTTCCAAAAGCTTTTCCAATTCATCCAAGGCGTTTTGTTGCCAGTTATCTCCGGCTTTACGCATGATTTTTGAACAGCGGGAAATATTAGCGTTCGGGCGTGACATCATGCTGAATGTGGCTTTGTCTATGACAACATCCGGACGAAGAACATTCAAAAGTGTATACAAGTCATCATCACTTGTCTGAAGCGGTGTAGCTGTCAGCATAACAACAGCATCCGCATGATCGCAGAAATACTTTACACACTTATACTCGTATGCTTTCTCTTTTTCCATGCTACCGTTGCGGATATGGTGAGCCTCATCCACAATGACGAGATCAAAATGCGGTGCAGGGTCGAGGTCTTTTAAACCGAATGATTTTGATTTTTTGCTATGCTCGCCGTTGTATGTACGACCGTCAAGAACAGAGTATGGAATTATAGCTTTGTTGTATCTTATTGACCATTCTCCGTCCCTGTCTGTATCAGATATAATCTGTCTCAGTGTTGCGCCATCCACGGGAATGAAATCTTCATCAAATCGTTTCATTTCAAGCTCCCATTTTCTTTCCGCAACAAGAGGCTTCGGACATATGATTAAAACTTTCTCAAGGTCATGTCTCGCCTGTAGCTCTTTAATAATCAGACCGGCTTCGATGGTCTTTCCAACGCCTACGCTATCGGCAATAAGAATTCTCGGCTCATCCGAATGTATGAGTTTAAGTGCAGGTCTGAACTGATATGGAACAAAGTCGATTCTCGCAGAATTAAGAGAGTACAGACTTCTCCCTGACGGATTATTTATCTGGTAAGCGGTCAGAGTGCTTCTGAATGTATTAACATCAACCCAATTATAAGAGACCTCATTTATAAACGGTGCGATCTGACCTGAGTAAAACGTCTTGATGGAACCGTCAACAAAGACGTTATATTTTTTTGTACCACCAACGTCAGAAACGGACATAACAATTCCTTTGACGTTAGGATTGCCGACAAGATACACTATACTATTTTCAGCAATATCAATGTCATTGTTACTTACAATAGTAACTTCGGTATCTGCGTTTTTGCCATCTGTTTGGTCGTTACTGATACTTGCAAAATCAACTGTAGAGGGAGACTTTACATCGTCTATCATACGGTCAATTTCGTTCAGGAGTTTTTCGTCGCAACCCAACTGGGTCAGGAATTCATGAAGCGTACTTAAATCAGATATAATGGTATCCTTGCCGGGCAAATCTGCACTACAATGTGCCCAATTATTGCGGACTCCCATCATAGCCCGGATAACTTCTCTTTCATGCGTAGGCAGATAAGCTACGGTTCTGAGAGTATACCAAGACTTATCCGCAATACGAAGCAGAGCCGCCAAGTCAAAATCAGACAGCTTAGTAAATCCGTTTTCAGTTGCCAACTCACGCTGATGATAACTGAGGCTTCCGATGACACTGTCTTCCCACCAGTCAGGTGAAGTACGACTCAAAAACTTTTCCAACCACTGAGCCAATTCAGATGCCGATGTGTGCAGATATGTGTTCATCCTGCTTACTATCTGATTCGAGTTCATATTCAAACTCCTTCTCATTTATCTTTTAAGGCAAAGCATTTTAAATCGATACAATTACCCATTAAATATTATAAGACTTTTTGTTGAAAAACGCAAGATACTAAGCTGTGTCTTTTGCGAATAATATACAGGGTTTGGGACACTCCCAACAAGTAAAAATCGCCGAGTGTGGCAACACCGGCTGTGCTTGCTATTCTCAAAAACTCATATAAGAACAGGCAAGGTAACTTGAACTATCTTGCCTGTCAGTTTTATTCGTTATCCTTCCTGTATTTCTTTGGTGTATACTTTTCTTTATTCTTTTCTTTCGCAATCCAGTAAGCTTCCTGCAAAGCTCGCATCACAGCATCCTTTTCTTCCTCTTGCATTTCTCCTCCGGCAAAAAGTGCAGATATATCGGCGACCAATTCTTCCGCTTGCCTTGCACCCTTGTAGCCGTATGTCTGCTGTGCCTGAAGGACAAATTCCTCATCTTCGGACAGGAGATAGTTGACATCGCATCCTAAAGCATCTGCCAATTTTGCATAAACTGCCCGCTGTTTCGGATAGCGTCCGTCAACTTCGTAGTTACGAATCGTCCTCAAGGAAAGTCCGCAGAGCTCTCCCAATTCCGTCTGGGACATCTTCTTTTCTTTCCTGAGCTTTCTAACCTTTTCGCCAAACTTCATATTGAGAACCTCACTCGGAAAAATATTTTCCTATTTTTTGCCTAATCCTATTGACACCGGTACTTAATTTGCTTATAATAAGAGTAGGCAATTATTCTACCTATATTATAAGAAAAACTTGCCGATTTGTCAATGGGTTTTAAGGGAACTTGAAGAATAGCAAGCACAGCCGATGTATATACACACTGCATTTTGGGAAATCCCCAAACCCTTTGTCACTCTAAAAAGGAAGGTGGATATGCAAGAGAGAAACAATAATATTCGGGTGGACGAAAGCGGCACACGTTACGCTATCGTTCCGATGTGGCAGGAGCTTCCTAAGATTACAGTGCGTCTGGAATCCGGAAACACTACCTATCATTTCACCGGAAGCTTCGATGGAAGATGCACTCTTCCCGAAAAAGTTATGAAGCTGATGGATGAAGAAAAGAGCGTGTAAATAATGACCAACAAACTCATTATGGCAGACTGCCCCAACACAATGGAGGATAACAGCATGAAGCAGTCTGACAAAATTACAGCCTTGTATTGCCGCCTGTCCCGTGACGATGAACTGGCGGGAGACAGCAACAGTATCGTCAATCAAAAAGCCATCTTGAGTAAGTACGCTCAAGAAAACGGTTTTCGCAATATTGAGTATTTCGTAGATGACGAGTACTCAGGTGCAAACTTCCAACGTCCCGATTGGCAACGGTTAATCAGCCTCGTGGAAGATGGCAAAATCGGTACAATCATCACCAAAGATATGAGCCGTATCGGGCAAAATTATCTGGGCATCGGAATGTATGCCGAGGTCACTTTTCCGCAGAACAATGTCCGATTTATCGCCGTCAACAACAGCGTGGACAGTTCGAATCAGCAAGAGAACGATTTTACTCCGTTCATGAACATCATAAACGAATATTATGTCAAGGACGGTAGCAAGAAAGTTCGGGCATCTCTGAAACTGAAAGGCGAATCCGGCGAACATCTCACAACAATTCCGCCTTACGGTTACGTCAAAGACCCGGACAATCCAAAGAAGTGGGTAGTAGATCCCGAAGCTGCGGAAGTGGTAAAACGAATTTTTGCTCTTTGCATGGACGGCTACGGTCCTACGCAAATCGCACGCATTCTGAAAGCTGAACAGGTGGTAACGCCGACTGTCTATCAGGACAGACAGAATCAGAAAATCCGTAACGCTTTACCTGCCAGTCCATACGATTGGAATGGAAGCTCCGTATCCGGGATTCTGGAGCGGATTGAATATTGCGGACATACCGCAAATTTTAGAACACACCGGCAATCCTACAAAATTAAGAAGACCATCGACAATCCGCCGGAGCAATGGATGATTTTCAAAAACACGCAGGAGGCTATCATTGACGAAGAAACCTTTGAGCGTGTGCAAGAGCTTCGCAAGAACAAGCGCAGACCAGCAAAGACCGGCAAGACCAATCTCTTTTCCGGAATAGCCTATTGCGCCGATTGCGAAAAGAAGATGTACTATTGCACAGCGAGTAACTTCGCACAACGTCAGGATTATTTCGTCTGCTCGACCTCTCGTAAGAAAGGAATCGACTACTGCGGAACTCATTTTGTCCGAGCCGCTGTTCTTGAAGAAGGTGTGCTGTTGTATTTACAGCGTTTGCTTTGGTACATATCAGAGTACGAGGATTTGTTCCGGGAAAAGCTCGGTGCAAGGTGCAAAGAGGAAAACAAAAAAGAGCTGACCGCAAAACGCAGACAGCTCACGCAATCGCAACGAAGAATGGACGAAATCGACCGACTATTCAAACGCATCTATGAGGACATGGTATCCGGCAAAATCACCGAGAGCCGTTTCGACAAGCTTTCCGAAGATTACGAAACCGAACAAGCTGAGATTGCGAAGAAGATTGAAGCCTTGAAAGTTGAAATCTCACAGCAGGAGGAAAACGCTGGCAGCATAGATGAGTTCATTCGCAGAGCGAAGAAGTACCCGGTTTTGACTGAACTGACACCGACTGTTCTGAATGATCTGGTGACAGAGTGTACGTGTGCGCACCTGACAAGAGCAGTGGACATCGTGTGCAGGAAGTCCGGATAAGCCTGAACCTGATCGGATTCCTGCCGGAAAGCTTTATAGCGGAAATGCTGAGCTACCAATCAAAAGAGAGAACAGCGTGAACCGTTCACGCTGTTCTCGGAAAATATTCAAGACCTGTCTTATGACGGGTGAGCTTGTCAAGGGGAGCTGGCTGTGCCGCAGGCACAGACTGAGAGGTGTGCGAGCCCGCAGAGTGAGCACGTCGGTGCAGGCGGCTTCAGCCGCCGCAGACGACAAAATGCTTCACTTTTGCCAATAAGTTATTCCTATATTCCATACTTATCTTTCAAGATATTATCAACTTCCTCCGGAGTATATCCCTTTCCGTCCTTGAAAGAGTCAAAGCCTTTCTGAATCTCTGCGCTGATTTCCTCCTCGGTCATTCCGCCGATTGCGGTCGGTTTCTTTTCGGGAAGACGGAGCTCGAAGGGCAAGCCGTCGTGAAGGACAATCTGGCTGTAGAGCATCTGGATGGCGCCGGACGGAGTAATTCCAAGCTTCGCCAGGATTCCCTCAGCGTTCTCTTTGAGCTCGGTATCTATTCTTGCATAAACAGCAGTCGTGTTTGCCATGCGAAACATCTCCTTTTCGTTTTCCCTATTATATCACACTTTGCAAGCGTTTGCAAGCGTTTGCTTGCAATTTTAATCCGTCTTCATCCTCCCCGTCAAGTCAAAGACCGTTGTCGTCTTGTCTTCCGGGTGTTCCCTCGGGGAGACTTTTACCTCTTCGGAATTAAGAGTCCGGAGTTCGCCGGCGGAGGTTCTCACTACCAGGCGGGCATTACGGTCGATGCGGACGGCTTCGGCGAGATAGGGTTCGTCGCCGTTAAGAGGGTGAACCTCGACATTGTAGCCCAGAATAACCGAGAGCCGGGTGTAGTCATAGAGGAAGTCCCTGCCGTGGATTTGATTAAGTCGGTTATTGATGGATTCTAAGATGTAGTCCTTCATAATGGTGTTGATGACGGGGTCCTGTTTCTTCTGGAAAACGGTCGTCGTGTTGCGGGCAAACTCCTCCGGGAAGCCGCCTTCGGGAGGATACATATTCACGCCGATTCCGATGACATAGAAACGCTCGCCGTTTACGTCGACGCCCGACTCTGTCAGGATTCCGGAAACTTTTTTGCCGCCGCTGTAAATATCGTTTACCCATTTGATTCCAACATTCCTGCCGCTTATATCATGGATGGCGTCCGCCACCGCACAGGCGACAGCCGGTGTGATGAGCTGGGTTTCCTCAACCGTGAGGTAAGGGCAGATTGGCGGGACTTCGTCGAGCTTCGAGGCGTTCTCTCTTGCGCCGGGACGGATGAGCACCGAAAGGTAAATTCCCTCCGGAGGGCTGTAAAAGCTTCTGCCTTTACTCCCTTTCCCGGCAGTCTGGCTCTTTGCGGCGACGACAGTTCCCGATTTTGCGCCTTCCTTCCCCGCCTGCATCAGCAGGTCGTTCGTGGACGTGACTTCGTTGTAGCTGTAAATGAGAAATCCGTTCTGATGAATAAGCCCGCACTTGGGTCTCTTTAGCATGGTAGCACCTCTACTGGATGTATATTTTGGAGTGGATATTACGTTTTGTCATATGGAAACCCCTCAGTCAGCCACTTCGTGGCTGCCAGCTCCCCTTTCAGGGGAGCCTATAACTGCTTCTATCAAAGCGTTTTAAAGTAGGAAAAAAGCCTCCCCTGAAACGGGGAGACAGTTTGCTTCGCAAACCGGGACCGCCGCCGAAGGCGGTGGTGGAGGGGTTTCAGTTTTGCACCGAATAGTTCGGAGCTTCCTTTGTGATGAAGACATCGTGGGGATGGGACTCCTTGAGTCCTGCGCCTGTGATTCTCACGAACCGGGTCTTGGTTCTCAGCTCTTCGATGTTGTGGCAACCGCAGTAGCCCATTCCGGAGCGGAGACCGCCACAAAGCTGGAAGATGGTGTCCGACAACATTCCCTTGTAGGGCACTCTTCCTTCGACGCCTTCGGGGACGAGCTTCTTCGAGCCGGTCTGGAAGTATCTGTCCTTCGAGCCTGCGTTCATGGCGCCGAGGCTTCCCATTCCTCTGTATACCTTGAACGACCTGCCCTGATAGATTTCAATCTCGCCGGGAGCTTCGTCGCAACCAGCCAAGAGTGAACCGAGCATGACTGCATTTCCTCCGGCGGCAAGTGCCTTGACGATATCTCCGGAGTACTTGATTCCGCCGTCGGCAATGATGGAAACTCCGTACTTTGCCGCAACGCAAGCGGCGTCATAAACGGCAGTAATCTGGGGAACACCTACGCCGGCGACGACTCGTGTCGTGCAGATGGAGCCGGGACCGATTCCGACCTTGACGCAATCTGCGCCAGCCTTGATGAGGGCTTCGGTGCCTTCGGCAGTCGCAACATTGCCTGCGATGACCGGTGTGTCCGGAAATGCATTCTTGACCTTTTCTACGCAACTAAGAATATTCTTCGAGTGACCGTGAGCAGAATCGAGAACCAGGCAGTCGACTCCCGCATTGACCAAAGCTGAGGCTCTGTCGAGAACGTCGTCGGTTACTCCGATTGCCGCACCGCAGATAAGTCTTCCCTGAGAGTCGGTCGAGGAGCGAGGATACTTCACTGCCTTTTCAATGTCTTTAATAGTAATGAGTCCCTTCAGATACCCTTCCGAGTCGACAAGCGGAAGCTTCTCAATCTTATACTTTCTCAGAATTTCCTGAGCCTGCTCCAAAGATGTTCCGACAGGAGCAGTGACGAGGTGATCCTTCGTCATAACGTCCTCAATCTTGGTTGAGAAATCGGTGATGAACCGCATGTCACGGTTGGTGATAATTCCGCAGAGCTTGCCTCTAGCATCGACAATCGGGACGCCCGAAATGCGGTACTTGCTCATCAGGTCGTTAGCGTCCGAGACGAGGTTGTCCGCAGATAAAAAGAACGGATTGACGATTACGCCGTTCTGGGAACGCTTAACCTTGTCAACCTCATCAGCCTGCTTCTCAATAGTCATATTTTTGTGGATGATTCCTAAGCCGCCTTCGCGCGAAATGGCAATAGCCATCGCAGACTCGGTGACAGTGTCCATCGCCGAAGTCAGAATCGGGACATTAAGATGAAGCCCCTTACAAATGTCGGTCTCCAGACTGACCAAATTGGGGGTAACATCCGACTCTGCCGGCACCAGAAGAACATCGTCAAACGTGAGTCCTTCTTTACCAAACTTTACTTCGTAATTAGTTTCGAGCATAACGTCCTCCTCAGATGATATTTAGGATAGTGTATCACATAAAGTGGGGATTGTCAAGTAGGGGCGGATATTATCCGCCCGAAAATAAATGCACAAATATAGCGGGCGGGCAGTTAGCGAAGCTAACTGTATATCCAGCCCCTACAAATTACGCATTTGCCAATAGTCTTCTATAGCTCTCCGTCGCTCCGTAGTTATCATCGAACAGAAGCGGCTTGTTCTTGCCACGGCACTCGTGCGGTCCCATGTGGTTGAGCCAGGAGTGCTTGTTCGAGACTCCCCAGAGGGTGACGTTCTCAATATATTCGCTGTACTCCTTGAAGATTTCAAAGTATCTCTCATAGACCTCGGCGACGTCGGAAATCATTTCCGAAGTAATCTCCTTCGGTCCTTCGTGCCAGTCGACACAGCTTACGTCCATCTCGGTGATATGGAGTCTGAGACCCGTTTTCACGTACATGTCCATTGAACGGCGGATGCCGTCGAAGCCGTACTTCAGGACGTTTATATTCGTGTGGCACTGGAGCCCGATTACGTCGACCAGGTCACGCTCTTTCAGAGCCATTGCGGTTCTTATAATTCTGTCCCGCTTGTCCGGGCGGAACTCGCTGTAGTCGTTAAGGCAAAGCTCCGAGTCCGGGAAGTACTTTCTCGCCATTCCGTGGAGCTCAAAGAGGTAGTCGTCGCCGAGCTTCTCCCGGAAGACGTTGTGTCTCAGGTCGTCACCTTCCCGACGGTCGTTCAGAGCTTCGTTGACGACGTCCCAGCAGTAGCAATCGCCGTACTTCTCAGCCATAAATTTGAAATGCTCGTCAAGATTACTCCGGAGCTCACTAGGTGAGAGTTGCTCGAAGACTCCCCACGGGTAGGAAGCGTGCCACGCCAGGTTGTGTCCACGGATTTTCAGCCCGTTTTCCCGGGCAAAGCCGGCGATTTTGTCGGCACCGGAAGTGTCGACGACAAGTGACGGGTGCACAAGGCTCTCCCTGTCAGTGATTTCCGGGCGGAAATCCAGGTCTCCACGGTTGAATTTATTGACATCCTCCGGCGCCGGGTAGCCGTGCGGGTGGATGTTAAGGTATTTCATTTCGTTTTCGCAGGTGACCGTGTCGAAGTTTGCGGCGATAACTTCCGCCGCCTCGTCGAGCCACCAAGCCGACACCGCCGCCCCCACCGTAAAGTACGGTGCGTAGGCTTCTTTCAGGGTTTTGGGCATAATAATGTTCCTTTCTCTACTGTACTACAAAACAAGGGCATTACTTGTCTTCATAATGCCCTTTGCACTGCAATACTATTACTGTATCGTCTTCAAATCGGTATACCAAACGGTCTTTTTCACTGATTCGCCTGCTCCACGAGCCACTGAGCTCACCCTTCAAGGGTTCCGGCTTTCCGGTTCCCTCAAAAGGCGTTCTTTGTACTTCTTTCAGAAGAGCATTTAACTTTCTTAGCATCTTTTTGTCCTGAAAAAGCCAGTATTGATATTCATCCCAAGCATCTTCAACAAACTTGATGTCACTCATTAGCCAGTTCCTCTAACTCATCCATTGTTTTTACGACAAACTTGCCTTCCTGATACTGCTTCATAGCTTTCCGAAGTTGTTTCATATTCGATTCACAATAAAAGTCTGGTTCTGGAGCGGTAATTTCAAACGGAATACGTCTGTCCCTGAGAGCCTTTTTCGTATAAATCATGTAGAACGTAGTTATGTTCATGCCCATTTCGGCACACATAACATCAAGATCTTTCTTTTCCTCATCATCAAGACGAATACTGACTGTGGTCATATGGCTCACTCCTTTCTGAGTTATGACTATAGTATACCACATATTGAAGCAAATTGCAAGCAGATTCTTTAAAATATATTCTTTTTGAAAGAAAAATGTTTCTATCATCTCTTAACACAAAAGTCTCCGACTTGCGTCGGAGACTTGTTAAACAATGTTTCTCTGCCGCACATTGTGAAGCGTACTTGTATAAACAGCGTTCCGAGCACACTGTAGAGCTCCTATATATATTATACAGCATAGGTGTGAAAAATGCAACTGTTTTTTTGAAAATTTTTTACCCCGTAATAACCGCTTTCCCACCCATATAAGGTCTGAGAGCCTCGGGGATTCTTACGCTTCCGTCTTCGTTGAGGTTATTCTCTAAGAACGCTATCAACATTCTCGGCGGGGCGACGACGGTGTTGTTGAGGGTGTGGGCGAGGTATTTGCCGTTTTCGCCGTTGACACGGATTTTGAGTCTGCGAGCCTGTGCGTCGCCTAAGTTCGAGCAGGAGCCGACTTCAAAGTACTTCTTCTGTCTCGGGCTCCAGGCTTCGACGTCGAGAGACCTGACCTTCAAATCAGCAAGGTCGCCGGAGCAACATTCGAGAGTTCTTACCGGAATATCCATACTTCTGAACAAATCTACCGTATTCTTCCAGAGCTTATCGAACCAGTAAGGACTCTCCTCCGGCTTGCAAACGACAATCATTTCCTGTTTTTCAAACTGATGGATTCTGTAGACGCCCTTCTCCTCGATTCCGTGGGCGCCCTTTTCCTTACGGAAGCAGGGCGAATAGCTCGTCAGAGTCAGCGGCAACTGCTCCTCCGGGATAATCTGGTCGATGAACTTGCCTATCATCGAGTGCTCCGAAGTGCCGATGAGGTAGAGGTCTTCGCCCTCGATTTTGTACATCATAGCGTCCATTTCAGCGAAGCTCATGACTCCGTCGACAACATTTCCACGAATCATGAACGGAGGAACGCAATAGGTGAAGCCCCGGTCAATCATGAAGTCACGTGCATATGCGATAACAGCCGAATGAAGGCGTGCGATGTCGCCCATCAGGTAGTAGAAGCCGTTTCCGGCGACACGGCGTGCGCTCTCCAGGTCGATTCCGTGGAGCTTTTCCATGATGTCGGTGTGGTAGGGAACCTCAAAATCGGGGACAAACGGCTCGCCGAACTTCTCGATTTCGACGTTCTCGGAGTCATCCTTGCCAATCGGGACGCACGGGTCGATGATGTTCGGGATTACCATCATAATCTTGTGGAGCTTCTCCTGAAGCTCGTCCTCGAGCTTTTCGAGCTCTGCAAGGCGCTCTGCCTGAGCTGTTACCTGTGCCTTGACTTCCATAGCCTTGTCCTTCTCGCCCTTAGCCATCAAGCCGCCGATTTCTTTCGAGAGCTTGTTTCTCTGGGCACGAAGCGAATCCGCCTCGGTAATAGCCGCACGGTACTCTTTATCGAGCTCCGCCGCCTGGTCTACCAAAGGCAACTTCTCGTCCTGGTACTTCTTTTTGATGTTCTCTTTTACTAACTCCGGATTTTCACGGATTAATTTTATGTCTATCATAGGTTATCTGTCCTTTCAGATTATATCATTTCGTGCAATTTGTCGGCTACGAAGGCTAAAGCCTCCTTGCCGAGCCATTTTCGCTGTAGCAAAAATGGCACCCCTCAGTCGCCCTTCGGGCGCCAGCTCCCCTTGACAGGGGAGCCATTTTGTATTCTTTCACAAGCCTTTGGAAGAGGAAGTCAAAGCCTCCCCTGACAAGGGGAGGGGGACCGCCGCCGAAGGCGGTGGTGGAGGGGTGCTGATTACGGCGAAGCCGGAATCAGCCTTGCCCTAAACTCTCCAGTATCCTTGCAATTTTCGCCAGATCCTCCTCCGAATAATACTCGATTTCGAGCTTGCCTTTGCCGTTTTTGCCGCTGACAGTTACCTTTCTGCCGGTGGTCTGGGCGAGCGACAGCTCGATTTCACAGAGAAAGGTCTCCTTTTGCGGAGATGCCTTCGGCTTTTTCTGGGTGGCTTTTGCTCGGACGAGCTGTTCGAGATTTCTTACTGTCAGCATGTCACGCTTGACCTGCAAGGCAAGCTCAGCTCTCAGTTCTTCGTTCTCGATTCCGGCAAGCACCTTTGCGTGACCAACAGAAATTTCACCTTCACGAACCATTGCGAGGGTCTTCTCATCTAAACTCAGAAGCCTCAGTGAATTCGCAACCGCCGGTCTTGACTTGTTGACGACCTGCGCTACCTGCTCCTGGGTGTAGTTATACTTGTCCATCAGCTCTTTGTAGCCTAATGCTTCTTCGACCGGGTTCAGGTTCTCACGCTGGAGATTCTCAACAAGCGCAAGCTCCATAGCACCCTTGTCGTCGAGTTCTTTTATGACGACGGGAACTTCGTCCAAGCCCGCCATACGGGCGGCACGCCAGCGTCTCTCACCGGCAATTATCTGATATCCTCCCGATTCAAGTGGACGGACAAGAAGCGGTTGCAGAACGCCGTGCTGTTTTATAGATTCCGAAAGCTTTGAAAGCGCTTCGTCGTCAAAATCGGTTCTCGGCTGGTCCCTGTTCGGCGAGATTTCCGTCAGCCTGAGGGTTTTCTGTTGCTGTCCATCGGTTTCATTCTGGGAAAAGAGTGCGTCCATTCCCATTCCGAGTCCTTTAATCTTAGCCATAAAATCCTCCTTCCGTTACGACTTTCTGCCGTAAGTCTGACCGGTTTTCTTCTTCGCCCGTTCCAAAAACTCTATGCAGAATTTTTCATAGGCTTCTGCGCCCTTCGAGCTCCTGTCGTAGTACATAATCGGCTTCCCGTGTGACGGTGCCTCGGAAAGTGCTACATTCCGGGGGATAACCGTCTCATAAATGTCGTTCGGGAAGTACTTTTTGACCTCCGCCACGACCTGTGCCGTGAGATTATACCGCCCGACATACATCGTGAAGAGGATTCCCTCGATGTACATGTACGGGTTGTAGCCGTCCTTGATGCGCTTTATCGTGTCCATCAGCTGAACCAAGCCTTCGAGCGAGTAAAATTCGCACTGAATCGGTATCAGAACCGAGTCGCAGGCGGCAAGTGCATTGAGTGTTATGATACTCAGCGACGGCGGGCAGTCTATCAAAATAAAATCGAAGTCATTTTTGACCGGAAGTAACTGCATTTTGAGCCGCATAAGGCGGTTTTCGACGCCTGCAAGCTCGATTTCCGCTCCGGCAAGCTTCTGAGCCGATGACAGAAGCGAAACGCCCTTGAAAGCAGTCGGGACGATGGCTTCTGCCGCCCTGCACTGCCCTATCAGCACTTCGTAAACGGTGCTTGTGATTGCCCTTTTCCGGACGCCCAAGCCGGTTGTGGTGTTTCCCTGGGCGTCGATGTCGACTACGAGCACCTTTTTTCCTTTCCCGCCGAGGGCGGCGGCGAGATTAACAACGGTAGTTGACTTCCCAACTCCGCCTTTCTGATTTGATACGGCGATAATCTTCCCCATGATACGCTCCCTTACATTAGTTTGAGTGAATTTCAGGCTCAATCTTTCCATTTTCCGAGCCTTTCACTGCTCCTAATTATAAGTATAGCACAAATTTCAGACTTTGCAACCGGTTTCGACAAATTATTTTTTGGGAATGTTCCACGTGGAACATTTCGGCTAACGCCGAAATGGCAAGTTTCGCTGATGCGAAACTTGCACACAGATAATGCCTTCGGCAAACTTCGCGCTCACTGCGTTCGCACACCTCTCAGTCACGCCTGCGGCGTGACAGCTCCCCTAAATTAGGGGAGCCTTTGTTGCGCAATTCTGGCTCCCATTTTTAAGGGGAGCTGGCAGCCACGAAGTGGCTGACTGAGAGGTGCCGCACGAAGTGCGGCGTCGCCGTCAGGTGACAATTAGCATCATTTCTTCAACGGTATCCTTATATGATAATCCACATACCCATCCGTCTGCGTCTTGTCAACGTTGACGTCGACGCCGGCGATTTGCATTGTCTCGACTGCTTTATTAATAGTGTTCGTGAAGAGGCGGAGGTCTTTGAGGACGGCACTGCCTTTGCGGATTCTCTGGCAGTATTTGTCGTGTTCGAGCATGGAATCAACCAACGATTCCGTTTTCTCGACGTTCAGCTTCCCTTTTACGACCTTTTTCAGCGCTTCGTCACGCTTTTCGTCTGTCGGAAGCTTCAGAAGTGCCCTTGCGTGGCGCTCTGTAAGCCCGTTTTCAGTGATAATCTGCCTCTGGGAAGCTGTGAGTTTAAGCAGGCGGAGCTTGTTCGCAAGAGTCGACTGGGCATATCCTAGCCTGTAGGCGGCGTCCTCCTGGGTCATTCCGTAGAGATCGATTAGCTTCGAGATGGCGTCCGCCTCCTCAAAAAAGCTCAGATCTTCACGCTGGAGGTTCTCGACAAGGGAAAGAAGTGCCGAAGTCCGGTCGCTGGCTTCGGTTATGATACACGGAACGGTCGCAAGCCCCGCAATCATCGCCGCACGAAGACGTCTCTCCCCGGCAATGAGCTCGTAGCCGGAGCTTGTCTCCCGCACCGATAAGGGAGAGATAATCCCGTCCGCCTTAATGCTCGCCGCCAGGTTCATTAGCTCGTCCCGTTCAAAGGTCTTGCGAGGCTGATAAGGGTTCGGCGCAATCTCCTCGCAAGGAATCTCCACCACCCGTGCCGCCACCTTCTCCTTCTTCGGCAGGAAAATTTTTGCCATAATATCACGTCCTTGTAGTAATAACTATATTCTCTATACATATATTACCATAAAGCTGTGATTATTTCCAGTGGAAAATATCGGGAGGATTCGACGGAATCTGCTTTGCTACTGCAATTACGTAACAATTTGTCGGCTCCGTCGGCTAGCGCCGACTACACCGACGTGCTCGCCCTGCGGGCTCGCACACCTCTCAGTCAGCCTTCGGCTGCCAGCTCCCCTTAGTAAGGGGAGCCAGAATTCGTCTCACGAAGTCTCGTTCAAGAACACAAAGTTACCCTAAGTACAAAAAGGCTCCCCTGTCAAGGGGAGCTGGCGCACGAAGTGCGACTGAGAGGTGCGCCGACCAGCGGGAGGCGCTCGGCAAGGCGGCTTTAGCCGCCGCAGACGACATAGTGCAAGCTAATTTGCCTGCACCGCCTAACTCCGGTTCAAAATCTTTGCAAAAACCTCTTCCGCAGGCACAGATTCTCCATTTTTAGCCTGTCCAAGACTCGTCTCCATCATCAAATCGAACTCCTCACGGTTCATTTCGTCGATAGCTCTCGGCATTGTTTCCATTAATAACTCTCCAAACATAAAAATCACGCCGGATAACTCTTCCGGTCACCCGACGCTAGATTCAATATAAGCGGTTTTCTGCTGGCTGTCAGCCGCGATGTCCGTCAGAACATCTATAGCCGCCGGAAATTTAAGTCCCCGACGCGGACTCATCTTATCTCCCCGATGAGGGTGCGATGCCCGCAAGAGCATCAATTAGCCTTGGTAATTACCTGCCCAAGCGCAGTACAGCTTAACGTGCCGCCACACGGAAACCGTCACCGATTCCAATACTATTATATACGATTTTTGCAAATAATGCAACACTTTTTCACAAAAAATTTTCTACTTCACCACCCGCCTGGGGTACTCCACCGGCGTCTTCCTTACTTTATCCACAACCACCAGTGTCCTGCTGTCGCCGTTCGGGAGGGTATATTCGGTGATTTGGGCGATTTTTCCGCCAAGCTTCTCAATAATTCCTTCAGCCTGGGCGATTTCTTCCTCACAGTCACTGCCTTTGAGGGCGAGGAACTTGCCGCCTGGCTTCACGTAGGGCAGGCAGTACTCACTGAGAACCGACAGCCTGGCGACTGCACGGGCGGTGGCGATATCGAATGTTTCACGTAGAACAGTCGGAGCACCGGCACGAGCGCCGTCTTCGGCTCTTGAATGGATGCAGGTGGCGCCGAGATTCAGGGCTTCGGAAACGTCCCGAAGGAAGTTCACACGCTTGTTGAGGCTGTCGAGAAGCGTAATCTGAAGGTCGGGGCGGACGATTTTCATCGGAATTGACGGGAAACCGGCGCCGGTGCCAACGTCGATAAGGGTTGCGCCCACGGGAATCTCCACCATCGTCAGCGGAAGGCAGGAGTCAGCGAAATGCTTTTGGATTATGCCCTCGCTGTCGGTGACGGCTGTCAGGTTCATCACCTTGTTTTTCTCGACAAGCATGTCAGAATATGTTGCAAAACTCGCAATCTGGGTGTCAGATAGTGGGAGGTTTATATCCAAGAAAACGGACTTCAGACGTTCAGTATCAATTGCCGCCACTTTCTTCCCTCCTCTTCTTTTCGAGCCAGATTAGCAGGACTGAGATGTCCGCCGGGTTGACGCCCGAAATTCTCGACGCCTGACCGACGCTAAGCGGCTTTCTCTTCTGGAGTTTTTCCGCCGCTTCAAGCCGAAGTCCCGAAATCTTCGTGTAATCGGTGTCCGGCGAGAGCTTTTTTGACTCCAGTTTGCGCATGTCCTCGACCTGCTTCAGCTGGATGTTGATGTAGCCCTCGTACTTGATGCGGAGCTCCGCCTGTTCGGTGACCTCTTCCGGGAGCTCGGGGCGGTTTTTGTCGGCACAAATCAAGCCATCATACTTCACCTGCGGACGACGAATCAGCTTCGCAAGGGTCGTGCCGTTTGAAATCGGCTCGGTGCCACTATTAATAAGGTACTCGTTGAGAGCTTCCCCCGGCGCCACGTTGGTGTGCTCGAGTCGGTCGACTTCCTCCGCAATCATCTTTTCTTTCTGAAGGAGCCGCTCGTAGCGTTCGTCAGAAATCAAGCCCACTTCGTGCCCGATTGGCGTGAGGCGCTCGTCGGCGTTGTCTTCACGCAACAGAATCCGGTACTCGCTCCGGGAGGTCATCATCCGGTACGGGTCGGTGACGCCTTTCGTGACGAGGTCGTCGACAAGGGTTCCGATGTAGGAGGACGCCCGATCTAATATCATCGGCTCCCTGCCTTGAAGCTTCAGTGCGGCGTTGATTCCGGCGACCAGACCCTGTGCGGCGGCTTCCTCATAGCCGGATGAACCGTTGAACTGCCCGGCACCATAGAGCCCCGGGTGCTCACGGAACTCTAAAGTCGGCAGAAGCTCCGTCGGGTCGCAACAGTCATACTCAATGGCATACGCCGGGCGCATAATCTCGACATGTTCAAGTCCTTTGATAGTTCGCAAAAATTTTAACTGTACATCCTCAGGTAAAGAAGAACTCATCCCTTGCAGGTAGTATTCGTCGGTGTCAAGACCCATTGGCTCGATAAATAATTGATGTCGTGGTTTATCAGAGAAGCGGACAACTTTGTCCTCGATGGACGGACAGTACCGGGGACCGACTCCCTCAATCCTTCCGGAATAAAGTGGCGACCGGTCAAGGTTGTCTAAGATAATTTTGTGGGTCTCGGCGTTCGTGTAAGAGATGTAGCAGGAAACCTGGTTTTTTAGCTCGCCCTTTGTCTCGAACGAAAACGGGATGATGTGGCAGTCTCCATCCTGCTTCTCTAAAACGGAAAAATCGATTGAGCGCTTGTGGACTCTCGCCGGGGTTCCGGTCTTGAATCGACGGATGGAAATTCCCAGTTGTTTAAGTGATGAAGTAAGTGCCTTTGCCGGCAAAGTTGCGTCCGGTCCCGACTCATAATTCGACTCGCCGACGTGAATTTTTCCGCCTAAGTATGTGCCGGTGGCGATGATGACCGCCTTGCAATCGTAGTACCCGCCGAGCTTTGTTCTCACACCCGAAACGGCGCCCGAATCGTCGGTGAGGATTTCGGTAATCTCCGCCTGCTTGATTTCGACATTCGGCTCACGCTCCAGAACTGATTTCATATAGATGTGGTACTTGACCCTGTCCGCCTGCACCCGAAGGCTGTGAACGGCAGGACCTTTACCAAGGTTGAGGACTCTCGACTGGATGAAGGTGGCGTCCGCCGCTTTGCCCATCTCGCCGCCCAGTGCGTCAATCTCCCGGACGAGGTTGCCCTTCGCCGTCCCGCCAATCGACGGGTTGCAAGGCATGTTGGCGATGCCGTCAAGGGTAATCGTGAAGATCCCGACCTTCAGCCCAAGCCTTGCCGGCGCCAGCGCCGCCTCAATCCCAGCGTGCCCAGCCCCGATGACGACGATATCAAATTTTCCTATATAATTGGTAGATGTGTCCATTTTAGTTGCCTCTTATATATTACTGATTGTATATTTTGGGTCGGATATTACTTTCGGAAACCCCTCAGTCAGCCACTTCGTGGCTGCCAGCTCCCCTTTCAGGGGAGCCTATTTTCCGACGCAAAACCGTTCGAATAAGTTATTCACAACCGCCTCGGTTGCCCGTTCGCCGGTGAGTTCGAGGAGGGCGTTCAGCGCCTCGTCCATGTAGACGGTGACGGCGTCGAGGGTGATGCCGGATTGGTATTCAGTGAGGGCGAGACGGACGTAGTCAAGCGCCTTTGAGACCTGTGAGCGCTGGCGCTCGCTGATGTAGATTTCGGCGGTGTCCGAACTGCCGCCCAGTTTGAAGAGGTCGGCTATCATTTCGGGCAATTTTTCCAAGCCTTCGCCGGTTTCTGCCGATACAAAAAGTATATTCTCATTCAAAAAATACTTTGAGTCTAGTTTTTCCGGCAAATCTGACTTGTTTAAGAGCAGGATATGCGGCTTATTTTTGATTTTTTCGAGAATTTCCCGGTCGGTGTCGGTCAGTTCTTCCGAAGAATCAAAGACAGCCAGGACTAATTCCGAATTTTCCAGTTTTTGTGTGGCAAGGTCAACACCTATACACTCAATCGGGTCTTCGGTGTCCCTGATTCCGGCGGTGTCGGAGAGCTTCAGGACGAAGTCCCCCACCCTGACCGACTCCTCGATGACGTCACGGGTGGTGCCGGCGTTTTCGGTGACGATGGAGCGCCGGTAACCGAGAAGCTGATTCATTAAAGTTGACTTCCCCACGTTCGGGCGCCCGACGATGGCGGTGTCGATTCCCTGGCGGAGGATTTTTCCTTTGTCGTAACTCGTTAAAATATGTTCAAGCCTGTTGATTATCTGTGAAAGGTCGGAGCCAAGATGAGTCGTGTCGGCGTCGGGGATGTCCTCGTCGGGGTAGTCCGACCACGCCGCAAGGTTTCCGGAAATCTTAACCATATCTTCGGCGACAGCATGAATATTTTTGCTGAGATTACCCTCCCTCATGGCTCTCGCACTTACCAGTTCCCGTTCACCATTTGCGGAAATAATATCCAGCACACCTTCTGCCTGAGTGAGGCTGAGTTTTCCAGCTAGGAAAGCACGTTTAGTGAACTCTCCCGCCGGTGCAGGTTCGGCTCCGTTTTCAATTATCAGTTTAAGAATTTCACGGGCTAAGTAAACTCCGCCGTGGCAGGAAATCTCGACGGTGTCCTCGCCGGTGTAGCTGTGGGGAGCCCTGAACACCGTCAGAATCACATCATCGAGTGTCCGCCCACCGCGGACAATTTTTCCGTACTGACAGGTGTACCCAGCCATCTCCGACGGGGCGGTTCTCCCTACAAATATATTATCAGCTATCCTAAACGAATCCTCCCCACTCATGCGTATAACAGCAAGCCCGCCCTGATAGACGGGAGTGGAGATTGCGGCGATGGTCATGATTTTCACCTCCGGTAAACCCCTCCACCGTGCTTCGCACGGTCCCCCTCCCCTTTCAGGGGAGGCTATTTGTATCCTCTCATACGTTCTTGTAACGAGGCAGTTATAGGCTCCCCTGAAAGGGGAGCTGGCGCCGAAGGCGACTGAGGGGTTTCCAAAAACTCTCCGGCGGCTTCAAAAACCCTGAAACCGCCGGAGAAGCCGATGTTCTTTAGAATTCAATCTTTGAGTAGAGCCCGGTGTTGCCCATGTCGTCTTCCGGCTTGGGCTTCTTGTAGTCCTTCTCAAACGAGCTGGAAATGTCGAGGCTTCTTGCCTTGAAGTCTTCACGGCGTCTGCCGCCGTTCTTACGATAGCCACCGTTACGGTTGCCGTCTCTGCGGTCGTTTCTTCCGTTATTGTTATAACGTCTGTTGCCGCCGTTGTAGGGTCTCTTTTCAGTGGAGCTGATGAGAACCTTTCTGTACGGGTCTTCGCCTACGGAACGGGATGTGCATCCCTCAACCTCAGCGACTGCCGCATGGATGATTCTTCTCTCGTAAGGATTCATGGGTTCAAGGGACATTGTTCTGCCGGTTCTCTTTGCCTTCTCAGCCATCTTTCTTGCGAGCTCTTCAAGCTGAACCTTTCTCCTGGCTCTGAATCCGTCGCAGTCAAGAGTGATGCGATAGAATTCCTTGTCCTGCTTGTTGCAGGCTAAAGAAGCGAGATACTGCAAGCTGTCGATAGTCTCTCCACGTCTTCCGATAATGCCGTCGACGCCTTCGCCGGACAAATCGAGAACTGCGCCCTCTTCGGTCTCGGTGATGGTGATGGTGGGCTTCACAAAGCCCATTGCGACCATGATGTCGCTGACGTATCTTGCGGCGATGTCCGCCTTTGTCTCGGGCTTTACATACTCGCCTTCAACCTTCGCTTCGCCCTTCATTCCGAACAAGCCCTTTTTCGGCTCTTCAAGAACTGTGAAGGTGATTTCCTCAGCCGGCACTCCGAACTCTTCACAAAGCTTAGCCTTTGCTTCGTCAACTGTTTTTGCTGTTACTGTACTCTTCATTTTTGGTCTCCTTTTATAAGACAGCAAGCACCGAACGGTGGTGTGTGGTAGGAGGGTGCCTTGCTGAATTGATCTTACGGAAACCCCTCCACCGGCTTCGCCGGTCCCCCTCCCCTTTCAGGGGAGGCTTGTGGGGTACTCTTAAAAGTTGGTATAGAATGCCAACAGGCTCCCCTGAAAGGGGAGCTGTCAGCCGTCAGGCTGACTGAGGGGTGTGCGAGCCCGAAGGGCGAGCACGTCGCCGTAGGCGACACATTCATTGTACATTGTACATTGTACATTGTACATTTTCAAGCCTATTTCTTCTTCGTAGTCTCTATCTCCGGCACGTCAACATCCAGGCTGTCGCCGTACTTTTCGGCATATCTGCGTCTTGCCTCATTGAGGGTGTTGCGCTCGGCTTCCTTCTTCTGGGCACGGGAGAGTTTTACCTCTTCGGAAGCTTCTTCGTCATCGTCTTCGTCGTCTTCATACTTTGACGGTCTCTGCTTGCCTTGAAGCTCCGCCTGCTGGGCTTCTAAAGCCTGCTGATAGAGGGACTTCTTCTTTCTCTTCTTCTTCGCCTTCTCGTTATCTTTAGCTATAATCTTGTCGACTCTTGCGGGAGTGAGATAGAGATTAAGGAAGACGGTCTGGACAAGTGAGAGTAAGCTCGAGAATATCCAGTAGATACCGATACCTGCCGGGAAGCTGAATGCAATCCAGAAGGAAAGTAGCGGCATTGCATAGAGCATTATCTTCATGGAGCCGGAAGTTGTTGCTCCGCCCTTCTTCTTTGTGAAGTACTGGGAAACGAACGTGAGAATCAGCTGCAATGCAAGCGACATAATCGGGATGAGAACGAGAACTGATCTCCAGCTCGGGTAGTCTCCCAAATCTATTCCCAAGAATGTATAATCGAAATCTGCGCACAAATCGACAACGTCGTCCGAGAACAGGTCGGGATAGACCTGAGAAACGGAGATGACGAGTAGCTGTGCTCTTGACGAGCCGGAAGCGACAAGTCTTGACGAAACGAGATTTGAATCGAGGAAGTACTCATCGAGTCCAATCATATCGCCGTCGTTGTCATAATAGTCGTTATACTGCTCGAAGTAAACTGCGAGCTCTTCGAGTCTTGAATCGGAATAATCGGCGAGGTCACTGTCTTCCTCAGCCTTGTATTCAAGAAGAATGTCGTAGATATTGGTGTTCTCGGCGAGAAGCTCCGAAACGGTGGTCTCGTGCTCGTCGATAACCGAGCTGACGTTGTAGACGTCTATAACCATCTCTTCTGCGGCTTCCAGAGAATTGCTGTCGACGTTTCCTATGTAAGAAAGCGGCGCATAAACAACCTCGATGATTGCAAACAGCAGGACAAACGTTATGAGCGTCGGGAGACAGCTTCCCATCGGGTTGACGTTCTCCTGATTATAGAGCTCCATCGTGGCTTCGTTGAGCTTGTCCTGATTGCCGGCATACTTTTTCTTGAGTGCCTCCATCTTCGGGTTGAGGCGGTTCATCTTCTCCGTCGAAATCTGCTGATTATAGGACGACGGGAACATTATAAGTCTTATGATAGCCGTAAACAGGAACAGCGCCCATCCGTAATTTCTTACGAGCAGATAGCAAAAGTAAAGAATTTTACCGAACGGCCAAGCTAATATTTGCCAAAAACTCATGGTTGTTTTTCTCCTTTACATAGGTGGAAACCCCTCCACCACCGCCTTCGGCGGCGGTCCTCCTCCCCTTTCAGGGGAGGCTATTTGTGGTTCTATTCAGGCTTTTAATGAGGCAGTTATAGGCTCCCTCTGAAATGAAGTTCGCAAGCGAACTTCCGGAGCTGTCAGCCGTCAGGCTGACTGAGGGGTTATCTCCTCGCTTTGCGCCTTTTTTCTGATTTCAAAGTGTATAGGTGCCATTTCTCCGGCACATAGTCAACTCCGCCCTTGCTGTAGGGATTGCACCGTAATATTCGCCAGAAGCCCAAAATCAGCCCTCTGACGGCGCCGAACCGTCTCACTGCTTCAAGCGTATACTGCGAGCAGGTCGGATAATACCGACAACACGGTGGCTTCAATTTTGACAGGTGCTTCTGATAGAATTTAATAAGTGCAATTACAATGTACTTCATATTATTATCGTCGCTGAAGGCGACTCAACCATTGTACATTGTACATTGTACATTGTACATTAATTTCGCATTGATTTCAAAACTTTAGACACCAATACTCTCTCTATGTCATCCGTCTTCACTCCGACAATCCCGGGTCTTGCCACAAAGACAATATCATAGCCAATCGGCATCGAAATCTCGTTTTTGCGATAAGCTTCTCTTAAAATCCTTTTTGCCCGGTTGCGCACGACGGCGGAGCCTATCTTCTTGCCTGCAGTGATTCCGAAGCGGTTATATGAGAGCTTATTCGGCATATAGTAAGCCGTAAAATATTCGGTTGCGGTGTATCTACCCTTGCGGTAAAGCCGGAGAAATAACTTGTTGTCTTTTATGTGTTCTGTATAGAGCATAAACCCCTCCGGCACTTCGTGCCACCTCCCCTTTCAGGGGAGGCTTTTTGTTCTTCTCTCAAAAGCCTTGACTAAATCAATCATAGGCTCCCCTGAAAGGGGAGCTGGCTGCCCGCAGGGCAGACTGAGGGGTTTCCGAGCTGAAAGTCTTAGCACCGATACAGGTTCGTACCTAGTATCGGTGCGTCACTTCAGATTAGTAGGTGAGTCTAGCTCTTCCTTTAGCACGTCTGCGTGCCAATACCTTTCTGCCGTTACGAGTGGACATTCTCTTGAAGAAGCCATGCTCCTTCTTTCTGTGAAGCTTCTTGGGCTGGTAGGGTCTTTTTACCTGCATATTCCCGCCTCCTTACGTCGTAATGTTATTCAAAGTTCCATGTGGAACGCCTTTGGTTATCTTCGATTCCCGCAAATTAGCGGTATTTCCCGATAATATAACCGTACAGATTAGTATTATATAAGAAAAATCAGTGTTTGTCAAGCGTTTTTTGGTATTCTTTTTTTGAGGGTATATTATAAAATAGTCTTGAAAAACAGTCGGAAATATGGTATCATAGTAATCAGGAAAATATGGCTCAATATAAAGTTAAATCTGAGGCAAAACACACTATAAGATAGAAAGGCAGAACACTCCTATGGAAACATTTGCAGAAGTTTATGAAAACGTAAAACGGGTATGCCAGGCGGACCCGAAGGTTTCGGAAATTGGCTACAACCGTTGGATAAAGAATATCGAGCCGGGCAAGATGGAAGGCACGAAAATCACTCTCTATGCTTCCTCCGACTTTATGAGACGCACCACCGAGGAAATCTACGGTGCTGTTTTTGAGCACGCTTTTGAACAGGTCATGGGCTTCCCGGTGGAGATTACTTTTGCCGTCAAGGCTAATCCCGACCAGGCTCAGGAGGACGGCTTCGACGAGATTGAGAGACGGATGGAAGACCTCATGAACTCCCACAAGAGAAGCGACTATGAACTTACTTTTGAGAACTTCATCAAGGGCAAGTCAAACGAGCTCGCCTATGCCTATTGCATCGCCGTCAGCGGAAAGAACCGTTCCAGTGAACAGATGAACCGTTCGATGTTCAATCCTCTGCTTATTTACGGCGATTCGGGACTTGGAAAGACTCACCTTCTCAAAGCTATCGAGAACGAGGTCAAGACCAGCCATCCGCAGATGAAGGTCATCTACACGACCGCCGAAAACTTCACAAACGAGCTTGTCCGGGCTGTTTCAACCCAGACGACTACCCAGTTCCATGAAAAGTACCGCAACTGCGATTTCTTGCTTGTAGATGATATCCAGTTCATGGTTGATAAAGAGATGACGCAGGAGGAGTTCTTCCACACATTTAACGAGCTCTACAACGCCGGAAAGCAGATAGTTCTGACGAGTGATGTCTCCCCGAACAGAATCAAGCGGCTTGAAGACAGAATCAAGACCCGGTGCACATTGGGCGTCCAGGCGGACGTTCAGCCGCCGGATTTCGAGACGAGAATGGCGATTGTCAACAGAAAAGCCGAGCTTCTCGACTTAAAGCTCCCCGAAAATGTAGCACGTCTCATTGCCGAGAGAATCACGAAGAACATCCGTCAGCTTGAAGGCGCAGTCAACAAGATGAAAGGCTTAACGATGTTCTCAAACGAGGTGCCGTCTTTGCAGATGGCGCAGAGGGTTATAAAAGAGACGTTAATCGACGCCCAGCCGGCAGAGATTACATGCGACAGGATTATAAAAGACGTCGCCGACGCCTTCGGTGTCACTGCCGAGGACATCCGCTCCGTAAACCGTTCCGCACAGATTTCCCTTGCCAGAAAGGTCTGCGTCTACATAATCCGTGAACTAAAAGGAATGTCGTTTACGGACATCGGCAAGGAATTCGGCAGAAACCACTCGACGATGACTATCTCCTACGCCGACGTCAAGGAACTAATTGCCAAGAACTCGGATATGAGGGAGACTGTGGAGGAGATTGAGAAGAGGCTGAAGGCGGTATGAAGCCGGAAACCCCTCAGTCAGCCACTTCGTGGCTGCCAGCTCCCCTTTCAGGGGAGCCTTAACCTGCCTCGTTGAAACGCCTGAATAGAACCACAAATAGCCTCCCCTGAAAGGGGAGGAGGACCGCCGCCGAAGGCGGTGGTGGAGGGGTTTCCGCATCTTTTCAACCGGTTTCCAACTTTTCAACAAAGTTTTTAGCATTCAACGCACAAGGTTTCAACCGTTTCAACCGGGGATTCTGGTTTCAACAAATCGGATTTTGGCGGTTGAAAGAGTTGTTGAACAGCGGGAGAAGGCTGGAAGCGGTCTGGAATGGGTTTTCAACATTTCAACAGCCCCTACTACTAATACTAAAATATATCTATCTCTTTTTATTTAAATTTTGCGAAAAATCCGACTTTCGGTAAAGGAGTATTCAACAATGATGAAATTCGTCTGCAACAAGCAAGAGCTGTATGAAGCTCTGACTAATGTATCAAGAGCTGTGGCGGAGCGTTCCACCATTCCTTCTTTGGAAGGAATCAAGTTCTCACTTATGGACAACACCCTGTCCCTGACCGGCTACGACCTTGAAATCGGCATCGAAACGACAATCCAGGTTGAGACTGAGTTTGAAGGCGAGGCTGTCGTCAATCCGAAGCTCTTTTCCGAGATTATAAGAAAGATGCCCGCCGGCAACATCACAATCGACGTCGGCGAGAATCTTGCAATGAAGATTACCGGCGGCTCTACAGAATACAACGTCTCTGCGATGAACGCCGACGACTATCCCGAGCTCCCTGAGTTCTTCGATGACCAGAGAGTAACACTCCCGCAGTCGGTTCTGAAAGCGATGGTAAACCAGTCGGTATTCGCAGTTTCCCAGGTTGACACCCGACCGATTCTCAAAGGCGAGCTCTTTGAAATAGAGAACGGCGTTCTGAACGTCGTCGCCATCGACGGCTACAGGCTTGCTGTCAGAACTGAAGCTATCAAATGTGATAAAGATTTCAAATTTGTTGTCCCGTCTAAGACCTTGAACGAGGTTTCAAGGCTTCTTACCGATTCTGACGAGGACAGCTGCTCGGTGCTTGTCTCAAAGAAGCAGGTTGTTTTCGACTTCTCCGGCTACACCGTCTTTTCGAGACTCCTTGAAGGCGAGTTCCACAACTACCGCGGCTCAATTCCGAAGACCAGTGTAACTGAAGTAATTATTGAGAAGAGAGAGCTTGTAAACTGCCTGGAGAGAGCTTCGCTTCTTATAAACGAGAAGAACAAGGCACCCGTAAGATGCACATTTGAGGACGGCGAGCTGAAGCTTGTCTGCCAGACCCAGTTAGGAAAGATTTACGAGACCATCCCCGCCGACACTTCGGGACCAAGAATCGAAATCGGCTTCAACTGCCGGTATCTCTTGGATCCGCTCAGAGTTATAGAGGATGATAAAGTAAGACTTCTCATGAACGGCGGCAACCTCCCCATGAAGATTCTCCCGATGAACGGGGATAAGTATATCTATCTTGTCCTGCCGGTGAGACTGAAGACTGATTGATGGGTGAAGCTCCCCTGCGGGGAGCACCCCTCCACCACCGCCTTCGGCGGCGGTCCCCCTCCCCTTGACAGGGGAGGCAATAGCATCCTAATACAAGATTTTTTTAGGAGGAGCAATTATGGCTCCCCTGTTAAGGGGAGCTGGCAGCCACGAAGTGGCTGACTGAGGGGTGCGCGACTATAGGGAGCGCATTGCCACAGATGACTATCAGAAAAATGAAGTGATACAATGCATACAGAAAATTCTGTCGAAAAAATCGCCATCACCGGCGAGTACATCAAGCTCGACTCGCTTCTCAAGTTTGCCGGGGTCACTGAGACCGGCGGAGAAGCTAAAGAAATTGTGCAGATGGGAAAAGTCAAAGTGAACGGCGAAGTCTGCACTATGCGTGGGAAGAAAATGCGCCCGGGAGACAGGGCTGAGCTTCCTGAGCTCGGGCTCGTACTCGAAATAGAATGATTATTACTCACATAAAAACCGACGGGTTCCGGAATCTTCGGGAGATTGATTTCACGCCCGAAGCCGGCACCAACATCATCTTCGGCGAGAACGCCCAGGGCAAGACAAATCTCATGGAAGCGGTCTTTGTTTCCACCGGCGAGAAGAGCTTTCGTGGCGCTAAAGAGCGGGATTTGATTTCGTTTGATTCTGACAAAGCAGAAATTGAAGTAAGCTTCAGAGATAGAGAGCGAGAGCAGACTGTTTCGATTACCCTGTCGAAAAATCCCCGGGAGAAGAGAATACTCTTAAACGGCGTCAGGCTGAAATCTATGTCGGAACTTCTCGGCAAGCTCCTCTGCGTGGTGTTCACGCCGGAAGACTTGGAGCTCACAAAGGGCTCGCCGGAGAGAAGAAGAGACTACTTAGATAGGTGCATCTCCCAGATAAAACCGCTTTATTCGGGCGTTGTTACGAGATATGAAAAAGTGCTTGCACAGCGGAACGCCGTCCTCAAAAATATCTATTTGGGAATCTCCACCCGGGACGAGCTCGACATCTGGGACGAACAGCTTGCGAAGCCGTGCGCATATATCTCAATGATGAGGTGCGCATATGTCGACGTTCTGAACCAAAGCGCCAGCCGACTCTATGAAAGCATTTCACGGAGCCGGGAGAAACTCCAGCTCGAATACCTTTCAACCGTTTTCAACAATCTGCGTGGAAGAAATGATTACAAGACCGCAATGGCGGAGGAATATACAGAACTGCTACGCAGTTTAAGAGAAGAGGATATCAGATTTGGCTTCACTCAGGCGGGAATCCATAGGGATGATATGGGAGTCTACCTCGACGGTATGCCTGTCAAAGACTTTGGCTCTCAGGGACAGAACCGTTCGGCAGCTCTCTGCATGAAGCTAGGTCAAGCCCGTGTCCTCCACTCCGAAACCGGCGACAGACCGGTAGTTCTTCTTGATGATGTGCTGTCGGAGCTGGATAAGTATCGCCGGGAGTTCGTCATCGGCGAGTTCACCCAGTCGCAGACATTTATTACCTGCTGTGAGGGTGAGAGAATTATGGGGAAGAGTGTGGAGATGAAGCAAGGGAGATTACTATCCTAAACCACAAAAATTAATAAACCACGAAAATTGTCAACAGCTTGCTGACGATTTGAAAAAAATTTATAATCGCTTTACTTTAAAATCGTCCACAGGCTGTGGACGAATTCAGAAAGGAGCCAACGTATGAACACCGCCATTTACACAACAAAAGAGATTGCCGAGAAGGTACGTCCGATTGCGGAGAAGTACGGTGCGGATAAGGTTTACCTTTTTGGCTCCTATGCAAGAAATGAGGCTACTGAAGACAGCGACATCGACTTCTACGTCGAGTTCTCAAAACCCATCGGCTTGAAATATTGTAGCTTTTTCAGTGACATAGAGGACAGCGTCGACAAAAAAATCGACATCGTTACAAAGGACGCCCTCTACAACCCGGTTACCGTCACCATCAACGAAGAATTTATCAAGAGAGTTCTGGAGGAGCGGAAGTGCATATATGAACACTAAGGCTAAGGATTTAAATGCGGCTTCGCACATGCTTGCACACTGCGAGCGGATTGAGAGATATCTTGAACGTTGCAATCGGAGTCTTGAAGAGTTCATGAACGACGAGCTCGTGCAGGATGGAGTTACGATGCAACTTCTTGCAATGGGAGAGCTTACAACCCACTTCACTGACGAGTTCAAAGCGACCTATTCGGAAGAGATTGACTGGCGGAACTTCAAACAGCTTCGCAACGTCTGCGCCCACCGGTATGGGACTCTTGACTACAAAATTATCTGGGATATCGCAACGGACGAGCTACCCACAGTCAAGAGATTCTTTGCGGGGATTGTGGAGGAAGAGGAAAAGTAAGATTATGTACCTACACCTCGGCAACAACATATCCGTATACGACAAAAACATCATTGCCATCATGGACATCGAGAACGCTTCGACGTCGAAGATTACGAAGGAATATCTCTCCCAGGTCGGGCGCAGTAAGCAGGTAATATATTGCTCCTACGATATGCCGAAGAGTTTTATCGTCACCCTTGACGATGATTTGACCGAAAGGGTTTATATTTCGTCGTTGGCAAGCAGGACGCTGATTAAGAGGCTGAAGAATGTACAATGTACAATGTACAATGTACAATGAAAGTATCCTGCTTCGCAGGACGATTTGGAAAGATGGATTAAGCAAAAGTCACGCTATTGAAAAAATACTGAAAATATGTCGAATAAGGCGACTCAACCATTGTACATTGTACATTTTACATTTTACATTGAAATAAACGGAGGATTTAAACTTGGAAAACTTCAACGAACTCGACTCCCGGGCGACCGAGGTCGATAAGGACAACAATTATGATGCTAGCGAAATACAGGTCCTGGAGGGCTTGGAGGCGGTCAGGAAGCGCCCGGGTATGTACATCGGGTCGACTGGACCGAAGGGTCTTCACCACCTTGTATACGAAATAGTCACGAACTCGATTGACGAGGCTCTTGCCGGCTACTGCGACAGAATCGATGTCGAGCTTTTGCCGGACGATGTCGTCCGTGTCATCGACAACGGGCGTGGTATTCCGACGGGTATTCACCCGAAGGAAGGCATTTCTGCGGCTACCGTCGTCTACACGGTTCTTCACGCCGGAGGAAAGTTCGGCGGTGGCGGCTATAAGGTCGCAGGAGGACTCCACGGCGTCGGCGCTTCTGTCGTCAACGCTCTTTCCGAATGGCTGGAACTCACCGTCTACGACGGCACCCACATCCACTTCCAGCGATTTGAGCGCGGAGCTTATTCCGAAGAGCTGAAGATAATCGGCGATACCGACCGCACCGGAACCACCGTCACCTTCAAGGCAGACCCGGAGATTTTCGAGCAGTCTACAGAATACGACTATGACACGCTCCTGACAATGCTCCGTGAGCAGGCGTTCCTCAACGCCGGCGTCCGGATTGTCTTCACTGACAAGCGTGGCGAGGAGCCGGTCGAGGTCGACCTTTGCTACGAGGGCGGCATCAGGGAGTTTGTCACACATATCAACACCACCCGTGGCTTGGAGGTTCTCTCCCCCGACGTCATCTACATTTCGGGCATGAAGGACGACTACACCGCCGAGATTGCTCTTCAGTACAACGACTCCTATAACGAGCTTGTTCTGTCGTTTGCGAACAACGTCCACACCCCGGACGGCGGCACTCACGAGACAGGTTTCAAGAACGCTCTGACGAAAGTTATAAACGACTACGGCAAGAAGTTCAATCTCTTAAAGCAGGGCGAGAAGCTCCTGGGCGACGACGTTCGTGAAGGTCTCACCGCCATCGTTTCCGTCAAGCTCACCGACTGCGAGTTTGAAGGACAGACTAAGGGACGACTCGGCAATCCGGAAGTAAGACCGTTTGTTGAATCGATGGTTTATGAAAAGCTCATGAACTATCTTGAAGAGAACCCCGGCGTCGCAAGAACCATCTTTGACAAGTCGGTTGCGGCGCAGAAGGCTCGTGAAGCCGCAAAGCGTGCAAGAGACCTGACAAGAAGAAAGTCGGCTCTCGAATCCGCAAATTTGCCTGGTAAGCTCGCCGACTGTCAGGAAAGAGACCCCGACCTCACCGAAATTTTCATCGTCGAGGGAGATTCCGCAGGCGGCTCCGCAAAGGAAGGACGAGTCAGAAAGTATCAGGCGATACTTCCTCTTTGGGGCAAAATGCTGAATGTTGAGAAGGCGAGAATAGATAAAGTCTACGGCAACGAAAAGCTGACTCCGGTTGTGACGGCTCTCGGCACTTCTATCGGAGAAGATTTCGATATTACAAAGCTCCGCTATGGCAAAGTCATCATCATGGCGGATGCCGATGTCGACGGTTGCCATATCCGTACACTTCTTCTCACATTCTTCTTCAGATTCATGCGCCCGCTTATCGAGCAGGGACACATCTACATCGCCCAGCCGCCGCTCTTCAAGGTTTCCCGTGGCAAGCAGGTCAGGTATGCCTTCTCTGATGAAGAAAGAGACGTCTACATCGCAGAGCTCACCAGTGCCGACGGACGCTCGAAGCCGGATGTCCAGAGATATAAAGGTCTTGGTGAGATGGACCCCGAACAGCTCTGGGAGACGACGATGGACCCGGAAACCCGTACCATCATAAAGATTACCCTCGAAGACGCCGTCAAAGCCGACGAGACCTTCTCAATCCTCATGGGCGATAAGGTCAACCCGAGAAGAGAGTTTATTGAGAAGAATGCGCAGTATGTTCAGAACTTAGATTTCTGATTCTCATCACTGCAATTTGTCGGCTACGATGGCTAGCGCCATCTTCGCCGACGCCGCTCCCTACGGTTGCGGCACCTCTCAGTCTGCGCCTGCGGCGCAGCCAGCTCCCCTTGACAGGGGAGCCATAAGTGCAGTGACACAACATTCTGCGAAAGGGAAATATAACAATGGATGAATCTGCAAAAAGAGCTTTAGAGGCTATGAAAGCTATAAGTAGAAGAGCCGAAGAATTAGGCATTGCGGATATGACGCTTGACGAAATTAACGCAGAAATTGCGGAAGCAAGGAAAGAAAAGAAAGCACGAGAGAGCTCAAATGGCTCCCCTGTCAAGGGGAGCTGTCAGCGAAGCTGACTGAGGGGTGTGCGAGCCCAAAGGGCGAGCGCGTCGACTAAGTCGCAACTAATAACTAACAAAAGGAGTCCCCATGACAGACGAAATCAATTCCACCGAAATCACATCCGAGCCTGCGGAGTACACGTCTTCCTGCGACACCATTGAGTATGGCTTCGACGAGGAGAGCTGGCTGGAAGGGTACGATGCTTATTACAAATTGTATAGAAGGAGAAGGACGATTGGGTTTGTCGTTCTGTTTCTGGTGCTCGCTTTGCTGTTCGTCCAGCAGGTCGTGATGGACCCGACATACGGCGTCGGATGGACCTGCCTTGCGATATGCCTTGCAATTGCACTGGTCTATGCCCTTGCCCCGGCTTATGAAAAAAGAAACGTCAGGCGTGCCCTCCCGGCAATACAAAACGACCGGTATGTGTTGAAAATCTATCCAAATAAAATTACCGTCCGTACAATTCTGCCTGAAGAAGACTCTCAGTATTTAGAACCGGACGAGTTCGGAAACCTGAAACCCTACCCCGAAATCCCCGAAACGACCATCGACCTCACGGACAAGACCCTCAAAACCGCCGAGACGGACAAGATGTTTGCGGTGTATACGAAATATACTCAATGTATTATTCCGAAGGGAAATATCAGTGAAGAACAGCTTGAAAGATTAAGAAAGATATCAAGAGCTTAAAATACAGACAAGTAAGAAAGCGAGAAAAAACATGCTAGCAGAAGACAAAAAGGTTATACTTACGGAGATTAACGATGAGATGAAGTCGTCGTTTTTGGCGTATTCGATGTCGGTTATCATCCAGCGTGCGTTGCCGGATGTCAGGGACGGCTTGAAGCCTGTCCACCGCCGAATCCTTTACACCATGTACGAGGACGGGTTGACTCCGGACAAAAAATACTTGAAGTGTGCGACAACCGTCGGCGACTGCTTGGGTCGTTATCACCCTCACGGCGACGCTTCGGTTTACGACGCATTGGTTCGCTTGGCGCAGAGCTTTTCTCTGAGATACCCGTTGGTTGACGGTCACGGAAACTTCGGCTCTGTGGATGGCGACCCTCCGGCTGCTTACCGTTATACTGAGTCGAAAATGGCGAAAATCGCCGTCAACATGCTCACGGATATCGACAAGGACACCGTCGACTGGCAACCGAACTTCGACGACAGACTGAAAGAGCCGGTCGTTCTCCCTTCCCGTTTCCCAAATATTCTGGTGAACGGTTCCGTCGGAATCGCCGTCGGTATGGCGACGAACATTCCTCCCCACAATTTAAGAGAAGTCATCAACGGCGTCAAGCTTGTTGCCGAGAATCCAGACTGCACTCTGGACGAGCTGATGGAGGTCATCAAGGGTCCCGACTTCCCGACCGGCGGCATCATCATGGGCAAATCGGGCATCCGTGCGGCTTACGCCACCGGCAGGGCGAAGATTACTCTTCGTTCAAAGACCGAAATCGAAGAGGTCAACGGACGGACGTCCATCGTCGTCACCGAAATTCCCTACATGGTCAACAAGGCTCGGCTTATCGAGAATATTGCGCAACTTGTTAAAGATAAGAGAGTGGACGGCATCCACTTCATCCGTGATGAGTCCGACCGCACCGGTATGCGCATTGTTATCGAGCTCAAAAAAGACGCAAACCCGCAGATAGTTCTCAACAAGCTGTTTACCTACACCCAGCTTCAGGACACCGTCGGCGTCATCATGCTTGCACTCGTAAACGGCGTTCCGAAGGTTCTGACGCTCAAACAGATTCTCGAAGAATATCTCGATTTCCAGACGGAAGTTATTGTCCGTCGGACGAAATATGATTTAAAGAAGACCCGTGAGAGAGAACACATCCTGCAAGGATTGGTAATAGCTCTTGACTTCATCGACGAAGTTCTGAAAATTATCCGTTCGTCCCAGACCGCTTCGGAAGCGAAGCAGAGATTGATTGAAAGATTCGGTCTCAGCGAGATTCAGGCGGAGTACATCGCAAATCTTCGTATCATCCAGCTCACCGGCATGGAGCGCCAGAAAATCTATGACGAACTCGACGCCATCGAAGCGAAGATTAAGGACTTCGAGGACATTCTCGCGAACCACCAGAGAGTCTTAGATATAATTGTCTCAGAATCTGAAGAAATTGCCGCAAAGTTCGGCGACGACCGTCGCACCGAAATCCAGATGGTAAGCGGAGAAGTCGACATCGAAGATCTGATTCCGGAGGACACAAACGTCGTTGCACTGACTGCCGGAGGATATATCAAGCGCACCAGCTCTTCCGAATACAACGTCCAGAAGCGCGGCGGAAGAGGCGTCAGCGGCATGAAGCAGAGAGAAGAGGACTTCGTCTCCCAGATGCTCGTCTGCTCGACTCACGACAACATCCTCTTCATCACCGACAAAGGCATTATGTACAAGCTAAAGGCGTTCGAGCTTGCCGAGGGCGGAAAGAGCTCCCGTGGCACGAACATCGTGAACATCCTGCCGATTACTCCGGGCGAGGACAAGATTGCCGCAATGCTCCAGTGCGAGGACTTTGAAGCCGACAAGTACATCACTATGGTGACTCGTAACGGCAAGATTAAGCGCACTCACCTGTCGAAGTACCAGAACGTCCGCAAGTCCGGTTTAATCGCAATCGGTCTTGACGAGGGCGACGAGATTCGTGGAGTACTTATGACTGACGGTCACGAAGATTTGCTGGTTGCCACAAGAAACGGAATGGTTATCCGGTTCAACGAGGAGAAGCTCAGGGCAATGTCCCGTTCGGCTCACGGCGTAAGAGCAATCAAGCTCCGTGAGGGCGACGAGGTAGTCTCTTTGCAGACTGTAAGAGACGACTGCGACATCCTCACAATCACTGACAAGGGCTACGGCAGGCGAGTCAAGAACGAAGCTTACAGACTTCAGAACCGTGGCGGATACGGAATCAAGGGCTATAAATGTACTGACGAGAAGGGACACGTTTGCGGAATCCGGTCTGTCAGGGAGGACGAGGACGTAATCCTGATTTCAACAGATGGCATTATAATCCGTGTTCGTGCCGTCGACATCAGCGTGATGGGCAGGTACTCATCCGGCGTCACGATAATGCGCACAAAAGACTCCCCCGACCGCTACGTCGCCGCCTTCACAACAGCTCAGCACGATGAGGAAGCCGTCACCGAGGAAGTTGAACAGCTCTCCGAGGAAGAGCTCCTTGCACTCGCCACCGAAGAAGCCAGACAGGAAGCCGAAGAGGAGGAAGAGCTCAAATCTGAGGCGGAAGCTGATTCTGAGGAAGAGGAAGACGAGGACGAAGGATAAATGTACACAAAAAACCGGCTTGGCATTTGCCAAGCCGGGCTATTTTTGACTTTGGCAAAAATAGCACCCCTCAGTCTGCGCCTTCGGCGCATCCAGCTCCCCTTATCAGGGGAGCCAGTAGTCTTCTCCCGAAAGCTTCTGCTGAAGCACAAAGTTGTCGGAGCCAATTAAGGCTCCCTCTGTCTAGAAGTTCGCAAGCGAACTTCGGGAGCTGGCAGCCACGAAGTGGCTGACTGAGAGGTGCCGCCCGAAGGGCGGCGTCGGCGTAGCCGACAAAGGGAAGAATGCGAGCTTCACGTCAGTTGCCGCAGGCGACAAGAAGTTCACTTACCCCCATCCCCACCAGTTTCCCTGCATACACTGCCTCATCAATCGAATTGGCGCTGGATCCGACCTCAATCAGGATGCTGGCGTGGGTGAGCTCCTGGTTATAGTTTCGCTCGGTGAAGAGAATCGGACGGGTGAGCCCCGGGTAGTCGGTTTCGAGTTTGCTCTGGATCCTGGCGGCGAACCGGAGATTATAGCGGTAGTTCGGGACGTTTAAGCTTCCGACAATTATCATCACCTGTGCCGCAGTTTCGCCGTCGACCTCGCAAATCGGGGCGTAGCGGACGCCGTCCGACTCGATGGCGTCACGGTGGACATCGATTACTATCTTAATAGATGGATATTCTTCGAGGTAGGCTTCAATCGCAACGGCACTGCGGTCGTAGGCGCCGGTGTACTGGGGATAGTCGTAGAGGTTCGTGTCGTGGATGACGGCGATTCCGGCGGCTTCAAGAGCCCCGGCAATCTCGTCCCCGACGGCAACCACGCTTTTGTCCAAATCGGTGGTTCTTGAATTAAAGCTGTCGTCGTAACGGGTTCTCGCATACGGCTCGTAGCTCTCGGTGGTGTGGGTGTGGATGATTAGTACCTGCGGCTCGGAGGAGTCAATCTCGATGGTGAAATCGACGTCTTTTTCAGCTTCAGAAAGCAGATAGTCGGTGTCGATATTTGTCGAATTTCGGAGAAGTCCCCCGCCCGGCAGGCTGACGATTGTCGAAGTTTCGGTGTATGAATAAGTCTTCCTGACAATCTCCCCGCCGAGAGTATTGAACTCTGTCGGATAAGGAAGCGGCGAGGAGGGCTCTTCAGTCTCATCAACAGGCACTTCAATCTCCTCGGGAGCCTCTTCCAGAGACCACACGCCCGACGTTCCGACAAGGTTTTCGACAATTTTCGACAAATCGACCTTCTCAACGACTTCTTCCGGCACTTCCGCCACAGTCGCCTTCTCCCCAAATGTCATCATCGCCGCCCCGAAACTAAGCCCCGAAAAAATCACGATTCCCAGAACAATCCCCGCAAGAAAATTGGTAAGCCCTGCTTTGCGATTCGTGAGGTCTGGTTTCATGGTGTATCTTCCTTTCACATGCAGTTTCGTCTGCGGCGGCTGAAGCCGACTTGACGAGCCATTTTGCCTTCGGCAAAATGGCACCCCTCAGTCGCCCTTCGGGCGCCAGCTCCCCTTGACAGGGGAGCCATAATTGCGAGGCGCTACTGCCTCCCCTGTTAAGGGGAGGGGGACCGCCGCACGAAGTGCGGTGGTGGAGGGGTGCAAGTTCGGCAACGCCGAACTTGCCGACTTGCCGCAGGCAAGTTGTGTTCATTGTACATTGTACATTGTACATTGTACATTCCAAAATTCGTGTCGAACCGGTTACAATTTCATTAAGATTTAACCTAAGTTATGGACTTTCGCAATCGGGCGTGGTATAATGATAGCATATTCTGGAACTTAACATCGTAATATAGAGAGGCATGATTTTAATGAAAAGATTTTTGTCCGCCGTGACTGCGGCGGTTCTGCTACTTACTTTGGTCGCTTGTTCTGCTGAATCGAACGACGAGGTTGTCTCCGGGGACGTCACCACCGAGGCTATTGTCACCGAGGCGCCGGTTTCCGAAGAGGAAGAAGTCACCACCGTTTCGGAAGAGACCGAAATAGCCGAGGACACAGGAAGTGTCGACGATTCTGAAGAAGAACCCGAAGAGGAAGAGTCCACAACCGTATCTTTTGAAGTCACCGAGATGGAAGCTACCGTTATGTACGCCACCGACCCGCTGAATGTCCGCCTGGGTCCCGACGCTTTGTACGAGGCTATCGGACAGCTCTTGGTCGGCGACGCAGTAACCGTCACGGGTGAGACTTCAAACGGCTGGTACCGGATTGACTATGACGGCACCGTTGCCTATGTCAGCGGCGACTACTTACGGGAGGAAGAGGTTATCACCGAGGATGAATACACGACTGTTGAAAGCGACGACGAGTACTACTTCCAGACCGACGAGGACTACTTAATCCTTGTCAACAAGACCCATCTCCTGCCGGACGACTACAAGATTGAGACCGATTACATCCAGGGAAGCTATGAGATGGAGGCAACCGCCGCTTACTACTGCAAGCTGATGATTGAAGCCGCCGCGGCGGACGGAATCAATCTGAAAGTCCTGTCCGCTTACAGAACAGTTGCCTACCAGCAGAAGCTGTTTGACCGCAATGTCCAATCACGTATGGACGACGACGGAATGACCTATGAGGAAGCCTATGCCGACACGGCTGTCAACATTGCCCCGGCGGGAGGCAGTGAGCACAACGCAGGCTTGGCTGTCGACATCATCACCGAGAACGACTGGGACACCTACACCGGCTTTGAAGACACCGAAGAATTTGCCTGGCTCCAGGCTCACGCCGCCGAATACGGCTTCATAATGCGCTACGCCTCCGATAAGGTCGACATCACCGGCTTCATCTACGAACCCTGGCACTACAGATTTGTAGGTGTCAAATATGCCGCAGATATTCAGGCGTCGGGGCTTTGTTTGGAAGAGTATCTGGAAGCGAACGGGTACTAATCCCTGCCCTCTTTTGTCGGCTCCGACGGCTGAAGCCGTCTGCGCCGAGCGCCTCCCTTCGGTCGGCGCACCTCTCAGTCAGCTTCGCTGACAGCTCCCCTAAATTAGGGGAGCCAGTGTTCTGCTCCGAAAGATTCTGCCAAAGCAAAAAGTTTCCTTAGCTCAAAAAAGGCTCCCCTTATCAAGGGGAGCTGGGCATGTTACAATACGAAGTGCAACACACTGATGAATTTGTATTTTTTGTGAAG
>JAJQGB010000015.1 GCA_021200775.1 Oscillospiraceae bacterium
CTTCACAAAAAATACAAATTCATCAGTGTGTTGCACTTCGTATTGTAACATGCCGAGGACCGCCGCCGAAGGCGGTGGTGGAGGGGTTTCCAAGAAAGGAACCCCATTATGAACATAAGAAAACTATTATCCATCCTGCTAGCCCTCACCATGCTTCTCTGCCTTGCCGGCTGTCAGTTTGTCGAAGACACTGACGACACCGAAGAGGAAGTTGTTGGCGGAGGCTTAATCCAAGCAAGAGGCGGCGAAGTCACCGACGATGTCGAAGCCGAAGATAGTTCGTATATCGTGCTTTCGGACATCACCAACTATACCCCCGAAGAGGGCGTGAACTTCTATGCTTTGGTTATAAGAGTGAACAGCAACAGCCTTGCAGTTTGCGGACTGAACACCGTTGATTCAAACAACGAAGGACTTTACACCGTCGGACTGAGCGATGATGCGGAAATCACCGGCAACGCAACCGGCATTGACGACATCACCGCTGGCGACATAGTCGTAATCACCTTCAACGGCGAAGTTATGGAGACCTATCCAGCCCAGATATCCGGTGCGTCAAGAGTCTACGTCGTCACCCATATCGACCGTCTTTCTGAGATAGGACCCTATCTCCCCGAAGGCTACGAGGATTACGGCGAGTACTTCCCGGCTTGGGATGATTTTGATTACTGATTACTAGGGCGTATTTGCGAAAGACGCAAAAAAGGCTCCCCTGTCAAGGGGAGCTGGCAGCCACGAAGTGGCTGACTGAGGGGTGCCATTTCGCCTTCGGCGAAATGGAGTCGCCCGAAGGGCGACTAATTCCTAATTCCAATAATACTTTTAAACCCTCCGCACGCCGCATCAAATGCTGTGTCGGAGTTTTTGTATGCGAATCTGTCCTGCTCGGATTGCTTGTTCGAGCGACGGACGGTGAGTCCCGGGTCGATGGAGAAGTTTCTGCCGCCACGCTCGATGAACTTGCGGGTCAAATCTCTTATGTGAGCAATTCCACACCCTGCCGGAACCGGTTTGCCATCTTCTGAGATGTCCGAAACATGTATATAGGCGATTCTTGAACGGAGCTTGTCCCACGCCGCCATAACGTCCTCCTCAGCTTTCACGAACTCCGTCGGGTTGAAGACTCCGACCATTTCCGGGAAGGCTGACAGAATATCGTGGCATCTTTCAGCGATTCCGCCGTAGCAACTGGAGCGGTTTTCAAGGCACAAAGTCACCCCGTGCGCACCTGCAAGCTCGTTCATCCTGCCGATTCTGTCGATGACGAGGTTCTTATAGTCCTCCGGCTTCTCAAATCCCGGGATGAAAAATGAGCTGATTCTTACCTTCTCGGCGCCTAAGACCTTGCAGACTTCAAGGGTGTTTTTGAGCTTCTCAATCTGGGCTTCAAAGTCGTCCTTGATGCCGATTCTGCCGATGCTTGTCCCGAGAGCGAGAACTTCAAGCCCCGAGTCGTTCAGCTTTTTTCGGATAAGGCACGCCGCAACGAAGGAAATGTCCGAAATGGGACCGAATTCCGTTCCGCCGAGCTCGATTCCATTAAGATTATTTCGCTTTACAGCTTCAATCTGGTCGCTCAGTTCTGTTCTGAGTTCACCTCCGAAGGCAAATAATTTTACGCTGCTCATTTTTATCATACATCCCGTTCAAGTAGATTTGTCGTTTATCACAAAACTTTTACAATATTTCAGTTAATATTATAGCATATGTTTCAGGATTCGGCAATAGGGAAAAGGCAAATTGTTGAAAATTTTTTTGAGAGAATTCTCCCAAAACCGCATTTTGGGCTTGAAAAAGGGATAAAAGTGTGGTATACTATCTGATAGTTAGCCAATCTGAGATGTAGGTGTGCGGGTCCTGTGCAACGAGGCGCTGTGAACCATGTCAGGCGGGGAACCGAGCAGCATTAAGCAGAATGCTTCGTGTGACACAGTCTCGCCTGCACACCTATATGTCGGATTGGACTTTTTAACCCCTCAGTCGCCCTTCGGGCGCCAGCTCCCCTTTCAGGGGAGCCTTTGACTGCTGAATACAAGCCTCCCCTGAAAGGGGAGGGGGACCGTGCGAAGCACGGTGGAGGGGTCGGAGGTGAGCAGTATGTATCGAGCACTGTACCGCAAGTGGCGACCGATGACGTTTGACGACGTTGTCTCCCAGCCGCATATAACAACCACGCTCAAGCGGCAGATTAGCGAGGGCAAGACTGCTCATGCCTATTTGTTCACCGGCTCCCGTGGAACCGGCAAGACCACCTGCGCCCGAATCTTTGCGAAAGCTGTCAACTGCCGAAATCCCCACGACGGGCGACCCTGTCTGGAGTGCGATATCTGCAAAGCCGCCGATAACGGCACTCTGAACGATATAATTGAAATAGACGCCGCCTCAAACACCGGTGTCGACGACATCCGTGAACTCAGGGAATCGACCGTCTACACTCCCGAGCTGGCAAGATATAAAGTTTACATCATCGACGAAGTTCACATGCTCTCCAATCAGGCGTGGGGCGCTCTCCTCAAAATCATGGAGGAGCCCCCGGAGCACGTGAAGTTCATTCTTGCAACTACTGAGATTCATAAAGTACCCTTAACGATAATTTCCCGTTGCCAGAGATTTGACTTCCGAAGAATTCTTCCGGAGGACATCAAAGCAAGGCTTCTCTACATCGCCGAACAGGAGAAAATCACCCTTGACGACGAGGCGGCAACCGCAATCGCAAGGATTTCCGACGGAGCGATGAGAGACGCACTCTCGATTTTAGATCAGTGCATGGCGGTGAGCGACGATATAACTGTTTCTACCGTCTCGGCTGTTTCCGGAACAGCAGACAGATACGCACTCTACGAGATTCTTGATGGCATTGCAGAAGGGAAGTCGGCAAAGGTTTTGTCCGATATAGATAAGCTCTATGCGGCTTCAAAAGATATGTCGAGGCTTTGCGACGAGCTCATATTCCAGCTCAGAAATATAATGCTCTTGGAGACTTCCCCCGAGAACGAAAAACTCTTGGGTTGCCTTCCGGACGAGCTGACAAGACTACAGGAAATTTCCGGGAAGCTTACACTCGACAAAACTTTGGCACTTTTGGATATACTTCAGACCACCGGCGACTCAATGTCGACGGCATCTTCAAAGAGAACTGCACTCGAAATGGCAGTAATACGGATGTGCAACGTCGCTTCAAAGCGTGAGACCAACGTTTCGGACAGCGCAGTATCGGAGCTTAATAAGCGCATTTCGGCGCTCGAAGACGAGATTGAAGAGCTGAAACGCACAGGCGTCAGACCGGCTCCGTCATCAAGACCGGAAAGACCAATGGCACCGCCACCAAAGCCTCAGGAGCCGCCGAAACCGGCTGTCCAGATAACAGAGGACATGCTTGCTCCGTTCCCACAGTGGGACGAGGTTCTCGAACGTCTGACGGAAGTCAACCCCGGCTGTGCGGGAGCTTTAAGCGAATCACGGGGCAGATATTACGACAATATACTCATGATAGAAGTCCAGTCGGAGTTCTTCCTGAGCTTGTTTAAAAAGCCGGAGAATGCGAAGTCGCTTCGAGACGTTGTGAAGGAAATCACCGGCAAGACCTATTCTCTCCGGGCTCGGTGCATAAAAAAAGGCGCAACCGAAGCTCCGAAAGAGGACAAGATAGCCGAGCTCATGGAGAAGGCAAGACGTGAGGACATACCGTTTGATATTGATTAACATAAAGGAGCAATTACAATGAAAGCAAGAGTACCACAGGGAATGGGCGGCGGACCACAGAACATGAACCAGATGATTCGTCAGGCTCAGAAGATGCAGGAGGAAATGGAGACATTTCAGTCGGAGTTCGAGGCTAGAGAATTCAAGGCAACCGTCGGTGGCGGCGCAGTTGAGATTACCATGAACGGCAAGCGTGAAGTCCTGGGCATCAAAATCGAGCCGGAGGTCGTAGACCCCGAGGACGTCGAAATGCTCGAAGATCTGGTCGCAAGCGCCGTAAACGAGGTTCTCACCCAGATTGAAACGGAATCCAATGCGGGAATGAACAAAATAACCGGCGGAATGAGTATGCCGGGCATGTTCTGATGGCAGACTCAGGTGCTCTCCCGCTGACGCTTCTGGCGGAGCAGTTCGCCAAGCTTCCGGGAATAGGTATGAAAACTGCGCAGAGGCTGTCCTATTTCGTAATGTCGATGACCGACGATGAGGCACAGGCTTTTGCGGACGCCATCGTCAACGCTCACAAAACCGTCCACTGTTGCAAAATCTGCCAGAACTTAACCGAGAAGGAAATCTGCTCGGTCTGTTCTGATGAGACAAGGGACCACTCGACCATTTGCGTCGTAGAAAGCCCGAAGGACATCGCCGCATTCGAGCGCACGAAGGAATATAAGGGCGTCTACCACGTCCTCCACGGCTTGATTTCCCCAATTGACGGCGTTACCCCCGACAAGCTTCGGGTAAACGAACTTCTGAAGCGAATCGGCGAAGGCAACGTGAACGAAGTCATAATGGCGACAAATCCCACGCCCGAGGGCGAAGCCACGGCGATGTACGTAAGCAAGCTTCTAAAGCCACTAGGTGTCAGAACCACCCGCCTTGCCTTCGGTCTCCCCATCGGCGCCATGCTCGAATATGCGGACGAAGTCACGCTCTTCAAGGCACTGGAGAACCGGAACGAGATATAGCCTATAGATGGAGGTATTCTTATGGTAAATAAAAACCCTCCGTTTGAAATAACGCCCGGGATTTTGTCACAGGTTGATGAAATCAAAGGGCTTATTGGCGTTCTGGATAATTCGCAGAAACTCTCGACGAACCCGACTCTTCGCCGTGCCAATCGCATTAAGACGATTTATGGTTCTTTGGCTATCGAACAGAACACTCTCACGCTTGAAGGTGTGACGGCTGTTCTTAACGGCAAACGTGTTCTTGCTCCGCCTGCGGACATTGAAGAGGTCAGAAACGCATATGAGATTTACGAACGGCTTGACGAACTGAATCCGTATTCTATTGACGATTTGGTCAAGGCTCACGGCGTCATGATGCGTGGACTGATTTCAGAATGTGGGATGTTCCGCACGAAGCCGGTCGGCGTCGTCGACAAAGATGGCAACATCGTCCATTTCGGGACGTTGCCGGATTATGTCCCCGAAGCGGTATCGAATCTTCTTGGTTGGGCGAAAAATTCCGGAATCGACCCGATAATTCTTGGGTGTGTCGTTCATTACGAATTGGAGCTTATCCATCCGTTTTTGGACGGCAACGGAAGAATCGGACGGTTGTGGCACACGCTTATTTTGTCGAAATATAACCCGTTATTCGCATGGCTTCCGGTCGAGTCGGTTGTCCACGACAGACAGGTCGAGTATTACGAAGCGATTAACCAATCGAACGTCGAAGGCGAGTCCACCGAGTTCATCAAGTTCATGCTTTCGGCGATAAAAGACGCCCTGAAGGAGGCAAATCCCTGATGGAAAGTCACGAATATTATATGAAGCGCGCCCTCGACCTTGCCGAAAGGGCGTATTCTTTGGGAGAAGCCCCCGTCGGTGCGGTTATCGTGAAAGATTCGACCGGCGAAATAGTGGGGGAGGGATATAACCTCAGGGAGAGTGCCAAATCTCCGCTTGCCCACGCCGAAATAATGGCGATAGATGAAGCCAGCAAAACCCTGGGCGGCTGGCGGCTCATCGGTTGCACCATGTACGTGACTCTGGAACCCTGCCCAATGTGTGCCGGAGCGATAATCAATTCGAGACTCCCAAGAGTCGTTTATGGAGCCTCCGACCCCAAAGCCGGCTCCCTCAGCTCGGTTATAAACCTGTTTGAACTCCCTTATAACCATAAACCGGAAGTGATTTCGGGAGTGCTGGCTGAGGAGTGCTCTGAAATTCTGAGTAAATTCTTCAAAACCCTGAGAAAATGCGCTGAGCGCAGAAAAAAGGCTCCCCTGTCAAGGGGAGCTGGCAGCCACGAAGTGGCTGACTGAGAGGTGCGCCGACCAAAGGGAGGCGCGCAGTTTGCCGAAGGCAAACTGCCTTCGCAAGCTGTGGGAGATTATATTTCCGCCACAACCTCAACTTCAACGAGTGCGCCCTTCGGGAGAGCGGCAACCTCTACACAACTTCTTGCTGGCTTGCCGGTGAAGTACTTTTCATAGACGGCGTTGAACTTGCCAAAGTCTGCGATGTTGTCAAGGAAGCATGTGGTCTTGACTACCTTGTCAAGGCTTGTGCCGGCGGCTTTTAAGACCTCTGAGAGGTTCTTGCAGACTTGCTCAGTCTGAACTTCAATCTCAGTGCCAACGAGGACTCCTGTCTCAGGGTCAAGGGGAATCTGACCGGAAGAATAGACCATGTTTCCTGAAACTATTGCCTGCGAATAGGGACCAATCGCCGCAGGTGCCGATTTTGTGAATACTGCGTTCATTGCTATTATCCTTTCCTGAGCGTGATTTATTTTTTGCCTGTGAGTTTATCTTTCAGGCGTTTTTATTGCAGTTTTTGCTCCATCCAGAGATGCAGACTCCCGTCCTCAAACTTCGGCTCCGAAATCTGAGTGAAGCCGCACTTTTCATAGAAGCCTTTTGCACATTCCTGTGCGTGGACGAGGACTTTTTCCGCACCGAAATGCTCTTTTGAGATTTCAAGCGCTTCGGTGACGATTTTCCTGCCGAGACCGGTTTTACGTCTCACGGCGATAACCCTGCCGATGATGGCGGCATTCGTGTCTTCGTTATAGAGGATTCTCAGGTACGCCGCAATGCCGTCATCATCCTGAAGCCAGACGTGTAGGGCATTCTTGTCGTCGCCGTCGACGTCCCGGCAGACTCGTTCCTGCTCCATGATGAAGACGTCGGAACGAAGATGCAGAATATCGTAGAGCTCGTCTTTTGTGAGCTCGCTATAGGTTTTAACCACTAATTCCATAGCATTTCACCGATTATATTTTCAGAATCGCCTGTGCAATCAGGAAGTAAGCCAAGAGTGAAGTAGCGTCGACGATGGTCGTGATGAACGGGCTCGCCATTACGGCAGGGTCGATTCCAATCGCTTTGGCGGCAATCGGGAGAGTACAGCCGATAAGCTTTGCCACAACGATAGCTATGAAGAGCGTCAGGCAGACGACGAGGTCTACAAGAACCGTGATGTCGGTGTTGCCCAGAAGAAGCCTGTCCACAAGGAGAATCTTTGCAAAGTTGAATACCGCCAGAACTGCGCCGCAGATGAGGGCAACCCGGAGCTCTTTCCAGATGACTCTTCCGATGTCCCGAAGGTTGATGTCGCCCAAGGAAAGTCCACGAATGATTGTTGCGGAGGACTGTCCGCCGGCATTACCGCCAGAGTCCATGAGCATTGGTATAAATGCCGTCAGAACGACGCTTGCGGCGAGCTTTTCTTCAAAGCCGGTTATAATCGCACTGGTAAATGTCGCCGAGACCATGAGTAAAAGAAGCCACGGAATACGCTTTCTGAACATTTCAAAGACGCTTGTCTTGAAATAGGGCTTGTCGGACGGCATGATAGCCGCCATCTTTTCGATATCCTCTGTGCTCTCGTCGGTAAGAACGTCGATAGCGTCGTCGACGGTTACGATTCCGACTAGCTTTTTTTCGTCGTCGACAACCGGGATGGCAAGGAGGTTGTACTTTGCGAGGTCTCTTGCAACCGTTTCCTGGTCGTCCTTTGTGCCGACATAGATGACGTTCGTGTCCATGATGTCGCCGACAACAGTGTCGGGGTCGGCTGTGAGAAGTTCCAAGAGTGAGACAACGCCTAAGAGCACTCTGTCCTCAGTCACGTAGCAGGTGTAAATTGTCTCCTTGACAACGCCGAGCTTGCGGATTTTCACGAACGCCTCGTCAACCGTCATCTCCTTTGAGAAGTAGATGAACTCGGTCGTCATTACGCTTCCGGCGCTGTCGTCCGGATAGGCAAGAAGCTCATTAATCTGCCGCCTTGTCGCTTCGTCGGTGTTCTTTAAAATCCTGTTGACGACGTTAGCGGGCATTTCTTCGATAATATCGACGGTATCATCCAAGAAGAGCTCGTCAACGAGGTCCCTGATTTCCTTATCGGAAAACGCAAGGATAAGCTGCTCCTGCATGTCTGAGTCGAGATACGCAAATGTCTCGTATGCCAGATCTTTTGGAAGAAGCCGGAAGATAAGCGGAATATCCTTTGGCTCAGCCTCCTCAAAGATGGATGCGATGTCCGCAGGGTTCATCTCTTTCATGATGAGCTTGAGCTCGGCGAACTTTCTCTGCTCCAGGAGCTTGATTACAATGTCGAATACTGTTGTTCTTTCCATAAAAAATCCCTCCGATTCGTGTGATATCGAAGGAAAGGCAAATGGAATATACCCTGATAGCTTAAAATAAGCTATCAGAAACATTCGGGAGCTTACAATCGCAATACCGTAAGCTCTTTTTTATGCTTTTCCCCCGAGGTATGGGGCTACTACTGCCGGAATCCACGATTTTCACTCCTTGTAATATTCAAAATTTCGGTTTAAAACCGATCACCATTAATTATATCTCACTTTGTTGGCTATGTCAATACTCGCGAGCGTTAAAAAATTTTAAAGCAATTATTTTGGAAACATCAACGCATTTCCGGGAACAAGGCAAGTACAATATGAAAATATTAAACGAAACATAATAAGTTTTTAGCCACTTCAAATTAGGTATTGCATTTTGCATTGAGCTTTGCTATAATGTGCTCGCAAAGCCAAATTGGCGATGCAGAAAATATTACTTACGATTACTTTTGCAATTCGGAGGTACAACAATATGAAAAGAACTTTATTTAATGCCGGCTGGCAATTTGCCTTAAAGAAGCCGGACGAAAAGCCGGTTGAATCGGATTTCAAGCCGGTGGATATTCCGCACGACTGGCTAATCGCCGATACCCGTAATCTCTATGCCGACGGCGACGGCTACTACAGGAAGACATTTACACTCACGAATACCGAGGGAAAGGTCTATATCCTCAGATTCGAGGGCGTCTATATGGACACGACCGTTTATCTCAATGGCGAGGAAGTTTACGAGTGGAAGTACGGCTACACCACTTTTGATGTTCCGCTTAACGTCCGTGAAGGTGAGAACGAAATCGAAGTCTTCATAAGACATCGTTCCCCGAATTCCCGTTGGTATGCGGGTGCAGGAATCTTCAGAAACATTTACCTTACAGAATCGGGCACCGACAGAATCCTTCCCGACGGCGTCTACTTCTGCCCGGAGAAGACCGACGACGGCTGGAAAGCTATCATCGACACCGAAGTCACCGGTTCCGGCGAAGCTGTTTTGAAGCACACTCTTTCCGATATGGAAGGAAACTCTGTCAAGATCTCTGAAAGCAATGTAGCTCTCGGCATTGAGACTGTTACTGATTCTCAGAAAGTGAATTTAGGCGATGTCCACCTCTGGGACGTTGACGACCCGTATCTCTACACCCTCAAAACCGAACTTCTGGAGGACGGCGAAGTCGCCTATGAAGTTTCGCAGAGAGTCGGTTTCAAGACTGTGGAGTTCACAACAGATCACGGCTTCTTCCTCAACGGCAGACATTTAAAAATCAACGGCGCATGTCTCCACCACGACCAGGGAGCTCTCGGCTCGGCTGTCAACATCGAGACCACACGCCGCCAGCTTCAGAAAATGCAGGAGATGGGAGTCAACTCGATAAGAACCTCCCACAATCCCCCGAGCGTCGAGCTCATGAATCTGGCAGACGAGATGGGAATCATGATTGACTCGGAAGCCTTCGACATGTGGGAATTAAAAAAGACCACCTATGACTATGCCCGATTCTTCCCTGAGTGGCACGAGAAAGACGTCCGGAGCTGGATAAGAAGAGACCGCAACCACGTTTCCATCATCATGTGGAGCATCGGAAATGAGATTTACGATACACACGCATCGCATAGAGGAGTCGAACTCACCGACGAGCTCACAAGGTGCGTACACATCGACGACTATCGCCACATGCACCCGGTCACAATCGGCTCGAACTATATGGCATGGGAAGGCGCACAGAACTGCGCCGAGCACATCGAGACTGTCGGCTACAACTACGCCGAGCGCCTCTATAACGAGCACCACGAAAAGCACCCTGACTGGGTTATCTATGGCAGTGAGACCGCTTCGACCATCCAGTCCCGTGGCACATATCACTTCCCGGCATCCAAAGTCAGCACCACCCACGACGACCACCAGTGCTCGGCTCTTATGAACTGCGCCACCGGCTGGGGAGCGATTTCTCCCGAATACAACATCATCCAGGACAGAAAGCACGAGTTCTCTTTGGGACAGTACATCTGGACTGCCTGGGACTATATCGGCGAGCCGACGCCCTACTGGACAAAGAATTCCTATTTCGGACACATCGACACTGCAGGCTTCCCGAAGGATTCCTTCTATGCCTATAAAGCCGAGTGGGCAAAGAACGCCGAGCCGTTCGTCCATCTCTTCCCGTACTGGGACTTCAACGAGGGTCAGCTTGTGGATATGTTCATCTATTCCAACTGCTATGAGTCGGAGCTCTTCGTCAATGGCGTTTCAAAGGGAAAGTATGTCCACGACCATGTTAATGGCGAGACCCTCAGCGGCAGATGGCAGGTTCCCTATGAAAAGGGCGAAATCAAGGCTGTCGGATACGACGAGAAGGGAAATATTGTCTGCAGTCAGGTACGCCACAGCTTCGGCGACCCGGCGAGAATCGTCCTCACGCCGAACAAGACCGCCCTTAAAGCCGATTGCAGGGATTTGATTTTCGTTGAGATTTCAATGGCAGACGAAAACGGCTATCCGGTTGAAAATGCAAGAAACAGAGTCAACATCACCGTCACCGGAGCAGGCAGACTTGTCGGAATGGACAATGGCGACTCATCTGACTACGGTCAGTATCAGGAGTCGGAGAGAAAGCTCTTTAATGGCAAGCTCCTTGCGATAATTGCCGCAACCGATAAGGCAGGAGAAATCACAGTAACTGCCGAGTCGAACGGTCTTCCCGCAACAAAGCTTCTGCTCACAGCAACTCCGTCGGCTAAGAGAGACGGCGTTTCCTGTGTCTTAAGAAGCAAGCAGAGTGTCAGAGCGAAGGATATTCCGGTAAGAAAGATTGATTTGCACGTTTCGACTCAGGAGATAACCCCCGAGTCTGGCGAGTGCGTCGTCACCACCGAGATTTTCCCGAAGAACTCCACATACAAGGCTTCCGACATCGGCTACAAGGTCATCAACGATTCCGGAATCCAGACTAATCTGGCGGACGTGAAGGTTGAAGACGGCAAGGCAGTTGTCGTCCCGAACGGCGACGGAGCATTCAGGCTGAGAGCCTACTGCAAGAACGGCACCGAATATGAAGAGATTATCTCGGAAATCGAGATGCAAAGCTTCGGCTTCGGTCAGGCAGGATTCGACCCGTACACTGAATTCGTCCATGCGGCACTTCACTCAAAGACCGACGAGGTTCTTCAGGACGTCGCCGAGGGTGGAATCCTCACAAATGTTGATCGCTCGGAAATCTGGTTCAACAACGTCGACTTCGGCAAGGCAGGAACCAGCAAACTGAAGGTCGGACTTTACGTCAACGCCTATGAGACGATTCGCTTCGAGATTGTGGACCGTGAGGGCAACTCCTACGGTAAGTTTGCATCTCTCAAAGAGGCAATATGGAACCACTACCAGTATGAGAACGTAAATCTGACCCAGAAGCTGACAGGCACGAAGGACATCTGCTTCATCATCACCTGCCCGAGACAAATCAGGTTCCAGGGCTTCCAGTTTGCGAAGTCTTCGAGAATTAACGAACTCATCCCGGCAACTTCGACCGACGGAGTTTATGGCGACGCATTCGAGATTAAGCCCGACTGCATTTCCCACATCGGAAACAATGTTACCGTCGAGTTCAACGACTTCGATTTCGGCTCGGGAGATGTGAAGACGGTCACAATCACCGGCAGAACCTACAACACGAGCGACACCGTCCACATCCGCTTCTTCGACGAAAACGGTCAGAAGGACTCGACCGCCGTCATCTTCTACGGCGAAGAGGGACTTGTCACAAAGACATTTGACATTCCTGCTGTCACCGGCAAGACCGACGTCAAACTCATCTATCTCCCCGGTTGCGACTTCGATTTGTACTCAATCGAGTTCGACAAATAATTTCAGGTATAATAAAAGCCGTAGGATTAGCTCCTGCGGCTTTTTGTTATGCTTAAATCAGCGCTGTTCCGACGTTGTCGATAGAAAGCTCCTTCACCTGCCAGCTTGCAAGCCCGGCGTTTTCAAGAGAAAACCTCATCTTTCCGGCAAAGTAGGTGTTCCGGTCGTCGGCAATCGCCATAACTGTGGGACCGGCTCCGCTTATGTAGACGCCGTATGCGCCGTGGCTGTAGGCGATGTCGAAGACCTCCTGGCAGTGGGGAATCAGCTCCATTCTGTACGGCTGGTGGAGCTTGTCGTTGACGGCTTCTCTGAGGTTCTCGAACTTTCCTGTAAGAAGAGAAGCCGAGAAGAGTGCGGCACGTGACAGGTTGTAGACAGCGTCCTTGTGCGGGATTTCTTTCGGAAGACAAGCCCTTGCAAGCTCGGTTTTCAGCTCGAAGTCGGGGATAATGGCGTAGAATTTGAGCTTTGTATAAACCTCCTGCTTGACCCAGTGAACCTGCCTGCCGTCGAAAACGGCGGTGACGATTCCGCCCAAGAGTGCAGGAGCTGTGTTGTCCGGGTGCCCTTCAATCTGTGCAGACAAGTTGACTAGATCATCAGTAGTAAGTGGATTTCCGAGAAGGTTATTCGCACCGACAAGCCCGGCAACAATGCAGGCGGACGACGACCCGAGTCCACGAGCCATCGGAATGTTGTTCGTCTGGATAATCTTAAGCCCCGAAAGTTTCCTTCCGCAGACTTCAAACAAGTCTCTGGCGGAAATATAAATAAGATTAGATTCGTCAGTTGGAACAGTCACATCATCAGTCGAGCTGATTTCGACCCTGTCCGACTCCTCCATCTCGACGAAGTTGTAGTAGTCAAGCGCCAGCCCCAGAGCATCAAACCCAGCTCCCAGATTCGCACTGGTCGCCGGTATGCGGATTTTTATCATAAAAAGCACTCCTTTTCGTGCTGAAATTTCAGTATAGAATATACCACAAATCGCCGAGGAGTGCAAGAGTGTTTTTGATAAGAAAAGCACCCCGTGAAGGGTGCTTTAAAAACTCATGCGGATTTTTTGAGAAGATAGCCTTTAGCCTCGGATTCGGAGAGCCCGAATTGTTCCACAATATCCTTCAGGATAGCATCCTCTGCTATTCCGTATAGCCTTGCTGATTTTACAAATCCATAGATTTCCGAATCCTTCACAATCTCATCTCTGAAATCTTCCATTAATTTGCACATATGCTCTTGTCCTCCTTCGGTTTCTTTGAAATACCTGGCTCTGTCTGCTAATATGGTGTAATGCATTTCGCTCGCCGACTTGCACTTGAAATCGTGAATCAGCTTGCCAATTGGCTCCGATTCATTAGTATACGCTCCGTTGACGTAAATTATATGCGAGCCGTCCTCAAAAGGCTTATCTAGTTCTTTAATTTCCCGGTCAATGTGATAGAGTGGGAGCCCGCCGCCGAGAACATCATTTTCGGTGATAAAAATCACGTACGCAGGCTTCAGCTTTGGAATTTTATCCCCGACAGTCGCCATCTTCGTGTCAAGCATACTGCTGTTGAATCTTGCCCTCTCTGCATCTGCGCCTGCATCCTGACGTTGAACCTCGACATCGAAGTGCTGACCGTTTGCGTCAACTGCATGAATATCCAGCCTTGCTGAGCGACCATTCGGATTCTTTATCTCGTATTGTCCAACCGTCTCAATAACTGTTATTCCCGGGTCTTCCAGAATGATTCTCAGAATGAACTGTGTCGTTTCGATATTGCCCCCGAAAAACAGTGTCATGAAGCTGTCATCCATAAGACAAAACTCGCTCAATATCTGCAAGTACCTTTCACGGTACGACTTCTTTACTTCTTCCTGATTCATGCCCTTCACACCCTCTTAATTCTCCTGTACTTAAATTGTACCACAAAATGCTCCAGAGTGCAAGAGTGTTTTTGATAAGAAAAGCACCCCGTGAAGGGTGCTTCAAGAGTTGGTTCGGATTTCTCCAACATGGTGGAAGCAACGGGGCTCGAACCCGTGACCTCTCGCGTGTGAGGCGAACGCTCATCCCGGCTGAGCTATGCTTCCGATGTTATAACTATACCACTTTCCGGGGAGAAATGCAAGAAGAAAATTGAGAAGTGGAGGCTATTTTGAAGATTCCGATTAATGATGCCTCAAAGCTACAATTTCACAATAAGATGGTTGCTTTTTCCTTTCAGCTGCTGTATAATGACTGTGAATTATCTTCATCTTTTTGGAGGATTATCACCTCCGCACCACTTCTCCACTGAAGAACTGTTTTAGGGGTTGAATAATCTTGGATAGTAGAGAATATCAGTCCGACGCCATAGTCCGCGACGCCCGCCTTGACGACGCAGAGCGTCTGGTCGAGATTTATTCGTACTATGTGAAAAACACCGCCATCACTTTTGAGTACGAGACCCCATCCGTCTCCGAGTTTCAGAGCCGGATGGAGCGTACGATGGAGAAGTACCCATACATAGTTATCGAGAAGGATGGAAAAGTCCGGGGCTACGCTTATGCCGGTCCGTTCAGTGGTGGCAGGGCGGCGTATGACTGGTCCTGCGAATTGACGGTCTATCTCGACCACGAAGTGCAGAAATGCGGCTACGGCAGGAAGATTTACACCGCACTTGAAGAAAAATTAAAGCGCATGGGAATCCAGAATCTCTATGCCTGCATCGCCTGCACCGACGCCGAGGACGAGTACCTAAATAACAACAGTGCCGACTTCCATGCCCATATGGGTTTCAAAGAAGTCGGCAGATTCCGCAATTGCGGCTATAAATTCGGTCGGTGGTACGACATGATCTGGATGGAGAAGATAATCGGAGAGCATAAGAAACAACCGGCAATGGTGGAACGGTATGATTACTCAAGGTGAAGTGCTACTCCTCAATCATGCACTCCTGCCGCCAGCTTCACGCACTCATAAGCTCCGTTATAGGTGCCCTGAGCCTTCAGCTTGTCGATACTACCCAGCATGTGAAGAGTCAGCTCTTTATCCTGGATGAGATTGTCGAGAGCTCTCAGGATGTCGGATTCTTTTTCAAATTCGGGAGTGCCGTCGCCGAGTTCTGAGGTGTGGATGGCGCCATAGACCTCGTGTCCGCCGATGTGCCTTATCATCAGCTTTGGAATCGGGTAGTAGGCGAGCTCCGACGGCTTGGTGACGAGAAGATCTGTGACGGGAATCAGCAGGTTCGTCGCATAAACCGCCTCAAAGATATTCGAGTTGCAGAAGCAGTGGATGCCGTCTACTTTTGCGGTCTTCATATCTTCCGTGAGCTTAACGAGCTTCGGATACTCATCAAAGTAGGTCTTCGCTTCGCTATTAAACTCCGGAAGCTTCTTTGAAATAATGTCGTAAACCGCCTTGTGGTCGCCGAAGTTGACGAACAGGGCGACTTTTTTGTCCCTGATGTACGGCATCAGATGGCGAATCATGTTTACAAACAGGTCTGCTCCTGCGCCGGCGCCGCCAACGGTCATGAGGATTCGATAGGGCTCACCGTCACGGATTCTCTTTCTTCTCGACTCGTTATCCGATTCCAGCCCCGCAACCATCTCGTGGTCGACATAGTGCCCTACCATCTTTAAATCCCCGTCGCCCATGCCTTTGAGAGCTTTTTTGTCAAAGCCGTTAAGCGTTTTGTAGCCGTAATAGGCGAAATTGGTCTGCACCGTGTGAATGGCGCCCTCGGAGAGATGAAGCCCCATCGCCCAGTTGTCGGGGATTGCGTTGACGACGTGGGTCATTCCTGCGTGAATCGCACCCTGTGAGCCCCAGACGTGTGTGCCGATGATTGGAATATCCTTGTCAATATTTTTGAAAATCGGCACCAAAAGCTCCGAATTTTTCTGGTCACCTATGTTATAGGTGATTTTTTTGAAGCCCTCGCAGTTCATCGGCTCCCAGACGAGCTTGTCAAAAAGCTTCACTTTCTGGCTGATTCGGGAACCCAGCGAGTATAAATCGTTCTGCGACCTGATTACCTTCGAGCCTGTAGCGTCAAAAGATGCAAGGTCAAGCCATAACGGGTCGAAGCCCAAGGCTCTTGCACACGAAGCCATCGCAATAGCAATTCTATAGTGTCCGAAGCCCATACGGATGTTGCTGATGATAATCGGCTTTTCGGGCATTTTTGCGTTTTCGTCTCCAAAAACAATATTCTGCACGCCGATTTCCGAAAGAGTCGGGATGTCTTCAAGTGCGATTTTGTAGTCGGCATTACTGTCATCGCCGAACTTTTTGACGAACTTCGCCTTGTTCTTCTCTGCCTTTCTGACTAGCTTTTCGGGCATCACGTTTCCGAAAATCACTGAGCTTTTATCAGTCATAGATTATCCCTCGCTTTGTGTCGTATTTAAGATTGTGCTTTTCGCCGCCAAGCTTATATGAGATTTCGATAAAGTCTCCCGCACGGCGATAGCTCTTGTCGGTAGCATCCCGAAGCTTCAGAGCCTTCTCGAAAAGAGCCTTCTTATCGTTATCATAGTCTCCGACATTATCCGAAGTCATCATCACGCTTCCGAAAAGTGCGTTGATGGTGATGAGAGCCTCTTTCTGCTTGTCGGTGAGTTCGTTGTTGTCATCCCGAAGAATAAACACATCCGGGTCGCAACCGAAGAATCTCTTGTCGAGGAAGGAGCGGTAGATTGTATTCTGCAATGTCACCTTCGTCGAGATTCGCTCCCGGTGCATGAACTTCATGTACCACACGTCGTCAAACTTCAGCGAGACATCGGGACCGACTCTCAGATAATCGAAGTCTATGCTATTAAGAATCATCCCGCCACAGCCTAAGATAAGCTTGTCTGGCAGGGCTTTCCGGATTCGTGAATATGCTTCTGAAGTAATCTGCGCCCGGGTTTTCGAGCCAATAACTCTCGGGTTGACGGCATATAAGAAATCAAGCTTGAAGAAGTCGAAGCCCATGTCGGAGTAGTATTTGAGGCACTCGTCAACATATTTCATCGCTTCTTCATTCTGCGAATCCAGCCCATAGAATCCACTCCAGTTACTGCCGGATTTATACTCGAAGAACCAGTCGGGATGAGCTTTATATATTTCGCTCTCACTTTCGGCGGCGAACGGTGCAAGCCATATTCCCGCCTTCAAGCCTTTTTCGTGGATTTTCCCGACGATAGATTCAAGCCCGTTCGGGAACTTCTCACTGTCAACCGACAGCCAGTCGCCGACGGCGGTTTCATAGCCGTCGTCAATCTGGAAAAGCTCGAACGGCTCACCTACAGCCGACAGGCTCGCAAGAATCTTCTCCTCGTCGATATTCTCATAGTAGTTGTACCACGAGGTGTAGCCGAGGATGTTCTGGATCGGTTTTTCGGGAAACTCTGAGAAGAAGTAATCCCTGTCAGTGGTGAAATCAAACAGGCAGATGCTGTCCTCTAACTTCAAGCCCGCAACGTCGCTTTCGAGAACAATCTGATTGTTTTTAACATCATGATTGATGATGAGATAGGCGTTACGGAAGTTGAACGAGCCGATGAAGATGTTTTCGGCGTAGCTTACGTCATAGCCGTGCAGAACGCCCTTCTTGTAGTCTTTGAAAGCGCTGTCGCCGTAGCCGTCAAAGGCGAACTGATTGACAAGAAACCTTGGAAGATTCCTGATGTCCTTCAGGCTCTCGCCGGCAAGAAACTCCTTCGTGTCCGTCCAGGACTGATAGCCGTTGACGAAAATCGTCTCTTTCTTGCGGTAAGTGTACGGCAGGGTGATTGCCGCCGACAGAAGAGTTACCGGGACTTTTGCCGTCACAGTGACAACGTTTCTTTTGCCAAAAGTTGAGGAGATTTCGATGTTCTGGTCGCTTTCGCTGACCGTGCGATTTTCACCGTTAATCGAATATGTGAGCTCGAAGTCCATCATTCAGCACTCTTTTCTTCGAGATGCTTCTGACCTTCTGCAATTTCCTTGCGGACATTCTTCTCGTTATAGAAGACGAGTGCAAGTGCTCCCAACAGGCAGAAGACGAGTGAAATTGCAAGGGAGATTCTGTATCCATCGCCGGTGCTGACCGTTTCGCCGAGGTCGTTTGTGTACTGCCCAATGGTGGCAACTGATGTGAATATAAGCATTGCGATGCTCTGACCGAGCTTGAATGCGAAGGTTCTCGAAGCGAAGAACATGCCGTCGTGGTTTTCTTTCGTCTTGTACTCGTCAGCTTCGGCAATGTCGGCGACAATCGCCTGCGGGACTACTCCCAAAATAGACATCGGAATACCGACGAGAACGGCGATAATCATACCGAAGATTTCGTTCGGAATGAGGGTCTGCTTGCCGGCAAATGTCGTGATGAAGAAAGCAAATGCGAAGAGCAGGAACCCGACGATGACAATCTTCTTTTTGCCGACTTTCTGAGTAATCTTGTTGACGGGAACATAGAGCGCAAACGAGACAAGGGTCATCAGGATGAAGAGAACCATATAGTTGTCCGTCTTCAACAGGTTTTCAACATAATAGATGAAGCCGGTGTTGAAGATTGTGATGCCGACCCAATACAGGATGTCCGAAAGGACAAAAATTCTGAAGTTCTTGTTTGAGAAGGTCTTGCCGAGAGACTTGAATGCGTTTTCGGTGACGATTGGCGCACTGTCCTTAGTATACTCTTTCTCATCAATCAGGAACGCCGGAATCCACATGCAGATGAGTGCAATAACAGCCATTATTCCTAAGACGATTCTTGCGGAAACGACGATGTCGAGATTTGTTGCCTCAGATACTGCCTGCCATATCATCTTGCCGGAGAAGGCAATTCCGGTACCCAAAATATATGTAATCGAGATGAAGGTCGAGATGTTCATTCTGTCAACCGGGTGCTTGCCAAGAACCGGGATGAGTGCATTATAGGGCGTGCAGTATGCAGTCATACAGAGATAGAAGAGAAGAAGTGTTACGACCAGCCAGAGAGTGTTTACCCATGAAACGCCGTTGACGGGGCAGCAGAAGATGAGGACCGTCACGAGAGCAAACGGCAGAGCCGCACCACGCAAGAAGGGAATTCTCTTGCCGAGCTTGCTCTTGCATTTGTCGCTCGCCGAGGCGATAAGCGGGTCGGTTATGGCGTCGAAGACTCTTCCGCTGGCGGTGATGATTCCGATAATCGTCAGTCCGGCGATAACAACGCCCTGTGTGATGAAAAGATGGCTTTGCATGACCGTGTCAGTCGCATCCGGGAGATAGAAGTTGACCAGTAGATTTGTGATGATTCCCGAAAGAATCGACCAGCCAAGCTGTCCCATTGCGAAATAGACCATGACTTTTTTTGAAACGCGTTTCATTTGTGGTTCCTCCATTTAGAATTTATTTTTCACGTCTGCGTTATGCCTGCAGGCGATAGAGTACTATGTCAATAAGCGTCCTGACCTCGTCAGCCTTGTCGATAGTTCTGTCCTGACTGATGAGCTCGCCCTGGCAGGTGAGCTTCTTGCAGAGATTCAGGAGCGCATGGGTCGTCGAATAGTAAAACGGCAGTTTGTCAACTTCCCGGACGCTTCCGTCACGAAGCCCCATGGTATAGGCGTCGTGGAAAAGATAGCGGAAGTTGTCGATTTCGCTTTCATAGGAGCCAAGCTCACTCTCCGGCAGGTCGGCAATCATCAAGTCGAAGCGATAGATGAAGGCGTAGAATTGCGGGTTGTCCTCGAAAATTTCGAGAAACGTGTTGTAGAACTGACTGAGCTGCTCAAAGCCGTTCTTTCCCTCAGAGGGCTTTTTGAATCGGGAATAGACCTCCCCACAGAGCGTAGTCGCACATTCCAAAACAATCCTCTGTTTTGTCGAGTATCTCCGATAAAGCGTCGCCTCGCCGACTCCAACCTCACGGGCAATGTCCGCCATCGTCACCTTGTCAATCGACGACCCCAGAAACATCCTCGTAGCCGTGTCTATAATAAACCTGTTTTCAGCGTCTTTAAGTTTTGTACTGCCCATTCTCTTACCTTTCTCAAACGAAATGATAGCCAATCTTTCAAATTGATAGTCTCACTATCATCATAATAACATATATTTTGAAAGATTGCAAGAGGTTTTTGGGGAATTTTATAAATTTTTGAGTACTTGCTTTATTTAGCTCGATGCTGTATAATACCTATATGCAAAATAATACCAAGAAACGGAGCCGCCATGACTAAATACATTGACTTTTCATCCAAACACAACATCCTTATTGCCAACAGTGACGGGACTTATTCCCGCATGGACGAGCCATATTTCAGAAGCGAGCTTATTGCCTCAAACACATGGAAGGTTCTTTCGAGCGGCGACTACAGCTATCTCGTGGTGGGCGACGACGTCGGAATATCCATCGACTGCGGGTATGGTGCCGGAAATATCCGTGAGTATCTCGAAACGCTCTGCGGTGTGCCGGTTCCTTATGTCACAAACACCCATGACCACTTCGACCATTCAGCGAATAACGCCTATTTCGACATGGCGTTTCTGAACGAGAAAGCAAAGGAGTTCGGGATGATTCCCTATGCGAGTTTTGCGGGAATTGATTTTCCGAGAGATTATCTCGTTACCATCATTCACGACAGCGACTTCATTCCTCTAAAAGGTCGTGAGCTTCAGGCGTTCGCAATTCCCGACCACGCACCGAGTTCGATGATGTATCTCGACCGTAAGGAGCGGATTCTCTTTTCCGGCGACGAAATCATGCCGATGGGTAAGTCGCTGAACGGCGGTCTGAAAAGCTGGATTGAGAACCTCGAAAAGATTGATAAATATCGTGACGAGTTTGATGTGATTTATGGTGGCGGTGGACGGCTTGATAAGAAGCTTTTTGATGATTTCCTCGAATGTGCCCGTTACGCTTGGGATCACGAGGGAGAACTACTCCCGCCTCCAACTCCGAGGAAGCCGAGATTCACCCACGAAGACCCGGAAGGGCTCGGTCGCATCGTCTACGACCGCAGAATGCCCCACCCGGGAGACAGCGCAAGCTATCCCAATGAGCCGGAGACACTCCGGGAAAACCTCCGCCGGGTCGAGTATGCCGGGACTAGTATTGTGTATGACTTGAGCAGAAAGTTTGAATAATTAGAGAAAAGAATTCATAACAGCATATTACAATGCCTTGCTTTTCTCACCCCGACATGGTATACTAAACGCAAATCAATATTCGCGGGAGGGATAGCTTTGAGAACGGAAAATGTTGAGCTTACGGTATTGTGCCTGATACACAGGGGCGATGAGCTTCTGCTTCAGGACAGGCTGGCGGAGGATTGGAAGGGCTATACCCTGCCAGGAGGACACATTGACCCTGGCGAGTCCATAGTCGACGCTGTCATAAGGGAGATGCAAGAGGAAACCGGGCTTACCATCACGAATCCGCACCTGTGCGGCGTCAAGCAGTTCCCGATTGAGAACGGCAGATACATAGTTTTTCTCTTTGAAACCAGCCATTTCAGCGGGCAGCTGAAAAGCTCGGATGAGGGTGCTATGCACTGGATTCGCAGAGAAAAGCTGCACGAAGTGAAGCTTGTGGACGATTTTGACGAGCTTCTGAAAGTGATGCTCGACGACAGCCTGACCGAGTTCCAGTATGTGGTTGATGAAAACGAGTGGAAGGTTGTAATAAAATAGTTTCTCAGAGCGACACCCCCGTCGCTCTTTTTTGTACGCTCTCGCCGTTCATCATCCCCACCCCGCCCGAATATACTTAACGGGGTGATTGCATGTTTTTAAGAATACTGTCAGATATTTTCAGCCGTCTGCTCTGGTTTGCCCTTCACATCGAGGACAAGAGCTCGTTTCCGAAGCCGTTGAGCCCTGCCGAGGAGGAACGACTTTTCAAGGCGTTTTCGGAGGGAGACACCACCGCCAGGGACAGCCTCATTCTCCACAATCTGCGGCTTGTGGCGCACATCGTGAAGAAGTACTATGTCACTGCCGACGAGCAGGAGGAGCTCATCTCCATCGGCACGGTCGGGCTCATCAAGGCGGTCAACTCGTTTGACCCGAGCAAGGGAAACCGCTTCGCGGCGTTCGGGGCGAGGTGTATTGAAAATGCTATCAGTACATAACGGAATCAATATCTGAAAATGACTATCAGAATCATATTTTCGGCTCAATTTGGAAGCCTTTTTGGTATGTAAGAGACCATGGTTATATAGTTGCTTCAAATATAACAGGGCGGATTGAAGTGGCACCGCTGATGGTTTTGCATCTCCCTCTGCTGTCCATGAAGAAGTATAACGACGCCGTGAAATTCAATCTCCAGTTCACATCTCTTGATGAAATTGAGAGTATGCCGGACAAGCTCCGTTGGCACCGTTATCACAAAGGGCTGTATCAGTTTGAGGTTGCCGAGTATCTGGGCGTCGAGCGGCAGACCTATAGCGGCTATGAAGAACCTGACCGAGATTTCTGCCCACCGGAGCATATCGCCAAGCTCACAGAGCTTTACGGTGTCCCTGCGGAAGACCTGACGGACGAATATAATCTGTTCATCTATAAAGGACAAGGCAAACAGCTAATCGCAAAGCGCAAGGAGCTTGGACTGACCTGTGAAGAATACGCCGCTCGCCTCGGAACGTCGTCCGGCAATCTCAGGAAGTGGGAAAAGGATGAGGTCAGGATGGTTAAGAAGACTTGGGAGAGGTGTTTTAGGACGATATGAATGTTTATAAAAAGATGATGAGCGTGATGGAGGTGGTTCTCTGTTGCTATTGTTGAAAGCTATGATTGTGAGTCTTTGTCGTGGGTAGCGATAGAAGTTGAGTGGCAAAAAAGTCGCATTACAAGTTCATAGTACATACGGCACTCTTGGTTGTTCTGTACACGTTGGTATGCCTGACGGCTCAGCTGTTCAAAACCTGGACACCGACAATGTTATTTCCAAACGACGCAATCCTGTGATTGCCGACGTGTTCAGCCGGATGAACTACATGGAGCGCCGTGGTAGCGGTTTCAAGAAAATCAAGGACGATTATCACTTTGCTGTCAATTACCGTCCCGAATTAGAGCCGAAGTTTTATTCCGACATCTCTACATTCAAGGTAACACTGTATAACCTCAATTACAATGTTCCGGTTGAAAAAATAGGCGTTTCAGATGAAAAACAGGCTTTCGATGAGGAAAAAACAGACCTTCAAGACAAAAAACAGGTCTTTGAAGAACTGCTTTTAGCACTTGATTTTACTACACCAACAAAAAGCAATATCCTAAAAGTGTTTACACAGGTTGGTACTGAAACAGCTTTTGCACGAGCTGATGTTATGGAGTTCACGGGGCTTACAGCAACGCCGGCGACAGAGTTAATGCGAAAGATGAAGGCTAACAATTTAATTAAGTCTACAGCAAAAAGAGGAAAGTATAAATTCGTCGTACCAAAATAATAAAGTTTATGCCCGTTATCAGCCATCAAGCCGATAACGGGCATTTCCTATTAACTCACTGACAACGGGTCAATATAAGTGTGCTGAAGTGGATACCCACCAAGAAACCATCATAACACCTTGCATTTTCATTCAAAAAGATGTACAATATCAAAGATAGAAATAGAAAATGAGTGGCTATGAACAGTGTCAACCACATCGGCAAAAAAATTAAAATTTGCCGATGTGGTTGTTTTTCGTCGCTACTAAGCTTACTCTAGCTTCACTTCTCCACCAAATCCTCAACCGTGCATCCCAACACCTTCGCAAGCCTGCGGACGGTGTCAACACTCGCCTTGTTTATGTCCTTCTGCCGCTGTTCATACATCTGAATCGAGCGCAGGCTGACGCCGGAGAGCTTCGAAAGCTCGCTTTGGGAGCAACCGTACAACGAGCGAAAACGCTTCAGATTGGTTTCGGGGAACGTTTTGCGGGCAATCTCAATCCCACTTTTTCCGGCGAGATATGCCGGCTCTCCATTTTCAATCCTACTGCAAGCCGGACTCACAATAAGCATTTTAACGAAATCGCCGCCGGGAATTTTGCAATCGTTTACGGCATAATCGAAAGCCTCTCCCATCGAGGACATTGCGCTACTGAGGTATATTTCTTGGTATGCGTGGAGCATTTTTGTATCACTTTCTTAAGTTATGTTTACTGTATCACTACAGTGATATAATGTCAAGAGAAAGCTCCTCACATCAAGTGGAGAGCTTTTCTGATACCTATACCCGCAACAAACTCTACAAAATCCAGAACGTTTTTTAAGAGTTTAGAGCAAAGAGATGTTCAGAGGAAGAACCTAAGCGAAGTTTAGTCGTTCGCTTTTTCCGAACAACTGATTTCGCATTTAAAAATACCTTTTCGGCAGTAGAATGCGATTATTGCTGAAAAGGTAAAATTATAGTTCTGCAAGCATAGTCTCAAAATAAAAATCAACCCTATTGACACTCGCAGAGAAATAACTCCGAGCCGGATTTATTTTTATGTACCCTCGCCTTTGCCTGCTGTCTTGCATCTTTCACGACCGCTTCCAACAGTTTCAGCTTCTGCTCGGTCGGGCAAGGCAGTTTGCGGAGGATTTCTACAGCGTGTTCAGCGTGGAAAAGGGCAAGATCCTCAGCAAGCTCAGCTTTGCCTTTTTCGGTTTTGGGTAAGTGCAGGAATACTTCCATCGGCTGTCCTCCTCTCGACAAATCATATGCACTCCGGCTTGTCCCGTATTTCGGGGATTTTTTATCCCCTCACTAACACTGAAGATATAGGAATCTTGACAAGCCATATTTAAAAAGTTTTTTAATCTATCCACCCAGCACCTCAATCGCCTTCTGCATATTTGCTTTGCGATTGACTTCCCTGAAATTCTGTCCTTTGAACTGCACCGGGATGCACACCTCAAGTATTCGGTCATAAATCCGCCTGTCGTCGAGAACCGGTGCGGTTTTCATTGCAGAGAGCGTGATGTTTGTAGTAACAATCATCGGTTTGCCGGTGAGAAGGCGGCGGTTGACCACATCGAAAACGCATTCCTTGCCGAAGCTTGTGTTTCGCTCCGTCCCGAGGTCGTCGAGGATAAGAAGCTTGGGACGCATCAGTTGCTTCATAAAGTTCTCGCGGTCTTCGCCGAAAGTCCCTTGCATCCTGTTGACGATATCGGACACTGCCGAGAAACGAACGGCGACCGACTTCTCAATCAGGGCGTTCGCAATGCACCCTGCGGCATAGGATTTCCCCGTCCCGACATCTCCGAAAAGAAGAAGCCCGATGCCGTCACTTCTGAAAGCCTCCCAATTACCCACATAGCTCTTGACTTTGGATAATTGCAGGTCATAACGGCGGCGTTCTCAAACCGCCAATTCAAGGCGGGAATATCTTGGAACGCTTCTGAATGAAGTTGAGATATGCGCTCCATTCGCTCGGCTTCCTGTTGCTGGGCTTTCTTTCGTGCCTCTTTTTCGGCGGCGCATTTGCAAAGGATGGGATAGCGGTCAGAGTTCCCGAAGTGTGATCCTTTCGGGAAGAACGCTTCTTTCGGCGTGTGGCACTTCCCGCAGTATTTCAGCCCGTCGGGAGCTATGTAGTCGTCGGGCGAACTCTGCGCCTCGCTTGCTGTTTCCATAACGCTGTGTAAAATAGAATCCATATTCATAAACATTCTCCTTGTTCGTAAGTGGTGTTGTAATCATAAGCTCTGCCGTTCTTCGGCTTGTCTTCATCAAGCCACTTTCGGATAGTGGCATAGTGATTAGCGTAATGCCTGCCGCTTGATACCATATAAGTTGACAGGCGGTTGATGTATTCCGAATACCTGTCGGGATATTCAGCTTTGAGCTTGTCCATCTCGTCATCTGAAAGAAAAACATTCCGGTAGCAACCGTAGCGGGTGCGGCTCTCTCCTCTGTCTTTCTTACTAAGGTCTTTATACTCTTTTTCATTATTACTTGAGGGTGGATTTTGCCCTTCCTGAAGGGTAATTTCTTGCCCGTCCGTGGGGTAGATTTTACCCTCCGGCTGGGTAGATATTTGCACTTCATCGGGAAGCCTGAGGAAGATGAGATTCGCCCGATTCAACCCTTGCCGGACTCGTGACAGAAGCCCGGCATTTTCAAGCTCGTTCAGAGCGTTCTTGACCGTTTTTTCGCTTCGGTTCAAATCCTCGGCAAGTTCCCTGATGGGATAGACAACGTAAACGCTTCCGTCCTCCGAAACCCAACCGGATTTTTGCGAAAGCATGGTGCGGCTGAGGAGCAGTCCATACAAGAGCTTTGCATTCACTGAATACCCGCCGGCAACAATGAATCGTGGCAGAGGTATGAACGGCGGCAGAACGGTATCTTTTTTGAAATAAGGCATTTGTCACCTCCTCCCGCTAATACGAAATCTCCTGCGCTTTTGTCCTTTTAACTTCCTTCTCCTGCTGAGGCTTCAAAATAGCATCCACATTGGTACAAACCGTTTTCAATTCCTGCGTGTAATCGTACAGTTAATTGTAAGAGCTCTGTTTAGCATCCCTGCGAATAGTCAGACTTTGCTTTTCCTCTTGCAGAGCCTTCATCGAAGGAATCTTCCCATCCGTATAACGCCCTTTCAAAAACCTCACGGCAGATTCATAAACCACAATTTCCGATGAATGCGTCTCGCAAAACTTCTTTTTGTTCCTAGCATTCAGCATCTCGCCAAAGACTTTCTTGTTGGAAAGATACTGTCCCATGTAACGAATAACCTCGTTGATGTCTTTTAGCTTGTCCTCAGTCGCTCGCAACTCTTTCTTCGCTTCGACTCTCTTTGCTAAGATTTCATCGTAAGAGTTTTGGAGGGCGTCCCTCGTCTCATACCCATGTTGCTGAACATAAATGATGGTATTCGCCATCTGTTTCAAATTCGTAAGCTTGACCTTCTGCGCATATGCTCGGCTTTGCTGTGCCTTGACGTTGTTCTGCAAGTCAACAACTAATCTCAAATCGGATTTCAGGAAGAAGACTTCGACGTAGTCGGGCGGAGATTCGCCGAAGATTGAGTAGTCAAACTCAGCATTGCTCTCCTTGATTTCGAGTTGCTTATTAAGTTCAGCTTGCCGACGTATCGCCCAGTATTCTCGCTCGGAGATTTTGTTTTCAGACGGCGACAGCAAGTCGACTTGATGAAGTCCTCCCGTTTGCAAATCTCCATGAGGGATTTCTGCATATGGGTGAGCAAGCTTCTTGTCTGATGGTGCTTGAACCCTGCTTTGCGGTCGCATGGTCGCTCTGCAAATTCCTGCGGCTCAATGTCGAACTTTCGGAGACTATTGAAGACGATGTGAACGTGAATATTGCCGCTTCCGTTGTGTCCGTCCAAGTGGGTACAAACTAAAGTTTGATGTCCCGGAAAGTTCTTTTTGGCAAACTCCATGCCGAGAGCTTGCGCTTTCTCACCGGTCAATCCGCACTCGGATTGGTCGAGTGGGTCGAAGCTGATTATGTAATGGTGCGCTTTGACTTCGTCCGGTTTCTGATTCTTGCGGAACCGCTCATTAAGCTCCCGGCACTCCTCGGCATAGGTGAACGGGTCGCAGGTGATGCCACCGAGGATATAGTCCCGTCGTCGCACCATGTTCCCTTTTTCGTCAAGAATCGGCTTCATCGTGAATGCGTCATGCTCGAATAACAGATAGTTGAGCGCATCGCCGTAATTGGCATTTTTACTTGTACCGTGCTTTAAGATTGCCATGAACCTCGTTCACCATCCCCGTCACGTCAAGCTGAATTTTGAGAGCAGCGCCGAGTGCGCTTTCCACCCCCGCGCCCTCGCACCGCTTCTTGATTATTTCGTATTCCACGTCTGTCAGGCGGAACGTTATCCTGTGCGGACGAACCAGGTCCGCATCCTTCTTTGGTCTTGCCATATTCGTTTTCACCTCTTTCGTTTTTGCCACTGCTCTGCCACTGCAACCGGCTTCGCCGCTGTGACCATTTTTAATGGGAGCCAAAATGCAAATACGATGAATTTGCAAAGCCGAGGGTATGGGAAGCCGCAATTCCCATCAAGATGTCGGGGCGGCAGTTCTCAGAATTGAGTTACTGTCTGACCGGGCGTATCTTGCTTTTGTGCTTCTTTACCCCCACTAACACAGGTGAGGGAGGGGGTTCGACAAGCTGGTTTTGAAAAAATATATCAAAAAATTTTGGCGCAGAAAAAATAATGCCTTTGAGGTCATGAACATAAAACCTCAAAGGCTTGATTTGTTTTCGGCGGTGTTGTATAATATTTGATGGATAATTCTTGACAGAGTAATTTTAGCATGCACAAGTTTATGCGTAAAAAGGAAAGGTGCTTGAGATTGTAATTGCAATTTTGTTGCAACTCTCGAAAGTTTTATTATCTTGTTGGATTCTTAAAATGGAGCGTGGAAAGATGAGCGGTGGAACGGTGTCTTATGAGAAAAGATTTTATGAGTGGCTTTCTACTCAGGTTACTCGTTCACAGGTTTCAGATGCCCGCTCGGCTATCGAGGAATTGAACGATTACTGCATTCGTAGAAAGTTATTAGCTAAGCCGTTATTAGAAACTGATGACGTAAAAATATTGACAAGGGTCAGAGAAACAATTGAAGGAAGTAAAGTCTTCACAGTTGTTTATGGCAGAGGTCGAAAAGCATCAATGGTTAATGCCATTCGTTACTATATTCGATTCATAAAAACCGAACGTGCCAAGCAAAAAGAAATTGCAGAAAACAAGTCTACTACAGTCGAGCCACATGAAATTGAGGAGAGCATAAAGCCTCACGAAGACATTGCTTTTGCGCCTCTCGTTGAAGAAAATATTACCAAAGAAATCATAGTACCTGAAAGCGAAGAAAAGTTGACTGATGAATTAGTCGAGGAAAAATCCTCTGAAAGTGGAGAAAGCGTTATTGCCAATAATTCAATTTCCCGCCCTGATTTCATCGAATGGATGAAGAAAAAGAAGGTTGAGCCCGGCGACATAATGGTTATTTTGTCTTTTGTAACAAGATTTGAAAAACGTCTACAATCAGAGCGTATTATTGATGGCGATATTTATCAAATCGGATCTAGAGAAAAATTAGATGAAGTTCGAGCTTTTTTACTCACAGATCAGAATTTTATTAGTCAGAATCAGTTGAGGAAGAATCGCTTGGCTGATTCCTTGGATATGTTTTCTGATTTTTATCGTGAACGACTTTTTGGTGAGACGAAAGAGATTGGAGCAAATGTTGTTGATGAAGATCTCAAGCAAGAATCTGAGCTTTCTGAAATAGACAAGCTTCTGAATGAAGACTTTTATCTTCCTCTTAGAGCGGCTCTTAAGAACGAAAATATAGTTACAATCGAAGAGTTAAGAAATCTCAAACTTTGGGCATTCATGAATCGCAACGACATTTATCTTGCTTCGGAACGCCGTGATGTTTATGAGGCTGTACAAAATCGGATATGCGATTGGGATGAGGGACTAATTGGCACTGTTCAGAAAGAATCTGAAGAGGAGTCTCAACAAAATGAGGATATACTTCCGGAGCAGTTGCCTTCAGAACAGGAAGCTCAAGAGCCCCCGATGAAGGTCAATAGATATACATTCTATAATTATCTTTTAAACACTGTAAAGCTTTCAAGATCAACAGCTTCATCATACTCATATGCCATTGAAGAGTGCGAGAAATTTGCACGAAACAATAAACTCTCACCATGGAGGCTATACCTAACAAATCCAACCGAAGCTGCGAGTGCTGTAAATGAATTAGGTCGAAGTAAGGCTTTTGATGAAGTCAACAATCTTCAGCACCATCGTTTCAGTGCGGCACTTGCAAAGTTCAGCGAATTCATTGGTGTTTCTTCTGTATTTGTAAAAGAAAAGCCGATTGAGGTGCCGGTAGAAGCACTGAGAACCTCGTCACAAAGAACGTTGGCTTCGCAATCAACAAGAACTGTTGGAAGCCGTCAGGCTGTCCAGCCTTATGATGACGCCGTTGCATCTCGTGTCGAGAAACTTATTATTGATGCAGATATGGACGGAACTACATATGAACAACTGCGTGATAGTATTGGCGCTACTCTTTCGGCAGTTAAGGAGATTGTACAGTCAAATAAGAGCATCGTTGAAGTCAAAGGCAAGCTTTATCACGAAAAAGCATTCGTTGATTGGGAAGATGGCGCAAAGCAGTTATGCGACATTATCGAAAAGCTTATGCAGAGAAATGATGGATACATAACATCTTCGCAGTTGTTTGATTGTGCACATATCGAAATGCACATGTTTCTTAATGATAATGGCTTGGACGATGAAGAGGCAGTATATGATCTCGGTCAGCATCTATTTGAAAAGAACAGTTTTGGCGGGCATAGCTACGCGTTTACCGGCGGAACTCATATTTCAAGAGGCTCAAATGCTGTGTCAAGCAGCTTTGATGCAGCTTGTAAGTTCGCAGAAGACCATGATGGAATTTTCAACGAGTCAGATTTAGCTGAATATTTTCGAAATAAGGGCTTGAATACTGGCAATATTCATGGTATAATTAAAATAGGAAAAGAGCCTTACTTCTTTATGTATGATTCCGACAGAAGAATAATTATGTCTGCAAAGAGTATGCAGATTAACGATTCTTGGCTGAATCAAGTCCGAGATGAGTTAAATCGTCTTTGGAACGATTTGGGCGACCATGTCATTTTGAGAGAATTGCATCCGATGTGGCTCGAAAGATTGCCTCGTTTGCCAAAGAATCTTCCGTGGACGCCGATGTTGCTTCAAGGAGTTGTCAAGTTTTACGGTGACAGGCTCGGTGCGAAAACTATTTGCGCTATGGATGGGCAATATATTACTGCACTTCATGCCATGCTTGTGAAAGACGACAGTGAGATTCAAAACTTCGGTGACGCAGTGGTTTGCTACTTAATCGAAAATGAAATCTCACAGCGCACATTTGAAGCAGAAGAACTGCGGCGGCTTTTAATCAAGTCAAAAATGATTAATGGCAATGAGCTGATTAAAAAAATGCCCAAAGCGTTGGGCAATGATGAACGCTTCGCTTGGGATGCAAGCGGTGAGCATGTTAAGATAAGGGTGTGACGAAATGGCGAGCCTGAGCTTTACTCGGGATGAGGTAATTCTTGCGTTAGATGTGCTTTTCTCTTCGGGGAACAAGCGGGTAAACGCCGATTCGCCGGAGATGATTGAACTCAGTAGATTGCTTAATCGCCTGCCAATCCACCTTAAGCAACAGTATGGAGATAGTTTTCGTACAAATTGTGGTATTGCACAGCAGTTAAATTCATTCATGAGAAGCAAGGAGAAAGGTTGCAAGGTTCAAAATGTAGGTGCAATGTTTTACGAAGTGGCATCAGAGTTTGACGGTCGGGAAAGCGAGCTTCACCAGATAGCAGAAGCAATAAGGCGCAACGAAGAAGCCTATTCAAGTTTGTTTGGCTCAACGCCTGAAGGCGGCAGATTTCCTGAAGAAGTGCTTTTGGAGCACCTTCACCGTCTCATAGAAACTCGTGACGGTGGGAAATTGCCCGTTAAAGAACGTTGTGATGTATGTGGCATCAACCTGATCCAGTACTACAGACCGTGCGGGCAAATTCTGGTGAATCATCTTATTGTGAGTCCAACAGAGATGGATTTTGAAAAGAAATATAGGGCTGATGACTTTATAACTGTCTGCCCAACCTGTCACGATGTTCTTCATCGCTTCAGACCTTGGGTTGACAAGCATAATTGCGAGGACATTCTCGTTTGATGGGAGTTTTATGGAATGTACGGCTATGAATGGACGGATGAATATGGAATATTCCGTCTGACGATAGATGCAAAGATACAAAAAGAAATCCGCCCGGTATTTCACGAAGAATTGGATTTCTTTGGCATGGACAAATATTGGGATTATCCTCATGACACGGACGCTCCTCTTTTATGGGCAGAGGGTGTTCGCAGATATGTTTTAAATGGCGTCCCGGTTGCTGATGCTCTGGGCGGCAATTTCTATGCAAAACCCACTGTCAAGCTTTTGACTGACGAAAGGCTTCAATTAAAGCCGATAGATACCGATCGCCTATATGAGATCAACAAAAATCTTCTTATAAGCCTTGAACACAAGGCTATTGCCTTTATTCGGGAACAATATAAAATTTATTCCGAAAAAGGCTTTTCTTTTATATGTGCCTTTTCCGGCGGCAAAGACTCGTTGGTTCTTCTTGACCTTGTTGCAAAAGCCTTGGCACCGAGCGATTTTTACGTCATGTTCAGCAACACCGGCATGGAGCTTTCCGACACTCTTAAATCAGTTGAAAGAGCAAAGCAACACTGGTCTCAACTAAGATTTGAAGAAGCCAAAAGCCATATGGATCCGGCTGAAAGTTGGCAAGAATTCGGACCTCCCGCAAGTAGAATTCGTTGGTGTTGTGTTGTTCATAAATCCGTGCCGACAATTTTGAAACTAAGAGAATTGACTGGCGATTATAATGCAAAAGCAGTAGTATACGACGGAGTGCGTGCAGAAGAGAGCCCTCGTAGAGCCAAGTATGATGAGGTAAGTATTGGAGCAAAGAATATAAGTCAAGTCAATGTCAGTCCAATACACAAGTGGAACAATGCGGAGCTTTATTGCCATATCTTTAAAAATCACATTTTGTTTAACGATGCCTATCGAAAGGGACTATTTAGAGTCGGCTGTATGGTTTGCCCTATGTCTTCTGACTGGTATGATGGTATTACAGGAATATGTTATCAACATGACGTCAAAGAGTTGCGTTCTTTTGTGGAAGAATATGCGAAAAACGTAAAAAGCGAGAAAGCCCAAAAGAAGTATATCGAAGATGGCGGTTGGAAGACACGAGTCGGCGGAAGATTTTTGCCACATGGTGGCAACCGTGTAAAAGAAAAAATAGATGTAAAAAGTATTTCATTTACAATAGAAGAACCTTTACAGAGCTGGTTAGAGGTTTCTAAAATTCTTGGAGTAGTCACGGAGTTTAATGGCAAAGAAGGAATCCAAAAAATTGGAGATTTCAATTATAGTTTTGTTATAGAAAGCCACGAAAGTGGTTTTACTGTTTCATACAGCCCTTTTAAGAGCATGGACAGGTTTGTAATTTCTCACTTAAGGGGCGTTGCTAACAAAGTTGCGTATTGTAAAGGATGCAAGGCGTGTGAAGTTCAATGCCCCACTGGAGCATTTACGATACAGCCAAACAGAAAGATACTTATTCGGGAATCTCTCTGCGTACATTGCTCAAATTGTATTAAATTTACAGATAAGGGCTGCTTAATTGCAAAATCACTTTCAGTAACATCAGGAGGAACAGGTATGGACTTAAAAGGAATGAATTGTTATCAAAATTTCGGGTTTCAACAAAGCTTCTTGGAACACTTTATGCAGTATGGCGTTGATTGTTTTTCTCGAATGGAATTGGGTACGCTTCAGTATACAGCTCTGAAAAAGTGGCTTGAGCATAGTTGCATGATTGAAATATCTCCAACAGACAAATCTATATCTGTTACTGAGTTAGGAAAAAAGCTTTGTGCTTTCGGACCTTATAACCCACTAACGTGGGCTATAATTTGGGCAAACCTCGCCTATAATTCAGTCATTTGTAGATGGTATTGTCTGAATATTGATATCGGTGATACATATGAGATTGGAGATTTAGTTACTATGTTAGGAGATACCTATTCTCCTACTACAAGAAAAAATGCAGTAAGTTCATTGTTGTCCACTTTCCGCAATTCTCCCATCGGTGCATCCATCAAGCAGGGCTTGCCGATTGAGCAGACTAAGAATACTTTTGCTTATTGCCGTGAGGGTTGGGATTATCCTGATGCGGTGGCGTTACTTTATGCGTTGTATCTTTATTCTGAGCATACGGGATTGAAGACGTTTACGTTTACCGAGCTTGTAAATGCTCATGCAAACCCGGACGCAAAGGGAATTTCTCCTCATGACATCTACGGAATTGATGTCAAAGCGTTCCGGGATAAGATTCAGGGTCTTGCAAATATGTATCAAGACTATATTCGGGTTTCATTTGTCGCAAATATAGATAATATCATCCTCGGAGATTATACCAGTAACGATATACTGAATCTCGCAGAAGAAGAGTAAGGGAGAGACTGTCATGGCTATTAGTAAGTATTGTAATTACCTTGAAATGAGTCCTAATTTCGAGTCGGTAGTAGATATTGATGCCGATACTCGAAATAAAGATCTGTGGCGGGAGTATATCGTCGGAGATGATATGGAAAAGCTAATGAATGTGCTTTGTCAGTCGCTCAATAATGAAGAACCCGACAGCAGACGTTCATTTTGGATTGAGGGAACCTATGGCACCGGCAAGAGCTATGCGGCTATTGTTGTAAAGCACTTGATAGAAGAAAAGCCGGAGGTTGTTGACGCATTTCTTGCTGGAAACAGCCGGCTTCAGCCCTATCGCAACCGCTTTATGAAATGCCGTGCAAAAGACAAGGGTGATTATCTTGTTATCTGGAAAACCGGATGCACGGGCATTCGTGACGGCAATGCTCTTCTTATGGAAGCCGAGAAAGCCATCAGAGATGCACTTGCCGCAAAATTTGGTGACAAGGCGGACTATGGCAGTAACTCCTTGCAGGATGCTATACTCAAGGTGGTAGATAATCCTGCAAATAACTGGTCATACATAATTGAGAATTCCGAGCTGAGTGAAGACTTCAGCAGTGTAGAAGAACTGAGAAAAAGCCTGAAGAACGGCAATATCAATGCTCTTCAGAAGACTGCGAATATCATTCGCAAAAATAATTGGGGACTCATAGACAGCGTTGAAACTTTTAAAAAGTGGGTCAGTGATGTTATTGATAGCAACGGCTTGTCAAAGTCAGGAATATTCTTCATCTGGGATGAGTTTACTGAGTATGTAGCCAATAGCGAAGATCACACCATTCTTCAGCAACTTTCGGAGTTTTGCAAGGTTCAGCCATTCTTTATGCTGTTTGTTGTACACAAGACAACAGCTATGGTAGAGAGAATGACAAGTGAACGATATCAGCAAATCACGCACCGATTCCACAGTGTTTCATTCAGTATTTCTCAGGATGCCGCCTTCGATCTGATCGCTGGTTCTATCAAGATACGCAATGGTATGGAAGAGCATTGGAAAGAAGCACGCAGTGAAGTTATTAAAAGAATACACCCATATCTTCCCGATATCTCAGGAATTGATGATAAAATCAGTGAGCGAATTGAACATCTTTGCCCTATGCACCCGATGACCATAAGGCTTCTTTCTCGTGTGGCAGAAAACTATGCGGCTTCTCAGCGCACTATGTTCCGTTTTATGAAAGATCAAGCGAACAGTGAGTTGGGATTTGTAGGCTATATTCAGAATTACGGTCCGGATGATCAGGCTTGCTGGTTGACTCCTGATTGGCTTTGGGATTATTTCTTTACCCGTGAGAGCGACTTTTCCGATAAAGAAACCAAGGTGCCGGAATATATCCGTCACTATGAAACCAACAAACATCTCGTTGAAAACGACGAGAACGCTTTGCGTATATTCAAGACGGCAATGCTCTTGATGGCTCTTATGACCACTACAAAGGGCATGTACAGCACCAAGAGAGCAAAAGACGGAGTGGCTAATACTGTAGAGTGTCTTGAAAACTGTCTTGCAGGAGTTATCCCGAAAGAGACAGTCAACGATATGCTCAATACGATGGTTGACAGCAAGATTCTCGTCTTGGACAAGGCTGCTAACGGAGATGTAAGACTTCAGCTTCCGTTCAGCGGTACTGGCGATTCGTTTAGTTCTAAGTACAAAGATAACGATAAAAAGTATACCCGCTATAAGATGTTTGAAAAGGGCGGTGTATTTTCCGAAGCATTTGAGAAAAATGCTCTGGATCCAAATGAAGCTTTGTCTCGCCGAATAAAGGTTGCTGTCTGTTGTTCTGAAACAATATCTATCAATGCTCGATTGGAAGAGGTTAAAAAGGAACTTGAAAAGAACACATATAAGCTGGGATTATTGGTTGTCGTTGTTAAAAACGATATAGAGATAAATACGGTACAATTAACTTTGCAACAGAAAATAACAGAAGTAAACGAGCCGAGGCTTGTTATTGCTCTTTGCAGACAGCCGTTGAACGATGAAGACCGTAATAAATGGCTTACCGCTATCACTAAGCAGGAATTAGCGGCAGAAGCAGGTCAGACTGGATCAGTGTCTCAATACAAAGCAGAAGCGGAAAAGGTTGTGACTTCTTGGGCTAGTTCTGCAACAACTGGTGGAAGAATTACTGCTTTTAACGGGAGCGAATCATATAGTAACATTTACGGTATGCGCAATCTCTGCAATAGTATTATTCGCAATCAAGTTATGAAAAAGATTTTTAAGTTTGCTCCTGAAAATATAGTTCCTACTAATACTGTTTATAGACCTTGCAGTGAAAATGCAGTTCTAGCGGGAGTGCAACGGAAGAGTGGAAATAGTCAGTTTAACGGAGTGCTGAATTCCTTAAAACAAGCGGGTGTTCTTGAATTTCATACGATTGATGAACTCATAGCTGCTAAAGACAGTGGAAGCAAGCAGGCGGAATGTGTTGCTGAAATGGCGGAACTTGTGAAGAAGGAAATGGATTCCGGACATCGTGTTAATCTGAGTGATTTATGGGATACGCTTCAGAAAGAACCGTTTGGTTACTACAATACGATAGCCTGTGGTATCCTGCTTGGCTTTGTCTTCTCATGCTATAAGGATAGCAAGTTCTCATGGACGGACAATATGCAGGCTACACATCCTCTCAACGAATCTCACATCAGCAAAATGGTTTCTATGATGTGTAGTGGGAAGATGACGAATGACTATGTTTCCGCTGGGTCATTAACATGGCAGAATTTCAGTGATTATCTTGGAAATATATTTAATCTTTCTCAAGGACAGCTTGCAGAACAGACTACAGGCTGGCATTATGTCAGAGAAGCTGTAACTAAATGTGGGTCTCCTTTCTGGGCATTAAAGTATTTGCCGGAAAACTCATGGAGCAGTGAAGATCATCGTGATGCTGCAAGCAAAATAATTGACGGTATTGGTGAATTTATTTCTCATGGTGACAGCAGTGAATGTGAAGCCGTCATGAGCGATACGTTACAGTTGTTTAACGGACGTGGAAAGATAAAGAAGACTTTGGCAAGTGATTTTCAGGATAAAAGCACCATGAATGAAGCGTTTCGCACATTTCTCTTCGAGTCGTCACCGGAACTGAAAGAAGTTGTAGAGCGACTTTCAGTTCATTCCGAAGAGCTGAGCGATAAAGTACAATCAGTTATGCAGGGTGCCATCTATTCATGGACTGAGGAGGAAGTAGAAGAGAAACTTGGCGTCGTCACTGAACACTACAGATTATTGGAAGCAATCGGGAATGCTCAGGGGACTGTTTACCATAGCATGGGAAAAGCTAAGCAAGACACGGCAGCTTTATTCGGCGTTTTAAGAATTCCTTTGGATGCTATTAAGCCGCTTAATAAGCCTTGGTTTTCTGCACTCAAAGTTTTTGAGAAAGTCGCTTTTTCTGACACTGACTTAATGAGCCTTGAAGAGCAGGAGCAGGCAATTTCTGACTTAAATCAATATGGTGCTGCTGCGATGGATTGCTTGAAGAGTGGAAAGTCAGTTCTCGAAGATATTCTTGCCAGCCACGATATTTCTTGCACAAAGGACGAGCTTTCATCCGTTTATAGTGGACTGTCTGATTGCAGATACAATATGACGCTAACACAGTTTAATAAGGAGTTGAACGCTCAGCTCGATAAGATCAGTCTCGCAAGAAACAAATCACGTTTACTTGAGTTGTGGATCTCTATCACTGGTAAGGAATCCATCAAAGAATGGTGCAATGTGTATGGCGTTCCATTGCTGTGGATTGTTCCTGATGAATTAAGCAGTAGTTTTAGAACATTGCTTAATGTCCAAAATCGAAAGAGTGTTGATAATAAGTCTGTAGAAAATGCTATAAATTCATTACAGAATATGGACACGTCTATCCTTAACGATGAAGACAAGATTCAAAAAGCGTTCAAGTCTTTGATTGGTAAGGAATTCTCGCAGTTTTGGGATGAAAACAAAGACGGCATCATTGCGGATACTAAGTACAAGATGGGTAATGACATGAGTTTATGGTCAGTACAGGGATTGTCGGAACTTCTATCAAGCCTCAAAAGGCGGCAAAAAGAAAAAGCAAAGAAAGAAAAACTTGCGAACGCAAAAAACACAGTTCGAGCCATGCAAGAAACCGTTTTAAAGAACCGTGTTGCCGCATTCCTCGATGAACATCCTGAATATTGTGATAGATTTACAGACTAAGAGGTGAATAGACGGATGACAATTCAAGAAGCCGTATCAAAGCTACAAAACGAGAGACAGAATAAAGTTCCTTCGCGCTTCCCTTGCCGTGCAATTATGGTGAGCAACATCGAACAGTATTGCTTTCTTCTTTCCGAACTAAAGAAAATCAATGGTACCAGAGTGATAAAGTCTGATGAGCTTTTTTCGAGCCCTGATGTCATGCCGAATTATTCAAACCTTATGGTTGATTCATATCACGATGAGTGGGTGATTTTGACCGGTGTAAGTGAATATTTGCGACTGTTCTCAAAAAGTGAAGCTGAAAATAGACGCTTTATCACACTTTGGAAAAACCATGTACCAGCAACTAGCATAGGGAGGATTATAATACCGCTTTGGGGATGTGAAGCACAGTGGTATGACCCTTCTTTGAATTTGTCCTTTGATGAACGGCAGGAGGATTTTTACCTCAACTGTATAGATTCACAAGCTTCTGATAATGAGCAAGAGATGAGCTTATTGATACTATCAAACGCTTTTGAACAACAACTTTCGATGTTTGAATATGAAGGTTCAAAACAATTTATCGGAATCAAAGCTTGGCTTGAATATTGGGAGAATCCTTCTGAACCTGACAGGTCTTTTATTTTAGTAACGAGGCAATATAACGGCATTGCTACAACAAGTGGCAATGTGGAAATCAGAGTTATTAAGAACAAGCTTGAATTTATTCAAGAAAATATGTTGGGAGGAATTAATCTTACAAAAGATAACTGCTCTCCTGAAATGCAAGAAGAGCTTTTTGACTTTGCTAAACAGAATACGCCATTAGATGCTGCTCTGTTAAAGCTGTTTAACCTTTCGGCTTTTTCTGAAATAGATGTCATGAGAAAATGGAAGTCTGGTTCAGACAGTTATCGTGGGTTTGTTTGGCTTTGGTATCAACTTTATTCTGATGAAAGCTATTTAAGCTATTGCTTCAGCAGAGCGAGCGACGTCTGCGAGATCCTCTCTCTTGTAACTCATGAGATATTTTATGTTTGGCGTACCAAGTCTCAGTGGATTGATGAATTTAAATCGTTGCGCTCTGTCATGAGTTTGACACCGGATTCGGATTACTATAGTGAAGTTGATAGAATTCCCGAATTTGAAGAAAGGTTAGATTTCCTTTCGGGTTCAATACAAGACGATCGTGTTTATCTCGTTAAAATGGTTGGTCAATGGCTCAAAGTAAATCCAGCTCAGGCTAAAGAAAGCAAGAAGCTGAAAGAAATATTCCCTGAACTAGGAGCGTATCTTTCTCGGGATATTGATGTTCTTAAGAATGATATAGGAGATTACCTATCAAGATACAAAGTATATAAGCTTGAAAATACTCTTCCGATGGATGAAGAAGTATATTTTGGCGGGGTAAATGCAGAGTCTCTTGAGAAACGATATTCGATACTGTCTCAATATGAGGATGATGAAACACTCATACTTTGGGTTGATGCTCTTGGAGCAGAATGGCTTTCGCTACTACATTGGGCGTTAGTGAGCAAAAGTAAGTGCAATATTAAGCGAGTTGAATTGGCACAAGCGACATTGCCTACGGAAACTTGTTTTAACGAGCAATGGAAAGCAATGAACGTTGCCTACAATAAGCTGAATGGTTTGGATAAGTTGGCTCATAAAGGTGCTGTTGATGATCCTAGTTACTATTCTTGCATTGTAGAGCAAATGAATTTTGTCACCGGAATTAGTGATAAGGTTTCTTCGTTACTAAGCGACTATCGAAGAGTTGTAATTACTGGCGACCACGGGACAAGTCGTCTTGCGGCACGCTTCTTCCACAGTAGAGAAGGCTTGGCTGCACCAAAGAATGCAGAAGTATATAGCCACGGTAGATATTGTAAGATTATTGGTGATAATGAAGGACACTACGAGAACACAAAGATTGTTAAGGGAAAAGACGAAAATGTGTATTCGGTGTTTGGCAATTATGATCATTATAAATTGCCGGGGTTTGCAACAAATGCTGACGATGATAAAGCTACTTTCGGAGAGATACATGGTGGAGCAACTCCGGAGGAGATGATTGTACCCGTAATTGTTGTAGAAGGAGATAAAGAAATTAAGCTTACAGCTAAATGGAAAGAGTCGTCTGTAAAAATTTCCATAAAAAAAGCCAAGCTTTCTATTACCTTTAACCACACTGTCGAGCATATAACTGCAAGAATCAAAGATAGCTTTGGAGAGACCACCGATGTTGGCAATAAGACCTGGCAGATTGTATTTGCAAATGCAAAGGCGGGGAATTACCATGTCGAAATAATTGCGGATGGACAAATGGTTGATATGCCTGATGTTACGTTTCAATCTGCACTTGGTGGGGATGGTGATTTGCCGTGGTGAGAAAAGTATGCTGCGAGTGTGGCAAAGTGCTTAAGAAAGATGAAATAGCACTTTCGAAAAAGCTTCTTGATGTTGATACAGAGGACTTTTATTGCCTCTCTTGTATGGCGGAAAACTTTAGCTGTGATGTTGAAGACCTTAAAACTAAGATCAGAGAACTCAAAGAGCAAGGATGTACACTTTTCTTGTAGGAGGATAAGCTTATGTTGGAAGACAAAGTGAGAGAAATATTTGCTGATATGGTGGTTTTAAAAGACCCTCAGCGAAGTGAATATTTTTCTAATTTGAGTATGCCGTCATATATGCGTGACTGGTTAGTTATGAAGTTTTCTGATGAAGACGGAATGATTGATTATGACAGCGTTCGCAGATACATAAAAAGGTTTATACCCGGTAAAGACGATTTTGAACAATACAAATTCCAAATGGTAAATGGCGAAACTGTTCAATTTCTTGCTAGGGTGCGTGTGAACGTTGACATTAGAAGCGGTAAAACCAAGTTTGAGCTCCCTGATTTTGGTGGCGCAAAGGGTGGAGCATCTGGCGTTGTAGCGAATGAAGTTGTTGAAAAATGGCAAGCGACGCTTTTGCATGAAAGTGAAAATTGGGGAATTATCACATTGGTGTGGACTCTTGAAGGAACATCATCCAACCCTAAAGGTGTCATTTCTATGGTGGATTATAAGCCGTTTTGTCCGTATTCGATTGATCTTGATTTTTACAGAGAAGCAAGAAAAGAATTTGATATACATGAGTGGATCGACGTTATCCTTATGGCGGTTGATTATAATCCAAGTGGATATGTTGACGAGAATGGGATGGAAAGCGAAGAGAAAAAATTGTGTTTCTTACGTCGATTACTACCTTTTGTTGAAAAGAGATTGAATCTGATTGAGCTCGCACCAAAGGGAACAGGAAAGAGTTATGTGTTTGAAAAGATAAGCAAACGTGGTTGGTTAATAAGCGGCGGAACAGTATCTCGTGCATCCTTGATATATGATAATGCAAAAAAGACCGGCGGTCTTTTAACCCGATTTGACTATGTGGGATTTGATGAGGTTCAATCAATAACATTTGAGCAACCGGGGCAGATTCAGCAAGCATTGAAGCACTACATGGAATTTGGCGAAATCAAGGGCTTTGACGCGGCTTTGACTGCTGATGCAGGAGTAATTGTCCTTGGAAATATCAACGCAGAGCGGTTTGATATAAACAAAAATATGGTTGAACATATAAGCGAGGTCTTTGGTGAGTCTGCGACATTGGACAGATTTCATGGTTTTATCCCCGGCTGGGAGATTCCTCGAATGACAACAGGAATGATTGCTCATGGATGGGCAATTAACACTGAATATTTCGCTGAAGTTTTGCATGAGCTTCGAAGTGATTTGTCCTATGCTTCCATTGTTGAAGATTTGATTTCGTATAAATCAAACGCTGATAAGCGGGATATGACGGCTATTAAGCGGCTTTGTACTGCATTTCTTAAATTGCTTTTCCCTCATGTGCAGTCAGTTGATGATATTAGTCAAGAGGATTTTGAACACTACTGTTTGAAGCCTGCACTTGAGATGCGTGGGGTTATTAAGAAGCAATTGTGTATTATTGATCCAAAGGAATTTGATGTTCCCGGCAAAAACACGTTACCGGAAGTTGTGTATAGCAGGTGATACGATACAAAAGGCTTGTCCCACTTAGTGTTTATGTATCAGATTATGCTTGATATTCAGGAGGTTCCCATGTCCAAACCCGGTAAATTCCGTCTTGACACGAGTTTTGAAGGCACGTTCA
>JAJQGB010000007.1 GCA_021200775.1 Oscillospiraceae bacterium
CTTCACAAAAAATACAAATTCATCAGTGTGTTGCACTTCGTATTGTAACATGCCGGGGACCGCCGCCGAAGGCGGTGGTGGAGGGGTTGGTCTGTCCGACAGGAATTGAACCTGCGCGCATACGGTCGGAGCGTATTGCTCTATCCACTGAGCTACGGACAGATGAGGGCTGGGGCTACGGGTTTGACGCCGCAGCCCCATCCATTATGGGAAGGACGAAACTATCTTATCTTAACTTCGCTCCTGCAGGAACTGAATCGTCGAGGAACGTCACCTTCGCCGTGCCGTCGGGCATCTCGGCGCAGACTATCATACCCTCCGAGATTTCTCCGCAGAGCTTTGCGGGCTTCAGGTTTGCAACAACTACAATCGTCTTGCCAATCAGGTCCTCCGGCTTGTACCATTTTGCGATTCCGGAAACGACCTGCCTGCCGCCCATGCCGTCATCCAGCTGGAGCTTCAGAAGCTTGTTCGACTTCTCTAATTTGACGCAGTCGGTGACTTTCGCCGCACGGAGCTCCGTCTTCATGAAGTCGTCTATCGTAATTTCGGGTGCTAACTCTATTTTCTCAGGTTCTGCCTCAGGCTCTTCTTTATGAGCTAATTCTGCCTGGAGCTTTTCTCTTTCTTCGTTCAATTCTTTCAACACCTTCTCCGAGTCGATTCTTGCGAACAGAGGAACCGCCTGCCCGACTTTATTGCCGGCAACATATCCGCCGAAGCTGTCGAGGGTGTCCAAATCCTTGACGTCAGTACCAATCTGGGAAAGAATCTTGTCGGAAGTCTCCGGCATGAACGGTGCAGCAAGAACTCCGATAAATCTTATCGTTTCAATGAGCTCGTAGAGAACGGTCTCTAGTCTCGACTTGCCCTCGTCGGTCTTTGCAAGCTTCCAGGGCTCGTTCTCGTCGATGTACTTGTTCGCACGTCTGGCAAGAGTTATCAAATCGGAAGCGGCGTCGGCAAGGTGGAAGGATTCAAAGTGCTCCTCCATGTTCTTCTTCGCCTGAACTGCGCAGGCTTCCAAATCAAAATCGTTCTCCGTCTTGTCGTGAGGAGCGATTACCACGCCGTCAAAATACTTGTTCACCATCGTGACGGTGCGGTTGACAAGGTTTCCGATGTTGTTCGCAAGGTCAGTGTTGTATCTCTCGATTACGTTTTCATAGTAAATCGAGCCGTCGGCGGTGAATGGCATCTCGCTGAGAAGATAATATCTCGTAGCGTCAACGCCGAATCTCTTAACCAAATCGTCGGCATAGATTACGTTGCCTTTCGACTTCGACATCTTGTCAGTGCCGAAGAGGAGCCACGGGTGCGCAAAAATCTTCTTCGGAAGTTCGAGTCCCAGAGCCATAAGTTCGGCAATCCAGTAAATCGAGTGGAACCGTAGAATGTCTTTTCCGATGACGTGGGTGCAGTTAGTCCAGTACTTCTTGTAATCGTCGCTCGGGTTGTCGACGTCGTAGCCTAAGCCCGAGATATAGTTCGTCAGAGCGTCAATCCAGACATAGACGACGTGCTTCGGGTCGAAATCGACCGGGATTCCCCACTTGAATGAGGAACGGGTGATGCACAAATCCTGAAGTCCGGGCTTTAAGAAGTTGTTGACCATCTCCTTGCGGCGTGAAACCGGCTGGATGAACTCGGGGTTCTGCTCAAACAAATCTTCGAGTTGCTTCTGATATTTTGAAAGCCTGAAGAAATAGGCTTCTTCCTTTGTCTTTTTGACTTCGCCGCCGCAGTCGGGGCACTTGCCGTCGACAAGCTGGGTTTCGGTGTAGAAGCTCTCGCAGGTGACGCAGTACTCGCCTTCGTACTCGCTCTTGTAGATGTCGCCCTGGTCGTAAAGCTTTTTAAAGATTTTCTGGACGTTTCTTTCGTGGTCGGCGTCGGTAGTTCTTATGAAACGGTTGTATGAGATTCCGAGCATGTCGTAAATCTCTTTGACTTCGCCGGCGACCTTGTCGACGTGCTCCTTCGGGGTGATTCCCTCAGAAATCGCCTGCTGTTCAATCTTCTGACCGTGCTCGTCTGTTCCGGTAAGGAAGAAAACGTCATATCCCTGCATTCGCTTGAATCTTGCGATAGAGTCGGCGCATACGGCATCGTAAGTGTTGCCGATGTGCGGCTTTTTGGAGGTGTAAGCGATAGCGGTGGTAATAAGATACGGTTTTTTGTCCATGATGATTCCTTCCTCTCTGTTTTCGGGCATAATAAGCCCCAGTGCTTCAGCCCTGTTCTTATATTATAGCCGTTTTTGGGGATTTGTCAAGAGGAGATGTCGGCGGCTTCGACGTAGACGTGCTCTCTTCGAGCGACAAAAAGACTTCCCTTTTTAAAGGAAGCCATTTTATTACCAATCTGGATTGACAAAGTGGAAAACATGTGTTATAATACCCACGGCAAATGTGGGATGGCGGGCGCACTCCGTTCTGAAAAGAAAGGGGTGATGGCAAATGAGTATCACAGAGGTTCTTTTACTTCTCGACATACTTCTGTCGGCTATATCCCTCGGTTATGAAATCGGTTGCCACCGAAAGAAATAACCGCATCTCTTAGTTAAGGCAAAGATAGCGGCTCTTCTCAATTACTTAGGTTTTTACGGAGACGCTCAATATCTGAACTGACACTTCAGATGAACCGTCCCTTTTTGCTACTATCATTATAACTCTTCTGAGCCGTTTTGTCAACGGCTTTTTTTATTTACTGCGGATATTTCAAATCTTTGGCTGTATACCCTTCGAGTCTTTCAAGAAGCGGCAGGACGTCCTTCTTGGCGGATTCGAGGTCGTGCTCGAGATAGTTGCCGCATTCAGGCTCTGTTGCGCCGGGGATTTCTCCCTCAAAGTCCCTGACGAACTCGAGACATTCCCTGACAAGGCGGATTGCCGCCTCCTTATCGTCGTCACGAAGCAGGAGATAGAACCCCGTCCGACAGCCCATCGGTCCTGCATAAATTACCTTGTCACCCATGAAGGACGAACGGGCATAGGTTGCGACGAGGTGCTCGATGGTGTGCAAGGACGGATTCGAGACGTAGTGCCCGCCGTTCGGCTTGACCATCCGAAGGTCATAGGTGATGATGTCCCCGTCGATGCGGGAGATGTAAAGCCCGACCCCGAACCTGCGGTGGTCGACCTGAAAACTTGCGATTTTTTGCATGGTGTGCCTTTCTAAAGTTGTCAAAAAAACACCCCGCAAGGATGCGGGGCAGTTTTTGATCATGTTATCTTGCCTCTTCAGAGAACTCGCTTTCTACGAGCTCTACGAGACCGGCTACTGCCAGCTCCTCGTCAACGCCGTCGGCAATTATTCTTATGGACGTGCCGCTGATTATACCGAGGGAAAGCACGCCGAGCAAGCTCTTACCGTTGACTCTGCGCTCCTCCTTCTCGACCCAGATGGACGACTTAAATTCGTTCGCCTTCTGAATGAAGAAGGTTGCAGGACGGGCGTGAAGACCAACCTGATTCTTAACAACAACATCTTTTACGAACATATAGATAACTCTCCATTTCAATTATAGACAAAGCTTTTGCACCCGCAACTTCAGTGCGGAACTTCGCTAGGGAAGCCATAGCATCTCTTATATGCTACGTTATCAGTATACAAATTTCATTTCCGAAAGTCAACGGATAAATATCACCAAAACTTCATTTTGGCTTGATTTTCTGCTTTATGCCCGTTTCAAAAGGTCCGACAATTTCGCTTTTTGGTGAAGTTGACGAAGGAAAATGCCGCCTTTCGGCGGCGGTCCCCCTCCTCTTAACAGGGGAGGCTTTTTGTGTTCTCTTGAAAACCTTTGGAAGAGGCAGTTATGGCTCCCCTGACAAGGGGAGCTGGCAGCTGCGAAGCAGCTGACTGAGGGGTGCTATTTCGCCATTGGAGAAATAGCTCGTCAAGGCGACTTCAGTCGCCGCAGACGACCATTTACTCCAGCTTCAGGTCTCCCTCTTTAATCCATCCAATCTTCCTAAGGAGGAGTCCCATCGCCCAGCATATCACTGCCGGGAGGACGATGCAGACGAGCACGAGTCCGACCCAGTCGAAGGCTGTCGGGGTAACTGCAACTGCGCCGTTTGCGATTGCGGCGTCGCTCGGGGAGACCCAGCCGGTCCAGACGCCGATTAGTCCGCAGAGACCGCAGGTTCCCATTCCGCTGTTGACCGGGGCGCCGTTCATCGTCAGTCCGAAAACGCAGGTTGCAATCGGTCCGGTGATAGCGCTGGCGACTATCGGAGGAATCCAGATACGAGGATTCTTTATAATGTTGCCCATCTGAAGCATACTTGTGCCCAAGCCCTGGCTGACGAGTCCGCCCCAGCGGTTCTCTTTAAATGAGAGCACCGCAAAGCCGACCATGTTCGCACAGCATCCTGCCACAGCCGCTCCACCGGCAAGACCGGTAAGCGACAAAGCCGCACAGATTGCCGCAGAGGAAATCGGAAGTGTGAGGCAGATTCCGACGACAACCGAAACTACGATTCCCATCACGAACGGCTGTTGTTCGGTCGCCCACATGATGAGGTTGCCGACTGCGCTTGCCGCAGTTCCAATCGGAGCCGCAACGAGAGCCGCCAGTCCTACTCCCACAAGAACCGTCACAAGCGGAGTGACGAGAATGTCGACTTTGGTCTTCTTCGAGACGAGCTTGCCTATCTCACAAGCGATGCAGGCGGTGACGAATACCGCCAGCGGTCCTCCTGCGCCGCCAATCTGATTGGTGGCAAAGCCTACAGGAATAAGCGAATAGAGCACCAGCGGCGGAGCTTTCAGAGAATTTCCGATTGCCACAGCCATAGCAGGTCCCGCAAGAAGTGAACAGCACTTTCCGACGGTGTAGCCGACGCCGTTAAGCGTAAAAACTGTCGCCGTCAATGCGGCGATTCCGAGCTGAGAGCCGAGAGTGTCTAAGATTGTGCCGATTAACAGCGAGCAGAAAAGTCCCTGCGCCATAGCTCCGAGAGCGTCGACAAAGTAGACCTTCGCCGAAAGCGACACGCCGTTATTCCGACAAAATCCGACAAACCGTAGCCATATATTTTTGATTTTTTGCAATATCTTTTGCATTACAAACACCTCTGTTGAGTTTATGTTTGCAGACTAATATACGCCGATTTTGGGGATTTGTCAATAGGAAATTTGTGAACAAAAAGGCTCCCCTTTTTAAGGGGAGCTGGCTGCGCCGCAGGCGCAGTCTGAGAGGTTCCTCACAACCCTCCCGCACCCGAAGACATACATCCCATTTGGGTCGACGGGGAGTCCGGTGGTGGTGGAATAGGAGATTATCTGGTCGGCAGGTTCAAAGAGAACCGGAACGTTGCCGAAATGGGTATCTGAAGCGCCCAGGCGCTCAAAATCGCTTCTTGTCATGCAGAGCCCGATTCCGAAAAGCTTGTCGGGGGAAATGCAACAGTCCGAAAGAATCTCCGTTGCGGCGGATTTTCCGGCTTGCAAAATATATTCGCCGGTCGGATTTTCGGGGAGATTTATTATCCTGTGGGAGAGAGTTTCGCCTTTGAGGGTGCAGAGTCCCACGCTGAGCGTTCTCTCATAGAGCCCGGCACCGAGGGCAAATCCGCAGGAGATGTCGATGTCCAGAAGCTGGTTCCGCCTGCCCTTGCCCTGCGAGTTTTTGTAGCCGCACTCACGGAGGATTCCCCGGTCGATGAGCTCCACAGTCGCTTCGGTTATCATTGACGCCGAAACGGAGAGCCTACGAGCCATCTCCGAGCGGGACATTGCGCCTTCAGTCAGTATCAGTTCAATCAGTCTTGCCTGCGTCTGTGTCTTCATTTTTACTTTCCCTCTGGGAAATCTCTTTCTGAGGCTTTTTCGGCTCTTTTGGCTTCTCTTCCGTCTTCACTTCAGCCTTCTTAATCTCGAACCAGAAGGTCGAGCCCTTGCCGACTTCGCTCATAACGCCGAAGCGGTAGCCGTGTAGTTCGAGAATTTCTTTTACAATCGAGAGCCCGAGCCCGGTGCCGATGACGTCACGCTTGGTGCGCTCGCCTCTGTAGTAGCGGTCGAATACCTTTGAGAGCTTGTCCTTCTCGATTCCGACGCCGAAGTCCTGAACCTCGATTCTGACTGTTGCCTCCTGATTTATCTGGCGGATGATAATCTTCTTCGAGTCGCCCGAGTAGTTGACGGCGTTGTTGATGAAGTTATACATAACCTGACCGAGCTTCTCCCGGTCGCCCCAGAGGGTGACGTCCTCGCCCTCCTCAAAGACGAATTCAAAGCCCTGCTTTTCGGAGAAAATCTGGTATTTCGAGAGAATCTCATCTAAGAAATCTTTTGACGAGAACTCTGTGCGGTTGACGCTTGCGCTTCCGCTCTGAAGCTTCGAGAGCTCCATCAGGCTTGAAACGAGAAGCGACAGTCGGTCGGTCTCTTCGATGATTACGTTAAGGTGCTCCTCACGCTTTTCGGGGTTGTCGCCGGACAGGTCCCGAATCATCTCAGCATAGGCTTTAATCATCGTCAAGGGAGTTCTCAAATCGTGCGAGACGTTTGCGATGAGGTCATTACGGAGCTCTTCGGTTTTCGACATCTCCGACGCCGCATAGTTAAGCGTTTCCGCAAGCTCGTTTACCTCGGCATAGGAGCCCTCCGGGAACCGGACGGTATAGTCGCCAGCCGCAAGCCGGTGCGCAAGTGAGGTGATGTTCGTGAAAGGTCTTGAAAGCCTCGACGAAAGCATGAGCGTGATAATCAGCGCTATAAAGAACGTGACGAGTGCGATGATTACGAACTGCTCTTTTATGATGTCGACGGTCGAGCTTATCGGTTCAAGCGAAGCGTTTATGAATAATAAATATCCGCTTCCGCCGACAGCCGGCTTTTCCAGGACTTCACCGTAGACAAGTTCCGTCGTTCCGAACCGTTCGTTGTTGTTCGTGATGATTATCTTCTGCGAATCAGAGTTTAAAAGCTCGTTTCTGTACTGGAACAGCAAAAAATTCGTCGAGTTTGTCAGGAAGGAGGAGCCCATATAGTCGCTTTCGCAGACGACATTACCTGCCCAGTCGGTGATTATAATCGCCATTCCGTTTTCATAGGCGAGCTCTTCGATGAGCTCGTCGACAGAATCTGTGTCGGACGAGTCAAAGCTTGCCGCAATCTGCGCCGCAGACGAGATAATCTTCCGCTTCTTCGAGATTTCGTAGTAATCAGATAGCGAAACCACCTGGAACAGCCAGATGAGTATAAGGATAACGGCTGTAAATACAGAGAAATACAGCCATATCGTCGAGCGCAGAGTTGGCGCTTTTTTATTCGGGTCAACAGACTTATTGGTCTTAGCTGTTGACTGTTTCTTCGTCTTCTTCTCTCTTGTTGATGTTGTCAAACTTGTACCCCATTCCTCTTAGAGTGACAATCAGGTCTCTGTACGGACCCAGGCTGTTTCTGAGCATTTTGATGTGGGTGTCGACAGTTCTGTCGTCGCCGTAGAAATCGTAGCCCCATACTTCTTCAAGAAGCTTCTCACGGGACATTGCGATGTTCATATTCTTCGCAAGATAGAAGAGAATGTCGTACTCCTTCGGAGTCATCTGAGCCTTCTTGCCGTCGATGATGACTTCTCTTGCGGCGAAGTTGATTTCAAGACCCTTGTAGCGGAGGATGTCGACCGAGTCGGGACTCTTGCGGCGCTTGATTGCGACCTTGACTCTTGCCATAAGCTCCTTCGGAGAGAACGGCTTTACGACATAGTCGTCGATTCCGACCTCAAAGCCGAAAAGCTTGTCATATTCCTCGCCACGAGCCGAAAGCATGATGACGGGTGCGCTTGAATATTTCTTTATTTCCTTACAGGCGGAATAGCCGTCGAGCCGAGGCATCATAATGTCCATGATAATGCAGTCGTAGCCGTGTCTGGCGTTCTTGACCTTTTCGATAGCCTCCATACCGTCAGCGGCTTCGTCGACCTCGTAACCCTCAAACAGGGCGTATTCCTTGACGACTTCCCTTATCTTCTGTTCGTCGTCAACAATTAAGATTCTTGATACATCAGCCATTTTAAAACGTCCTTTCAGGTTTTCGCAGACCCAAATGTCTGCCCTATTATAATAGCGGATAAATGTGTCGGAATTATGAAATTTTACGGATAGTTCAATGTTTTATATGAATGGGTTGAAATTTTGGACGGGAAGTGGTAAAATTGAGAGTAGAGATGTCGCCGGCGGCTGATTGCCTGAGAACAACGTATTTGTCGGCTACAGCGACTGACGTCGCTTCCGCCGACGCCATTTCAGGCTTCGCCTGAAATGGCACCCCTCAGTCAGCTGCTTCGCAGCTGCCAGCTCCCCTTGACAGGGGAGCCATAACTGCCAAAGCACAACCTTTGAGAATTGCGCAACGCTTTTTTACAACTCTTTCCTTCAGTACAAACCTTCAGGAGAAGATACAGGCTCCCCTGTCAAGGGGAGCTGGCGCGAAGCGCCTGAGGGGTGCGATTTTTGCGCCAGCGAAAATCGCTCGGCACGGAGGCTTTAGCCTCCGTAGCCGACAATATGCTCTTGCACAGCAGTACACCAACATAAAGTAGGGATAAATATGGAGCACAGATATAATCGGAAGCTTGTGCCGAACGCGCGGGATTTGAGGAAGAATATGACTCCGGAGGAGCGAAGACTGTGGTATGACTTCCTGCGAAATTATCCCGTTCGCTTCAAAAGGCAGATGATTCTCGGAAAATACGTCGCCGATTTCTACTGCGCAAAAGCAAAGCTTGTAGTGGAGCTCGATGGCAATCAGCATGGCTGGGAAGGAGTCGACTCTTACGACAGGGTGAGAACCGACTACTTGGAAAAGAATTTTGGGCTTGCAGTAATTCGGATAAGTAATGACGATATCTGGAGCAACTTCCCGGATGTTTGTAAATACATCGATAATCTTGTCAAGATGAGGGCTAATTGGGGAACGGAGTAATTTTCGGGAAAACCGGCATTTTGTCGTCTGCGGCTGCTGAAGCTGCCTTGACGAGCGCCTCCCTTTGGTCGGCGCACCCCTCAGTCAGCCACTTCGTGGCTGCCAGCTCCCCTTGACAGGGGAGCCAGTGGTTTTCTCTCGAAGGTTTGTATAGAGGGAAAGAGTTGTAAAAAACACGTTGTGCATTTCCCAGAAGTCGTGCTTTGGCAGTTATGGCTCCCCTGTCAAGGGGAGCTGGCACGAAGTGCCTGAGGGGTGCTATTTCGCCATCGGCGAAATAGCGTCGACGTAGTCGGCACTAGCCGACGGAGTCGACAAAAAGCTACCCTTTCGCAGACGACAAGAAGGTTGCGGCGAAGAGAATAATTATTGGAGAGTGATACACAATGAAAATCGGCTTAATCGTCGCCGTTGCGCGGGAGATTGAGGCTATGCTTGCTGAGATGGGCGAGCCGGTGAAGAGCGAGACGGTGGCGGGGATTGCTATCCGTGAATATAAAGTTAGCGGGCACGAGCTTTTTGTTGCCAACAGCGGTGCAGGAGAGATTTATGCCGCTGGGGCGGCGCAGTTACTGATTTCCCACTTCGGAGCCGAGATGCTCCTCAATTTCGGAATCTGCGGGGGACTGACTGAGGAGATGTCACTCTGCAACACTGTCATTGTGGATAAAGTCGTGCATTACGATTATGATGTGACCGAACTTGACCCGGTTGAAATCGGGCAGTATCCCGGGTATCCGGACGGCTATATTCCTGCGGATAAGAAGCTTATAGACCTTGCAAAAGAAGTCTCCCCGGAGCTTCGGGAAGTGATTTGCGCCTCGGCGGACAAATTTGTCGGGAATCCCGAGCGGAAATCGGAGCTCCACAGGCTTTATAACGCCGAAATCTGCGAGATGGAGGCGGCGGGAATACTTTTAACAGCGAACAGATGCGGAGTGCCGGCTCTTCTCATAAAAGCTGTTTCGGACAGCGCAACCGGCGGCGCAGAGGAGTTCACCGAAATGGCTAACAGGGCGGCAAGGGTCGCAGTTACCACGCTTCTGAAAATTATAGATAAATTACAATAAATCGGAGGGATTTTGCATGTTGACACTAGGTGACCGCCTGAAGGCGGCAAGGAAAAAGACCGGACTTTCACAGATTTCGGCGGCTGAGGCTGTCGGAATCGGGAACAAGTCGCTCTCACGGTACGAAAAGGGAGAATCGACTCCGAGCCCGGAGACGATTCAGAAGCTCTCCCGGCTCTATAACGTCTCGACCGAGTATGTCCTCGGGCTCACTGACGTGATGGGTTCGTCTTCCGACAGCTCGTCGATTGCCGGCTACAGCGAGACCATTGTCGGCATGACCGACCACCACACCTCCGCCAGAAATCTTCTCGACTTCATCGGCACCAGCCCGTCAAGATATCATGCGATTGCGAATATCATAAGACGTCTCTCGAACGAAGGCTTCACAGAGCTTCTCGAAGGTGAAAAGTGGAATCTGGAAAAGGGCGGCAAGTACTTTGTCGTCCGGAATCTTTCAACGGTTGCGGCTTTCAAGGTCGGAAGTAAAAATCCGACAAGCTTCAACATCATCAGCTCCCACTGCGATTCTCCTACTTTCAAGATAAAGCCTAACGCCGAGATGGAGACTCTGGGGCACTATATCCGACTCAACACCGAAAAATACGGCGGAATGATTATGTCGACCTGGATGGACAGACCGCTTTCCGTCGCCGGTCGTGTCATCGTTTCGGAGGGAAATACCCTCAAAACGAAGCTTGTTGCGATTGATAAAGACCTGCTTATAATCCCGAACGTCGCAATCCACATGCAAAGAAAAATCAACGACGGCTTCACATTCAATCCGGCTGTCGACATGGTTCCGCTTATGGGGAGCCTCAGCGCAAAGGGTGAGCTTATGAAGCTTGTCGCCGAAAACGCCGGAGTCAAGGAAAAGAACATCATGGGGAGCGACCTGTTCCTCTACAACCGCACCAAAGGCACCATCTGGGGAAGCGACGAGGAGTTCGTATCCAGCCCTCAGCTTGACGACCTGCAGTGCGCCTATGCCTCGATGCAGGGCTTTTTGGTGGGAGAGAACCCCGACACCATCTCGGTTCTGAGCGTCTTCGACAACGAAGAAGTCGGAAGTGGAACCAAGCAGGGCGCAAGGTCTAACTTCCTGCGTACCGTCTGCGAGAGAATCGCCCAGAGTCTTGGGCAGGATTTGAACGAAATGCTCCCGTCGAGCTTCGTAATCTCCGCCGACAACGCCCACGCCGTCCACCCGAACCATCCCGAATATGCCGACCCGACTCACAGACCGTTTATGAACCAGGGAATCGTCATCAAGTATAACGGCGACGAAAGATATGCCACCGACGGCATGAGCGAAGCTGTCTTCAAGCGAGTTTGCAAGGCGTCAAACGTCCCGACCCAGACCTTCTCGAACCGTTCGGACTTAATGAGCGGCTCGACTCTTGGAAATCTCTCCACAAGCCAGCTTTCCGTAAGTACTGTCGACATCGGTCTTCCGCAGCTCTCGATGCATTCGAGCTACGAAACCGCCGGCTCGATGGACACACTCTACTTTGAAAGGGCTTCGGCGGAGTTCTATAGGACGAAGCTTCAGGCTGTCGGAGATGGGGAAATGGTGATTAAGTAAGTTGTCGGCGCCTGCGGCGCCGACGCCATTTCAGGCGAAGCCTGAAATGGCACCCCTCAGTCTGAGCCTGCGGCTCAGCCAGCTCCCCTTGACAGGGGAGCCAGTAACAACCTTCCTAGAACGCAAAAAGGCTCCCCTGTCAAGGGGAGCTGGCGCACGAAGTGCGACTGAGAGGTGCCGCGAGCCGAAGGCGAGCGGCGTCGCCCGCAGGGCGACAAAAAGCCACCCCCGAGGGTGGCTTTTCTATGTGTCGGCGTCAGCCGTCAGCTCTCATAATCCTCATCCAGGCTATACGGGTCATATGCCGCTACCTGGTTGTTGAGCTGGTCGATGTAGTATGCGAGCTGCTCGTCGTAGGACTCCTTGATCTGTGCCCAGGTCATTGCGTCGGAGGAGTCGGCGATTCCTTCATAGGTCGAAACTACCGATTCGAGCTTGGTGCCGTAGCCTGCGCCGTAGACAACGAGTACGTTGTCATTAGATGTAGCAAGTGCGTAGCACTCGTCATACATTTCGAGCATGTCCTGTGTCCAGAGATAGGTGTTCTCAAGCTGGAGACGGTCGATTGAAACGACTGTCGGGTCGAGGACCTTGAATCTCATGCAGGAAGCGAGAAGCGCAACGCCTTCGGGGTTCGAGGCGCCCTGAACTATGCAGTAACCGGAGGAAGCGGATTCGGTGTAGTAGTAGCCGTTGCCGTCGTCATCTCTGGGAAGTGGAACGAACATGAGCTCGCCTTCCGACATATCTCCCCAGACAGCTTCGACCGTCTCAACCGTGTCGGTGAACATCCATGTGCCGCCGATGTAGAAGAGGCAGAGTCCTTCCTTTATACCTGCGCCGGTGGTGCTGTCGTTACGGGTGTTCCAGTTGGTGTTGTTCCATCTCGGATAGATACAGCCGTTCTTTGACAGGTCGTAGAGGAGAGTTGCCGCACGCTCGATTGCCGCAGAGTCGGAGTTGTCCTCAAACTGCATTGTTTCGGTGTTGTAGACGACTATCGTCTCACCACAGGAGTGCATGAGTCCCTGACCGTACCAGAAGCCGTCGAGAGCATATCTGTCTTCGTCAGCATCGGTAAATTCGAGGCACATGTCGTAGAAGACATCCCAAGTCCACTCATCATTATAATAGAGCTCTGCGGGGTCGTCGAAGCCGAATTCCTCCATAACTCTGCGGTTGTATGCGCAGACGTTGCCGAAGGTGTTATCGTAAACGATTATGTAAGGTCTGTCCTTGATTGAGAAATAGGTGTAGGCGTACTCCTTCTCGTCAGCCCACAGCGGGTCGTCATAGTCGATATAGTCGTCGACGGGGACGAAGATGCCCTTGATACAGCTGTTAGGGAAGATTTCGTTGTCGCCAGGGTAGAAGTCGGGAGCGTTGGATGCGAGTATCAGGTTCGCAAGCTCGTCATATCTTGTGTCCCAGGTGCACTCAACCCACTGAACCGAGCAACCGTACTTTTCCTGGAAGGTCCAGTAACCGGAGTTGATGATTTCGTCTTCCGAGTAGTTCTGAAGGTCGTCGTACCAAGCGAACCACTTGACTGTTGTTCCGGAAACTGCGGTATCCTCAGCGTCCGGGAGCAGGATTCCTGCCGCCGCAAGGATAGCCTCAGCGTCCTGTGTTGCAAATGTGAGCTGTACGACCTCGCGACTGGAGCTTCCGCATCCGACCAAAGCAAGAATCATAACGCTCGCAAGAAGAAGTGCAATAATTTTCTTCATCTTGTGCCCTCCTGAATATATTTGGTGTTAATATTATATAACTTTTTCGCCCCAATTTCAATTGGACATTATGTACAATTACAGCGGTTATATTTTGTGCAGGATGACGAATAAAAAAAGCCGTTGACAAAACGGCATGGATGGTATATAATAAAGGTGGTGAGAGGCTTGCCTGAATTGCAGTTCAGGCAACGGTCACCCTCTCCCATCATAGACGTTAGCTGATGACCGCGCTGAAGAACTCAAGCGCGGTTATTTCTTTTGGTTAGAACCGACGGTGTAACCAATAGAGAAGGCAGTCAAAAGCAAAGCTAAGACTTCCAAAACGATAGACAAAACCTCCATCAATTCAGCTTGCTGAACTTGTGCCCACGCTCCCTTCGCAGGGGAAGAGCAACCAACCTCCCACCGAGGACATTATAGCATATATTTCGGACGGTGTCAATTAAATTTAAACGGAAGTTCGACAAATTTCTCCCCGTTTCCCCACGCCGTTTTCCTCCATTTACCGGCGGAATTTGTGTAAACAGCCGAAAATCGGCGCTAAGTTGCTGATTTTGCTGGAAAATCCTTGCAATTTTATCAGAGATATGGTAGAATCTGGAAGAGTTAAGGCTTTCCGCGGGGTCTTCTCCAAAAAAATAATGGAGGAAATGGAATTGACTACAGATATCTCTAAAGAAAAATCAAAGAAAATTAAAGTACTTATCGGCGACGACAGCGATGATTACGGAAAAAAGTGCGCCACGGCGCTCCGTGAGGCGGGATTTTTCTGCATTGTCCGACCGAAGGACGGGAATAGCATCATGGAAGCGGTCAGGGACGAAGCCCCCGACGTTGCGGTTATCGACCTCTGGATGCCGAAGCTTGACGCAGTTGAAATCATGCGAAAGCTAAGGAAATCCGGGCAATCGGGCACGATTTTCATCGTCGCAACCCCCTGCGACAGCGAGTTCGCAATCAAGCAGGCGATGGCGGAGGGCGCACGGTACTGCATGGTGAAGCCGTTTGACTACTCGGTTCTGGGCGACCGAATCAAGGAGCTGATGGGATATGAAGTTGCGGGCGCCGGGGACATCTCCTACAACATCAACACCGCCGTCACAGCAGGAAATCAGGACATTGACATTGTCGTCACCGAGATGATTCACATGCTCGGCGTGCCGGCACACATCAAGGGCTATCACTACCTTCGTGCGGCGATTATCTACTCAATCCGGGACCCGCAGATGCTGGAAAGCGTCACGAAAATTATGTACCCGACGGTCGCAAAGGACTTTGGGACGACTCCCTCCCGTGTCGAGCGAGCCATCCGCCACGCAATCGAGATTGCCTGGGACAGAGGAGACGTCGAGACCCTCAACTCCTTCTTCGGCTACACCGTCAACACCGGCAAAGGCAAACCGACCAACTCGGAGTTCATCGCACTTGTAACGGATAGGATTAAGCTTAGATATAGACAGTTCGCCTAGCGGCGAATGTCCACAGTTCGCCTAGCCTGACGGTGAATGTACACAGTTTGCCTGATGGAGAATGTCCGCAGGTTGCGTAGAAGCGAATTGGGATTGCGTAGATGCGAGGTGAGTTGCGCAAGGGAGACCACGAAATATTGAAATACCTGTTGACAAACCCGTCAATATTGGGTATAATATAAATGAACCCAGAGTTCAAATGTCTGTTGGTACTCGATATCCAACTGAAATAAGGTCGAGCGCAAATGTGTACCGGTACTCGATATCCCGGTATAAACAAGGTCGAGTTCAAATTTTTCGGCTGTTGGACTTTTCCGACAGCCTTTTGTTTTTCGGAGGTCAAAATGGTTGAGAATCCAGTCGCCGGCGGCTTTTACTTCATATCCGACAAATTCTATTCCGATTTCCCCGACCCGTATCTCATGCCGAACAAAGCTGATGAGGACGGACAGGCGCACAACCGCCCTTGTTACTACGCTTATCTTGACTCAAAAACCGGTCTTTACTGGGTTATTCCCATAAGCTCCAAAGTCGAAAAGTACCAGAAGATTGCGGAGCGCAAGGCAAAAAAGTACGGAAGATGCGACACGATTCTGTTCGGCAAGGTTCTGGGCAGGAAAAGTGCTTTTTTGATTCAGAATATGTTTCCCGTGACTGCGGAATATTTCGAGAGTCAATACATCAACCAGAAAGACGGCGTTCCGGTCAGGGTTGACGGCGCCTTTGAAAAGGAAATCAGGAAATCCACACAGCGAGTAATTGCACTTGTACATAATGGTCGGAGCGGGCTGGTGTTCCCGGATGTTTTGGGGATTGAGAGGAAGCTGATGATGGCAAAAAATGTATATAATTCCTGAAATCCGCCTCAAATCTCTCCGGCAAAAAGCCTCAAATGTCTCCGGCACTATTGTGGGCGGACAGTTAGAGAAGCTACCTGCATATCCATCCCCCACAAATAAAACAAAAAAGCCGCCCGAGTGGACGGCTTTTTGCGGTTTGCAAACAAGTAAAATTACTTGATTTCGACGGTAGCGCCTGCTTCTTCGAGCTTAGCCTTGAGCTCGTCAGCTTCTGCCTTGGAAACGCCTTCCTTGACGTTCTTCGGAGCGCCTTCAACAAATTCCTTGGACTCCTTAAGACCGAGACCGAGGATTTCCTTGACAGCCTTGATGACGGGCATCTTAGCGTCGTTGAAGGAAGCCAAAACAACGGTGAATTCAGTCTGCTCAGCGGGAGCAGCGGCAGCAGCACCAGCAGCCGGAGCAGCAGCTACAGCAGCGGTAACACCGAATTCTTCCTGAATTGCGTCAATGAGTTCCTTGAGTTCCAATACGGAAAGACCCTTGACGTCTTCTACAAACTTTAAAATTTTCTCTGAAGCCATTTTAGTAAATCTCCTTTAAATGTAGTAATAATTAAGATTGTTTTCTGGGATGGTGAAGCCGGACTTACGCCGCTTCTCCCTCCTGCTTGTCTGCGAGTGCCTGAAGTGTTGCGGCAAGCTTCTGCATGGGACCCTGCAAAGAGCCAACCAGCTGTGCCAGGAGTACTTCTCTCGAAGGAATCTTGGAAAGTGCCATAACTCCGTCAGCGTCGTAGATGTCTGAGTCGATGAATCCGGCTTTGAGCTTGAAGTTTTCGTGCTCTTCTGCGTACTTGCCGAGGATTCTTGCGGCGGCGGTTTCGTCGTCAGCGGAAACTGCGATTGCGGTTGTGCCGGAAAGGACGTCGGTAAGAGCGTCATAACCGGAATCCTGCATAGCGAATCTGAGAAGAGTGTTCTTCTCGACGGTGTACTTGATACCGGCTTCACGAAGCTCTTTACGGAGCTTGGTGTCGTCTTCAACGGTGATACCGCTGTAGCTTACGAGTACGCCAGCCTTGGAGTTCTTCAGCATCTCGCTGATTTCAGCGACCTTAGCCTTCTTTGCGCTGAGAACATTAGCGTTGGGCATTTGTTTCACCTCTTTATGAATTTAGTGGATGCCCCAATTTCTATAAGAAAAGTCCTCTTCCCGACAGGTCGGGAAAAGGACGTAGAATCATAAACTACTCTTTTCCTCGGCAGGAATTACATCTCAATCTGAGAAAACCGGCTGTCTTTAGAAACGAAGCATATTATTTATACCATATCTCTTGACGGTTGTCAAGAGGTTTTGGTCGGAAACCCCTCAGTCAGAGTTGCGAAGCAACTCTCTTAGTTCAGCGAAGCTGAACTAATGCGCTCACCCTTTCAGGGGAGCCTTTGATTGAGGCAGTTACAGCCTCCCCTGAAAGGGGAGGGGGACCGCCGCACGAAGTGCGGTGGTGGAGGGGTTTCATCAAACCCCGTACTTAGCGGTATTGACCTTAACGCCGACACCCATAGTCGAAGAAACGACTACGCTCTTGAGGTACTGTCCTTTTGCGGCGGCGGGCTTTGCCTTTACTACTGCTTCGAGGAGGGTCTCGAAGTTCTCGGCGAGCTTTTCTTCACCGAAGGAAGCCTTGCCAATCGGGCAGTGGATGATGTTGGTCTTGTCGAGACGGTACTCAATCTTACCAGCCTTAGCTTCGGAAACTGCTCTTGCAACGTCCGGAGAAACGGTACCGGACTTCGGGTTCGGCATGAGTCCCTTAGGACCGAGAACCTTACCTAAGCGTCCTACAACGCCCATCATATCGGGAGAAGCGATTACGACGTCGAAGTCGAACCAGTTTTCCTTCATAATCTTGTCGACATACTCGATGCCGCCGACATAGTCAGCGCCTGCTGCCTTAGCGGCTTCGTACTTGTCCTCCTTGCAGAAGACGAGAGCTCTGATGGTCTTGCCGGTTCCGTGAGGAAGGATGACAGCGCCTCTTACCTGCTGGTCTGCGTGACGGGAGTCAACGCCGAGGCGGATGTGTACTTCGATGGTCTCGTCAAACTTGGCTTTTGCGTTTGAGCTTGCAAGTGCAACAGCCTCATTGACGTCATATAATTTGGTTTTGTCTATATTCTTTAACGAATCGACGTATTTCTTTCCGTGTTTCATGTTTTTTACTCCTTATCAATATTACATAGTGGTTTTGCGGAAAAGGATTGTTCCTCCCACTTTTTTTAGTTCGTTCAAACTTTTAGTCGGCGACTACTACGCCCATCGAACGGGCAGTACCAGCTATCATACTCATTGCGGCTTCGACGGAAGCGGCGTTGAGGTCGGGCATCTTCTGCTCGGCGATTGCTCTTACCTGGTCACGCGTGATGGTTGCAACCTTAGTCTTGTTAGGTGTACCGGAAGCGGTTTCGATTCCGCAAGCCTTCTTGATAAGAACGGCTGCCGGCGGAGTCTTTGTGATGAATGTGAACGAACGGTCGGAGTAAACGGTGATGACAACCGGGATGATAAGACCCATGTCGTTCTTGGTTCTCTCGTTGAAGTCCTTGGTGAACGCCATGATGTTTACGCCGTGCTGACCGAGCGCAGGACCAACCGGCGGTGCAGGTGTTGCCTTGCCGGCGGGAATCTGAAGCTTGATAATTCCTGTAACTTTCTGTGCCATAATAATTTCCTCCAATTTTGTGGTGATAAACGGACGGTTTACAATAAGCATCGGCTTTGCCTGCAAATTGTTGCACAAACACCGCCCATCTATTAGGCGAGTAGCATAACCACTCTCCCACTGAATTTTGTTTCTTAATCCTCGAGCTTTTTAATCTGCGAGATTGCGATGGTAGCCTCGGTTTCACGCCCGAACATCGAGACGGAAATAACTGCCGTCTGGTCGTCGATGTTGATAGACTGAACCGAACCGAGCCATCCGTTGAAGGGACCGCCTGTGACGGTGATGGTGTCGCCGACCTCGAAGCCGACCGACGCCTCGGAGACCTTTACGAAATCAACGCCCAAAGCCGCAACTTCCCTGTCGGAAAGCGGCACCGGTTTTGACCCGGGACCTACAAAGCCCGTGACTCCTCTGGTGTTTCTGACGATGTACCAAGTATCGTCCGTCATCACCATTTTGATAAGGACGTAGCTCGGGAAGAGCTTGTTGTCTTCCTTCTTGCGCTTTCTTCCGCCCTCTTCTTCTACGGGAGCTTCCGCCTCTTCGGTGGTTTCAAGCGGAATACGGACCTCCTGAATCATATCCTGGAGCCTGCGGTTCTCAACTACCTTTTCAATATTCTGTTTAACCTTGTTCTCATATCCGGAATAGGTGTGAGCAACATACCATTTCGCCTGAGCGTTATCTTCCATCAGTGAATCTCCTCTGTCTGTTGCAAAGCATTTACTTTGCGTTATCAGCCTGTGATGAGCTGTAAAAGAAGTCCGAATATCGAGTCGACTATGAACAGAGCCGCGCCGCTGATAATGCATACTCCAAGTACAACACCGGTGTTGTTCAAGACCTGCTTGCGGGAAGGCCATACGACCTTCTTAATCTCTGAAACAAGGTCACGGAAGAACTTGACAACACGGTTCGGCTTCTTGACTTTTTTCTTAGCCTTCTTTTCGACTTTTACGTCTTTCTCGTCTGCCATGCCGATTCCTCCTTACTTGGTTTCTCTGTGAAGAGTGTGCTTCCTGCAGTGCTTGCAATACTTGTTCATTTCAAGTCTGTCGGGATCGTTCTTCTTGTTTTTCTTTGTGGTGTAGTTCCTCTGCTTGCACTCGGTGCAGGCAAGAATTACATTGTTTCTCATTTTTCGGCACCTCCTGAAGAATTTTTCCTGCGGTTATTATCAGTCCGGAACTCAGCAGGTCGCATATAAAATCGCACTGCTCCCATGCCGGCACCGCACCCCGCAAGTGTTTGCCTCCCTCTATTTGTTGCCGGAAAGCGACCAAAGACCGTCGCTTCCCCGCCTGCGAAGCCCCAGTACGCCAGAATTTTTGCGTACCAAAAAAAGACCCCGCAAAGAGGTAGAATCATTGTAGCATATTGGGATGGGGTTGTCAAGCGGTTTTTGAAAATAATTTTTTATTGACACTTGTCGGGTTGTGTGGTATAATGTCATCTGATGAGAGGTGGTCGCTCTTACCTGAAAAGGGGCGTGACTACAGTTCAGCTTTCGCTGAACTGATGGAAATTGAAATTATTTCGGTAATTCTGGCAATCTTAGCTTTGCTAATGACAGCCTTTTCTATCGGTTACACCGTGGGGTCACACCTAAAGGCACACCGAAAATAGAATAAACCGCACCTGATTTTCTAATCGAGTGCGGTCATACATCCTTTAGCAAATTGTTATTGAGAGTGACCGTACCTGAATTAGCCCTTCAGGTACCCTCTCATCACCTTTATTATACATCATTCCTGCCGTTTTGTCAACGGCTATTTTTATTTTCCGAGGGATTTTCCTAAAATTTAAATTCCCTCTTGACAACCGCCACGCATTGGTATATAATAGTGGCTGTAAAGTTTTCGGGCTTTACCGTGGACACAAGATTTAGTATTTATTTCGGAAAAGGACGGGTGATATTGTGGCTAAGGATTTGAAGTACTCGACGCTTCTCGACATCTACGGCGGTATGCTTACCGACAAACAGCGTGAGATGATGGATTATTACTACAACGACGACCTTTCACTGTCCGAAATCGCCGACAACTGCGGCATCTCCCGCCAGGGCGTCCGTGACGCCATCAAGCGTGGCGAGGATTCCTTAAACGAACTCGAAGAAAAAGTCGGCGTCACCCGAATGATGAAGGATTACGACGAAAAGCTCGCCTTCGTCACCAATCAGTGCGACGAAATCATCCACGATTGCAAGACATACACCACAACGAAAAGTGTTATAGAGAAATTGGAACGAATCAAGAAAGCGATTGGAGAATAAATGGCATTTGAGGGACTGAGCGAGAAGCTCAATGGCGTGTTCAAACGCCTGAAGTCGCACGGGCGGCTTACCGAGGCGGACGTTAAGGTCGCCATGAAGGAAATACGCATGGCTCTTCTGGAAGCCGATGTCAGCTACAAGGTCGTCAAGGACTTTGTCGCAAAGGTCTCCGAGAGATGCGTCGGTGCTGAGGTCTTGGAGAGTCTCACTCCCGCCCAGCAGGTTATAAAGATAGTCAACGAGGAGCTCATCGCCCTTATGGGTAGCTCCAATTCCAAAATAAACTTCCCGTCGAAGCCTCCGTGCATAATCATGATGTGCGGTCTTCAGGGCTCCGGCAAGACTACTCATGCGGCGAAGCTCGCAAAGTACTTCAAGGGCATGGAAAAGCGCCCGATTCTTGTTGCGTGCGACATCTACCGCCCTGCCGCTATCGAGCAGTTAAAGATTGTCGGCGAGCAGGCTGGAGTTCCGGTCTTTGAAGAGGGACAAATCGACCCAAGAAAGATTGTCAAGGATGCTCTTTCTCACGCCAGAGACCACGGCAACGACATTGTCATCATCGATACCGCAGGACGACTTCAGATTGACGAAGAGCTCATGGACGAGCTCGGAGATTTGAAGGAAATCGCACAGCCGAACGAGATTATTCTCGTCGTCGACGCAATGGTCGGTCAGGAAGCTGTCAACGTCGCAAAGGCGTTCGACGAAAAGCTCTCTATAGATAGTGTAATCCTAACGAAGCTCGATTCCGACACCCGTGGCGGTGCGGCGCTGTCAGTTCTTGCGGCGACCGGCAAGCCGATTAAGTTTGTAGGCACTGGCGAAAAGCTCGACGAGTTCGAGCCGTTCCACCCGGAAAGAATGGCGTCGAGAATCCTCGGCATGGGCGACGTGATGTCTTTGATTGAGAAAGCCCAGAACGCCGTCGATGAAAAAGAGGCGGAGAAGCTTGCCGACAAGATGTCGGAGGGCAAGTTCGACATGAACGACCTTTTAGACCAGATGCGGCAGATTGAGAAGATGGGAAGCCTTAAATCCATCATCCAGATGATGCCCGGCGGAAACAAGATTGACGAAAGCCAGATTGACGAGAAGCAGATTCCGAGAACTGAAGCGATGATTCTCTCGATGACTCCCGAGGAGCGTGCCAAGCCCGCAATCATCAACCCGAAGCGCAAGCGCAGAATTGCCGCCGGAAGCGGCACAAGGGTTGAGGACGTGAACAGGCTCCTGAAGCAATACGACCAGATGAAAGACATGATGAAGAAATTTGGCTTCACCGGCTCCGGCAAAAACGGCAAAGGCAAACGCAAAAAGATGCCGAAGATTCCGCCGGAGATGAGGAATTTGATGAAGTAGTCGCCCTGCGGGCGACGCGACCCCTGCGGGGTCGCACCCTTCCACCACCGCCTTCGGCGGCGGTCCCCCTCCCCTTGACAGGGGAGGCTATAGTAGCCACAGGCAAGAGACTGCGAAAGGAGCAGTTATGGCTCCCCTGTCAAGGGGAGCTGTCAGCCACGAAGTGGCTGACTGAGAGGTGCCATTTCGCCGAAGGAGAAATGGCTCGACAAGGCGACTTCAGTCGCCGCAGTCGACAACTCCCCACTAACCACCACCCATTACTAAATAAAAATACAAATACCAACCATGGAGGTGAAAATATATGGCAGTAAAAATCAGACTCAGAAGAATCGGCGCTAAGAAGGATCCTTTCTACAGGGTTGTTGTCGCTGATTCCAGATACCCGAGAGATGGTAGATTCATCGAAGAGCTCGGCTATTACGATCCCACTGTCGAGCCGTCCGTTCTCAAAGTTGACGGCGAGAAGGCTAAGAAGTGGATTGCTACCGGCGCTCAGCCTACCGATACCGTCAAGGCTCTCTTCAAGAAGAACGGTATCATCTGAACTAACAGCGAATTTTGACCGGCAAATCGGCGAACGGGGAGTTCACCCAACCTGTCCGCCGAAGCCGGAGACAGCGCTAACTACTCAAAAATCAACAAAGGGTGAACAATGCTTGAAAAGGAGATTCAAATGGAGTTACTGCTCAAAACTATCGCAGTTGAACTTGTCGAGGACAAGGACGCTGTAACGGTTACCTGTGACGAGCCGAACGAGGACGGAATTGTCGTCTATCACCTTCATGTCGCTCAGGATGACATGGGTCGCATCATCGGCAAAAAAGGCAGAATTGCCAAGGCTATCCGCACTCTTATGCGTGCCGGTGCCGCCAAGGCAGACCAAAAAGTCATGGTGGAAATCGAATAATACGCCGGGTAGCCCGGGGCACCAGTCCCTGGCTGACCCATGGAAGCAGCCTGTCGCTTCGGGCATTGGTGCCGGAAGTCGTGGGCTGTTTTGATTGAATGGGAACCATATCAACAATTTATCACCGGGAAAAAAGAATGTTAAATTAAAAAGAAAGGAAACACTGCATGGAAAAATATCTCGAAGTGGGAAAGATAGTCACGACGCACGGCGTAAGGGGCGACGTAAAAGTCATCCCGTGGTGCGACACAGCTAATTTCATATGTGATTTTGATACACTCTACACAAAGAACGGCGAAAGGTCTTTCAAAGTCACAAGGGCAAGAGTTCTCGGAAATATGGCGATTCTTCGTTTTGAAGGAATAGACGACCCCAACAAGGCGGACACTCTCCGGCAGACGGTTCTGTACATAAACCGTGACGACGCCAAGCTGGAGGAAGGTTCCTATTTCGTCGCCGACCTCATCGGTCTTGAAGTTTACGACGAGCAGGGCAAGCTCTACGGCAAAATCAAGGACGTACTTAAAACCGGTGCAAACGACGTCTACGAGATTGATGACGACGGCAAGCTCTACTACATCCCCGCAATCCCGAGCGTTGTTCTTAACACTGACATTGAAAACGGAAAAATGACCATTTACCCGATGGAGGGTATTTTCGATGCGAATTGACATCGCAACCTTATTCCCCGAGCTTTGTGAAACATGGCTCGGGGCTTCCATAGTAGGACGTGCACGTGAGGCGGGAGTTTTTGAGCTACACTGCCACCAGATTCGTGACTATGCCGAAGGGAAGCACCAGCGTGTCGACGACACGCCCTACAGCGAGCGTCAGGGTATGCTCATGATGGCGGAGCCGATTTATCAGTGCTACAAGGCTGTCGCCGGCGACAGGCATCCCTACGTGGTTTTCATGTCCCCGAAAGGAAAAATCTTAAACCAGGCTAAGTGCCTTGAACTCTCGAAAAAGCCGGATTTGTTCATACTTTGTGGACATTACGAAGGCGTCGACCAGAGAGTTCTTGACAAAATCGTCGACGAAGAGATTTCGATTGGGGACTATGTCCTCACCGGAGGAGAGCTCCCGGCAGTCGTCCTTGTCGACGGAATCGCCCGTATGCTCGACGGAACCTTGGGAAAAGACGTCTCCCACGAGGACGAAAGCCTCTTCGACGGTCTTCTCGAATACCCGCAGTATACTCGCCCCGAAGTCTGGGAAGGAATGTCCGTCCCGGACGTTCTCCTCAGCGGACACCGTGAGAACGTCCTGAAATGGCGCCGGTACAAAAAGCTTGAAGAGACCTACAAAAAACGCCCCGACCTTTTAGAAAAGGCGGAGCTCGATGATGTAGATAAGGCAAACCTGTCGGAAATTACGGCTATCTTGGATGAGAATCCGAAGTGGTTATGAGGACGCTGATGTGAACTTTTGCAAAAAAAGCTAACGCTTTGAGTGACGTTAGCTTTTTAATCTGTGTCTGTTGATGGATTTTTACAGTAATCCTTGCTGTTTCTTCTGCTTGAATTCATGGATTCCGGCAATTGCTTCGTCAGGGTCGACGTCAGGTCTTGCTTGACGTTCCTTCGTGTAATCACCATACCCGGGATTATTTTGCTGGATGAATCTGACTGCTCCAACAGGACCAAGAGCCTCTTTAAGGGCTTTCATCCCGACAATCTGTATTTCCATCGGATTACTAAGATTAACCTGCATCATAATTTCATCTCCTATGTCCCATATATTTCTTCCAAAAAGAATTTCACCGGATTAACAACCCGAACCTTCAACAAAATATGCGAAGCCATTTTTTCGAGCTTATAGTCTGTCGTAAGCATTACTTCAGCGCCGCCAGCTTCGGCGTATGCAATCTGAAGACTGTCAAAAAAGTGGATGTTCGAGTCCTCTCTTATCTTTTTTGCACGAGTGTTGATTTCGTCAGTTTCCTCAATCTGAATTTTAACATTATCGTAATAAAGGTCGAGGACATTTTGCCGTTTTGCTATATCACTGATTTGATAGAGTTCATATTCTAATGCGTCACTGCCAATTATCTCATACTCGCCGGCAAGCCCTTTTGCAAGGGTATTCAGGACAGCTTCACTTTCGATATGGACTACTTCTTGTGATAAATCATCAAATGGACGGTTGTAGCAACAACTGTCAAGGTAAACCCTCACGAAACCACCGCCTTTAAAAACTTCACCTTCTGATACGCTACCATTAAGATTATACCACACTATTTGCGATTTTACAACCCTTCTCAAAAATCTTTGCAGAATCCCGCATTACTCATTCCTGACCGTCGGTATCCTCCCCATAATCTCCACCGCCTGGGACGTCTGCCACATCTGGGCTGTCAGCATGACGGTGAAGCCTTCGCCGAAGTCGCAGGCAAAGTCGTTCGGGTTCTTCTTCGGGAGCCCGAAACAGCTCATCACGTTCATTATAATTCCGCCGTGGGTGACTACGACGGCATTTTTATAGCCATTTTTCATGATGTCTTCGGCGAGAAACTGCATCCCTTCAATCGTTCTCATAACGACCTGCCGGAGGCTTTCACCGTTTGGAGGAGGATTGTCGAGACCGCCTTTTAAGAACTGCTTGTAGTCCTCACGGTTCATGAGGTCAACCGCCTTTTTGCCCTCAAAGTCGCCGAAATTCATCTCCCGGAACTCGGGGACGACCCGGGCATAGCCTTCCGGATAGAGGCAGGCGGCAGTCGAGATGCAGCGCTTCAGAGGACTCACATAGACCTTGTCGGCAGGTGGATAGACCATCTTTTCACGCTTTTCGAGGAGCTCCCGGCGTCCTCTTTCCGAAATCGGTGACTCGGTGATTCCGACGTATCTGCCTTCTTCGTTCGCAACAGTTATTCCGTGGCGGATAAAATGAATTCTGTAGCCGACCATATTAAGATTCCTTTCGTCATTATGTACAAATTTTATAGTGAAATTTTGGTGAAAAAGCCGAACCGAAAAGTCCTTTACAATCTGTAAAATCCGGTGTATAATATTCTCTACGTTGATATTTTCGGGGATGATTTAATGAACTCGGACTTTGCCAGAATTATGGCACTTTTAAGAAAAGAAAAGAAGATTTCACAGAAGCAGGCAGCAGCTGACCTCGGGATTTCCCAGGGTCTTCTTTCCCATTACGAAAAGGGCAAGCGTGAGTGCGGGCTCGATTTCTTAGTGAAAGCCGCAGACTACTATGGCGTTTCCTGCGATTATCTTCTCGGACGCTCCCCTGAGCCGCAGGGCAAGGTGATTTCGATTGACGAGCTTCCGGACGACGACCCGTCCCGCAAGGAGAGAGTCACTCCCGGAACGATGATGATTGCCTTCAACAAAAAGCTGATTGTGAACTCACTGAACGTGGTCTTTTCTCTTTTGGGAAAATTCCGCTCGGCGACCGTCATCAAGGAGGTTTCTCAGTACCTCATGCTTTCGGTCTATAAATGCTTCCGATATATCTACTCTGCGAATCCGAAAAACGACCAGAAATTCTTTGTTGTTGACAAAACGTTGGCAAAGTCCAGCTGTGATGCCGCAATGAGCCTTGCCGAAGCGAAGCTGAACGCCGCCTTGAAGGGAGTAGTCATCCCCGGCGAAGACGCCGTCCAGGAGGACCAGTCCCCCGAAATCACGACCCAGAGCCTTTCGGAAGAGTTCCCGCAATACTACTCCTCCACCGTCAACCTGATTAAAAACAGCGAGGCGAGAATCAAGGAAATCAGCGAGTGATATCTATACTATAATAGTATAGCACAAATTTAACAGGTTATCAAGTAGGGCGGAAATCATCCGCCCGCTTTTTGGGTCGGCACATTTTTCGGGCTGGATATAGAAGTTCACAAGCGAACTTCTCTACAGCTTGACAACCGTCATAAAATGCGCTACAATAGTCTCTGAAAAATATCACCTTTTGAAAGGGCTGTTAATATGGACAACACTCAGAAGTCTATGGACAAAATTGTTGCTCTCTGCAAGGGCAGAGGGTTTGTATTTGCCGGAAGCGATATCTACGGCGGTCTCGCCAACACCTGGGACTACGGTCCTCTGGGCGCCAGAATGAAGAACAATATCAAGGACACCTGGCGCAAGAGATTCATCCAGGAGAGAAAGAACAGCTACGAGATGGACGCCGACATCCTCATGCACCCGAGAGTGTGGGAGGCAAGCGGTCACGTCGCCAGCTTCTCCGACCCGCTTCTTGACTGCAAGGAGTGCAAGATGAGATTCCGTGCCGATAACCTCATCGACGACTTCGACCCGAACGCCCACGCTGACGGAATGACGAAGGCGGAGATGTTCGACTATATAAAGGAGCACCACATTCCATGCCCGCACTGCGGCAAGCACAATTTCACCGACATCAGGGAATTCAACCTCATGTTCCAGACCTACAGAGGAGTCACCGAGGACGCAAAGAACATCATTTATCTTCGTCCCGAGAACGCTCAGGGCGAGTATGTCAACTTCTTGAACGTCCAGCGCACCATGCGTGCAAAGCTTCCGTTTTCAATCGGGCAGATTGGCAAGGCTTTCAGAAACGAAATCACCCCCGGCAACTTCATCTTCAGAACGATTGAGTTCGAGCAGATGGAGTTCCAGACCTTCTGCAAGGAAGGCACGGACGCCGAGCTCTACGAGTACTTCAAGGCTTTCGGCAAGCAGTACTTCGAGGATTTGGGCATCCCTGCCGACCATTTGAGATACCACGACCACGAGAAGCTTGCGCACTATGCCAAGGCGGCGTGTGATATCGAGTTCCTCTTCCCGTTCGGCTGGGGCGAAATCAACGGCACCCACAACCGTACCAACTACGACCTGACACGTCATCAGGAATACTCCGGCACCAAGATAGAGTATCTCGACCCGGAAACCAACGAGAAGTTTATACCATATATAGTAGAGTCGACCTACGGTCTCGACAGAACATTCTTAGCTCTGTTGTGCGAGGCTTACGACGAGGAAGTCATCGACGCCGAGAAGAACGACGTGAGAACCGTTCTGCATCTGAGCCCGGTTGTCGCTCCCTACAAGGCGGCTGTCCTTCCGTTGTCGAAGAAGCTTTCGGATGAAGCGTATGAGAAGGTCTATGCCGGACTCTCGAAGAAGCTGATGATTGACTTCGACGAAACCGGCTCAATCGGCAAGAGATATCGCCGTGAAGACGAAATCGGCACACCGTGGTGCATCACCTATGACTTCGACTCCCAGACGGATGGCTGCGTAACCGTCCGTGACAGAGACACCATGGAGCAGGTAAGGATGCCGATTAGCGAATTGGAGAATTATATTTCGGAGAAGATTGCGTTTTAGAAACCCCTCCGGCACTTCGTGCCACCTCCCCTTTCAGGGGAGGCTATGACTGCTTCTATGAAGCGTTTGAGAAAATAAAAAAGGCTCCCCTGAAAGGGGAGCTGTCAGCCGCAGGCTGACTGAGGGGTTTCCGAGGAGGTACTCATGCCAGAAAAGAAATCCATAAAAAAAGAGGTCTACGCCCTCGTTGCGATTATTGTTGTGATAGTGCTTCTGCTTCTGTTTGTGTTCCGGGATTCGCTTTTCGGAGCGGGCACGGGGTATCAGGACGTTATCAGCCAGTACTTCACGGCGATTTCCGAGCGTGATTTCGATTCCTATGTCGACACCATGCCGGCGGCGATTGCTTCCGACTATGAGACGGAGAGAGCCGACCTTGAATACTCCGAGTACCAGTACATGGACGAGCTCTATTACGACGTCTTCGACGAATTCGGCGAGGATGTTGTGATAACCCTTACTTTCGGCGACGCCGAGCGCCCCGACGACGAGTACATCGATTACTTCGCCGAGAGCTATGAAGAGATTTACGGCTCCAGTATCAGCACTTCTAACGTCTACGGAGTTTACGTCAACGCCAACTTCGCCGGCTCCCTGTCGGAAAGCGACATCGAATTCGAGTGCTTCGTCCTGAAAACCGGCGGAAGATGGTACATGGTCGGGTGCGATTTTTGGAGTGAAGAGTAGTTCTATTTCGTATAGAACGTCTGCCTCGGACCCGTATCCTGCATAAGGGTTGTCGGGTCCTTGAATTTTGTCAGGTAGATGAAGGTGTCGTACAAATCCCCCGCACAGCCGCCGAAGTGGATGGCGAAGAGGAGTGCGACGGCGAGCTTCATTGTCGGGTCGGGAAGAGCGACGAGAAGCGCAATAAACAGAATCGAGTAGACGGTGAACGGCGCTAAGAGAGCGACCATCGCCGTCTTTCTGTATACGTAAATTTTTGGCACGCCGCAGTATGCGACCGTCAGAGTCAGCCCGAACGTGAGCTTCTCGCCAGTCATCAGCTTGTAGGCAATCCCGTGGGTGAGCTCGTGGAGAATCGTGTAGACGATGAGCAAGCCGCAGAGTATCAGCAGGAATGTACTGCTGACGTGCACCTCGCCCATATGGAAGATTACAATCACCAACGGCACGGCAATAACGACCATCAGCGCCATCGCAATGACGTTGAGCCACAGGCTGAACTTGCCCTTGGTTGCGTCGATGACATAGGATTCTTTGTAGCCCTCGGGGAGGGTTCTTTCAAAATTTTGACTTTTCATGTTATCATCCTTTCCGGAAACCCCTCCACCATGCTTCGCATGGTCCCCCTCCCCTTTCAGGTGAGGCTTAGAGCGGTTCTATCATAAAGTTGTATAGGAGCAGTCATAGCCTCCCCTGAAAGGGGAGGTGGCGCAAAGCGCCGGAGGGGTTTCCTACATAACTCCTACCCTACCTAATTTCTTCGCCGCTTTCATATATGCCGAAGTATTCGCCAGCCAGACAATGCAGACGGCGAGCGACGGCAGGAAGCCGGTGCCGAAGATCATCGCAGAAAGGGCAAGAATCACGGCAAGGACGGTGCAGGTGGTGTTGGTGGTCTGGTAGGCTTTGTAGGCGCACTGCCCAATCATCGCCTTTTCCGCCTCGTCACAGCTTGCGAGCCACTTTTTCTGGAATCTCATGTCGTAGACGGAGCCCTTCTTTTCGGGGTTCGTTGACTTGACGGCGTCGACCGCCTTCTGCTGAAGAATAATCGCCTCCGCCATCACGGCGACAAAGCCGATAATCGCCAGCGCCACCATCAGGCAGGGCGCCATGTACTTTCCGAAAAGCGCTCCGAGCTCCCCGATTCTGTCCGAATGTTCGACGAACACGGACGCAAGCCCGAGCACGAACCCGACCACCGCCGATAGGACGATTATCCCGATAAACATCGGCAGAGCCTTCTTGTTATCCTTTTTGATTTCATTATTTTCCATTTTCCGAATCCTCCTGCAAATAAAATATTTCATCGACGGAGCAGTCGCAGACCCGGGCAATAGTCAGCGCCAGCGTCACCGACGGGGAATAGTCTCCACGCTCGATAAGGCTTATCGTCTGCCTTGACACGCCACAGAGCCGTCCCATCTCCTGCTGGTTCACTCCCAGCGCCGCCCGTTTCTCCTTCAGATGATTTTTCAGTATTGGCATACCTGAGCCTCCTTTGACAAATTTGGTTGTCTTTTTGACAACTTTATTTGTCATTTGAGATTATAACATATGGGGATTGGGTTGTCAATAGGGAAAAGAAAAATTGTCGCCCTTCGGGCGACGCCGTTCGCCTGCGGCTCACGGCACCTCTCAGTCGCCCTTCGGGCGCCAGCTCCCCTTGACAGGGGAGCCAGTAGTGCTCGCAAAAAAGGCTCCCCTGTCAAGGGGAGCTGTCAGCGAAGCTGACTGAGAGGTGCGCCGACCAGCGGGAGGCGCGTCGGCGGAAGCGACGCAGTCGCTGAAGCCGACAATGCACCTAGTACCTTATCATCCTATAAAGCCTCCTGGACGCTTCCCTCATGACGGCGAATCTGCCGCCGCAGTCGTCGAGGTATGGGTCGTCGCCCCAGGATGTGCGCATCAGGAGCTCCCGGGCGGTGCCTTCGTTCATTTTGTAGCCGCAGGCGGCGAGCTCATTTTCAAGAGAGTCAACACCGACCTTGTGGTGCTGGTTGTCAAATAGGATTCCGCCATAGACAAGTGTGTCCCGGACGAACTCAACGCACGTGAACGCCCTTTTTCTTGTGAAGCGCCTTCCGAGCATGTACGTCCCGCAGGAGATGAAGTTATAGACATAGTCGTCCCGCAAAGCGAGCATTTCGGAGATGTGGGACTGTATCAGCTCATAGGTTTCAAGGTCGACGTCAATCCGGTACGCCCTCAGAACCGTCTTGCCGGTCATCAGGTATCTTTTCGGCGACTCGCAGACAAGTCCCGAAATCATCGGGTGGTCGATGTAGAGCCGGGAGAAGGAGTAAAACGTCCTCATCCCGTCAAGCGAAATCGCCGCATGGTTGAACCGGTGCCGTGTCACCGTGCGGATAAACCGCCCGGTCTTCAGGTCGGTGGCGAAGAAGACGATGTAAATTGGTGCTGTGATTGTGTATATCAAACCTTAATTCTCCTCGCTTCCAGATAATATCTCTTATCCTCCGCATGCCCCATCGAGAAAGTCTTTCTCGGGAGGGCGCCGTCTTGGATTACGGCGGGGAAAAGGTCTGACTTATCCATCGGCTGAAGGATAAAGCCGACGGAATTTTGGTTCCCTGCGAGGCTCTTCAGCACCTCTTCGCCGTGGATATAGTCGATTTCGCCGCCGAAGTCCCTGAGATATTCATCTAAGAAGGTCTGCAAGCTCCCGACAGCGAGCTTTGACAGCGGGTGGTGAATCGTGAGATTCTGTTCAGAGCCGCCGGTGACGACAGTCAGCTTCTGTCCGTCGCCTTCGGGACTCGTGCCGAGCTTTTCTGACATTTTTTCGAGTAAATGCGTGGGATTAACGCCCGTCACAATCCGGTGAATCGCCTCAAATTCGAGGGCGTCCGAATGGAGATTGACGATTTCGCAGAGGGCATATCTTGCCGGGTGATTACTCATATCGGTGCCCGGATTCTCACGCTTCAGGCGCTCATAGTGCTCTTTGGCGGTGGCGAGAGAGTGGTTCCCGTCGCCCATAGCAAACAGCAGTTCGCTTTTTTGGGAGAGCTCCCCCAGCGCCGAATCTACCGAAGAAATCTCTTCATCCCGTAGGAGATATCCGGAAATGCTCCCTCCGCCCTGCATGAGGTCGAAGTCGTAGAGCTTCGTAAGGGATGGCAACTTCCCCGAAAGTGGCTCAATAACGGTGCGCCCGGGGTCGTCAATCAGAATCATTATATGCGGGAGTTCAAGCTTCGCATTCTCACGGATTTTGAGTCTCGGCGGAATCCGCTCCGCAACGGTCGCTTCTGTTGCACGAATCTGCGACGAAGACCCCGGACGGTAATCGTACTCTTCCAGATCGACAGCGCCGACGATTCCTTCCCGGAGCTTCCCGTCCGACTGAACCCGCCGGACATAAATCATGGCGTTCTTATATTCACGGAAGACTCCCGACGAGAGATAATCGTCAATATTCCGGTTGATTTCGGCGATACGTTCGTCCGTGTCCGGCTTCCCAAGATAAATCTCCGGCAAAACAAGTCGCAAAGTCGACGGACTGCCCCCGACTATATTCTCGGTCTTTTCCCAATATTCCGGCTCCCCGGTAAACTGGTCGCAAGCAACGACCGACCACTTTTGCATGTCGGTGTTTTCGGCTGGTAATAAGATATCTGCGGGATGGAAGGATGTGTGCATAAATTTCTCCTCATAATATAAAATTTCCACTTGTAATCATGGGCGAATTATGGTATAATAAAACCATAATAATCCCGATATGGAGGTATGAATCATGGCATTGCCAAAAGTAATCCCGATTAATGAGCTCAAAAACACTTCACAAATTTCTAAAACATGCGAGGAGAGCAAAGTTCCGATAGTCATCACAAAAAACGGCTATGGCAAAATGGTTCTCATGAGCGTTGACCTTTATGAGAAACAGATGGCAGAGGCTGAGCTTGCCGGAATCATCAATGAAGCTGTTAGAGAGGAAGAAAACGGTGCTCCTTGGATAGACGGAGATGAATTCTTTGCGTCGATGAAGGAGAAGTACGGTGCCTGAAAAATATTCGTTAAAAATTCTGCCCAGTGCGGCTCAGAATTTAGATGAGACTTTTGAGTATATCTCAAGGATTCTTGAAAATCCGTCAGCTGCCGTCAATCTCATACAAGACATCTACGATGCCCTTGACTTGGTAAGGTATAATCCCGAAATGTGTCCTTTAGTCAAAAGCGAGCGTGTCTGCAAGTCTGATTTCAGGAGGCTTCAAGTTAAGAAATACCTGATTTTCTACCGTGTAGACCATAAAAACAAGGAAATCAAAGTCTATCGGGTTATCTACGCCAAGAGAAAGTATGAAGACATCCTATAATTGTCGCCGTATGGCGGCAATTTTTTGTGCCGCCGTGATTATAAGTCCCTCCCGCAACACTTCTTATACTTCTTCCCGCTTCCGCAAGGGCACGGGTCGTTGCGTCCGATTTTCTTGCCGACTTTGCGGGTGGCGCTGACTGAACCGTCAGAGGAGCCGCCGGTGGGGTCGGCTTTCAAGACCTGCTCCCGCTTGATGGGGGCGTCTTTTCTTAGGTGAGTATGATAGAGGATTCGGACGGTGTCCTCGCAAATCGACTGAATCATAGCGTCGAACATGTCGAAGCCTTCCATGCGGTAGGCGACAACCGGGTCGTGACTGCCGTATGAACGGAGTGCGATTCCCTTTTTCAGCTCGTCCATGTCGTCGATGTGTTGCATCCACTTGGTGTCAACGGTTCTCAGAAGCGCAACTCTCTCACACTCACGTAGGATTTCCTTGCCGAGCTCGGTTTCCTTGTCGTCGTAAGCCTTCAAAGCCACTTCGGTGACTTCCTCAGCTACTTTTTCACGGGTGAGGTCACTGAGCTCGTTTACCGAGTAGTTAAAGTCGTTCGGGACAGTGAAGAGTCCGGAGAAGTGCTCCCGAAGCCCTGCGAAGTTCCAGTTTTCCTGTTCTTCTCCTGCAAGATAGGTGTTCACGCTGTTTGAGACGAAGTCCCGAATCATCTTTAAGATATTTTCGTGGATGTCCTCGCCTTCGAGAACCTGTGAGCGCTCCTTGTAGATGATTTCACGCTGCTGGTTCATTACGTCGTCGTAGTTGAGGACGTTCTTTCTTATAGCAAAGTTCCGTCCTTCGACCTTCTTCTGGGCGGATTCGATGGTATTTGAGAGCATCTTCGACTCAATCGGCATGTTGTCATCGACGTTCATCGTGTTCATCATATTGGTGATTCTGTCGCCGCCGAAGAGTCTCATCAAATCGTCTTCAAGCGAGAGATAGAACCGGCTTTCGCCCTCGTCGCCCTGACGACCGGAACGTCCACGGAGCTGGTTGTCGATACGTCTCGACTCGTGGCGTTCGGTACCGATTATGAAGAGACCGCCTGCCGCCTTGACGGCTTTTGCTTTCTCTTTTATATCTTCTGAAAACTTCTCATAGGAATCGTGATAGAGCTTTCTGCCCTCGGTGATTCTTTCATCCTCAGTTTCGTTGAAACCGGTGATTTCGTAAATCTCTTCTTCGGTGTACTCGTTTTTGCGGAGCTCAGCCTTTGCAAGGAACTCAGCATTACCGCCGAGCATGATGTCGGTACCACGTCCTGCCATGTTGGTGGCGATTGTGACGGCACCTAATTGTCCTGCCTGAGCGACAATCTGGGCTTCTCTTTCATGGTGCTTGGCGTTTAAGACCTCGTGCTCGATTCCTCTTTGCTTCAGCATCTTTGAAAGAAGCTCCGACTTCTCAATCGAAATAGTACCTACGAGAACCGGCTGTCCCTTCTTGTGGCACTCGACTACCTGGTCGATGACTGCGTTGAACTTAGCCTTCTCTGTCTTATAGACGACGTCCGGGTGGTCGATTCTAATCATCGGCATATTTGTCGGGATGACGACAACGTCGAGCCTGTAGATTTCCTTGAATTCGTCCTCTTCGGTGGCGGCAGTACCCGTCATACCGGAGAGCTTTTTATACAGTCTAAAGTAATTCTGGAAGGTGATTGTTGCAATCGTCTTCGACTCGTGGGCGACCTTGACGCCTTCTTTTGCCTCAATAGCCTGATGGAGTCCGTCGTTATAGCGTCTGCCATACATAAGACGCCCGGTGAACTCGTCGACGATGATGACCTCGCCGTCCTTGACGACGTAATTTATGTCCTTCTTCATGACGCCGTTCGCCTTGATAGCCTGGTTTATGTGATGGAGAAGTGTGATGTTGTCACTGTCGGAAAGATTCTCGACTCCGAAATAAGCTTCGGCTTTTGCGGTGCCCTTTTTGGTGAGGGTTGCTGTCCCGGCTTTCTCGTCGACAATATAGTCGCCGTCATAGACCTCGTCGGTATCTACTTTCTTTTCGACTTCTACAACGACGTTTTTGTGAAGAGTCTTCGCAAACCTGTCGGCTCTCTGATACATATCTGTCGATTGGTCGCCCTTTCCGGAGATGATAAGAGGAGTCCTCGCCTCGTCAATCAAAATCGAGTCGACCTCATCGACGATTGCGAAGGCGTGCCCACGCTGAACACGGTTCTTCTTGTATATAACCATGTTGTCACGAAGGTAGTCAAAGCCGAACTCGTTGTTCGTGCCATAGGTGATGTCGCAGGCATAGGCTTCTCTTCTCTCGTCGTTGTTCATAGAGTGTAGAACCACGCCGATTGAGAGCCCTAAGAATCTGTAGACTCTTCCCATCTCTTCCGACTGGAACTTAGCGAGATAGTCGTTGACGGTTACGACGTGGACACCTTCGCCGCTGAGGGCATTGAGGTATGATGCCAGGCAAGCCGTGAGGGTTTTTCCTTCACCGGTCTTCATCTCGGCGATTCGTCCCTGATGGAGAACTATTGCGCCGACAATCTGGACAGGGAAAGCACGCTTGCCTAAGACTCTTGCCGCCGCTTCACGGCATACCGCCAGCGCCTCCGGCATGATGTCGTCAAGCGTCTTGCCGGAAGCAAGCTCAGATTTGAACCTGTCGGTCTCTCCCCGCAAATCCGCATCCGAATATGCCTTGTACTTGTCCTCCAAATCGAGGACTTTCTGCTTTATAGGCTCGATTTTTCTGAGTTCTTTGTCGCTGTATGTGCCGAATATTTTATCTAAAAATGCCATTGTGATGGCTCCTTTCATACGTATAAATACTCAGATTAAGTATACCCCGAAATATAAGTAATGTCAATATTGCTTTTTTGTAGATTCTGTGATATTATAATATAGTATAACCTTCAACAAACCAAAGAAGAGGTGTTCATTATGCTCGCAAGTCGTGTTAAGAGTTTCAAGGGCGGGGTGCATCCGAAAGGGAATAAAGAGATGTCCCGGGAGTGTCCTGTCGAAAAGCTCTCCCCGAAGGGCGAAATATCATATCTTATGAGTCAGCACATCGGTGCCCCGGCTCAGCCGTGCGTTGCGGTCGGACAGAGAGTTCTTGTGGGGGAGACGATTGGAAAGGCTCCGTCGTTTGTTTCCGCCGATATCTGCTCGTCGGTTTCGGGGACTGTCAAGTCTATCAAACCGGTTCCCACATCATCCGGCGACGACGTTACAGCCATCACTATTGAAAACGACTACGAGTACGAAGCGGTCGAAGGCTTGGGCGAGCCTAGAGATTACGAGAATCTCACAAAAGACGAGATTCGGGAAGCTATCCGCTCGGCAGGTCTTGTCGGAATGGGCGGTGCGGGATTCCCACTGTCGGTAAAACTGGCAGTTAAAGATGACACGAAAATCGATTATGTCATCGTGAACGGCGCTGAGTGCGAGCCTTACATAACCTGCGACTACCGGCTGATGATTGAGCGCCCCGAAAAGGCGGTTCTGGGCTTAAAAGTAGTTCTCAAACTTTTCGATAACGCAAAAGGCGTATTTGCTGTTGAGAACAACAAGCCGGAAGCCATCGAAGCTCTTGCCAAAGCCACCGAGGGAAGCGAACGGATGATAGTCCAGCCCTTAAAGACAAAGTACCCTCAGGGCGGCGAGCGACTGATAATCGAAGCGGTCACCGGGCGGCAGATTAATTCAAAAATGCTCCCTGCCGATGCCGGTTGCGTCGTAATAAATCTTTCCACCATAATGGCGGCGGCGGACGCCGTCTGCTCGAGGACTCCACTTATGACAAGAGTAGTCACCGTTACGGGAGACGCAATCGTGAACCCGTCGAACTTTGAAGTCCCGATTGGAATCTGCGCCAGAGAACTGGTCGAAGCGGCAGGCGGTTTTAAACAGGAACCCGAAAAGATAATCTTCGGCGGACCTATGATGGGACCATCGATAATAGATCTGGACGTTCCCATCACGAAAACTACGTCTTGTATCTTGTGCCTCACACATGATGAAGTCAAAAATCTCGAAGCTACGGCTTGCATAAGATGCGGACGTTGCATGGACGCCTGCCCCGAAAACCTGATGCCGCTGAAGCTCAAAGATCTGGCGGACAAGAGAAAATACGAAGAATTTGAAAAGCTCGGCGGACTTGAATGTATAAGCTGTGGCTCCTGCACATATATCTGTCCCGCAAAGCGGAGACTTTCCCAGTCAATCACTGCGGCAAAACGTGAAGTAACCCAGAGAAAGAAGGCGAAAAAATGAAGCTGAATATGTCAATTTCGCCCCACGTGAGGGACAAGGGCACAACACGCTCGGTTATGCTCGATGTGGCAATAGCGCTGATTCCGTCAATCATAATTGGAATCTACTACGGCGGATGGCGTGCGGCTCTTGTAGTCGCCCTTTCTGTCGGCTCATGTGTGTTGTGCGAGTTCTTATATGATAAGCTCATGCACAAAAAGAACACAATCGGCGACTGCTCGGCGGTCGTCACAGGCTTGATTCTCGCCTGCAACTTATATTCAACCGCACCAATCTGGCTCCCGATTTTGGGCGGAGCGTTCGCAATAATCGTCGTAAAGATGCTCTATGGCGGACTCGGGCAGAACTTCATGAACCCTGCCTGTGCCGCAAGGTGCTTCTTACTGATATCTTTCCCGTCGATTATGACGAACTACCCGGCTCTCGACGGCGTTTCAAGCGCAACTCCATTGACGGCTTTTGCTTCGGGAGAAACGGTTTCACTCAGCTCCTTGCTTCTAGGAAACCACGTCGGAACTATTGGAGAAACTTCGGTAATCGCAATCCTGGTCGGATTTATCTACTTAGTTTGCAGAAGGGTAATCTCCCCGAAAATTCCTGTATGCACAGTGGCTTCTGCGGCAGTGTTTCTCTTCATCTTCGGAAACATGGCTGGCGAATCGGTAACTTTAAGCTACATGACGGTTCAGCTTCTCTCGGGCGGACTCCTCTTCGGCGCCGTATTCATGGCGACCGACTACGTCACAGCTCCCGTTACAAACTGGGGACAGGTAATCTATGCAGTTGTAATAGGTCTTTTAGTAGCGTTTATAAGATGCTTCGGCGGCTCGACAGAGGGAATGAGTTATGCAATCATAATCGCTAACCTCCTGACTCCGCTTCTTGAAAAAGCCACCCAGCCGAGACCTTTCGGTTTAAGAAAGGAGAAGGCGAAATGAAAAAGATAGTAATTGATACCCTGAAGCTGGTTGTGATAACTCTTGTCACCGGACTTCTTCTCTCGATAGTATACCAGCTCACAAAAGACACAATTGCGGCGGCAGAGGCTAAAGAGCTCACCGACTCCTACTCGGCGGTAATGTCCGAAGCGTCGGATTTTGTCGAAGCAGAAGTCACGGAAACCGAAGTTTTCGGCGAAGACAACACTCTCAACACGGCGCTATACGCCTATGATTCCGAAGGAAACGAAATCGGTGCGGTTTTATCCGTCACATCTCACAAAGGCTATGGCGGGGATATAGACATAACAATAGGCATAGACACCGACGGCGTCATCACCGGAATTGTCGTGACTTCGATGTCTGAGACTTCGGGTCTCGGCGCAAATTGCCAGAACGAAGAGTGGATTTCGCAGTACATAGGAAAGAGCGGCGAAGTCATCTACACAAAGACCGGTGCCACCGCTGATAACGAGATAGACGCCATCTCGGGCGCAACAAAGACCACCCGGGCGGTAACAAACGCCGTAAATGCGGCTTTAGACTTTGCCGGGGAATACTTCGGCTACGGTGAAGGAGGCGAAAACTCATGAAAACAGCTCTTGAACGGCTCTATAACGGCATAATTAAGGAGAACCCGACGCTTGTTCTCATGCTCGGAATGTGCCCGACTCTTGCCGTCACGACGAGTGCCATGAACGGCTTAGGCATGGGTCTTTCGACCTGCTTTGTCCTGATGCTCTCGAATCTGATTATTTCGCTCCTTCGGAAATTCATCCCCGAAAGTGTCAGAATGCCTGCGTACATAGTAGTAATCGCTTCGTTCGTAACGATTGTCGAGCTCCTCATGCAGGCGTATGTTCGGAGCCTTTATGCTTCACTCGGGCTCTACATCCCGCTTATCGTCGTAAACTGCATTATAATGGGGCGTGCTGAAAGCTATGCCTCAAAGAATCCTCCGGTTGCTTCCTTCTTTGACGGACTCGGAATGGGCTTGGGATTCACTCTTGCACTCACCATCATCGGCGCTATAAGAGAGCTCCTCGGAGCAGGCACACTGTTTGGATTCAACATTATGCCCGACAGCTTTGAGCCGATTTCAATCATGATTATGGCTCCCGGAGCGTTCTTTGTCTTAGCAGTGCTGACTGCTCTTCAGAACAAGCTCGGCGCTCCATCTGCTACAAACAAGAAGAGTTCAGAATCGTGTGCCGGCAACTGTGCCGGATGTGGCGCCGCTTGCGCCTTCCGTGCAGAAGCTAAAGAAGGAGGTGACGGCAAATGAGTGCTTTGACCACTTTGGTAGTCGGAATCATCTCTGCGGCGCTTGTTAATAACGTCGTCCTGAGCAGGTTCTTGGGACTCTGCCCGTTTTTGGGAGTCTCCCGCAAGACCTCGACAGCCGTCGGAATGGGAACGGCAGTTATCGCCGTCATCACCGTTTCCTCCTGCATAACCTACTTCATAAATATTTACATATTGGGCGAGACCTATTCGTATCTTCGGACAATAGTCTTCATCCTCATCATTGCCGGGCTGGTTCAGTCGGTCGAGATTATTCTTAAGAAAACGATGCCGTCGCTCTATAAGTCTTTGGGAGTTTACCTTCCGCTTATCACCACCAACTGCTCGGTTCTCGGCGTCGCAATTGACTCCGCACAGAACAGCTACACCTTCGCTGAGACTATGATTTATTCTGTAGGAACCGCAATCGGATTCCTGATTGCAATAGTCATCATGTCGGGAATCCGTGAGAGAATCGAGGACAACGACGTCCCGGAGGCTTTCCAGGGTATGCCGATTGTGCTTGTAACCGCCGGGCTGATGGCAATCGCCTTCGTCGGCTTCTCGGGAACAATGTGAGGTGAGAGTATGATAACAGAAATCATTGTTGCGGCGGCGGTTATCGTCGTGATAAGTATCATCGTCGGAATCGCTCTCGGCTTTCTCTCAAAGAAATTCAAAGTAGAAGTCGACCCGAAGGAAGCTCAGATTCGTGAATGTTTAGCAGGCTCGAACTGCGGCGCCTGCGGCTATGCCGGATGTGACGCTTATGCCAAAGCAGTAGCCGAAGGAAAAGCCGAACCGACGCTTTGCAATGCCTCCGATAAAGTTAAAATCGGCGAGATTTTGGGACTAAGCCTTTCTCAGGGCGAAAGAATGGTCGCCTATGTGAAGTGTGCAGGGACGAACTCGACTTCCACAATGCTCTACGACTATTTTGACGAGCACGACTGCCGCATCTGCTACATGGCGCCGAAGCACGGACCTAAAGGTTGCGGATTCAGCTGTTGCGGGTTCGGAAGCTGTCAGGACGTCTGCCCCGAAGGTGGCATAAAAATCATCGACGGCGTCGCAGTCATCGACCGCGAATCCTGCCAGGGCTGCGGAAGCTGTGTCAATGTCTGTCCTGCTCATCTTATCGAACTCATCCCTTATAGTGCCAAGTACATGGTGAAGTGCTCTTCTCATGCAAAAGGCAAGGACGTGAAGTCGGTCTGCCCGGTCGGATGTATCGGTTGCGGGCTCTGCCAGAGAGTTTGCGAAACCGGCGCCATCACCATTGAGAATAACCTTGCGCATATAGATCACTCGAAGTGCATCGGTTGCGGCAAGTGCGCCGAGAAATGCCCGGCGAAGATTATCGTAAAGCTATGAAAAGATTTTTAGCCGTTCTTATGGCTTGCACTTTAGTGTGTCTGCTCCTGCTGTCGCTCTGCGGCTGTGGGAGCTCGCTATCCCGCTACGAAGCGGTCTACACCGATTTATTCGACACCGACTGCACTTTTACCGCCTATTGCTCTTCGGACGAAGAGTTTGAGACGGTTTCGGAAGCGGTTTACAGTGAACTTTCCCGCCTCGACGCACTTTTCGACATCTACGACGGCGGCGAAGGCTCCTTAAAAGACCTTAACGACAACAAGATTCTCGAGAACGCCGACCACGACATCTTGGAGCTTCTCGACATCGGAGTCCTATTCTACGACCTTTCCGGCGGGAAGCTGAATATCGCTATGGGCTCGGTACTCACTCTCTGGCACGAAGCCCGGGAGACGGGGATTTTGCCCGACGATGAAGTCCTACAGGAAGCGAGCACTCATTGCGATATTGCGAATCTCGTTATAGACGGCGACACCGTCACGATTACCGACCCCCACATGACCGTCGACGTCGGCTCGATTGCCAAAGGCTATGCCGCAGACTGTGCCGCAGAAGTGGCAAGCTCCTACGGGCTCACAAGCTTCGCATTGGATTTGGGCGGGAACGTCAAAACCGTCGGCGAAAAGCCCACCGGCAAGTGGGTAATCGGAATCCAGAACCCCGACGGCGGTATTCTCAAAACTGTTGAAGTCGCCGACCAGTCCGTCGTCACCAGCGGCGATTACGAACGCTACACCGTCATCGACGGCGAGACTTACTCCCACATAATCGACCCTGAAACCCTCTATCCCGCAAACCTATATCGCTCGGTAACCGTAATCTGCGAGAGCTCCAGCCTCGGAGACGCACTGTCGACTTCGCTCTTCTGTATGGATGTTGAAAGCGGGAAGGCATTGGCGGAAGAATTAGGGGTTGAGGTGTTGTGGGTTTATGAGGATGGGAGCACCGATGAAACATAAATTAAAATCCGACCTTCTCCTCTTCATCGCCATAGCTCTGGTGGCGGGCTTGCTCCTCACCCTCACAGCCGCCCTGAAGTCGGACGGCTCGACGGTCGTTATCACTCTGAACGGCACAACATACACAGAAGCCGATTTGTCGAAAAATGTCGAAATTTCTGTCGACGGGCTTCTGACTGTCATTATTGAGGACGGCGAAGTCTGGGTTGTGGACTCCACCTGCCCGGATGGGCTTTGCGAGAAGTCGGGGAGTATCTCGAAGTCGGGCGAGTCGATTGTCTGTTTGCCCTGCGGAGTGGTCGTGAAGATAACGGCTGATGAGCCGGAATATGATTTCATAAACTAGGAGGGTCGGATTTTGTCGAAAACGAAAAAAATCGCCCTCTGTGGTGTGCTTGCGGGGCTTGCGTTCGGGCTATCGTATCTTGAAATGCTGTTGCCGACGCCGGGAATCGTCGGGGCAAAGCTGGGGCTGGCGAACCTGGCAGTGCTCGTGGCGCTGTACTTATCCTCGTGGAGAGAAGCCGCCGCCGTCTCGGGAGTGCGAATCGTCCTGTCGTGGCTGATGTTCGGGAGCTTCACCGGGATGATTTACAGCCTGGCGGGAGGAATCCTGTCGCTACTCGTAATGGCGCTCTTAAAAAAGATTGACCGATTCTCACCTGTAGGAGTCAGCGTTGCCGGTGGAGTGGGACATAACATAGGACAGATTCTTGCGGCGCTCGTGCTTCTGGGAACCGGAGTTTTAGGGTATCTTCCGGTGCTTATAATTTTGGGAGCCGTTTCGGGAGCGATTATCGGCGTGGTTGCCTTGGTTTTAATAAATGCACTCAGGAAAGTGAGAAAATCATGAATAACGAGATATTTTCAAGAACCGAAAACCTGCTTGGAACTGAGGCGCTCGAAGCCCTGAAATCCAGTCATGTAGCCGTTTTCGGAATCGGCGGAGTAGGCGGCTATGTCTGCGAAATGCTTGCAAGAACCGGCGTCGGAACGCTCAGTCTCTTCGACAGCGACAAGGTGTCCGTCTCGAACCGTAACCGGCAGATTATAGCTCTTTCGAGCACGACAGGAAGACCGAAAGTCGAAGTCATGCGGGAGAGAATTTTAGATATCAACCCTGACGCAACAGTTCATGCGCACTATATCTTCTATGATGAAATCACCGCCCCGGAGATTGATTTATCCCAATATGACTTCATCGCCGACTGCATAGATACGGTCTCTTCAAAGCTACTTTTAATTACCAATTCAAAAGCGTGCGGCACCGAAATCATCAGCGCAATGGGCGCCGGCAACAAGCTCGACCCGACAAGATTTGAAGTTGCGGATATCTACAAAACTTCCGTCTGCCCGCTTGCAAGGACAATGCGCCACGAATTAAAAAAGCGAGGCGTTAAGAGCCTCACTGTCGTGTATTCAAAAGAGGAGCCGACCTCCCCGAAATCCCAGATTTCCGAAAATGGAAGGCACATCCCGGCAAGCGTGGCGTTTGCGCCGGCGGGGTGCGGGATTGTGATGGCGGGGGAAATTGTGAGAGCCATAATCGGCTACGGAGACTGAAGTCTCCTTGCCGAGCCGCTCCCGTTGTGTCACTACGACTTCGCTTTGCGAAGTCGGCAAGTTCGGCTTTGCCGAACTTGCACCTCTCAGTCAGCCTGACGGCTGACAGCTCCCCTAAATTAGGGGAGCCAATAGCAAACCCTCCTAGAACGCAAAAGGCTCCCCTGTTAAGGGGAGCTGGCAACCGCGAAGCGGTTGACTGAGAGGTGCCGCGAGTGAAACGAGCGGCGTCGCCCGAAGGGCGACAAATTCCCCGTTGCAAAATCCACGCCAATGTGCTACAATACTAAAGACAAAACTCTCGAAAGGAAGCTGAAAATGAAAGCTGTAATTTCTGTTATCGGCAAGGACGAGGTCGGGATTTTGGCAAAAGTCTCGTCGATGTGCGCCGAATATAATGCAAACGTGACGGAAGTCACCCAGTCCGTCCTCCAGGACGTCTTCGCAATGGTAATGCTCGTAGATATCTCGAAGCTGAGCATTCCACTCTCGGAACTCTCCGACCGTATGTCAGAGCTCGGGAAGTCGCTTGGGCTTTCCATCTATGTCATGCATGAGGATATCTTTAATTCGATGCATCATATCTAGTCGCCTGGCGGCGACGCCGCACTTCGTGCGGCACCCCTCAGTCGCCCTTCGGGCGCCAGCTCCCCTTGACAGGGGAGCCAATTGCGATTCTGCACTACTGCCTCCCCTGTTAAGGGGAGGTGGCACGAAGTGCCAGAGGGGTGCCATTTCAGGCGAAGCCTGAAATGGCGTCGGCGACGAAGGAGCCGACAAATTACGCAACAAAGGAGACAAATCCAGTGATAAACCTCAGCGACATATTGGAAACCATCCGGATGATTCAGGATGAGAATCTTGACATCCGTACTATTACTATGGGCATTTCGCTTCTTGACTGTATCGACACCGACGTGGGCAAGGCTTGCGACAAGGTTTACGACAAGATTACCAGAAAAGCCGAGAATCTCGTGAAGGTCGGCACCGAAATCGAGAAGGAGTACGGGATTCCGATTATTAACAAGCGAATTTCCGTGACACCTATTGCGATGGTCTCGGCGGCTTGCCACGAGAGCCCGATTCCGTTCGCAAAAGCTATGGACAGAGCCGCAGCGGCTGTTGGAGTCAACCTCATCGGCGGCTATTCGGCGCTCGTCCAGAAGGGCTTTGCGGCTGGGGACAGGGAGCTCATCGAGTCGATTCCGGAAGCGCTTGCTTCGACTGAGCGTGTTTGCTCGTCTGTAAACATCGGCTCGACTAAGGCGGGAATCAACCTTGACGCCTGCAAGCTGATGGGCGGAATCGTCAAGAAGACTGCTGAACTGACCGTTGACAACGACTGCTTCGGTGCGGCGAAGCTCGTCATCTTCTGCAACTCGGTTGATGACAACCCGTTCATGGCGGGCGCCTATCACGGCGTCGGCGAACCCGACTGCATCATCAACGTCGGCGTTTCGGGACCGGGCGTTGTCCGCTCGGCTCTTGCAAAAAATCCAGACGCAAATATAAACGAAGTAGCAAATATTATAAAAACAACCGCATATAAAATCACCCGTGTGGGACAGCTGGTCGGAGTAACGGCTTCCGAAAGGCTTGGAGTCCCGTTCGGGATTGTTGATTTGTCTTTGGCACCGACTCCCGTTGTCGGAGACAGCGTTGCGCATATCTTAGAGGAAATCGGCTTGGAGCAGTGCGGCGCTCCCGGAACGACTGCGACTCTGGCTCTTCTCAATGACGCAGTCAAGAAGGGCGGAGTTATGGCTTGCTCGTCTGTAGGTGGACTTTCCGGAGCATTCATCCCCGTTTCTGAGGACGCCGGAATGATTGACGCCGCAAAGAGCGGTTCACTCACCATTGAGAAGCTCGAAGCGATGACAGCCGTCTGCTCGGTAGGTCTTGATATGATAGCCATCCCCGGCGACACGACCGCCGACGCCATTGCCGGCATAATTGCCGACGAAGCCGCAATCGGCATGGTGAACTCGAAGACGACCGCCGTCAGGGTGATTCCGGCAATCGGAAAGACCGTCGGCGACGAGCTCGACTGGGGAGGACTCTTCGGCAGAGCGCCCATCATGCCCGTAAACACAAAATCGCCCTCCCGGTTCATCAACCGAGGAGGACAGATTCCGGCACCGTTGCATAGTTTGAAGAACTGATGGGGCGCACCCCTCCACCACCGCCTTCGGCGGCGGTCCCCCTCCCCTTTCAGGGGAGGCTTTTTGTTATTCTAACAAACTTTTGAGAGAACAAAAATAGGCTCCCCTGTCAAGGGGAGCTGGCAGCCACGAAGTGGCTGACTGAGAGGTGCGCCGACCGAAGGGAGGCGCTCGGCAAGGCGGCTTTAGCCGCCGCAGACGACTTACTCCGTTACTATCACGCTCTCCATCATCCCGTTTTCCAGCTCGACTTCTTCTGTCGTCCAGCCGTAGTAGGCTTCGATGATTTTGCGGACGGTGTATTTTGCGTATTCGCCGTTTTCGATTACGACGGCGAAGGCGATTTCCGGGTCGTCGGCAGGATAGAAGCCGATTACCGTTGAGTTCTGGGTTGCGGTGTTCGACGCCTGAGGAGTTCCCGTCTTGATTGCAACTTTGTCGGGCAAAGCGTCCGTCGAAAATTGTGCCAAAAAGGCGTTTGTCTCGTTTGAGGCATAATAGGTCGCTGACGTCGTGCTTTCTCCTGCGAGAATCATTCCCTCAACAATCGGTGCGAAGACTTCGTCATAGTCGGCGTCTATTATATAGGCGATTTCTGGCTCGGTTTTCTCCAAACATTCAGTCATGTTGTAGTCCCAGATAGAGTCTACAAGATACGGGCTGTATCTCACGCCGCCGTTTGCGATTGTCAGTGCGATTCCCGCCATCTGAAGAGGAGTCACGGCGACTTCCGACTGCCCGATTGCCGCCTGGAGAAGCTGTCCCGAAGTCCAGTCGAGTCCGAGATTGGCAAAAGTGTCAGGGCTTGCCAGATAGCCGGAAGAAGCGCTTATTTCGAGCCCGGGGTCTTCCCCGAGACCGTAAGCTGTTTCATATTCAAGGAACAAATCCAGCCCGACTTCCTGAATCACCTGATAGAAGAAGATGTTACAGCTCTTCTGAATCGCCGTAACGACGTTAATCGAGCCGTGCGAGCCGGTGCAGTTGACGGTGATGTCGAGGTAGTTGTACCGCCGGTTGCAAGTGTATTTCGTGGTGATGTCGATGATGCCTTCCGCCAGTGCCGCAGTCGCAGTAACGGTTTTCATTACAGAACCCGGGCGGTAGAGTCCGTCAAAGGCACGGTTATAAAGAGGAGAACCGTCGGCGTTGAGGACGGAGTTGTAGTCTTCGAGAAGGTCGTTTATGTCGTATGTCGGACTTGTCGCCGCCGCAAGGACAGCGCCTGTCTTGACGTCGAGGACGACGATAGCTCCCGCTTCGCAGTCGGAAAAATCGAGCTCCTGATTTGTGGAACTGTCCGTCTTTGTGAGGATTCCGTCCCGAAGGTAGCTTATGTGGTTGTCTAAAATCTCCTGACAAGCCTGCTGAAGCTCCGAATCGATTGTCAGCATGACGGTGTTCCCCGGCTCGACCTCCTCCGAGACCGACTCGGTAACCACTCCGTCGCTGTCTACAGTTACAATATTAGTGCCATTCGTCCCCCGAAGTACGCTTTCGAGGGCTTTTTCTATGCCGCTTTTTCCGATTGTGTCGCTGATTAGATAGCCCTCAGTCTTCAGCTCCGCATACTCTTCGGCGTAAACGGGACCGACGTAGCCGACGATGTGCGGGGCGACGTCTCCCTGGATGTAAACTCTTTCGTAGCTTTCAAGGATGTCGATTCCGTTAAGGTCGCCCGAGAGCTCCCGGATTTTCGAGACCGTTTCAATCGGGACGCCGGTGATGAATGTGTAGTCAATCGAGGTGGAGAAGTCCCCGATTAGCATCATGTACCGGACACCGGCGATGATTCGCTTCTCCTCTTCGGTATAATCGTCGGAGATTTCGTAGTTCTCAATCAGCCTGTCAATGCAGTTTTCGGCGGTGGCGTAGCTGTTTAAGCGCAGTTCTTCTTTTATCTTCGATATTTCGGAGTCGGATGCGTCATCTGAGAACTTATATGGCGTGGAGAAAGTAATCGGCGTGTCGTCAATCCATTCCAAGCCGTCTTCCGAAAGAATCTCGGCAACCCGAAGAATTATCTCGTTCTGGGTCTCGTAGTCGCTTGGAAAGAAGGAGTATTCGATGATGACGTTGTAGGACACTTCGTTCTCGACAAGCTCCACGCCGTTTCTGTCGACAATCTCCCCACGTGCGGCATAGACGGTCTTCTCAGCGGAAGTTGACGAACGGGACATGGAAAGATACATCTCGCCGTCAACAATCTGTATTTTCATAAGCTTAATCCCCGCATAAACGCAAGCCACCACCACAAGGGCGATGGTTACGACAACACGGAGAATTTCAAAGGTGCGTTTGAGCATTGGGCGTCCTTTCTCAGGAATAACGGGAAACTATTAAAGCTATGATAGCATAAAAATATTCGCTTTGCAAGTCATATTATGCTCTGTTCCCCATCGTCTCTCCTTCAACCATTCCGTTCCAGAGTCTGTAGTAGAGTCCTTCATGGGTGAGGAGCTCCTCGTGCGTGCCTTCCTCTTCGATGCCTTCTGCTCCGAGGACGATGATGCGGTCGGCGTTTTTGATGGTGGTGAGACGGTGGGCAATCGTCAGGGTGGTTCTGCCCTCTGAAAGCAGGTCGAGGCTCCGACCTACCAATACCTCGCTTTCGTTATCCAATGCGCTGGTAGCTTCATCCAGCAAGAGAATCGGAGGATTTTTCAAGAAAACTCTTGCAATCGAGATTCTCTGCTTCTGTCCGCCGGAAAGCTTGACGCCACGTTCGCCGACGTAGGTGTCGTAGCCGTCTTTGAGTTCCGAAATGAAGCTGTCCGCACCGGCTAGCTTTGCCGCACGGATGATGTCATCCCGGCTGGCATTAAAGTCGCCATAGGCGATGTTCTCGGCAACGGTGCCGCTGAAGAGATAGACGTCCTGCTGGACGACGCCGACGGAAGTTCTGAGGCTCTTCAAAGTCACGTCCCGGACGTCCTGCCCGTCAATAAGAATTTCGCCGTCGGTGACGTCATAAAACCTCGGGATAAGGCTGACAAGAGTAGTCTTTCCGCCGCCGGAAGGTCCCACAAGAGCAAGCTTTTCGCCCGGATGAATCGTGAGATTTACGTTGTGGAGGACTTTGTTGTGGTCGTCCGGGTACTCGAAGCTGACGTCCTTAAACTCGATTTCGCCGGATTCTACCGCCAGATTTTTGGCGTCCGGCTTGTCGGCGATGTCAATCGGAGTGTCCATAATCTCTAAGAATCGCTCAATTCCCGTCATACCACGCTGGAACTGTTCAAGATAGTTGACGATGGTGCGGATTGTGGCGATGAGAGTGCCGACGTACATCACGTATGCAACCAAATCTCCGGCGTTGATTCTGCCGTTCACGAGGAAAAGTCCGCCTGCCAGCAGAACTACAGTGTACATGATTCCGTCGAAAAGCCGGGTCGAGGTGTTGAGTGTAGCCTGGATGTAGTAGCTCTTTTTCTTGACGGCTTTGAACTCCTGATTGTTGCGCTCGAAGCGCTGTTCCTCCTCATCTTCGGCGGCAAAGGTCTTGATGACCTGTTGCCCGAGCAGGCTGTCTTCGATTGTGGAGTTTAACTCGCCCACTTTTACTCTTTGCTTGTAGAAAATCGCTTTGAGGTGCTTGTTCAGTGTGAAGCTTATAACAATCATCAGCGGCACGCAGGCGAAGATTATCGCCGTCAGTGCGACGCTGGTTCCGCAGAGGATGACAAATGACGCAACAAGCTTGATTGCGGCGATAAAGAACTCCTCCGGGCAGTGGTGGGCGAATTCCGTCACGTCGAATAAATCGTTCGTGATTCTGCCCATGATGGTGCCGACTTTGGTGTTTGAGTAGTAAGTGGAGCTCAGGCGTTGCAGATGCCGAAAGGCATCGGTTCGCATATCCGTCTCGATGTAAACGCCCATGATGTGCCCGGTCGACGCCATGTAGAAGTTCGCCGCGCTGTCGATAATCCGGAGGACGACATACACAAGTGCAAGCCTGAGGACGCTCTCGACAGTTAAGATAATCGAAGAATCCACCGCCGCATTGGTGAGGTAGCTAATCATCTGCGGCAGAACAATGTCGCAAAGCGTCGTCAACGCCGCACAGAATAAATCGAAAATCATCATCCACTTGTACTTCCAGAGGTATGGAAGGAACCGGCGGAGGATGTGAGGCTTTTTGGGAGGTTGTTCGGTCATGTGTTGCTCCTTCATGTATGTTTTCGTTGTTATCATGTGTAGATACATCTATGGTATCTTGTTCACTGTCTTGTACACTGTATATGTTCAAAAGATTATGCGCTTACCGGTGGTAAACGCATAATTGCATATAGAGTTAAGCTCATCTCTCAGCTCAGCTTCAGCCAAGCACCAAGTTCCTCCATGCTACATTCAAGAAACTCAGCGATTTCAGACAAAGTCCAACCCTTTTTATAAAGTTTGACTGCCTGCTCCTGATTTCTTTCTTCTCTTTCTCTTTGGCGACCCTTCGCTTCTCCTCTTTCATAAACTCCTTGTCCCAGGTTGCACATAGTGTTCAGCTCCTCTCCAAATTCGTGTACAGCGGGGATGCTGTATTCATTTTCTAATACATTAATTCTTTCTTTTGATGTTAATCCTTCTGTGAAAAGCGCACTCAGCATACGGTGAAGGCGATATTTCTCGTCCTGCGGCGGAAGCTCCTTCGGAAGCCCCAGAAGGACGATATTCAGCATATCCTTCTTTCCCTTCCAATCGTAATCGCCCAGTATTTCGTCGTTTGTCAGATGGTAGTGGTTCCAGATGCACTTATCCATATTCATGCAAATCCAGATTGAGTAAACCCGACTGAGGTCGTCAAAATTTTTGCCGGTAAAATCTCTTTCCTTTTGTGAAGAAACCAGCCTGCTTACGTAAAAAATCGCACGGTTGAGGACGTTGTACCCACTTGGCTCATCCTTCTGAGCTTCGATGTTGATGATGATTTTCGAGCGCTCGTCGCCGATTCGGACGTAGAAGACGATGTCGTAGACAATCATTCCCTCGAACTGTTCCGCCTGAACGGTGTTGAGACCAACCACACGGTCGCCGTTTGCCTTGTTTGTGAGCCCTGCGTCCACCGGGACGTCCCCGACGTAAATATCGCCGTCGATTAAGCCCTCAATTTCCTCGGGAGGAGTGTCCTTGAAATCTTCTACCGTCGCTTTGAGGATGTGCGACAGCACGCTTCGCCGAGCAAGAATGTTCTTTGCCAGCGTGTCATACTGCGTGCTCATCTCTTCGGTCATCATAAGAGTGTTCTTCAAATCGTTGTCCATGCCGCCCACCTCTTCACAAGAAATATTCTCTACCATCACTATAATAGCATAAAATTTGCGGTTTGGCAAGAGGAATTAATCACAAAGAAAAATTCCCTCCGTCAACGTGAAAAAACCGAATTTTTCACTTTTTCACGCTGAAAAAAGTGAATTTTCACCCTTTCGTACTGAAAAAAGTGAAAATTCACTTTGCTATATTCCTTAGTTCGGGGTTACATATTTCCCTCAAAGAACCTATCCATTATTTCCGAATAGTAGTTGTTTCCGTCGGTGATGGTGTAGGTGCCGGTGCCTAAGGAGTCGGACATCACGAGGTTGTAACTATTGATATAGAACTCGCACTCGGTGCCGTTGTCGCGGTAGGAAACCACAAAGTAGTTCGGACGGTGGAAGAACTCGTCGGTCGGGTCGGTTATCTCGGGGAGATTCTCGAAGAGGGAAACCAGATACATGATATCCTCTTCGTCGGTGATTGAAATGTCGGTACTGCCGGTTTTGGAACTCTGAAGGTGGAGGTTCACCGCACGGTACTGCAACCCCGTATTCTCAGCAATCTTGGTGAGAGTGCTGTAGTAGTCGGTGCCGTAGGTGATGGAGAAGTTCTCATCTCCAATAGTGACTATATTGTCCTCCGAAACGCTGAATTTGACTTCCTCGCCGTCAACCGTCAGTGTGACTTTCACGCCGGTTTCGCCGGGCTCTTCGTCGTTGGCTTCGGTGATGAGACCGAGGGACTCATAGATGATTCTCAGATTATCCAAATCGTCCGGGTCGGTGATTTCGTAGACATCCTTGCCGATTTCGACGGTAGCCGTCCCGGAAATCTCCGAATCGTTGTCGGAAACGGGAATTATGCCTTTATAGAAGACAGCGTTCAGCGTTCCGGAAAGATAGCGACCTATCGTCGAAAGGTATCTGATATTTTCGTCTACAAATTTGTAGTTACTGTCAACTGTACTCCATGTCACCGTGCTGTATTGGTCGATTGTGAACTCGCAACGAACACCGTCGATTTCAAAGCCGACGGTTGTCGTGTACTCCCAGACGCCCTCCACCATCTCTTCATCTGTCGGGACGGTGATGTATTCAAGGGCACAGTACATTGCGATAAGCGAGTTTATGCTCTGCGGATTTTCGACAAAGTTCCACGTGCCCTCATGCTCACCTGTATCCGGGTAGAATTCATCGGTACTCACGGTGATAAATTCGAGATTCTCCGCCGAACAGGGCATTTCAAAGCTGATTCCGGGTATAAGAGAATCTGCGACGCCGGAAATCATCGAATAATAATCTGTGCCGTCGTTCGGGACGAGGTACTCGCCGTCAAGAAGAATCAGGTTGCTGGGGTCGATAAAGAGCTCAGACATCCCCAAGCCTTTGAAGACGGAGATTTTGTAGTAGTCGGAGCCGAGCTCGCCTTCCGCCCCGGTGGTGTTGTATTCAATGGACTCATAGGCAAGCCGGAGTATGTCCGAAGCTTCCGAATCGCAGACGGCGTATGCCGAGTACTCGTCACCGAAGTGTTCGAGAAGCGCTACAACCTCACCCATCGGAACAGCCTTGACCGTTTCGGAGAACTTTTCCCCGAAGCCGATTCTGAAATCGTAAACAATGCCGTTCACAAGACCGGTGATGCTGACTTTGTTCTTGGTAGTCGTCCCCGCAAGCTTCCATTCGTCGGATGTTGCCCGTTTGTAGTAAACCGGGTAGCTTTCCAGCCCGGAATCTTCCCAAGTCAGTGTGACTTTCCCGTCACCGGAGGTGACTTCAAGCGAAGCCTGCCCGTCGTCGGCGATTGCCGTCAGGGACATGCAGGAAATCAGCATAAGCCCAGCCAGGATGATTGCCAGTAATTTTTTCATAGCGATTCCTCCTTGAAATATAGTGTTCTATAAGTAATACACTTTTCGTGGACGGATTATTGCACGGATAAAAAAATTTATCTCTTCGGATCCCTCTTCCTGCACTGGTAGAAGTCGAGTTTTTCCTTCATGTTGTCGGGGATTTCTCTTCCTACGGGGCAGACGGCGGCGTTTGCCATTCTCTCGGCGAACTTAGTTATGAAGTCGATGTCGCGAGCCATGTTTTCCGGCTTGATGATGTCGATTGTGTCATAGCGGTTGTGGATGGTTGCGGTGGAGCTGTTCGAGTGGCGGGCAAAGCTGACTGCCGGAACGCCCTTGTCGGCGAACGGGGTTGAGTCGCTTGAATAAACGTCCTGCTTGACCTTCATGCTGACTCCCGATTCAAGCGCCAGGTATTCGATATAACCGACGAGCTTCTCCTCAGTGGTGCAGCAGGCGAAGAATTTTCCCATAGTGCAACCTATCATGTCGAGATTGATGCAGAGGTCGATTTTTTCGAGCTCACTCTCGTGCGCTTCGCAGTAAGCCTTCGAGCCGAAGAGTCCACGCTCTTCACTTCCGCACCAGACAAACCGAAGATTGTTGTGGTGGGGAGTCTTTGCGAAGTGCTCCGCCATAGCCATAAGTCCAACTGAACCCGACATATTGTCATAAGCGCCCTTTGAAAGAACGACTGAGTCGTAGTGAGCAGTGAAGATAATCGTTCTGTCGGTCTCGCCGGGAAGGTCGAGGACGACGTTTCTGCTCTCGCCTTCATATTCGGTCTCATCGACCATGATTGTGGCTTCCTTCGGGTCGCCCTTCATGAGCTTGACAGCGTCCTTTGCGTTGATGTTGACGCCTAAAATCTTTCTGCCCTTTGAGACGAAGGACCGAAGCTCCTTCTTGTCGATGTCGTGGTCAGCGTAGTGGACGTCGCCGGAATAGGTGATGAAGCCGACTGCGCCGTTGTCGACTATGTCCTGATAGGTCCAGTAGCCAATTCCGCCGTCGGTCATTACGATTTTGCCCTTGACGTCCGGGAGACTTGCTTTGTCGGGGCAAGGAAGATAGACGAACGGTGCGGTTACAGTTCCGTTTCCGCACATAGCATAGCCGGTGCAGGGAATCTCCTTGCCGTCGATGGTAAGGGTTGCCGAATGTACATCTCCGAACTCGCTCTTGAACGGCTCGATGTGGGCCTCACAGCCGAAGCTGGCGCACTTGTCCTTGATGTACTCGGCGCACTTAAGCTCCTCAGCACTTCCTCCGACACGAATATACTCCGTGTCCCTAAACATTTTCATGATTTCACGTTTGGTCATTTTTTGTGGCTCCTTTCAGACACCCCTCAGTCAGCCTTTGGCTGACAGCTCCCCTTTCAGGGGAGCCTTTTACTGCCTCTACCCAACATTTTGGAAGAGGCAATCATAGCCTCCCCTGAAAGGGGAGGGGGACCGCCGCCGAAGGCGGTGGTGGAGGGGTTTCCACAATTATACACCCCGCCACTTGATTTTGCAACCCCAAGTATGCTATACTATTTTAGATTAAACGAGGTGATTTGATGGATTTGCAGGAGAAGGCTCTTAAAATAGTTGAGATTTTGGAGGAGATTTACCCCGGGGCGCAGTGTTCTCTTGTGTACACAAAGCCGCACGAGCTTCTTATTGCGACGAGATTGTCGGCGCAGTGCACCGATAAGCGAGTGAACATGGTGACGGGTGCTTTGTTCGAGAGATTCCCGACCGTGGAAGCATTCTCAGAAGCCACCCCCGAGGAAGTCGAGCCGTACATACGCTCATGTGGCTTGTACCACACGAAAGCCCGGGACATTGTTGCGCTTGCGAAGGCTCTTATGGAGAACTACGGCGGCGAAGTTCCCGATACTCTCGAAGAGCTCACTGCCCTTCCCGGCGTCGGCAGAAAGACCGCAAACCTCATCATGGGCGATATCTACCACCAGCCCGCCGTCGTCACCGACACCCACTGCATAAGGATTTGTAAACGCCTCGGTCTCACGACTTCCGACAATCCGTATAAAACCGAAATGGAGCTGAGAGCCATCCTCCCGATGGACAGAGCAAGCGACTTCTGCCACCGACTCGTCAATTTCGGCAGGGACACCTGCACGGCGAGGAAGGCGAAATGCGAAAATTGCAAATTAAGAGATTTATGTAAGGAGAATGAATTATGAAACCATTAACCACCGTACTTTTCGACCTTGACGGCACTCTTCTGCCGATGGATCAGGATGTGTTCACGAAGTACTATTTCGGGCTTCTTGCCCGGAAGCTTGCGCCTTTGGGGTACGAGAAAGAGAGCCTCATCGCCGCCATCTGGAAGGGCACCGGAGCAATGGTCAAAAACGACGGCTCGAAGACGAACGAAGCGGCTTTCTGGGAGACCTTCACCGCCATCACCCGCCCCGACGCTATGGACGACATGCCCGTTTTCGAGGACTTCTATCGTAACGACTTCCAGCAGGCAAAGGCGAGCTGTGGCTTCAACCCTGATGCAAAGAAAACCGTCGACGAAATCAAGGCGATGGGACTTCGGGTCTCTCTTGCCACAAACCCGATTTTTCCTGCCGTTGCTACCGAATCGAGAATCAGATGGGCAGGCTTCGAGCCGGGTGACTTCGAGAAGTACACGACCTACGAAAATTCGAGCTACTGCAAGCCGAACCCGAAATATTTTGAGGAGGTCTGCAAGTCTCTTTCCGTCGACCCGGCTGAGTGCCTCATGGTCGGCAATGACATGGATGAGGACACCCCGGCGGCAACCCTCGGTATGCGTATCTTCATCATCACCGACAGCCTTATCAACAAGTCGGGGAGAAATCTCGACGACTTCCCGCACGGAAGCTTCGCCGATTTGTCGGATTTTGTCAAAAAAATTCTTGACTGATGCAATAATTCCGCACTCTGATGTGTATTACAAGTAGAAAATACTATTTTGAGGAGGAATCACAATGAAAAAATTATTGGCAATCATGCTGGCGGGACTTATGCTCGTGTGTAGCATGTCTCTGACGGTCTTCGCAGATGACGAGAAGGCTTCGCTTTCCTGCACAAACGGCGACGGCAAGGTCACCCTTTCGTGGGAGGACACGGACGACGAAAGCTACGATGTCTACTGGAAGCGTTACAGCTCCGACGAATGGAAGCTTGCCGGGACGGTCACCGGGCACAAGGTCAACATTGTCGGGCTCCAAAACGGCATTTCATACCAGTTCAAGGTCGAAATCGGCGGAGAATTTTCCGAGACGGTGTACGGCTTCCCGTTCGTAGACCCATATCCGTATATTGCGGATGTTCTCAGCGAAATTGATTTTGAACAGCCCTACTCTTCTGAAGAGCTTGCGGAATCGGAGCAGGCGTTTGTTGTTGAGACGGACTCTACCGAGGAATGTCTCGAGGAAATGTGGGGAATCATGCAGAACGAGAAGGACATCGAGGCTCTTCTTGAAATGTACTGTGCCCTCCCCGAAATCATCGAGCCGACCGACGAGAAAATCACCGGAAGCACCACCCGTGGAATCACCTTCTTCGTTGACGGAGTCGAGCACAGCCTCACCGTCGACGAGAACAACATTCTCAAATGGGACGGCGCCGAGGGATACTTCAAATTCACCGACCCCGCCATCGACTACTTCACCACTCTCGGGAACTTTGACCGGGGGTATAGCGTGGATACCGATAACTGAAGCATGGAAACATAAAAAGAGCACCCTGAAAAGGATGCTCTTTTATTTAAAAACGCTTGCAATTTCTTTTCGCATCGTATATAATAAAAGTAGGGTAAACCCTACTTTTCCTACTAAGGAGGCTTTTATATGGAAAATCAGGCGTTTGTCGATAATGCAAAAGTAATGTCGAAAGGACAGGTTACAATTCCGAAGGACGTCCGGGAGGTTTTGGGCGTGTCGAACGGTGACAGGGTGACTTTCATTGTCGAAGGCAACACCGTCCGGATGGTAAACTCCGCTGTATATGCAATGCAGTTGCTTCAGTTCCAGATGCAAGGCGAAGCCGAAAAAACCGGTCTTGATTCCGAGGAGGATATTCTCGCACTTGTAAAAGAAGTGCGGAGCGAGGGTGAAGGATAAATGAAGGTTCTTATCGATACAAATATCCTCATTTCCGCCGCGCTGAATCCGAAAGGTACGCCGTTCAAAGCCTATCTTAAGGCGGTGACCTATCCAAACCACGGAATGGTCTGCGAGCAGAACGTCGACGAGATGAGACGAATTTATAATCGCAAGTTTCCGAAGAAAATTGCTGATTTTGAGCGATTTTTGTCGATGGCGCTGATGACACTGGAGCTTGTTCCGGTTCCCGAAGAGGAAGATTACGACGAGCAAAAGATTCGTGACGAAAACGACCGAACGATTCTGAGAGCAGCAATCAGAGCGGATGCCGACGTGATTCTTACCGGCGACAAGGACTTCCTTGAATCCGGCATAAAAAATCCGAAAATCATGACTGCGGCTGAGTTTTTGGGATGGTAATCCCGCAAATTCAGTCAAAAAAGAGCACCCTGAAAAGGATGCTCTTTTTGCAAATTGCGCTTGGGCGCAACTTTGGTGACCCGTACGAGAATCGAACTCATATCTCCGCCGTGAAAGGGCGGTGTCTTAACCTTTTGACCAACGGGCCGTTGGTGGCTGTAACTGGATTCGAACCGGTGACAACTCGGGTATGAACCGAGTGCTCTAGCCAGCTGAGCTATACAGCCACATTTGCGACTTGTCTATTATAATAAAAAGTTTCGGGTTTGTCAATACCTAAAATCGAAAAAGTTTTGAAAATCGTCGCCCAAAAAAGTTTTTTCGGATTTCCGGCAAAAACTTTGGAAATCGGGAAAGTTTTTTCGGGATTTCGGTAAAAACTATTGACGGACTGGCGGCGTTCTGATATAATATTTTTAAAGGAGGCGGTAACATGGTTCCAAGACCGCATTATCTTGACGCACTGAGAGAATATCGTGACGTTCCGCTTGTGAAAATTCTTGCGGGAATCAGGCGCTCGGGAAAGTCGACAATTCTCGAAATGCTCCGGCTTGACCTGCTCGAAAGCGGAGTTCCGGAGAATCACATCATAAATATGCGCTATACTTCCGAGGATTTTTCGGACGGAATGACCGACAAGGATATGTACGTCGGGATAAAGGAAAAAATGCAGGACGGTGGCAGATATTACCTTCTTCTCGACGAAGTCCAGGAGGTTTCCGGCTGGGAAAAGGCGGTGAACAGCCTTCTTGAAGGCTTCGACACCGACATATACGTGACCGGCTCGAACTCAAAGCTCATGTCAAGCGAGATTTCTACCTATCTCACCGGAAGATACGTGACAATTCCGGTATTCACCCTGTCTCTTCAGGAATACGCAGATTTTAAAGCTTCAAGCGGAAAGTCTCCCAAAGAATTGTTGCCGGAATATATCCGAATGGGAGGATTCCCGGTGGTTGCTCTCGGAAACTTCGATGAAAATTCCGCTTACCAGATTGTCGAGGGAATATATCATTCTGTCATAACGAACGATATCGCAAGGCGACACAATATCACCAATCCCGACCTGTTCAACCGGGTTGTGAGATATATCGTCGAGAATGTCGGGAAGACTTTTTCAGCAAATGCAATCGTGAAATTCTTAAAGAGCGAGGGACGATCTCTCACGGTTGAAACGGTGTATAACTACATCGAGTGGCTTGAAAAGGCGTTTGTCATCTACCGTTGCCGGAGGTACGACCTTCAGGGAAAGTCGGTTCTGAAAACTCAGGAGAAATTCTATATTGCCGACCCGTCGCTGAAATACTGCATAATGGGCTTCAATCTGAAGTCCGTCGCCGCAATGCTAGAAAATATAGTTTACTTTGAGCTTCTGAGAAGAGGCTATGAAGTCTATATCGGAAAGAACGAGTCGAAGGAGATTGACTTTGTGGCGGTGAAGAGAGACGAGCGCATCTATGTCCAGGTCTGCCGGAATCTCCCGGAGGACTCCGACCGAGAAATTGCGAACCTCCTCGAAATCAAGGACCACTACCCGAAGTATATCGTCACCCTTGACGACCTTGCCGCCGGCAATATCGACGGAGTCAGGATTGTGCATCTTGGGGATTTTCTTTGCGGGAAAGAATAAAATACCGTTGACAATATCGGATATATCGTGTATAATGATATTGTAATGAGAATTACGGGGGATTGGCATGGGAAAAGTTACGATTGAGTTTTATGCATTGCCAGATGGCACCGAACCGGCTAAGGAGTTTATCCTCAGTCTCGACAAGAAGATGAGGGCGAAGATTATCTGCTCTGCCCAGTTATTGGAAGCAAACGGTTGGGAAGTAAGAGAACCGACTTCAAAATATCTGGGTGACGGTATATTTGAGTTGCGGGCGCAATTCGGAAATAATATATCGAGAGTCTTGTATTTCTTCTTCATAGGAAACAAGGCGGTTCTGACGAATGGGTTTATCAAAAAGACCCAGAAAACTCCGCAAAAGGAAATTGACAAGGCAAAAAGGTACAAAGCCGATTACGAAAGCAGGGAGGCTGATAAAAATGACTAACTTTGATGAATTTGTAAAAGAACAGCTTGAAGACCCTGAGTTCAGGGCGGAATATGAGTCGTTGCAGGCGGAATATTCTCTTATGCAGGCGATGATTGACGCACGCCACGAAAGTGGCATCACCCAGAAGGAGCTCTCCAAACGCACCGGAATTTCTCAGAGCGACATCAGCAAGTTCGAGGGTGGCGGCGGAAATCCGTCGATGAAGACTCTGAAGCGACTTGCCGCAGGTCTCGGAATGAGTGTAAAAATCGAATTCGTGCCTCTGACAAAGGTCTGATACCAGACGCCTCCCACCACAGGAGGCGTTTGTTTTCTGCAGAACTTCTCAACATTCCCCCTAAAACCACTTGACATAACGGAAATTCTATTATAAAATAAAAGAGTATATGGGCTGTATTGGCACGAATGCTCTTAACTCGTGCGCTACACATGTAAACTTTGGCAGGGATGGGTTTGATTGCTTGCCTTTGTTAATTTCATGAGTTTCCCCAGAGGCTTTGGGGAATCTCTTTCTTAAAACGGAAGATGATTTGACTGCTCAGGGCTTATTCGCAAGTGGAGCCCCAGGGCGGGAGTCTTCCGAATAAAATACTCAGAAAGGAGAGTTGTTAGTTGACATTACCAGTTACGATCCTTTTATGTGTTATTGCCCTTGCGATAGGTGCCGGCGTCAGCGGAGCAGTTTGCTACCGCATGGGAATTGAACATAGAAAGAAAATTGCTGAAGCGCAGATTGGTTCCGCCGAAGAAGAGGCGAAGCGGATTGTAGAAGAAGCCGGCAAGCAGGCGGAGTCTCTCAAAAAAGAGAAGCTCGTCGAAGCCAAGGACGAAATCTACAAAAACCGCATGGAAACCGAAAAAGAGCTCAAAGAGCGCCGTTCGGAAGTTTCCAGACAGGAAAGACGTGTTCAGCAGAAGGAAGAAACTCTTGACAAGAAGATTGAATCTGTCGAGAAGAAGGATGAAAACGTACAGCGCAAGCTGAAGCAGGCGGAATCAAAGCTTGCAGAGGCTGAAAAGGTAAAAGAGAGCCAGCTCCAGGAACTCGAAAGAATCTCCGGGTTCACAACCGAGCAGGCGAAGGAATATCTCTTAAAGTCTCTCGAAGACGACTTGGTTCACGAAAAGGCAGTAAAGATAGCGAACTACGAGGCTCAGGCGAAGGAGGAATGCGAGGCAAAAGCAAGACAGCTTATTTCTCTTGCAATCTCCAGATGCGCCGCAGACCAGGTTTCCGAGTCGGCAGTTTCTGTTGTCCCGCTTCCCAACGAGGAGATGAAGGGACGTATTATAGGAAGAGAAGGACGGAATATCCGTGCTCTCGAACAGCTCACCGGCGTCGACCTCATCATCGACGACACGCCGGAAGCTATCACCCTTTCCTGCTTCGACCCTGTCAGAAGGGAAGTCGCAAGGCTGTCGCTTGAAAAGCTTATTCAGGATGGCAGAATCCATCCTACATGGATTGAAGAATGTGTCGACAAGGCAAGAAGAGAAGTCGAGCAGACCATCAAGTCGGAGGGCGAAAGAGCTGTCCTCGAGACGAATGTCCACGGACTTAACCACGAGCTTGTCAAGCTTTTGGGAAGACTTCACTACAGAACGAGCTATCGTCAGAATGTTCTTGACCACTCGATTGAGGTTGCGCACCTTGCCGGAATGATGGCAAGCGAATTGGGAGTTGACCCGACACTTGCAAGACGTGCGGGACTTCTCCACGATATAGGAAAGGCTCTCAGCCACGAAATTGAAGGTTCACACGTCCAGATTGGCGTTGACGTTTGCCGCAAGTACAAGGAGTCTCCCGAGATTATCCACGCAATCGAAGCGCACCACGGCGACGTTGAGTGCCACTCGGTTATTGCGGCTCTTGTTCAGGCGGCGGATGCAATTTCTGCGGCGAGACCGGGCGCAAGAAGCGAGAACTTTGAGAGCTACATCAAGAGACTCGAAAAGCTGGAGGAGATTTGCTCCTCTTATGACGGCGTTGAGAAGTCGTTTGCAATTCAGGCGGGCAGAGAAGTGCGGATAATGGTCTATCCCGACAAGGTATCAGACGAGCAGATGGTGATTGTCGCCAGAGAGATTGCTCAGAAGATTGAGCAGGAAATGGACTATCCCGGACAGATTAAGGTAAACATAATCCGAGAATCCCGCGCCGTAGAATACGCGAAATAGAAAAAAGCGGGCTGAGTCCCGCTTTTTTGTTTGGAGGTAAATATGATTCGCCCAGCACAAATTTCCGACGCTCCTGCAATCATGTCGCTTCTTAAGCAGGTTGGAGGGCTTCATCACAATATCCGCCCAGACATTTTCGGGGAGAGGAAGTATACCGAGGAGGAGCTCTCAGGGCTCTTTGGCAACGAGAAGTCCCCCATCTTCGTCTATGAAGAGGACGGAAAAGTCATCGGGCATCTCTTCTGTTCAATCAAAGATTATACAGGTTCAAATCAGCTCATGCCGATTAAGAGCCTCTACATAGACGACTTCTGCGTCGACGAAAACGCCCGTGGCAAAGGCATCGGTACGAAGCTCTATGAGTTCGCAAAGGACTATGCCAAAGAAATCGGCTGTCACAACCTCACCCTCTGCGTCTGGGAAGGAAACGATAGCGCTAAGGCGTTTTATGACAAGATGGGGATGGGCGTGCAGAGGACGGTCAGGGAGACGATATTGTAAACCCATTGTCGTCTGCGGCGGCTAAAGCCGACTTGGCTGACGCCAAGTCGGCAAGTTCGGCTTCACCGAACTTGCACCCCTCCACCACCGCCTTCGGCGGCGGTCCCCCTCCCCTTGACAGGGGAGGCAATAACATCCTCAGGCAAGAATCTGCGAGAGAAGTAGTTATGGCTCCCCTGACAAGGGGAGCTGGCGCCCGAAGGGCGACTGAGGGGTGCTATTTCCGGCAACGCCGGAAATAGCTGGCTTGGCAAAGCCAAGCCATAGAGCCCGGAAAGGAGGCAATCCAAATGAAAGACTTTTTCACCAGCACCAAGTTCAAGGTCATACTTTGTATTGCCGCCTTGATGATTGGGATTATGATTTATGCGGCGGTGGCTTCGGGGAGTGCTGTCAGTTCGGCGTTCGGGACGATTCTGGAGCCGTTCCAGTCGGCTTCGCAGAGCATTTCGACCTGGGTCACGACCAGAATCGACATGTTTGTCAACGCCGGGAAGTATTACGAAGAAAATCAGGCTTTGAAAGAAGAGATTGCCCGCCTCACCGGCGAGATGGCGGACTATGAAACCGTCATGCAGGAGAACGAACAGCTCAGGGAGATGGTGAGTCTCGCTGAGTCTTCCGAAGGAATGGAGTTCTCCGAGCCCTGCAAGGTCATCGGACGTACTGCCAACGACGTCTACGGCTCCTTCTTTATCGACAAGGGCTCCAAAGATGGAATCGAGTATTACGACCCGGTTGTGACGGCAAACGGCTTGGTCGGCTTCGTCACCGAGGTTGAGTATACCTACTCGAAGGTCACAACTATTCTTTCAAGCGACATTTCTATAGGAATTTACTGTGTCGAGACCGGCGAAACCGGGGTCACCGAAGGCTCATACACTCTGGGACTCAACGGCAAGCTCAGGATGATTTACATTCCGCTTGACTGCGAGATGTCCGAAGGCGACATTGTCGTCACTTCCGGCTATTCAGGGCTCGTCCCGAACGGACTTATTGTCGGCACTGTCGGAGAGACGGAGATTACCGCAAGCGGACTTTCCCGGACGGCTGTCATCACACCGACCGTCGACCCGGACGAACTGACGAGCGTCTACGTCATCGTCGATTTCGAGGGAAAGGGCAGTGGCTATGAAGATTCAGAGTAAACCCAAGAGCGCCGGGCTCTCCCAGAACGTGCGAACCGTCCTGAAATGGCTGTTCTACGTCTTGACAATGATATTTTTCTACTGCGTGATGGTCTCGGGAAGCGGCAACGGCTCAAAGGCGCTCATGCTCATTCCGTTTGCGACGGCGATTGCCTGTTATGAGGGAGAGATTCCCGCCGCCGTTATCGGTGCGATTTCGGGAATTTTAATCGACCTTGCAACCGGACAGCTCCTCGGCTTCACCGGGCTGTATCTTTGCCTGTTCTGCGGGATTATAAGCGGAATGTTCCGCCAGTTCCTCCGCAAAAACATCATAAACTACTTTGCCCTGACCGTCGCAACCTGCCTTATTTATCTCTACATCGACTACTATTTCTTCTACGTAATCTGGGACTACGAAGGCTATCAGGAGGTCTTGAAGGCGAGACTTATCCCCAGCCATCTGAAGACGATTGTCTTCTCCCCACTCTGCTACCTGGCGTGCCTGATTGCCGAAAGACTTTCGACCGTCAAACGCAAGCTCGAACTGGAGGAGAAGAGCGAGATGGTGGATAGGGTTTGATTGCAATTCCCTCAGTCAAAATGTTTTATAATCTCCCCAAAAATGCCCGGTTTTATGTGCATAAGGGAGTAATTTTGCAAGTTCAGATTAAAAGAACTTGCATTTTTTGTCCCCAGGGAATATAATTGTAAGAGTATTATTTTACGGAGGATATTAGTATGAAGCTATCCGAATTTTCAAAAGACGAACTTGAAAAGTTTTATAAAGACGAGACTGCGAAGCTGGAGGAGTACAAAGCCCTCGGCTTGAAGCTCGATATGTCAAGAGGCAAGCCGTCGCCCGAACAGCTTGACCTTTCCAATGAAATGCTCACCCACTGCCTTGACGGCGACCACATCTCCGAAACAGGCATTGACTGCCGGAACTACGGTGTTTTGGATGGAATCTATGAGGCGAAGCGCCTTATGATGCCGATGATGGGCGTCGGAAGATACGAAATCATAATCGGCGGAAATTCGAGCTTACAGCTCATGTATGATACTCTTGCACGTGCAATGCTCCTCGGCGTCAAGGGAAGCCCGGAGCCCTGGTGCCATAGAAAAACCGTCAAGTGGCTCTGCCCTGCCCCCGGATACGACAGACATTTCGCAATCTGCGAGGCGTTTGGAATGGAAATGATAACCGTTCCGATGCTCTCTGACGGGCCCGACATGGACATGGTCGAGAAGCTTGTTTCGGAGGACGAGGACATCAAGGGAATCTGGTGTGTCCCGAGGTATGCTAACCCGACGGGTGTCGTCTATTCGGACGAAGTCGTAAGAAGGTTTGCGAACCTCAACCCTGCGGCTCCCGACTTCAGAATCTATTGGGACGACGCCTATTGCGTCCACGACCTCACCGACGAGCACGCAGAAATCCTCAATATTTTGGAAGAGTGCAAAAAGACCGGCAAGCCGGATATGCCGCTGATTTTCGCTTCGACCTCAAAGATTTCCTTCCCCGGCGGAGGAATCGCCGCAGTCGGCGGAAGCGAGGAGAACATGGAGTTCATGCGCAAGCAGATGTCCTTCCAGATTATCGGCTACGACAAGCTCAATCAGCTCCGCCACGCCAAATTCTTCGAGGATTACGACGGAATTATGGAGCACATGAAGAAGCACCGTGCAATCCTGAAGCCGAAGTTCGACCTTGTTGTTGATACTTTGGAGAAAGAGCTCGCCCCGCTCGATATCGGCAGTTGGAGCAACCCGAAGGGCGGCTATTTCGTCTCGTTCGACGGAATGGAAGGCACAGCTAAGCGTATAGTTTCCCTCTGCAAGGACGCCGGCGTCACAATGACCGGTGCCGGAGCCTCGTTCCCCTACGGCAAAGACCCGAAGGACACGAATATAAGAATCGCCCCGTCCTATCCTTCCCTCGAAGAACTCGGCAAGGCGATGGAGATATTCACCGTTGCCGTGAAGGTGGCATCGGCGGAGAAGATGATGTAATCGGAAACCCCTCCACCACCGCCTTCGGCGGCGGTTCCCCTCCCCTTTCAGGGGAGGCTTTTTTTGCTTTCATGAAAATTTGTACAGAATACAAAAAGGCTCCCCTGAAAGGGGAGCGCAGAAGTTCGCAAGCGAACTTCGGGAGATTTGCTTCGCAAACTCCGACTGAGGGGTTTTTATTTCAGCATGAAATTTATTTCATGTGAACATCCAACTGGCTATACGCCATCTGGACGCCGTGGGCTTTGAAGGTCTCACGGATTTTTTCATACATGGCGAAGTTGACGTCCCAGTAGTTCTGGCTTTCGACCCAGACGCGGACGGTGTATTCGATGTCCGAAGCGTTGTAGCCACTGAGTCTGACGAACGGCTCGGGGTCTCTTAAAATCCTGTCGTCCGCATTGATTGCGTCCATGATTGCCGCCTTGACGTCTTCTGTGGGGGAGTCGTATGAGGCGGTGAACTTGAAGTCGACACGTCTCTTCGGCTCACGGCTGTAGTTGAGGACGGAAGCGGCGGTTGCGTCGGCATTCGGAATACTGACGACCGTGTTGTCGATGGTGTCGAGGACGGTGTAGAAGAGCCCGACACTCTTTACCGTTCCGGCTTTTCCGGAGATGTCGACATAGTCACCTACTCCGAACGGCTTTGTTATAAGTAAGGTTATCCCCGAGAACAGGTTTGACATGATGTTCTGGACTGAAAGCGAAAGAGCCAGGGTTACGACGCTTAATAATGCTACAAGCGATGTTGTGGAGATTCCCAGTGCGTCGCAGACGATTATTACGGTCAGAGCCCACAGGAGAATTCTTGCGGCGGTTTTGATGAATCCGCAGATTGTCTTGTCGAGATGCTTTGCCTTGTCGAGCATCCTGCCGACCAAAGCGTTCAGAATACGCATAACGAGTATGCAGATAACCAGGATTACGATTGCGTTGAGGATTCCGCCGAGGGTGAATCCCCCGATTCCGAACCCCAGAATGTTTTGTATTGCTTCGAGCATTTTTTGTACCTCCGTTTGCTTTGGACAAGTGTTGATTTTTACTTTAAATATAGTATCACAAATAGGCTCTCATGTCAAGCGTCGCCCCTGCGGGGGTCGGTCGCTACATAATTTAATTTGTCTCTTGCAAACTTGCCCGACATCGTGTATAATTAGAGAAGCAAATATCTCAGGAGGTATTATATATGCGAAAAATATTGGCACTGCTTCTGGCAGGAATTATGATTATAGCGCTCGTGGGCTGTGGCAGTTCTTCAAGAGAAGTTGTCCAGCTTACGTTTGCAACACAGGATGCCGAGGCTATCCTTGCGGCGGCGGGAATCTTACTCCCCGATGTCGAAGAAACCTCTGCCGCCGGCACAACAGTAAAATGGTGTGCTTGGTACGACGACATCCAGAACTATTCTGAAGACGAAATCATCAACTCCGGTTACTGGACCTTCCAGGAAAAGTACGGTTGCACCGTCGAGTGGATTGAGGTTACATGGGACACAAGATTCGATGAGATTGCGAACTATGTTCTTGCATCCAACTCCCCCGACTTCTATCCCGGACACGACGGAATCTTCCCGATGATGTGCATGAAGGGCGTATTCATGCCGGTCGACGACTATATCGACTACAGCGACCCGCTTTGGGCAGACGTGAAGGACTATGCAGACAGCTACTATACAATCAAAGGTCTGCACTACACCATGATTTACGACGTCACATTCGGAAATGTCTGCGCCTATAACAGACGTGTTGTTTCCGAATACGGCTACGACGACCCCGCCGAGCTCTATTATAATGATGAGTGGACATGGGATGTCTTCTATGAGATGTGCCTCGACTTCACCGACGCCGACGAAGACAGATATGCCCTTGACGGCTGGGGCTATGGCGAAGCTATCATGCGTTCCTGCGGCGAGCTGGTTGTCGTTTATAACACCGAAACCATGCAGTTTGAATCAAATGTTGACGCACCGGCTATCGAGCGTGCGGCAAACCTTATGTACGACCTCGCAAAGAACGACTGCCAGTACCCCGTCTGGAACAACGGCTGGTCTATAAGAAACAGCGTTGACGGCGGCGGTATGAAGGAAGGACTTTGCCTGTTCTATATCGGCGGCACCTACATGTTCACCGGTCCGGTTGACTCAATCAGTTCCGTTTGGGGCGATTTGGACGAATTGATGTTCGTTCCGCTTCCTAGAGACGATGACGGCGACGGCGTCTATTATGCTGAAACCACTCCGTCGGCATACGCTCTTGTCCAGGGCGCCAAGAACCCCGAAGGAGTTGCGCTTCTCGCCGCCTGCATGAGATTCAAGGTTGTCGACCCGACGGTCGTAAATATCGACCGTCAGCAGTTAGAGACTACATACCTTTGGACTCAGGACATGCTCGAAATGTGGGACCAGTGCTATGACCTCGCCAACAACGGCTCGAAGGTTATCGTTTCCTACTACGAAGGCTTGGGCGACAAGCTCAACAACGTAGTTTCCGCCTTGGAGAGCTTCGGTGAAGCCGAAGATCCGACCACCTGGGCTCAGATGAAGGAGACCTATTCCGAGCAGATTGACTACTACGTCAACCAGCTGAACGAGACAATCGCATCGTATGATCCGTATAGTTTGAATGAGTAAAACAGATGCCTCCCGGAAAGGGAGGCATTTTTGCGCCTAAAGTGATTTCATCTTCCCCGCCAGATACACCGGCAGATTTGTAATCCCGCCGTTGGTTCTTAGGTTTCGCTTTGAAAATCTGATGGCGTGTGCGGGTTGATTATCGGCGACATATTTCTTGAAAGACGGTGCGGATTTGTCCTCGCCGGCTTTTACTTCCACGGGAATAATCTCCGTGCCGTTCTGGATGACGAAATCAATTTCGCTGTTCTTGTCGGAATAATACCTCGGCTCGACCTCGAACTGCCCTTTCAGCTGTTGCAGGACGTAGTTTTCGGTGAGTGCGCCCTTGAACTGGTAGTCGGATTTGAGGAGAATCGCACTGTTGTCGATTCCCGCCATGTGTTTGAGAAGCCCTGTGTCGAAGACAAAAAGCTTGAACTGGTCTAATTTGTCGAACGCCGACAGCGGATGCTCCATCTTCGAGACGTTGTAGACTCGGTTGAGCATCCCCGCTGAGACAAGCCACTCAATGGCTTCCTCGAAATCCTTTGCCCTGCCGCCTTCACGGACAGCACCATACATAAACTTCTCGTTCGGCTTGGCGAGCTGGGTGACAATGCTTCTGAAGACCATCAGAATCCGCCCACTGTTGACCTTTCCGCTGTGCTTCGAGAAGTCGTTTTCGTAGACCTCGACAAGCTCACGCTGAATCTGGCTTATCTTCGCCGGGTCTTTGTATTTAATCCAGGAGTCAACACACTCCGGCATTCCGCCGATTATGAGATAGTTGTTGTAGGCTTCAAGAAGTCGGTTGTGGAAAATCTTTTCAATCTGAGTGCCAACGCTAATACTATCATAATAGGAGAACAGTGCCGGGTCGACTGCTTCCAGGAACTCATCAAATTTAAGTGGGTATATGTCTAAAAGATTCACCATCCCGACGGGATATGACTTCGGCTGAGCCAATAGCGTGCCTAAAAGACTTCCCGCCGCTATCACATGGTACTCGTTCGCCTTTTCTTTGAAGTATTTTAAACTGTTTAAAGCTTCCGGACACTCCTGAATCTCATCGAAGATAATCAGAGTTTTCCCCGGGAGAATCTTCTCGCCGGCAATAAGCGACAGAAGCTCGATAATACGTGTCGGGTTCTTGTTCGCCTCGAAGATGGATTTCAGCTCGTCTTCTTCGTCAAAGTTGAAATAGACGTAGCTGTCGTAGTAGTTCTGCCCAAACTCTTTCATGAGCCAGGTTTTTCCGACCTGCCGGGCGCCCTTCAGAACAAGCGGCTTGCGGGTCTCACTCGCCTTCCAATTTATCAAATCTTTAATCGCATTTCGCTTCAAAAAATCACCGCCTATAAGCTTTTATAATAGTATAACACTTTTTCCTCCCTTTTACAACCCAAAAATCACATTTTTTCTGAGTTTTTGAGGGTGGAAAATACATTTTTTGAAAGGAAATTTCTGGTACACGAAAAAGCAACATCAAATCCGCAGAATTTGCACGAAAAAGCAAGTTTGCAAGGCTTGATTTTGCACGAAAAGGCAGATTGACGCCTCCTCCATGAATCTCCCCATCCCGAAACTTGCAAAAATCCTGCAAAAGGGCTTGGATTCTTGGCTCATTATGAATTTTTGAATCGGGTTGCCGTCATGGTGGACTTTATGTTTTCTTGACAAAGACTTCCATATTCGCTCATTTTTCGGCGGTCGAAATCTTCAAATTGTCCAAAACGGCGTGAAATTTTCATCACGTTTTTTGCATTATCGCCTAAATTTGCGAGGTCTATTGACAAGTGAAGAGAAAAGGCGTATAATGAAACAATCGTGAAGGTAGGGGCACCCTCTTCTCACCGTGTCGTCACAATCTTGCAGGCGATTTCAGTGATTGAAAAGGCTGAATCTTATCCACGGGGAATACACAGGTGGCGTTGCGGACTGAACTAAGCGTGGCGTGGCGCCTACATAATAAATAGTGTATTCAAAAAGCACGTCCGGGCGTTGTGCTAGGGACCTGCACAGCAGGTTAAAAAGACGTCCGCGCGAAATTTATTGGAGGTAAATACAACATGAAAAGACTACTTGCTATGATCTTGGCTGTTGCAATGGTTGTTTCCTGCTTCTCCGCTTGCGGTAGCTCATCTAATGATACTACCACTACTACTGCGGCTAACAGCACCGATGATACCGTCGCTACAGACGACACAGCCGTAGAGAATCCTACCGAGCCGGTAGATCCCTATGCTGACTATGAGATCTGGGTCGAGAACGAAGATGGAACAGTATCCATCGACTTCGAAGAGTACACTGCACTTTCCGCAGCTATCTACTCTGACGTTCTTGGCGATTACTACGATTACTATCAGGCAGCTTCCGAGGCTGAGAACGTTTCCGAAAAGTACGCTCTCTATGCTATCGCTGAGGCTAAGCTCCTTGAAGAGTGCGTATTCGTTTCTACCACTTACAACGGTGGCGGACAGGCTATGAGCCGCGTTATGGTTCGTTCCGGCGACTATGCTCTTTGGGGCTCTGACTCCGACAGAATGCACAACTACGTTGTTACCAACGAGATGATCACTGTTGCTGACAGAACCTACCTCAAGGAACTCTGGGAAGAGCTCAGAGGCACTGGCACCTACCTTGATGAAGCTAAGGCTTATCTCACTTCGCAGGGCTACACCTTCGACGATGAGTATGTAAACAGCTACACCGGTGATGCTGAGACCTTCGACGTTCTCGCTACTTCACAGGCTACCGACTCCGAGAAGGTTATCCAGTGCTACGACGGACTCGTTGAGTACGATTCCGAAGGTATGCTTCAGCCGGCACTCGCTGAGAGCTGGGAAGTTTCTGACGATGGTCTTACCTGGACCTTCCACATCCGTGAAGGCGTTACATGGGTTGACTCTCAGGGCAGATATGTAGCAGACGTTACTGCTGACGACTGGGTTGCAGCTATGCAGCACATGCTCGATGCAGCTGGCGGACTTGAGTACCTCGTTGACGGCGAAGTCGGTATGGCTATTGCTGGCGCTTACGAGTATCTCTCCGGCGAAATCACCGACTTCTCTGAGGTTGGCGTTACCGCTGTTGACACCTACACCCTCGTTTACACTCTCGAGAGCCCTTGCTCATTCTTCGAGACTATGCTCGGCTACTCCTGCTTCGCTCCTATGAGCAGAAGCTACTACACTTCCCAGGGTGGTAAGTTCGGCGCTGAATATGATCCTTCCGCTTCCGACTACTACTACGGAACTACTTTCGAGAACATCGCTTACTGCGGTCCGTTCATCATCACTCAGTACACCAACGAGAACACCATCAAGTGGGAGTACAACGAGTCCTACTGGAATCCTGACAATGTTCAGATTCACTCTATCACTTGGCTCTACAACGATGGTTCCGACGTTACCAAGCAGTACAACGACTTCATCTCCGGTTTGGTTGACTCTGTAAGTATCTCTACTTCTATCGCTGCTATCGCAGCTGCTGATGGATACTCCACCGACAACTACATCTACCGTGCTGACCTCGGTACTACTTCCTACCTCGCATTCTACAACATCTACAGAACCGCTTTCGCTAACTTCAACGACAGCACTACCTTGGTTTCCGGTCTTTCTGAAGAAGAGGCTACGAGAACCAACGTTGCTATGCTCAATGTTCACTTCAGAAGAGCTATCACCTATGCTGTAGACAGAATCTCCTACAACGCTCAGTTCTACGGAGATGAAATCGCTGCTGTACGTGTTTCCAACGCTTACGTTCCTGGTGACTTCGTTGTCCTCGAGGAAGAAGTTACTGTTGACATCAACGGCACTGCTACCACCTTCCCGGCTGGCACCTACTACGGCGAAATCCGTCAGGCTCAGCTCGATGCTGATGGCGTAGCTATCAAGTCTTGGGATCCTGATACCAACTCTTCTGCTGGTTACGATGGATACTACAACGTTGACAACGCTGTTGCTGAACTCGAAATCGCTATCGAAGAGCTCGCTGCTCAGGGCGTAGTTATCGACGAGGATAATCCTATCCACATCGAATTCGTTACCACCGGTGCTGTTGAGACTTATGTAAACGGCGCTAACGCTTGGAAGCAGTCTGTTGAGTCCGCACTCGGCGGAAAGGTCATCATCGACATCGTCGCTGCTGACGCTACCTCCGATTGGTACTATGCTTGCTACTACTTCAGCTATGGTTACGAAGCTAACTTCACCATCAACACCTTGTCTGGTTGGGGACCTGACTACGGCGATCCTTCCACTTATCTCGGAACCTTCCTCGATAGTTACTCCGGCTACATGGTCAAGAGCATCGGTATCTATTAATTTAGACCCCGCTCTGAATCAGATCAATTTAATCTGAATAGCAAAGCTTTAAATCTTAATCAGAGTATCTGCCCCCAAGAGTCAAGGCTTTTGGGGGCTCTCTGATAAAGAATCTTTTAGGGCTTTAAAGAGGAATCAACAATTTCGGAAAATCCGGTGACTTAAGGGTCGGATTTTCCGCAGGAGAACCTAACGACTATAACAACAATGGGGAATGGCGGCGGTTGTTTCCCCGCGTAAGGAACGGTGGACAAAGTGGCAAAATATCTAGTAAGAAGAATATTAACGGGTTTGCTCTCTATCGTTGCAGTCATAGCAATCGTCATGGTCCTGATATATTCCCTTATGGACAGGACGTTGATATTCGCACAGGACACTGTTTACTCGAAACAGAGCAACAATAACAAAACCGTTTACCAGTATCAGAAGTGGGAAGAGTATGGCTACCTTGACTATGTAACCTATAACGATTACCTCAACGAGCTGGTAGCAAACGGCGAGATTGACGAGGACATCAAGTCTTCAGTCGCTTCAATCGCAAGAAAATCAGAAAACGACTCGGAAGAAGTCGCAGAGTATGTTCAGAAGTTCACTGAATACTATCAGAGTAAGGGCTATACTGTTATAAGGCTGGACGCTGTTATGATGACCAACACTAAGGTTGCAACCGGTGGTAACCAACAGCTCTTTGCTTATAAGAATATACCCGTCATCTCACGACTCTGGACATATCTTACGAGCATCCTGACATTTGACAACATCAACGCAGTTACCGACGATGTCGGAGAGCGTGGACTTACGTTTACACTCTATGACCCTGTATACGGCGGAGACACCTTCTCGCCCGCAATCATCGGCAACGGCACAACGCATAAGTACCTATTATACTTCGACAACGAGTTCCCGTTTATCCATCAGAATTTCGTGACGATAAACCTGGGAGTTTCATACACAGTTAATCAGGGTATTGATATCACCAATACCATGTCCGACAAGCAAGGTAGCTACGCAAAGAGAGAAGTTACATATCCTACAGGTTTGACGGAGCAGAGCGCCGATAACCTTCACACGGCGAAATATGTTTCGGGAAGCTTAGAGAGTAACATCGTCTATTCGGAGAGATTTACCGACAACTACACCAGCACCACAACCTACAAGACAGGTCGTTCGAGAGTCGGTTATTCGTTCATAATCGGTATCCTTTCGACACTTATGGCTTATGTCCTGGGTATTCCTCTTGGAATCCTCATGGCACAGCACAAGGACGGATTCCTTGATAAATTAGGAACTCTTTACATCATCTTCATGATTGCTGTTCCTTCGCTTGCATATATCTTCCTCTTCAAGGCAATAGGCGGAAAGCTAGGGTTCCCAACGACGTTCGTTATAGATACGGAAGTCCCGGCGATGTATATCCTGCCTATCGTTTCACTGGCTTTGCCTTCGGTTGCAAGCCTGATGAAGTGGTTACGTAGATACATGATCGACCAGATGAATTCCGACTACGTCAAGTTTGCACGTGCAGGCGGTCTTTCTGAAGGCGAAATCTTTAGAAACCACATCCTGAAGAATGCGGTTATCCCGATTGTTCACGGTATCCCCGGCAGTATCTTAGGAGCACTCACCGGCGCCATCATCACCGAGCGTGTATACTCGGTTCCTGGTACTGGTAACCTCCTCACGAGAGCTATCAACGCTTACGATAACTCGGTTATCGTCGGTGTAACGCTCTTCTATGCTGTACTGTCCGTTGTCTCGCTCATCGCCGGCGACCTTCTCATGTCCGCTGTCGACCCGAGAATCAACTTTACTACGAAAGCGCGGTGATAGAATATGACAACAGCTGAAATATCTGAAAAGTATGGTCTTTCAAAGGAAGAACTCTTTGCGCATGTCGACAACAACGCTGAAGAGGCTGAAAGAATAACCGCACCGCGTTATTCCTACTGGCACTCGGTCTTCCGCGTATTCTTCCGCAAGAAAATAAACATCGTAATCCTGGCACTGCTTGCGGTAATAATCGTATTTACATATGTTTATCCCGCAGTAACCGAATACGACAAGTTCGCAAACATCATGGATGCAAGTGCAAAGCACCTTACTCCTGCCGCGGCAATGGAGAAGTTCGGCTACAATATCCACTGGATATTCGGTGCCGGTGCTTCCGGACAGTCGACGTTTGACGCTATCTGGTATGGTGCAAGAATCTCTGTATCGCTCGCATTCATCTGCGCCGCAATCAACATGGTTATCGGTGTAGTTTTGGGTGCTGTCTGGGGCTTCTCGAAGAGAGTTGACTCCATCATGATTCCGATTTACAACATCATCGGCAACATCCCTTATGTACTCCTCATCTCCGTTCTCGTAATGCTCTTCACCCCGTCCTTCTGGACAATGGTATTCGCATTGACTATCACCGGATGGATTGGAATTGCCTACTTCATCCGAACGCAGGTAGTAATCATAAGAGACCGTGAGTATAACCTGGCTTCAAAGTGTCTTGGAACGTCCACCTTCAAGATTGCTATAAAGAACATTCTGCCGTTCATGACTTCCGTCATCGTTACCCAGGCGGCTACTGAAATTCCTTCCTACATCGGCTACGAAGTATTCCTAGCTTACATCGGAATGGGACTTTCGGATATGTCACTCGGTCGTATGATTTACGACGCCGAGTCCGCAATGGTAACTCCCGGCTGGCAGTTCGAGTTCTGGTGCCCGGTTGCTGTAGTCTCCATCATCACAATCGTTCTTTACGTTGTCGGTCAGAACTTAGGTGACGCTACCGACCCGAGAACACACATGTAATGGGGGTGCAGTAAATGGAAAACAATGAGAAGAAAGTTTTGCTCTCCGCAAAGGATGTGCACCTTCAGTTCAAGGTAAGAGGACGTGTCCTCACTGCTATCAGAGGAATTTCTCTTGACATTTACGAAGAGGAATCCATCGCAATAGTCGGTGAGTCCGGCTCCGGTAAGTCCGTTTTCACAAAGTGCTTCACCGGTATGAACGATAACAACGGTTACATCAGCGGCGGCGAAATCATCTATAACGACCCCGAGCTTTCGGACACTCACGTCGCACTCTCAAGCGACATCAAGAGAATCGAAAAAAGAGCAAAGAAAAGGCTCGACGAATATTCAAAGCTCGAATTAGGAGCTGAAACCTATAAGGAAATCCTGAATCTCAGATCGGAGAAGAAGGAAAGAGAAGGTCTCAGTTCATCCGAGCTCGAAGCTGAAAAGGCAAAGGAAAAGGACCTCATTGCAGACAGAACCGATGCCTATAACCTTAAACTCACCCTCGACCCGAAGAAGGACAAGGCTCAGATTAAGGAACTTTCGGCAAAGATTGACGAGTACGACGCAGAGCTGAAGTCGGTAAGAGCGAAGGCAAAGTCGGTTGAAGCTGAGCACAAAAAGGCTCTGAAGGCTGATTCTGCGTATCTTTCCGCCTACGACCAGAAGATGGCGGCTCTCAAAGAAAAGTATCAGAAGGAAATTTCCGGCGAAATCTCCGACAAGGTCAGGGACCGCAACGTTGTTCTTGCAAAAGAAATCTGCCTTTCAATCGGAAGATATGGCTTGAATGACCGCTATGTCCTTCTTAGAAAGCTTTTGTCGGCTCTGAGGAAGGCAATGCGTCTGGGAGTTGACCTTGACGACGACAAGCAGAGAAACGCTGTTTTCGATACGGTTGCATTCAGAGTTCAGTATCTCGACGAGACAGAGGAGGCTCTCCACGGCACATGCGTTTTGAACCTTGCAAACGTCAAGTTTGATAAGGACTGGGCACAGATTCGTGGTAAGAGAATCGCTACCGTCTTCCAGGACCCGATGACTTCCTTGAACCCGATTATCACAATCGGCAAACAGATTACTTCTATTATCATCAAGCACCAGGGTTGCAGTGAGGTTGAGGCGAGAAGAAAAGCGCTTGACCTTATGCACAAGGTCGGTATTCCGAACCCTGAGAAGAGATTTGACGATTATCCCTTCCAGTATTCAGGCGGTATGAGACAGAGAATCGTTATTGCGATTGCCCTTTCCTGCCAGCCGAAGATTCTTATCTGCGACGAGCCTACAACTGCTCTCGACGTTACAATCCAGGCTCAGATTCTGAAGCTCTTGAAGGACCTCCAAAAGGAGTTCCATTATACAATAGTATTCATCACCCACGACCTGGGAGTTGTTGCTAACATTGCTGACAGAGTTGCAGTACTTTATGCCGGACAGATAGTAGAGCTCGGAACGGTTGAAGAGGTCTTCTATGACCCGAAGCACCCGTACACATGGGCACTTCTTTCAAGCCTTCCTCAGCTCACACAGAGAAATACGAAGCTCTATTCAATCACAGGTACGCCTCCGTCCCTTTATAACGAGGTTGTCGGAGATGCGTTCGCACCGAGAAATCCCTATTGCCTGAAGATTGACACCCTTGAGGAGCCGCCGTTGTTCAAGATAAGCGACACTCATTACGCAAAGACGTGGTTACTCGACCCCGATGCTCCTAAGGTTGAAAAGCCGGAAGCAATCGACGATATTCACGGCAAGCTCATCAGAGCGTTCAACATATAAGGGGGTTTTGACGTGGCAAAAGAAAACAAAAAGACTGCAACGCAGTCGCATTTCCCGGAGCATGGTCCTATCGATGAAACCGGAAGAGAAGTGCTGTTGCAACTCAAAAACGTCGATATTACCTTCGGCAAGGGCGACAACGCCGTAAAAGCTGTCAAGAATGCAAGCTTCGACATCTATAAGGGCGAGACCTTCTCACTGGTTGGTGAGTCCGGTTCAGGTAAAACTACAATCGGTCGTGCCGTCATCAGAGTAAATCCCTGTGCGGCAGGCGAAATCCTTTATAAAGGCGTAAGAATTTCCGGAAAGATTCCTCACTCACTCGACCGTGAGGTAATAAGAAACATCCAGATGGTATTCCAGGACCCTGCGGCGTCTCTGAATGAGCGTGCAACGGTTGACTATATCGTATCCGAAGGTCTTTACAACTTCCATCTCTACGAAAACGAGGCGGACAGAGTCAAGAAGGTTGAGGATATCATCAAGGAAGTAGGACTGTTGCCGGAGCATCTGACAAGATATCCGCACGAGTTCTCCGGCGGACAGAGACAGAGAATCGGTCTGGCAAGAGCGATGGTTATGAAGCCGGAGCTGGTTGTAGCCGACGAGCCTATCTCGGCACTCGACGTCTCCATCAGAGCGCAGGTCTTAAACCTCATGAAGAAGTTTCAGGAGGAGGACGGTGTAACATATCTGTTCATCGCCCACGACCTTTCAATCGTAAGATTCATCTCCGACAGAATCGGTGTTATCTACAAGGGCGATATCGTTGAGATTGCGGACGCTGAGGAGCTCTTTAACTTCCCGCTTCATCCGTACACTCACTCGCTCATCTCGGCAATCCCGATTCCCGACCCGAAGCTCGAAAAGAACAAGGTTTTGTACACCTACGACCCGTCAATCCATGACTACAGTGAGGACAAGCCGGTCTTAACCGACATCGGTCACAATCACTTCGTCTATGGCAACAAGAAGGAAATCGAGGAGTACAAGGCGTTAAGAGAAAAGAACGAGATTATCAAGTCGGTCACTATCCTCGAAGAGGGCGAGACCTACGAGCCAACAGTTGAAGAAATAGACGCAAACGAGAAGGCTGCTGAAGAGCAGTTCCTCAACGCACCGATTCACGACACCAGCTCGAAGTGGTATGCAGTTCTTTCCTTCCTGCTTCCTATCCTGGGCATTATCCTCGGTCAGATATTCAAGGCAAACAGGCATTTCCGCAACTGGAAGATTTGCCGTAAGGGTGCCATTGCAGGCTTTGTGGTAATCGGAATTATCGTTGTCCTGTTCCTGTTGATGCTCCTGTTGGCGGTTATCTGACACATTTACGACAGAAACGCAAATACGCTTAGTAAGGTCCGACCTGTCCGGTATCATTCGGACGGGTCGGATTGTTTTTGGTGAAGTACTATGAAATCTACAAGGTCACGAATTCATACCAGCAATTCAAATCCCAAACCGATTGAAAATGTCGAGATTTCGAGCTCGCATGTCGGGCTTCGGATAGCCGCAGTTGTATTCTTGGTGATGGTTGCGGCGACGGCGTTCGGCTATGGCATCAGTTCGCTCTTTTCGGGCACCGACGGCTGGCAGGAGATTGAGGCGGACGTCGACGATATGAGTGCGGCTACCGAGCTTACGTTTATGTATGACATCGGCGCCGGCTCGGAGGGTGCAACTGCCGAGAGAAAGGCAATAGTCGTCATCTATTCCGACGCTTGCGAGACGGCTTTCCAGCTCTTCACCCCGGACGTCGAATATGAGTACGTCTTTAACGTCTGGTATATAAATAACCACCCGAACGAGGAAATTCAGGTGGAGGAGGCGCTATATTCCGCACTTGAAATGATGGTTGAGTCTGGCGGAAGAGAGATTTATCTCGGACCGATTTATTCGGAGTATGAAAGCCTTTTCTTCTCGGCTGAAGACTGGCAGGCGGAGGAGTTCGACCCGCTTTATAACGACGTCGAGGCGGAATATTTCTCGGAGGTTCTCGGATTTATAAGCACCGACGAGCACATTTCAATAGAGCTTCTTGGCGACAACAAAATCATGCTTCACGTTTCGGACGAGTATCTGAGCTACGCCGAAGAGATGGGAATCGAAAGCTTCATCGATTTTTCGTGGATGACGAATGCCTTTGTCGTCGACTATGTTTCGGACGTGATGATTGAGAACGGCTACACTGCCGGAATAATCGGCTCGAACGACGGCTTCACCCGGAACCTTGGCGGTTGCGACGACCTGTTCACCTATACCCTCTATTCAAGGCAGGGAAGCACCGTCTATTCCGTCGCCGACCTGGTCTATGAGGGCGGATATAGCTTCGTCTATGCCCATGACTACGCAATCACTTCGGACGACGCACTGAAATACTACACCTACGAATCGGGCGAGACAAGAACCCCATACATCGCCGCCACCGACGGTCTCTCCAAAGCCGCAACGGAGGATCTGGTTCTCTATTCCGGGACGTCAACCTGCGCTGAGCTTGTCCTGAGCCTTGCGGATGTCTATCTTGCGGATGAACTGGACGAAGCCAAGCTCGAAGCCCTTGCGGAAGACGGAATCTTTGCGGTGTATTATGATGGGTTCGCTATCGAATGTACCGATGAGGAGATTATGCTCAGCGGGGTGGCGGAAGGATTCGTAGTAGAGTAAAATCGGATATAACAAAAGAAGTACCCAATCGGATACTTCTTTTTTTCTGGTGGGAGAGGATGGATTCGGACCATCGAAGCTGAAAAGCAACAGATTTACAGTCTGCCCCCTTTGGCCACTCGGGAACTCTCCCATATTTAATTTACAAAGCCGCCGAGTTTTCGTGTTCCACAAAGTCGCCAGACTTTCGTGTGCATAACCCGTCGGGCTTTCTTGTGGAGCTGGTGGACGGACTTGAACCCCCGACCTGCTGATTACAAATCAGCTGCTCTACCAACTGAGCTACACCAGCAAGCACTCAACAACGTATGATATGATAACACATCGCACGCCAAATGTCAAGGGTTTTTTGAAATATTTTTTTGCGTGGCGGAAATTAGTTTTTGTGTGTATTCACACATGCGTCCTCAAATACGCCTCCGCAACGGCTTCAGGCATCTCCTCCGGCTTCATCGCTTTGGTCTGCTCTTCGCCGATTGTCATCGCACTTTCATAGTACCAGCACTTATAGTTCAGCATGTCAAGGGTCGCTTGCAGGCGGGAAATCTCCGCCTCGACGGCACTTTTCTGGCTTTCAAAGAGAGCTTTGCGCTCCCCGAAAGTCTCGCTTCCACGGGCGCACATGTCCATGAAGCGCTTGATGTCCTTGATTTCGAGCCCCGACTTTTTCAGACATTCGATTACCCGAAGCGTCTCGATTTCGGTTTCGGTGAACTGGCGGATTCCGGATTTTCTTTCGAGACCCGGGAACAAGCCCTCCTTGTCGTAGTATCTTAGCGTCGAAATTGGAAGTCCCCACATCTCGGAAATCTCGCCGATGGTATATGTCTTGCTCATAATGATGCTTCTTTCAGAAAAATTTTTGCGAAAATTTCTGCGAAAATTTCTGCGAAAATTTCTGCGAAAATTTCTGCGAAAATCTCGCATGGGGTCTTGACCTGAAGTCAGGTTTAGGTATTATAATGATTATACCACAGAAGAAGGGATAAGTCAACGCTTTTTCGACAAATTCCGACACCCGATGAAAGAGAGGATACATCATGCAAGAACTTAATCTGACAACCGAATGGGACAAGACCTTCCCAAAAAGCGAAAAAGTCAACCACCGCAAGGTGACCTTCCACAACCACTACGGCTTCACCCTTGCCGCCGATTTGTACGAACCGAAGGATTATGAAGGAAAGCTGGCGGCGCTGGCTGTCTGCGGACCTTTCGGCGCCTGCAAGGAACAGGCGGCTGGGCTCTATGCTCAGGAAATGGCGAATCGAGGCTTCTTAACAATCGCCTTCGACCCGTCGTTTATGGGAGAATCCTCCGGCGAGCCGAGGAACATGACTTCCGTCGACATTAATACTGAGGATTTCTCCGCCGCCGTCGACTTTTTGTCGGTTCAGGAGGACGTCGACCCGGAGAAAATCGGCATTATCGGCATCTGCGGCTGGGGAGGAATGGCTCTTAACGTCGCTTCGATGGACACCCGAATCAAGGCGACCGTCACTTCGACGATGTACAACATGTCCCGTGTCAGCGCAAACGACTATTTTGACACTATGGACGAGGACGGACGCTACGAAATGCTGAAGCACCTCAACCAACAGCGCACTGAGGACTACCGCAACGGCACGACAAACTACCCAGGCGGAGTCGCCGACCCGATGCCGGTGGAAGCGCCGTGGTACTTCCAGGACTATCACGCCTACTACAAGACCGAGCGTGGCTACCACCCGAGAAGCGCAAACTCAAACGAGGGAAGAGCCGAAACCGGAAGTTTAGGCTTCATCAACCTTCCGACTGCCTGGCGCTCGTCTGAAATCCGCTCCGCCGTCCTGATGATTCACGGCGAAAAGGCGCACTCCTGCTACTTCACCCGTGACGAGTTCAAGATGCTCAAAGGCGACAACAAGGAGCTCCTCATCATCCCCGGCGCCGTCCACACGGATTTGTACGACAATATGGACGTGATTCCGTTCGACAGGATTGAGGAGTTTTTGAGGAAGTATTTGAAGTAACAAGGAGGAACCGCCATGCAAAAAATAGTACAAACCGCAGGCAGAGATTCGCTCGGGGAGTTTGCCCCGGAGTTTGCTCACTTTAACGACGACGTTCTGTTCGGCGAGAACTGGAACAACGGGGACATCGACCTCAAAACCCGGTGCATTGTGACGGTTGTCGCTCTGATGAGCTCGGGGACGACCGATTCGTCGCTTCTTTACCACCTTCAGAACGCAAAGAACCACGGTGTCACCAGGAGTGAGATTGCCGCCGTCATCACACATGCGGCGTTCTATGCCGGCTGGGCAAAGGCTTGGGCAGTGTTCAATATGGCGAAGACCGTCTGGACGGAGGAAGTCACAGAGAACGATGGCGGGAAGTCCGCACATCAGGCTTCTATGATTTTCCCGATTGGTGCGCCAAACGACGGCTATGCGCAGTATTTTAGCGGGAAGAGCTACCTCTATCCCGTTTCGACCTCGCAGGTCGGCATCTTCAACGTCACCTTCGAGCCGGGTTGCCGGAACAACTGGCACATTCACAAGGCTGAGAAGGGCGGCGGACAGATTTTAATCTGCGTCGGCGGCGTCGGCTACTATCAGGAATGGGGCAAGGAACCGGTTGAGATGCACCCCGGCGACTGCGTCAGCATCCCCGCAGGCGTCAAGCACTGGCACGGCGCCGGAAAAGACGCCTGGTTCTCCCACCTGGCAATTGAAGTCCCCGGCGAAGGCTGCCGGAATGAGTGGCTGGAACCTGCACCGGAGGCGTAAATACGACTTGCCTTTCGGCAAGTCGGCGAGTTTTGCCTGTGACAAAACTCGCACCCCTCAGTCAGCTTCGCTGACAGCTCCCCTTGACAGGGGAGCCTTTTTATGCCTTGCCAAAAGTTACTTGTTATCTATGGTGATTTGTGCTATACTTAAAACAGTACCAATCGGGAGGAGATTTTATTATGTCAGTCATCATGCCTTTAGAACAAGCTGTTTTTGACGAGGTCAAGGAGATTATTAACGCTTCCGACAATGTCGTCTTCTTCGGCGGAGCCGGGATGTCTACCGAGAGTGGCGTGCCGGATTTCAGGTCTGTAGACGGGCTTTATAACCAGAAATATGCCTATCCGCCCGAGACGATTTTAAGCCACTCCTTCTTCAATGCGCACCCGGACGTCTTCTATGAGTTCTACCGGGACAAGACAATCGGACCGATGGTCGACGCCGAGCCGAACAAGGGTCACCTGAAGCTCGCCCAGTGGGAACGGGAAGGGAAGCTGAAAGCCGTCATCACCCAGAACATCGACGGTCTTCACCAGAAAGCAGGTTCAAAAGAGGTTCTCGAACTCCACGGTTCTGCCGACAAAAACTACTGCCCGAAGTGCGGCAGGATTTTCAGTATGCGTGATATTATGCAGGAAACCGGGATTTTCCGTTGCCCCGACTGCGGGAAGATTGTCCGTTCGGGTGCAGTTCTTTATGAAGAGCCGCTTGACGACGACGTCGTGACGACCGCACTTTACTACATCCAGAACGCCGACGTCCTGATTGTTGCGGGGACATCTCTCGCCGTATATCCTGCCGCCGGTTTCATAAACTACTACCGTGGCGACAAGCTCGTCTTTATCGAAAAGAACCCAGAAGTCACGAATCCCCGGGCAGATTATACTCTCCACGGCAAGGCGGGAGAGATTTTGGATGCCATGTAACCCCTCAGTCAGCCACTTCGTGGCTGCCAGCTCCGGAAGTTCGCTTGCGAACTTCATTTCAGAGGGAGCCTATGACTGCCTCTATCAGGGCTTCTGAGAGAAGCACAAAAGCCTCCCCTGAAAGGGGAGGTGGCGCAAAGCGCCGGAGGGGTTTCCGATACTTTTTTCAATTTCCCTCTTGTACAACTCCAAAATCTGTGCTATACTTTACTTGATTATTCTCGGGGAGTAGCGGCTTGGCTACTTTTCACTGCGAGAAGCGAAGTTTTATCTGAGAAAGGCAGAATTATTATGTTCAAAAAAGATATAGGAATAGACCTCGGAACGGCGAATACCCTCGTCTGCGTCAAGGGCAAGGGCATCATCATCCGTGAACCGTCGGTCGTTGCGGTCGATACCAAGACCGACGCTGTAAAGTATGTCGGACAGGACGCAAAGAACATTATCGGTCGTACTCCCGGCTCGATTCGTGCGGTTCGTCCTCTTAAAGACGGAGTCATCGCTGACTTCGACATGTGCACAGTAATGCTTCAGGAGTTCATCCGTAAAGCAATCGGCTCGAACCCGTTTGTGAAGGCTCGGGTCGTAATCTGCATCCCTTCCGGAGTCACGGCTGTTGAGAGAAGAGCCGTTAAGGAAGCGGCAGAAGGCGCAGGAGCAAAGAGAGTTTCAATCGTCGAAGAGCCGATGGCGGCGGCAATCGGAGCAGGGCTTCCGGTCGAGGAGCCGACCGGTTCAATGATAGTCGATATCGGAGGAGGAACCAGCGAAGTAGCGGTTATCTCCCTCTGCGGAATCGTCACAAGCCGCTCGGTAAGGGTTGCCGGCGACGAGTTCGACCTTTCCATCATCAATTTCATCAAGAAGAAGTACAATCTCCTCATCGGCGACAGAACCGCCGAGCACATAAAGATTTCGATTGGTTCGGCATATCCTCTTGAAGAGGAAATCGACCTTGAAATTAAAGGTAGAAACCTTCTTACGGGACTCCCTGAGAACATCACAATCAATTCGGAAGAAATCCGTGAAGCGCTCGCCGACCCGCTTGCAAACATCATCGACGCCGTGAAGACGACTCTTGAAAGAACTCCTCCGGAGCTCTCGGCGGACATCATCGACTCGGGAATCACCCTTGCCGGCGGCGGAGCTTTGCTAAGAGGTCTCGACCGCCTCATCAACGAAGAAACCGGAATCCCGGTCTACATCGCCGAGCGCCCGCTTGACTGCGTAGTCGACGGCGCCGGAAAGCTCCTCGAAAACATCGAAGAACTGCACGATGTTCTCAATGGAAACGATACTACAGTATGATATTCAGGCTCCCTTTGACGGGGAGCCTTTTTCATCCTAAAAATTTTCTCCCAAACCTCCAAAAATAGTGTTGTATTCTTGAAAAATATGTGTTATAATTACAATAACCTCAAAAAAACTTCCGCTGGGGAGCTTTTGCGACTTAATATTCTGAAAGGAGAAAAGCTATGGACATCAAGGCTAAAGTTGACGAATTGGTCAAGAAGATTACTTCCGATGAGGAACTTCTTTCCAAGTTCAAGAGCGACCCGTCAGGAACAGTCAAGGATTTGGTTGGGGTTGAGATTCCCTCCGACCAGCTCAAAACCCTCACCGACGGCATAACCGCAAAGGTCAATCTCGACAATCTTTCAAGCGGCATTGGTAAGCTGTTCGGGAAGAAGTAATCCGCCGGCAAATCCGCAAGCGGAAACTCTCAAAAAATCTTTGGAGGTAATATAATGGGAAAGTTCGTTGTTAAGGAAACCAACACGGGGTACGTGTTCAACCTCAAAGCCGACAACGGTCAGGTTATCGCTGTAAGCCAGGTTTATTCGAGCATCGACTCCTGCCATAACGGCATTGAAAGCGTCAGGAAGAACGCAGTGATTGCAAATCTCGAAGACCAGACGCTGGAGAACTGCGTCGTAGTTCCGAACCCGAAGTTCGAGATTTACACTGACAAGGCTGGCGAGTTCAGGTTCCGTCTGAAGGCTCGCAACGGTGAAATCATCGCCACCGGCGAAGGCTACAAGGCGAAAGCCTCCTGCCAGAACGGCATCGACAGCATCAGAAGAAATGCCCCCGATGCAGAAGTGGTTGAAGCGGAATAAGCATGACAAAATCCCTCAGTCACCGAAAAGTTGGCTGAGGGACTATCATACAAAAGAAAAACGAGCAATAAAAAAGCTGTTGACAAACGGGCAGCGATGGGGTATAATATAAGTGATGAGAGGCTACCTGAACTGCAATTCAGGTAGCGGTCACTCTCCTATAACACTAGGTTTATGGATATGCAACCGCACTTGATAAAACAATCAGGTGCGGTTTTTCTTATGCCCAAATCTTAATAATTCCCACCTTTACAAACGGCAGAAAGTATGATAAACTGGTATTTGTCGACTATGTCGAAAAATGTCGAAAACCGGATTGGATTGGATTTACTTTTAAAAGGAGGAAACATGGACGAAAGAACTATGACTGCTGAGGAACGTCAGAAGACTTTGCAGGAAATTACCGGCGGCGGAGTTGCCACGGCTGAGAAAACCGAGTTTACATCGGAGCAGACTCCCGGGGAGCTTCTTGAAATGTACAGAAGCTCAAACGAGAAGAGAAGCGCATCGGAAGTCAGGACCTACAAGACTATCTTAGGCGTGCTTTGCGCCGTTGTCGCACTGCTGGCGGTTGCGGTGGTTGTCGTTTCTGTCGGATGGATTACCGAGCAGGGAACAGTCGTCACCGAGATTCAGACTGTTGAGATTCCGACAATAGTTACCGAGTACATAGCTGTTGATCCGACGAGTGAATACGACCACGAGCTGGGCGAGGATACATTTACCCTCAGCGACTCGAACTACGGTACTATATTAATGTATGCTTTGCAGAATGTCGGGAAAAACGAGTACGATGAAGAGTGCTTCACCGTCGACGAGGAGACCGGCTACATCACATACGACGACGGCGAGACCTACTCGATTATGGGAATCGACGTCTCCGTCTATCAGGGCGACATCGACTGGGATGCCGTGAAAGAAGCGGGAGTCGAATTTGCGATAATCCGTTGCGGCTATCGTGGCTACGTCACCGGAACCGTGAATGAGGACGCCAATTTTCGGGCGAACATCAAAGGAGCTACCGAGGCAGGCATAAAAGTCGGAGTTTACTTCTTCTCACAGGCTCTGAGCGTTGAGGAAGCTTTGGAAGAAGCGGAGTTCTGCCTTGATCTGGTCGATGACTACGAGCTCGATTATCCGATATTCTTTGACTGGGAAGTCGTAATCGATGCAGACGGCGACACAGCAAGAACTGCTTACATAGACCCTCAGCAGCTGACCGACAACTTTCTTACGTTTGCCGCAAGGGTTGAGATTGACGGCTACACCGCCGGAATCTATGCGAACAAGAAGACCGCCGTCTGGAAATATGACCTGAGCCGTGTCGACGACTACATGATGTGGTTCGCCGGCTACTCCGACACCCCGACCCTCTACTACGACTTGCAGATGTGGCAGTACTCGTCAAGCGGGGCGGTGGATGGAATTAATGGTAATGTGGATTTGAATATTGCGTTTGTGAGTAGGTGACGCTCTATTTGTCGGCTGTGGCGGCTGAAGCCGCCTTGCCGAGCCGCTCGCCTGTGGCTCGCGGCACCTCTCAGTCTGCGCCTGCGGCGCATCCAGCTCCCCTTATCAAGGGGAGCCTTTATTAGCTCTCCCGAAGGTTTCTACAGAATAACACAGTTGCCTTTCGCAGTTATGGCTCCCCTTACTAAGGGGAGCTGTCAGCGAAGCTGACTGAGAGGTGCGCCGACCAACGGGAGGCGCGTCGCCGGCAAAGCTGGCGACAACTGCCATTGAAGTGCCTCCAACAAAACTATTGACAACTTAATCTCTCTGTGCTACAATTTAATCAAATAGTACACTATAACAAGGAGTGGATACTGATGCTTAACATTAAAATTGAGAAAACTACAACACCGAAGAGAATCCCCGGAAAGGGCGAGCCTTTGGGGTTCGGACATATCTTTACCGACCACATGTTCATTATGAACTATGACGAGGGTCAGGGCTGGCACGACCCGAGAGTCGTTCCTTATCAGTCGATTTCTCTCGACCCGTCCGCAATGGTCTTCCACTATGGACAGACTATGTTTGAGGGCTTGAAGGCTTATAAGGGCGCTGACGGCGAGGTCTATCTCTTCCGTCCCGACATGAACGCAAAGCGTGCAAACACCTCTAACCAGAGACTTTGCATCCCGGAAATTCCCGAGGAGGACTTCGTTCAGGCTATCAAGGCTGTTGTCGACGTCGACAGAGCATGGATTCCCGAGGATGAGGGCACCTCACTCTATATAAGACCTTTCGTAATCGCAACTGAGCCTCAGCTCGGCGTTTCACCGTCAACAAATTATCTCTTTATGGTAATTCTTTCCCCGTCAGGCGCTTATTATGAGAGCGGACTTGCTCCCGTCGGCATCTGGATTGAGGACGAGTATGTAAGAGCCGTCCGTGGCGGTATGGGATTTGCCAAGACCGGCGGTAACTATGCGGCTTCACTTGCGGCACAGGTCAAGGCTCACGACGACGGATATGCACAGGTTCTCTGGCTTGACGGCGTTGAGAGAAAGTACATCGAAGAAGTCGGCTCGATGAACATCTTTTTCAAAATCAATGGCAAGGTTGTAACTCCTATGCTTAACGGCTCGATTCTCCCCGGCATCACCCGTAACTCGGTTCTCACTCTTTGCAGAGACTGGGACTATGAGGTTGAGGAGAGAAAGGTCTCTGTCGACGAACTCATCGAAGCGGCTCACACCGGCGCTCTGGAAGAAGTCTTCGGCACCGGCACTGCGGCGGTAATTTCTCCCGTCGGCAAGCTCAGATATGTTGATGAAGTCTTTGAAATCGGTGGAGGCAAGATAGGTGAACTCACCCAGCGCCTCTATGACGAAATCACCGGCATCCAGAGCGGCAAACTCGACGACCCGAGAGGGTGGAGACAGAAGGTATGAAACCCCTCAGTCTGCGCCTGCGGCGCATCCAGCTCCCCTTTCAGGGGAGCCTATCATTGCCTCTCTAAAAGCTTCTGATAGAATCAGAAAAAGCCTCCCCTGAAAGGGGAGGTGGCACGAAGTGCCGGAGGGGTTTCCGGAAAGGAGACACAAATGGCAAAAAGAACCAGAGACATCGAAACCTCCTGTGTTCAGGGCGGGTATACGCCGGGGAACGGGGAGCCGAGACAGATTCCTATCATACAGTCCACTACATTTAAATATAGCACCGGTGAGGATATGGGCAAGCTCTTCGACCTTGAAGCGAACGGCTACTTCTACTCCCGGCTTCAGAACCCGACCTGTGATATGGTTGCGGCGAAAATCTGCGAGATGGAGGGCGGAACCGCCGCAATGCTGACTTCTTCCGGTCAGGCGGCAAGCTTCTACTCGGTCTTCAACATCGCATCACAGGGCGACCATGTCGTTGCGGAGTCGTCAATCTATGGCGGCACGTTCAATCTTTTCTCAGTTACAATGAAGAGAATGGGCATCGACTTCACATTCGTTGCTCCCGACTGCTCCGATGAAGAGCTCGAAGCGGCTTTCAAGCCGAACACGAAGGCTGTTTTCGGCGAGACTATCGCCAATCCGGCTCTGAGAGTCTTAGATATCGAGAGATTTGCTAATGCGGCTCACCGCCACGGAGTTCCGCTGATTGTCGACAACACCTTTGCGACCCCGGTTAATTGCAGACCATTCGAGTGGGGAGCGGACATCGTAACACACTCGACCACTAAATATATGGACGGTCACGGTTCGGCTGTCGGCGGTTGCATAGTAGATTCCGGCAACTTCGACTGGATGGCTCATGCGGACAAGTTCCCCGGGCTCACAACTCCCGACGAGAGCTACCACGGCATCACCTATGCCGAGAGATTTGGCAACGAGGGCGCATTCATCACGAAAGCGACTGCCCAGCTTATGAGAGATTTCGGCTCGACGCCTTCTCCCCAGAGCGCATATCTTCTGAATCTAGGGCTCGAAAGCCTCCACGTCAGAATGAAGCGCCACTGCGAGAATGCGATGGCGGTTGCGAAGTACCTCCAGACCGACGACAGAATTTCCTGGATAATCTACCCCGACCTGGAGGGCGACCAGGACTATGAGCTTTGTAAGAAATATCTCCCGAACGGCTCCTGCGGAGTCATCAGCTTCGGCGTCAAGGGCGGAAGAACTGCCGCCGAGAGCTTCATGCGTGGTCTTAAACTCGCCGCCATCGAAACCCACGTCGCCGACGCAAGAACCTGCTGTCTCCATCCCGCCAGCACCACCCACCGCCAGATGAATGAGGAAGAACTCATTGCGGCAGGCGTGCCCAGCGATTTGGTTCGCTTCTCATGCGGACTTGAAAGCGCTGAAGATCTGATTGCGGATATTAAGCAGGCGCTAGATAATATCGCGTAAACCCCTCAGTCAGCTACGCTGACAGCTCCCCTTTCAGGGGAGCCTTAGTTTAGCGCAGTTATGGCTCCCCTGTTAAGGGGAGCTGTCAGCCGTAGGCTGACTGAGAGGTGCGCCGACCGAAGGGAGGCGCTGTCGCCGAAGGCGACACATTATTTGAAAGGAGAAATCTGATGCCAATAAGAATCCCGAACTCGCTTCCGGCGGCGAAGACGCTTCAAGACGAGAACATCTTTATAATGCCGGAGACCCGGGCTTCTACGCAGGACATCCGTCCCTTGCGGATTCTCCTTCTTAACCTCATGCCGACGAAAATCGAGACGGAAACCCAGTTCGCGCGGCTCTTGGGAAACACTCCTTTGCAGGTCGAAATCGAGCTTATGCACACCGTTTCCCACCAGTCGAAGAATATTTCGCAGGAGCATTTGCTTTCGTTTTACAAAACTTTCGACGAGATAAAAAAATCCCGCTATGACGGGATGGTGATAACCGGTGCGCCGGTCGAGCAGATGGACTTTGAGGATGTTGAGTACTGGGGCGAGCTCTGCGAGATTTTTGAATGGTCGAAGACCCATGTGCACTCCACATTCCACATCTGCTGGGCGGCTCAGGCGGGACTTTACTACCACTTCGGCGTCCCCAAAAAATAGCTTCCGGAAAAGCTTTTCGGCGTTTTCCCGCATCGGGTCAGCTATAAAAACCCGATTCTCTTCCGTGGCTTCGATGACGTTTTCTACGCCCCACATTCGAGAAATTCGACGGTTGACATACACGATGTTGAGAAAATCCCCGAACTCAAAATCCTTGCCGCAAGCGACGAGGCGGGGCTTTATGCCTGCATGACCGCCGAGGGCAAGCAGATTTTCGTCACCGGACACTCCGAGTACGACCCGGACACCCTGTCTAGGGAGTATTTCCGGGATAAAGAAAAGGGCTTGGATATCCAGATCCCCAAAAACTATTTCCCCCACGACGACCCAACCCAGCCGCCAATGGTAAAATGGCGAGCCCACGCCAACCTCCTGTTCTCAAACTGGCTCAATTACTTCGTCTATCAGACCACGCCGTTTGATGTGGAGGAGATTGGGTAGAACTTTCCCTTTACATTTCCCCAAAAATCTGCTATCATATAAGGTAGCAGATTTTCGGTTTATTTGGACTTACTTGGAGCGGATATGAACGAGGGTAAAGGCAAAATCAAATACAAATTAATTCTGACGGCTTGCGTGGCGGTCTTGCTTGCTGTGCTTATTTTTGTGACTTGCCTGGCGCAGAACTGGGTCAGCTTCCACGCTTTGGAAATCACCGTTTCGTCGCTCGTTACCGATTCTGTCGGGTCGACAGACCAGGAGCCGGTGCGGTTCTCCATCGACTGCGGTTTCTATTCGAGCACACAGCGGCTTTACCTTAGCTCTTCGGCGAAGAACGGGCTGGAAGTTGTCGACATTCTCTATACTACCGACGGCTCGGAGCCGCAGACTTCCGGTGAGAGCTACTCCGGCGGAATCACACTTTCCGTCAAGGACAGCGAGGAGTGTATTCTATACACAATCAGAGCCTGCGCCGTCTATTCGGATGGGAGCTGTTCCGAAACCGTCACCAGAAGCTACTTTTTGGGAGCAAACATCGACGAACGGTTCGACTGTCTCGTATTTTCGATTTCAATCGACCCGGATTACCTATATAATTATGAGGATGGAATTTTTATCGCCGGAAAGATGCGTGACGACTACTTAGCCACCGACCCTGAGGGCGACATCGAGCCGACAGACCCTGCCAACTGGAACCAGAGCGGAATGGAGGGCGAGCGCCCGGCATACGTCGAGGTCTATGAGTACGACGGCACCTGCGTCATCTCTCAGGCTTGCGGGCTGAGAATTTACGGCGGATGGAGCCGCTCAAACAGCCAGAAAAATTTGAGATTATACGCCCGTGAGGAGTACGACCCCGAAAACGACCGGTTCAGATACGAATTCTTCACTGACGAAACGGACGTGAACGGCGACAAAATCAAGTCCTACAACAAGATTTCCCTCCGTGCGGGCGCAAACGACAACGGATATCTGTTCGAGCGTGACGAGGTTGTCTCGTCTTTGGCGGACGACGCCGGCTTGGACGCCAAGAACTGCCGTGCGGCGGCTGTCTTCCTCAATGGCGAGTACTACGGATTCGCCTGGGTTCAGGACGTCTATTCGGAGGACTGGCTCGACCACCAGTATGCTGTCGAGCAGGGAACATGGGACATCTTAGAAGGTTGCGAGTACATGATTACTGAGGGCAACAATGACGACCGGTTTGAAGAAGCGAAGAGCGACTGGGAGACGGTTCAGGCGTATGCCTATAAGGATTTGACCGACGACGAGATTTTCGCCGAGTTCGAGGAGCTTGTCGACATCGACAACATGCTGACATACTACGCCCTTTGCGCCTATGTCGGCAACAGCGACTGGCCCAACAATAACTACAAGGTATACAGATTTGTTTCGGGGGACACGAGCCTATCCTCAGAGGACGAGGTTTTCGACGGAAAATGGCGGTTCCTCATCTACGACAGCGACTTCGCTCTGGGGCTCTACGGGTCGAGCTTCTTTGAGTACAATATAAAAGACCTGTTCGACGAAACCTATTTCGGGCTTTTCCCCGAGGATTGGTACGACGACGTCCACGACGAGGGCGAGAAGTATACGAGAAGCGACCTTCTGATTTCGCTGTGCAAGCGGGATGACATTAAAGAAAAATTCGTCAATATTCTCTGCGACATCATGAACTGGTACTGCGATTCGGACAAGGTTTCGGACGAGCTCGACACCCTCAACGCCGAGCGTCTCCACGAGATTGTCGAAGCCGGCGAGGCGGGGACAACCTCCACATGGAGCATTTCGAGCGAGCTTGAAAACGCAAAAGAGTGGATAACCGGCAGACCCTACTCCGCCAAGACCCAGATTACAGCGATTTTCCCGGAGTACGATTCAAAATCCACCTACTATGTCCGGATTGTGACTTCCGACTACGCCGAAATCACTTATAATACTGCCAGAATCGACCCGGGCGACGAATACACCTTCAGCGGCTACTACTTCGACGGGACTTCACAGATTCTATCATGCCAACCGGTCGACGGCTACAAGTTTGAGTACTGGGAGATTAACGGCGAGATTGTCTACGACGAAACGGTCGAAGTTTCGAGCGAAATCTACGGCGACAACATAAAAATCAGCCTTACCTGCTCCTGCGACACGGCAGGCTTACGGATTTCCGAGGTCTGCTATAAGGGAAGCTATCAGGACTACGTCACCATCAAGAATTACGGCGAGGAGACTGTTTCTCTTGCCGGGTTCACCGTTTCCGACGGAACCTACGCCTACACCATCACCTCCGGCACTCTTGCTTCCGGCGAGGAGATGAAGCTCGTCTGCGAGAATTATCTTAGGGATGACGCCGTGGGACTCGTCCAGCTGAGCTTCAACTTCAGCGAATTTGAAACGGTTACCCTCACAGACGCCACCGGCGAACTGGTTTCGGAGGTCTACCTCCGTGACGCCGCCAAGAACTCGGCACTTATGTATGACGAACTTTCGGATAGCTATGTCCAGTTCACGCCCTACCCGAAGACAAGAACGCTGGAGGCGGAACTGCCGACACGTTGGTGGTGAGGTCGGCTCCGACGGCTGGTGCCGTCTTGCCGAAGGCAAGTCGTTTTCTCGCCTCCCATCGTTGAATATGATTTACAAATAATTTGAAAGGAGACATCCAATCATGCCTAATAAAATTATCATAACCTGCGACTCAACCTGTGATTTAAGTCCGGAGCTTTATCGGAAGTATGAGATAGTTCCTGTTCCTCTTGGGGTGATTCTGGGAGAAGAACTCCGCAAGGACGGCGTGGATGTCAAGGCGCCGGAGATTTTCGAGTATGTCGACAAGACGGGAAATCTCCCGAAGACTTCTGCCGTTTCGGTCGACGAGTATACGAGAATCTTCAAGAAGTACGTCGACAAAGGCTCTGACGTCGTCCACATCAATATTTCCAGCGAGTTTTCCTCCTGCTATCAGAACGCCTGCATCGCCGCAGAGGAGTTCCCGGGGCACGTCTACCCGATTGATTCGAGAAATCTCTCGACCGGCTCGGGACACCTTGCAATCAGGGCTCGGACTCTTGCCGACGACGAGCTCACTGCGCCGGAAATTGCGGCCAGAATCAACGAGATGAAGGATCGCCTTGACGTAAGCTTCGTTTTGCAGACGCTTACATACCTTCAGAAGGGCGGAAGGTGCAGTGGAGTGACCGCTTTCGGGGCAAATCTTCTGAAAATCCGCCCGGAAATTATCGTCCAGGACGGCAATATGGTTGTCGGGAAGAAATACCGTGGCGACATGGAGAAGACGATTCTGAACTACGTCCGTGGACGCCTTGAAGGCAGAACCGACATCGACACCCACCGGATTTTCATCACCCACTCCTACGTCCCGCACGCAATCGTCGACAAGGTAAGAGACTTGATAAAGGAGCTTCAGCCGTTCGACGACTCGGCAATTCTGGAAACCTTCGCCGGTTGCACCGTCTCCTGCCACTGCGGACCGTATACCCTCGGGGTGCTGTTCTTTAAGAAGAAGCAATAAGAAATAACACAACAAAGGGAGCAATAATCTCGTAAATGTTCAAACGCAACTTAAATTACGTCAAAAATATTGCCTTGCCGGCGCTGATATTCAGCTTTATTGCGGGTACCATCACCGGCGGGTTTATCGTTCTGTATCGGTTTGCGGCGAATAAAGTCATAAATCTGTCTGAAAACGTCTACTCGGTTGTCCGGGAGAAGCCGGTGCTCGTCATTCCGGCGATTGCGGTTTTGGGAGCGATGGCGGCGATTCTCGCTTTCGTCTACAAGCAGACGCCGAACCTTAAAGGCGGCGGAATCCCGACGGCTATCGGAATCCTCAGAGGCGGAATCCGGTTCAACTGGATTAAGAACCTTATCGGAGTAACCTTGGCTTCGCTTTCGACATTCTTTGTGGGAGTGCCTTTAGGAAGCGAAGGACCGAGCGTCCAGATTGGTACCGCCATAGGTCGTGGAACCGTCAAGACCCTTGCCAAGAAGGACCAGGCGTGGGACAGGTACGTTATGACCGGCGGCGCCTGCGCCGGATTCACTGCGGCGACAAACGCCCCGATTGCCGGAATCATGTTCGCAATCGAGGAGGCTCACCAGAGAATCAGCCCGATGATTATAATGACTGCGTTCTCGTCGGTCATGTTCTCGTCAATCACCGTCCGGTGGATGTGCCCGCTTCTTGGAATGGAAGCCGACATGTTCCCGGGGATTTCCGAACTTGTCCTGGAAATCAGCAACTCACAGCTCTGGGTAATCGCCATCTGTGCCATTGTCGTCGGGTTTATGTCGGTAGTTTTCCTGAGATACTTCAAGGTGATGAGAAGGTTTATTGGTGAGACTCTGTCGGCGATGAGTTTACGGCTCAAAATCTTTATAGTCTTCATGCTGACTTTTGCGTTCGGACTGATTTCCTATGACTTCATCTCGACCGGACACGATTTGGTTGACAGTTTGCTTGAAGGCAATGTTATCTGGTATATAATTCTGGCGATTCTTTTGTATAGGGCGACGATGCTTCTTGCGGCGAACAACACCGGTATCAACGGCGGTATGTTCGTCCCGATAATCGCCCTCAGCGCACTTGTCGCTTCGCTCGTTGCGAAAGTTGCCGTCGGAGCAGGCTGGATTGGCTCGGAGTACTACAGCACGATTGTTATTTTGGGAATCACAGCCGGCATCTCCGGCATGATGAAGTGCCCGCTTACGGCGATGGTCTTCTCGATTGAAGCCTTAGGCTGCTCCGGGAACATTCTCCCGGTAATATTGGCGGCGGCGCTTTCCTACATAGTTACAGAAGCTATGGGCGCCGAGTCCATCAACGAAGAGGTCGTTGCGGGACGTATCAGAGAGATTAATTACGGAAAAGTCCCGAAGGTCATAGATACATTTGTAACCGTCGGCAAAAACACATTTGCCGTCGGAAAGCAAATCCGGGATATCTTCTGGCCTCAGAATCTGTTTGTGTTGTCCGTCAAGCACGGCGAACTCGCCGGCGCCGAGGTAGACAGCCACGGCGACAACACCCTCCAGGAGGGCGACATCCTCCACGTCCGGTATATGACGTATGACAACTCCGCCACGAAAGAGGAACTCTACGCCATCGTTGGGGAGCAGAAGATTGAATCACGCAGGGCGGTGGATGTTTAATTCGCCAATTCTCGCCCCGTTCCGCTAAAGAAGATTGTGCAAAAAATACTTTGATTTAGACCGCACATTGTGCTATACTTGATAGCTGATCAGAAAAAACTCTTTAATTTTCAGGAAAGAAGTGGGTCAAAAAATGGAGGAAGTTCTGATATGTTTGGCGCTCGCTATGATTTGCGGGCTTCTGATGACGAGGGTAGCGAAGATTTTTCACCTTCCGGCTGTAACGGCGTATCTGGTAACCGGTATTTTGCTCGGTCCGTTCTGCCTCGGTTCTCTCGGAATTGAGGGACTGGGCTTCACGTCCCTTGAAGAAGTCGACAGCTTTTCAATTATTTCACAGGTAGCACTGGCGTTTATCGCATTTTTAATCGGCAACGAGTTCAAAGTCAAAGAGCTCAAAGAAATGGGCAAGCAGGCGATAACTGTCGGTATTTTGCAGGCAGTAGTCACAACCGTGGTCGTTGATATCGGACTTATCGCATTGCATTTCATCTTCCCGGAAGCTATTTCTCTTCCGGCGGCGATAACTCTCGGAGCAATCGCTTCGGCAACGGCTCCGGCGGCAACGTTGATGGTCGTGAACCAGTACAAGGCGCACGGTCCTCTGACAAAGCTTCTGCTGATGGTCGTCGCAATCGACGACGCTGTGGGACTTGTCCTCTTCTCCGTCTCATACGGAATCGCAGACGCTCTGGAACAGGGCAGGGTTTCGGTTGTGAACATCGTTCTGGAACCGGTTATCGAGATAGCACTTTCTATAATTCTGGGCGTTCTGATGGGGCTTCTCCTCAGATGGTTCGAGAAGTTCTTTAAGTCGAGAGCAAACAGAATGTCGATGTCGATTGGCGTTGTTGTCCTTGCGGCGGCGGTTTCGATGACCGAACTTGAAGTCGGCGGAGTCAAAATCGGCTTCTCGCTCTTACTCACCTGCATGATAACAGGAGCAATCTTCTGCAACACAAGCGAGCTTTCGGGCGGTGTTATGGAGAACGACGACCGGTGGACATCGGCACTTAACGTCCTGTTCTTCGTAATTTCCGGCGCAGAGCTTGATTTGAGCATTTTAACTCAGCCGCTTGTTCTGCTCGTCGGTATCACATACATCATCTTCCGTTCATGTGGCAAGATTTTCGGAGCGTTCAGCTCCACCAAGATGACCGGTTGCAGTCCGGAGATTCAGAAGTACTTAGGCATCACGCTTCTCCCGCAGGCAGGCGTAGCATTAGGTATGGCAACCACTGCGGCAAACCTGCAGGACGGTGCACTCATAAGAAACGTAGTTCTCTTCTCGGTAATGGTCTATGAGCTCGTCGGACCGACGCTCACCAAGATTGCGCTTAAGAAGGCTGGGGAGATTGACCCCGATGCGGATAAAAAGGTTAAGAAAGCGGCTAAAGCATGATGTCGCCCTGCGGGCGACGCGCCTCCCGTTGGTCGGCGCACCTCTCAGTCAGCTCCGCTGACAGCTCCCCTTGACAGGGGAGCCATTTGTATTCTATCGGAGGCTTTGAAATGATAACCACAGTAACTCTCAGCCCTTGTCTTGACAAGACGGTGAAGACACCGAAGCTCGATTTGGATTCCATGAACCGGGTTGAGCAGGTTAGTCTTGATATCGGCGGGAAGGGAATCAATGTAAGTCGGGCGCTGGTTCGGCTTGGAGTCCCGAGCCGGGCGGTTGGATTCAATTTTTCCGGCGGGGAGAAGATTCCCGAAACGCTTTCTTCCGAAGGGATTGAGTGCAGGTTTACCGAGTGCCCAGGTTCGCTTCGCACGAATTTAAAGATTATGGAGACTGAGCTCGGGCGGACTGTTGAGATTAACGAGTCGAACCCGGAAGTGGCGTCTGAAAAAATCGAAGAACTGAAGGCTTTGATAGCCGAATCCGCCGAAGACAGCGAATATCTCGTCCTTGCGGGAAGCGTCCCGAAGGGCGTCGGAGTGGGCATTTACCGCCAGCTTGGCGAGATTGCGAACACGAAAGTAATCTTAGACGCACAGGGTGAGCTCCTGAGAGAAGGCTTGAAGGCGCATCCCTTCATGATAAAGCCTAACATTTTTGAACTTGAGACGATTGTCGGGAAGATTTCTTCCGAAAGCGAGATAATCGCCGCCGCAAGAAAGCTGATTGCCGAATACGGCGTGAAGTTGGTTCTCGTCTCCCGAGGCGCAGACGGAGCGGTTATCGTCTCAGCAGACGAGCATTACACCGCACCGGCAGTAAAAGTGCCGGTCAGGAGCACCTCCGGAGCCGGCGACAGCATGGTAGCAGGAGCGATTCTGGCTCTGACAAAGCAGAAGCCGCTTGAAACTGTCCTTAAATACGCCGTCACAGCGGCCGCAGGAGCGATTTCGCATGATGGAACCACATTTTGCGGGATGGAGGAGTTTGAGGAATTGCTGAAAAAATAAAAAAGCCGTTGACAAACGGACGGCGATGGGGTATAATATTGGTAGCAAAAGGGGACAGCTTCATCTGAAGTACCAGTTCAGATAATCGAGCGTCTCCGTAATAACTAAGTATATGAGAAGAGCCGCTATCTTTGCTAACTACGAGATGCGGTTATTTCTTTCGGTGACAACCGATTTCATAACCGAGGGATACAGCTGACAGAAGTATGTCGAGAAGCAAAAGAACCTCTGTAATACTCATTTGCCATCACCCCTTTCTTTTCAGATCGGAGTGTGCCCGCATGTCCCACAATTGCCACAAGTATTATATCACACGCTTGCACATATTGTCAACAAACAAATCCGCAATGTGGATTGGCTCATCCGAAAATTTCTCAACAAAATTTCGTTTTCCTCTTGCATTTTTGAAAATCTGTGGTATACTATAATTAATAACTCTTATGAAAGGCTGGAATCTCGTTCCGGTCTTTTCTTTTGAATAGCCTGAAAGGGGTGAAAGTATGTCTGTAATTAAATCCGACAGCCCGACGGTTCAAAGAGTCCGGGAGATTGCGGAGCCTTTGTGCGAGGAGCTGGGGCTTTATCTCTGGGACGTCAGATATGAAAAAGAAGGAGCTTCGTGGTACCTCCGGATTATCATCGACAAGGATGGCGGAGTTGACATGAACGACTGCGAGGCGCTTCATAGACCGCTGAGCGACAAGCTCGACGAGGTTGACCCGATAAAGCAGTCCTACATCTTCGAGGTGTCAAGCCCGGGACTGGGGCGTGAGCTCCGGCGGCTCGACCACTTTGAAGTCTGCATCGGCGACCCGATAAAAATCCGCTTCATCCGCCCCCGGGACGGCGAGAAGGAAATCCTCCGTGTCCTCGCCGGCTACGACAAGGACGGAATTACGGTTTTGGATGAGAACGAACAAGAAGAAAAAATCAGCTTTGAAGAGTGTGCGAAGATTACGCTTTTCGATGACGAGGATTTGGAATTAGATTGATTAATACCAAGAAAGGACTGGTTAAAACAATATGAAGAGAAGAACTAAGGCGGCTCAGAGCCATGAGCTTAATTTAGACGAGCTGTTTGGTGCTATTGACGGATTGCAGGAAGAAAGCGGAATTCAGCTTCCGGAGCTTCTTGAAAAAATCAAGCAGGGAATTCTGAAGGCAGTTAAGAGAGACTATCCCGGAAACGAGAACGTCAGGGTTGACCTTGACCCCGAAACGAAGAAGTTTGAAATCCACATCTTGAAGACAGTTGTCGAGGGCGAGCCGGAAGACCCGGCTAACGAGATGACGTTAGAGCAGGCTAGAACCATTGACGTAAACGCTTTCGTAGGCGGCACAGTTGAAATCCCCGTTTCACCGTCGGCTTTCGGAAGAGTTGCGGCTTCTTCCGCAAAGCAGTCTATTCGTTCAGACTTAAAGCAGTTTGAGCGTGACAGACTCGTCTCCCAGTATAAAGATAAAGAGCACGAAATCGTCTCTGCGACCGTTCAGAAGGTCGAGCCGGCAACCGGCAATGCTATTTTGTCCATCGACAAGGACGAAATTTACTTCCCGAAGGGAGAGCAGATTCCTGGGGAGGAGCTTAAACCCGGCGACATCATCAAGGTTTACGTCGTCGGAATACTTAACCCAGACAGAAAGCCGTCCGTCAAAGTTTCAAGAACTCACCGCGACTTTGTCAGAAGGCTGTTTGAACTCGAAGTTCCCGAGATTTACGACGGAATCGTCGAGATTAAGGCTATCGCAAGAGAGCCCGGTTCCAGAAGCAAGATTGCAGTATCATCGAATGACGAGAATGTCGACGCCATCGGCGCTTGCATCGGTAACCGCCGTTCGAGAATCGGTGCGATTGTTTCGGAACTCGGCGGGGAGAAGATAGATCTTATCAAGTACAGTGACGACGACGCAGAATTTATAAAGCAGGCACTTTCACCTGCCGAGGTTATAAGCGTCACAATCGATAGCGAGGACATAAAGTCGGCTCGTGTCATTGTCCCCGAGTCACAGCTGTCGCTTGCTATAGGTAACCGTGGACAGAACGCAAAGCTTGCGGCTCGTCTCACCGGCTACAAGATTGACATCCTTTCGCCTGAAGGTCTTGCCAAAAAGGAAGCGGAAGCCGCCGCAGAGATGGAGGAAGCTCCCGAAGAAGCTTCCGAAGAGGGATAAATAATGCCAAAAGTCAAGAAAAAGCCGATTAGAACCTGCCTCGGGTGCGGTGAGCCCAAAGAGAAAAAGTCGCTTGTAAGAATTGTGAGAACCCCCGAGGGCGAAATACTCGTCGACCCGACCGGAAAGAAGTCGGGAAGAGGCGCCTATATCTGCCCGAAGTCTGAGTGCTTAGAAAAAGCTCGCAAGAGAAGAAGCCTGGAAAGAAGCCTTGAATGTGAAATCCCGGCTGAAATCTATGAGAGACTCGTCAGAGACATTTCGGAGGTAGAATCACTGGAATTGGAAGGCGGCGAAGATGGCTGATATAATGAATTTACTGGGCATTTGCCGCAAAGCCGGCAAGCTCACCCTCGGGATGGACGAAGTAAAAGGCACAGTCCACTCCGGGAAAGCATATATCGTCCTTGTCACGAAAGACCTGGCGGAGCGCTCAAAAAGCGAAATCTCACGAGTATGTGAGGAGCACGGAACCCCAATATACGAAATACCCGAGAGCATGTACGATGTTGGTGCGGCTCTTGGAAAGGTTTACGGAATCATGTCCGTTACCGATGCGGGGTTCGCAAAAGCCACCGTCAAGCGGTTGACAAGCTAATGACCATAAGGAGATTTGCCTATGATTACAAAATACAAATTATCAAACCTTGCGAAGGATTTAAACATTCCGGTGAACGACGTCATCGATTGCCTGACTCCCGTTTTCGGAGTCAAAAAGGGCTCGACGATTTTAGGACCTGAGGAGATTAACTATGTCTTCGAGGTCTTCACCGGCAAGAACCAGGTGAGTAGCTTTGACGACTACTTCAACTACAAGCCGGTAAGAAAGCCGAAGGCTCCTAAGACCGAAGCTCCGAAGCAGGAAGTTAAGAAAGAGGAGCCGAAGCCGGTTGAGGAGAAGGCTGAAGCCGAGAAGGCTCCCGTAGTGGAAGAAGTCAAGCCGGAAGTTAAGCCCGAGCCTGTTCCAGCACCTGCTCCCGTAGCAGAAGAGAAGAAGCCGGAACCGGTTGCCGAGGAGAAGAAAGAAAAGCACTCCGACAAGAAGCCGGCAAAGAAGAAGGAGCGTGGCGAGAGAATCCAGCTCGTCACCGGCAAGACTGAAAGCACTACTTATGCCCAGCGTGAGAAGACCCACGTTGTGGACACCCGTGGCAGCTATGTAAATATCGACAAGTATAACGAGCACTACGACAATCTGGCTGACAGTAAGAACCGTGGCGGAGACAACTATCAGAAGAAGCAGAAGCTCACTCAGAAGTCCCGCCAGCAGAAGAAGGAGAAGCTCTCCACCAAGCGTGAGACAGAAGCCGAGAGAATGAAGCGCATGGAGCTCGAACGGGCAAGAAAGCTCAAGGTCCGTGTTCAGATTCCGGACGAAATCACCGTTTCCGAGCTCGCTACCCGTTTGAAGGCTACCGTTTCCGACGTTATAAAGAAGCTCATCGGCTTGGGAGTTATGGCGTCCCAGAACGAAGTCATCGACTTCGACACTGCGGCTCTGGTTGCTGAAGAAATGGGAGCTAAGGTTGAAAAGGAAGTTGTCGTGACGATTGAGGAGAGACTCATCGTCGACGAAGAGGACACCGCCGAGAATCTCCAGCCGAGAGACCCTGTCGTAGTTGTAATGGGTCACGTCGACCACGGAAAGACCTCGCTTCTCGACAAAATCCGCCATGCAAACGTAACCGCAACCGAAGCGGGAGGAATCACCCAGCACATCGGTGCTTACAGAGTTTCCATCAGCGGAAGAGACATCACCTTCCTCGATACGCCCGGTCACGAAGCGTTTACAGCTATGAGACTTCGTGGCGCTATGGTTACCGATATTGCAATACTCGTTGTTGCCGCTGACGACGGAATCATGCCGCAGACGGTTGAAGCCATCAACCACGCAAAGGCGGCAGGAGTTTCAATAATCGTTGCCATCAACAAGATGGATAAAGAGGGCGCAAACCCGGACAGAATCATGCAACAGCTCACCGAGCACGACCTGGTTGTCGAAGCATGGGGCGGCGACGTCATGTGCGTTCCCGTTTCGGCAAAGACCGGAGCAGGTATAGATGAGCTTTTGGAAGACATAATTCTTGTAGCCGATGTTCTTGAACTCAAAGCCAACCCGAACCGTGCGGCGAAGGGCTCAGTCATCGAAGCAAGACTTGACAAGGGTCGTGGACCGGTCGCAACAGTTCTTGTCCAGAACGGCACACTCCATTCGGGCGACGTCATCATCGCCGGAACGGCTGTCGGACGTGTCAGAACGATGACGGACGACAAGGGAAGAATCGTTGAGACGGCAGGACCTTCAGTTCCTGTTGAGATTACCGGTCTTGCGGAAGTCCCTGCGGCTGGTGACACCTTCAACGCCGTTGCCGACGAAAAGCTCGCAAGAGAGCTCGTCGAAAAGAGAAAGCAGGAAGCAAAGGAAGAAGTCTTCAAGCAGGCTCAGAAGGTTACACTCGATAACCTCTTCAGCCAGATTAACGAAGGCGAAATCAAGGAGCTTCCCATCATCGTCAAGGCTGACGTTCAGGGCTCAGTCGAAGCCGTCAAGCAGTCGCTCGAAAAGATTTCAAACGACGAAGTCAAGGTTAAGGTTATCCACGGCGGCGTAGGTGCGATTTCCGAATCGGATGTCATGCTTGCCGGCGCTTCGGGTGCAATTATAGTCGGATTCAACGTCCGTCCCGACCCTGTTGCAAAGGAAAACGCCGAGCGTGACGGAGTTGAACTGAAGACCTACAGAGTTATTTACGAAGCCATCGAGGAAATCGAAGCCGCTATGAAGGGTATGCTTGCGCCGAAGTATGTCGAAGTGGACACCGCACGTGTCGAGGTAAGACAGGTCTACAAGATTACCGGCGTCGGACAGGTAGCAGGATGCTATGTCCAGTCGGGCAAGATTTCGAGAAACGATTTGGTACGTGTCGTACGTGACGGCATCGTAATCGCCGAAGATAAGATGTCCAGCCTAAAGCGCTTCAAGGACAATGTCCGTGACGTTGCGCAAGGCTACGAGTGCGGCATCACCCTTGAAAAGTTCACCGACTTTAAAGAGGGAGATATATTCGAGGCGTATCAGCTTAATGAAGCGGAGTAACCCTTCCACCACCGCCTTCGGCGGCGGTCCCCCTCCGGAAGTTCGCTTGCGAACTTCATTTCAGAGGGAGGCTATGACTGCCTCACGCAAGGTTTTTGAGAGAATAAAAATGGGCTCCCCTGAAAGGGGAGCTGGCAGCCACGAAGTGGCTGACTGAGGGGTTTCCAGGAGGTATAAAATGGCTGACCACAAATCCGAACGCTTCTCTTCTGACTTGCAGAGGATTCTGAGCACTATGCTCGGGGAGCTTAAAGACCCACGAATCAAGGACAGGATGCTTACGATTGTCCGGTGCGAAGTCACGAGAGACCGTTCAAGCGCAAGAGTTTACGTTTCCAGTTTAAACGGTATTGAAGAAGCAAAGGAAGCTGTGAAGGGCTTAGAAAGCGCTTCGGGGATGATTAAAAGAAGAATCTCCGACAGCCTTCACATAAGAAAGGCTCCCGAGCTCAAATTTATAGCGGATGATTCGAGCGAATACTCCGCACACATTTCCAGGTTACTTCGGGAAATGAACATCGAGGAGGATTGACACAAGAGATGGAAAATATCAAGCTTACAAGCTACGATGAGGTGGCTGAAATACTCCGTGAATGTGACAACGTCACAATTCTCACCCACAAAAGCCCCGACGGCGACTGCATCGGCGCCGGAATGGGACTCTGCCTTTACCTTCGGTCGTTAGGCAAGAAGGCAAATGTCGTGAACGATGAGGAATTCCCCGCAAGGTACGATTTCCTTATCGGTGACTACAAGCCGATGAACTTCAAGGAAAAGTTCGTAATCTCTGTCGACATCTCCGACACAACGCTCTTAGGCGACAATCTCGCTGAGTATGCAGACAAGATTGATTTATGCATCGACCACCACGGCTCAAACAGATTCTTCGCAAAGAAGTCTTATGTCGACCCGCAGGCTTCCGCCGCTTGCCTCATAATCTTCGAGCTTTTGGAGCATATGGGAGCAGAAATCACTCTTCCGATTGCCACAAATCTCTACACCGGGCTTGCGACCGACACCGGTTGCTTCAAGTTCCAGAACACCACTCCCGAAGCCCACATTGCGGCGGCGAAGCTCATGAGAATTGGCGTTGATTTCGAGCACATCAACAGGAAAATGTTTGACATCAAGTCGAGAAACAGAATCGTTGCCGAGCAGAGACTTGTCAGCGGTATGCGCTTCTTCGAGGATGGACAGATTGGCTTCCTGACAGTTACAAATCAGGCTATAACCGAGTTCCATATCGATAGAAGTGAACTCGAAACATTCGCCCAGATTCCTCTTACAATTGAGGGTGTCAGATTCGGTTACACCATCAAACAGCAGGAGGACAAGCCGAACACCTACAAGATTTCCCTTAGGACTACCGACGCTGATGCCGCCGCAATCTGTGGCGAACTTGGCGGTGGCGGACATTTAAGAGCCGCAGGTTGCACCGTTGAGGGCAAGCTCAGGGAAGTATACGTCAAGCTTCTCGATGTCACAAGGAAGTATCTGTGACTCTCGAAAATCTCCCCGGCGGAGTGCTTCTTATTGACAAGCCGTCGGGGTACACATCCTTTGACGTTATCGCCGTTCTTCGTGGACTCCTCCACGAAAAAAGGCTCGGTCACACCGGGACTTTAGACCCGATGGCGACAGGCGTTCTGCCGGTTCTTATCGGCAAGGCGACCGGCGCCAGCGACATACTTCCAATTGATGAAAAGTCATATCGAGCCGATTTTGTACTCGGCAAGTCCACCGACACCCAGGACATAACCGGGAAAGTGCTGTCTGAGACGGATAAGCCGATAACCGAAGCTGAGATTTTAGGGAAGCTCCCGCAGTTTCGGGGAGTGATTTCCCAGCTTCCGCCGATGTATTCGGCAGTGTCCGTGAATGGAAAAAGGCTTTATGAGCTTGCCCGGCAGGGAGTCAGCGTCGAACGGACGCCACGTGAGATTACTGTTTACAGTATCGAGCTTGAAAGATATGACGAATCGGGAAGAACCGGAACGCTTCTTATCTCCTGCTCGAAGGGAACCTACATCCGCACTATTATCAGTGACCTGGGCGACTCGTTAGGCGTCGGAGGCTGTATGACAGCGCTTCGGAGAATCTCGGCGCACGGTTTCGGGATTGAAGAGTGTACTCCGCTCGAAGACTTGCGGGCAAGCGAGAATCCGCTTGAAATGGCGATTCCGAAGATTGTCCCCACCGACAAGCTTTTTGAGTGCTATCCGAAGCTGAATCTCTCGGAAGCCCAGACCCGGATGTACAAAAACGGCGTCAAGCTGGATGCAAAGAGGGTTCGGGGAGCCAAAGAAGACGGGATTTTCAGAATCTACGGAAACTCAGGGTTCTTAGGACTTTGCAGAGTCCAGAACGGCGAAATCAGAATAGTAAAGAATTTCTGGTGATTAGTATTAGTGATACAAAAGTAAAAAAGGCTGTGCTTCTGGGGCTCTTCGACGGCGTCCACGTCGGTCATCAGTCGGCGCTTCGGGCGCTTCGTGAAACCGGAGCTGACGAAAAAATCGTCTACACCTTCCGTTCAAGCGAGGTCGACACCAAAGGTCACCGGAGCTTTGTCCTCAGCGACTCGGAAAAAGAAGAGAAGCTACTTGAATACGGTGCCGACAGGGTTTACTTTGCCGACTTCGCAACCGTCCGGGACACCAGTCCCGAGGATTTCGTCAGGTGTACTCTTAAAGAAGAGTTCGGCGCCGACATTGTTCTCTCGGGCGAGAATTTCCGGTTCGGGAAGAATGCGGCAGGCGATTCGGAGCTTCTTAAATCGCTTTGTGAGTCATATGGCATGATGTCGAAAATCGTCGAACTTGTCCATATTGGCGGGGAGACGGTTTCTACAACCAGAATCCGGAGCCTGATTGAACAGGGCGAAATGGCTGAGGCGAACGAGCTTTTAGGGTATAAATACTTCTTCGAGGGCAGAGTCATGCACGGGATGAGTCTCGGGCGTGAGATGGGGATAAGAACCGTCAATATTCCGGTGTCAGGGAAGAAAGTAGTCCCGAAGTTCGGCGTCTATTCGAGCGACGTGACGGTGATTCCGACAGGAGAAAAGTTCAAAGGCATTTCAAACGTGGGAGTGAAGCCGACTGTCAGCGATTCGGGTGAAATCGGGCTTGAAACGCACATTTTAGGCGACGTCGGCGATTTATACCATGTGGATATAAAAGTGGAGCTTAAAAGGTTCTACCGCCCGGAAAGGAAGTTTTCCGGGATAGAAGAACTCACGGCTACTATAAATAAAGACATAGACAAAAGAAGGGAGGAAGACTGATTATTCAGTCGACCGGAAAATGAGTGAAGTAAGAACGAGGTTTGCACCATCACCTACCGGCTATATGCATATAGGAAATTTAAGAACCGCACTTTACACCTATATCATAGCCAAGAAGTACGGAGGAAAGTTCATCCTTCGTATTGAAGATACCGACCAGGAAAGATATGTCGAGGGTGCTGTCGACACTATTTATCGCACTCTCAAAGCAGTAGGACTCAACTGGGACGAAGGACCGGACGTCGGTGGCGACTATGGACCTTATGTACAGTCGGAGAGAATGGGCATTTTCAAGAAATATGCGCTGGAATTAGTGGAAAAGGGCGGAGCATACTATTGCTTCTGCGACAAGGACAGATTAACAGAGCTTAAAGCCGTTCAGGAAGCGGCAGGAATCAGCCCGATGTACGACAGGCACTGCCGCAATTTATCGAAAGAAGAAATCCAGGCAAAGCTTGATGCCGGAACACCCTATGTTATCCGTCAGAAGATTCCGCTTGAAGGCACCACCACCTTCCACGACGAGCTCTTCGGCGACATCACCGTCGAAAATTCGACTCTTGACGACCAGATTCTTCTTAAAGCTGACGGTATGCCTACTTATAACTTTGCGAACGTCGTCGACGACCACCTGATGGGGATTACTCATGTTGTCCGTGGCAACGAATATCTCGCTTCCGCACCGAAGTATAATCTTCTTTACGAGGCGTTCGGCTGGGAGGTTCCTAAGTACATCCACGTCGCACCGATTATGAAGGACAAGCACAACAAGCTTTCAAAGAGAAACGGCGACGCTTCGTTTGAGGATTTGGTTCAAAAAGGGTATCTCAGTGAAGCCATCATAAACTACATCGCACTCCTGGGCTGGGCTCCGAAGGGCGAAAGAGAAATCTTCACGCTTCCGGAACTCATCGAAGAGTTTGAAATCGACGGGCTTTCAAAGTCCCCGGCTATCTTCGACCCGCTGAAATTAAGAGCCATCAACGGCGAATATATCCGTGCACTTACTCCTGAGAAGTTTGCAGAATATGCTGAGCCGTATATAAGACAGGTTGTCAAGAAAGACGTTGACATCTCAAAGATTGCGGCACTCTTACAGAACAGAACCGAAGTCTTTTCCGAAATTCCCGAGCAGGTTGACTTTATCGACGAGATGCCGGACTATGATTTGGCACTTTACGAGAACAAGAAGATGAAGACCAACCGTGAGACGGCTGTCGACGCTCTGACGAGAGCTTTGCCGGTTCTCGAAACCATCCCTGAGACTGATTGGAACTTCCAGAACATCCACGACAGGCTTTTCGACCTCATCGCCGAAATGGGAGTCAAGAACGGATATGTTCTCTGGTCTCTTCGTGTCGCCATCAGCGGCAAGCAGTTCACACCGGGCGGAGCATTTGAGATTGCCGAAATCATCGGTAAGGATGAAACGATTGCAAGAATCAACCGTTCACTTGAAATGCTCGGATAGTGTTGCATTTCTTCAAAGAGTCACAGAGTGTACACAAATTTGATGTACAATGCATAAGACATATATCGGAATTTACCGGAAAGGACGTAATACCCGATGATTGAGGTAAAAAACCTTTGTAAATCCTACGGCGACAAATTGGCGGTCGACAACATAAGCTTTGAAGCTCACAACGGTGAGATTCTGGGCTTTCTGGGACCGAACGGCGCAGGAAAATCCACGACAATGAACATCCTGACGGGCTATCTCTCCTCCACAAGCGGAGAAGCGTATATAAACGGCAAGGAAATCTTGGAAGAGCCGCTTCTTGCAAAGAAGGAAATAGGATATCTCCCCGAGTTTCCTCCGCTGTATCTTGACATGACCGTCAAAGAGTACCTGAATTTCATGTACGAGCTGAAGGGTTGCAAGATTCCAAAGAACACCCACTTGCAGGAAATATGCGAGCTTGTCAAGATTGAGGAGGTCTATAACCGCCTCATCAAGAACCTTTCAAAGGGATATAAACAGCGTGTCGGCTTGGCTCAGGCACTTGTCGGCAACCCGAACGTCCTTATCCTTGACGAACCGACGGTAGGTCTTGACCCGAAGCAGATTATCGAGATAAGAACGCTTATTAAAAAGCTTGGAAAGAACCACACGGTAATTCTTTCATCGCATATTCTTTCGGAAGTCCAGGCGGTCTGCGACCGTATCGTCATCATCAACGGCGGCAAGATTATCGCCGACGACACCGCAGACAATCTCTCGAACACCTTAACCGCCGACCACAAGCTGATTGCCCGAATCGACGGTCCCAGAGAAGAAGTAATAAAAGTTATAAGCTCGATTCCGGGAGTCGTTTCCGTGTTAGCAGACATGCAGAGAGAAAAGGGCATCTGGGAATACAATATCGAAGCCGTCGAGGGAACGGATATAAGACGGGAGCTCAACAAGCGTCTTTCAGCTCGTAACTGGTACATCATGGGGCTTCGTCCTTCGGAGCTTACTCTTGAAGACATCTTCCTCAGACTTACGATGGGCGAAAGCGTCGACGAGTTCATAAACCAGAAAGCAGAGTCGCTTGACAGTCACGGGGAGGCGAAAAAGGCATGAAAGCAATATTCAAAAGAGAGCTGAGTTCATACTTCAATTCTCTTATAGGCTACATCTTCCTGACAGCCTTCTATGCCGCTTCGGGAGTACTGTTCAGTATTTCAGCGGTTTCTACAAGCTCGACCGACGGGCTTCTCTATCTGACTTCGGATATGTCGACGATGTTCTCGCTTTTATTCTATGTCCTGATGGTTCTTATCCCGATTCTTACGATGAGAACAATCTCGGAGGACATGAAGAACAAGACCGACCAGTGCCTTCTTACGGCTCCAATCAGTCTCGGTTCATTGGTAGTCGGAAAGTACCTTGCGGCTTTGCTCGTGTATGCTATGGGCGTTGCGGCGACATTCGTCTATGCTATAGTACTTAACTTCTTCGTTGAGGTTCAGTGGCTCGAAGTTATGGGAAATATCGTGGGACTTCTTCTCATCGGTGCGGCGTTCATCGCAATCTGCATGTTCGTCTCGTCCCTGACAGAGAATCAGGTTATCGCCGCTGTCGGCGGATTTGCGGCAATACTCGTTATGTATCTCATCTCGTCGATTGCCTCGGTTATCAACGTAAACTGGATTTCAAACATCCTCTATGAGCTCTCGGTTGTTTCGAGATACACCTATTTCACCTACGGATTATTCGACTTTTCAAACGTCCTCTTCTTTGTGAGCATGGTGGTCGTCTTCCTGTTCCTGACCGTCCGTGTTATTGAAAGACGCCGTTGGAGCTAAGGAGGGACTTTGATATGAAAGAAACAAAAAAGAAAAACGAAGTAGTGGAAACAGAAGCTACTGAGGAAAAGGCTGAAAAGAAATCGAAAAAGTCGGTTGCCGGAACATCAGTCAAGCCGAAGCGTGAAAGAAAGCCTCTTAACAAAAGAAAGCTGAAGCATGGTTCGTTCGCAACGGCTATGACAGTCCTGTTCGTTGCGGCGGTGGTGCTTGTAAACATAATCACGACAATGCTTTTTGACCGGTTCCCGATTACAATCGACCTTACCGGCGACAGCATCTACTCGGTTTCGGACGAGACTATCGAATATATCGAGAATATCACTTCTCCGGTTGAGATTACCGTTATGGCGACTGAGGACGAATACCGCTCGATAAGCGACTATTCGGTTCAGTGCGCAGAGCTCCTCGACAAGTACACACAGTACAATTCCCTTATCACCGTAACCTATAAAGACCTGAACTCGAACCCCGATTTTGTTGCGAACTATTCGCAGGCACTTGAAACGGGCGACATCATAATTGAGCTCGGAAACGGTGAGCACACAAGAGTCAAGGTGGTTTCCCTTTGCGACATCATCGAGGTTGTCGAGGACTATGAGACCTATCTCAGCCAGTACGAGTCCTACTACGGCGCACTCTACACCCACCAGATGTTCTACTCCTACGGTCTTATAACCGGTTCAATCGCCGAGCAGGCTATTACGAGCGCCGTTATGACCGTAACCGACGCAAACCCGATAACCGTTGCAACCTTGACTTATCCGGGTGCCGACGAATCGGACGTATCGGGGCTTACCGACCTTCTTGACAAGAACGGCTACATCGTAACCGAAATCAACATCCAGACGGAAGAAATCGACGAGGATGTTGACCTCATCATAATTCCGGCTCCGAAGATTGACTATACCACCGCAGAAATCTCGAAGATTGAAACCTGGCTCTACAACAACGGCGAGCTCGAAAAGGATTTGCTCTATGTCGCTTCCGTTGAGCAGGCTGAAACTCCGAACCTTGACGCACTTCTCTATAAGTATGGCTTGACGGTTGAGTACAAAGTCATCTACGAGACGGATACGAACTACTATTCGGGATATCAGAACCGCACCTTCCAGTCGATGGTATCGGAAGACTACTCAGCCGATATCGCAAACCCGTATCTCTCGCTCTATGTTCCGGATTCACGTGCTGTTTCTACGAGATTTGACGACGGTGACGGCTACTACACCTGCCAGATTCTCGTTCAGACCTCTGAAAACGCAGTCTTAAAGGACATGTACGACACATCAGACGATTGGACTACCGACGACGCCACCGAGCGTGGAAGCTTCTATTCGGTCGCAATGGGCGTCTATAAGGTTCTGAATCAGGACACCCATATTTCGGGCTACACTCACGTTATAGCTGTTGGCTCCGACCAGATGCTTCTTTCAACGCTCATGTCGAGCTCGCAGTTCAATAACGGCGACTTCTTCATAAGCCTTCTCAACGAAATTACCGAGAAGACGGAAGGCATTACAATCACTTCAAAGACCGTTCAGGCAAGCGGAGTAGTAGTTACGGAATCGGTTGAAAACGGACTTAACGTCGCATTTGCGGTGGTTATCCCTGTAATCACAATCATCATCGGCATTGTTGTATGGGTTAGAAGGAGACACAGATAATGACCTCAAAGAAAAGAAGCCTTATAATCGTCGCTGTTTTTGTACTCTCCATGCTTATAGTTCTGGGAATACTCCTTCTGACACAGGTCGACGTCACTGTTTCCTCCGACGACGACACGGTCGACACGACGACATACATTTACAGCGGAAGCCGTGACGACATTGAGACTATGGTTATCTCGAACGAATACGGCGAGTACACCGTCACCCAGACCGACGGAACCTTCACAATAGACGAGCTCGAAGGACTCAACCAGAACTCCACCACCCTTGCGGCGGCTGGAAACTGCATATCTTCAATCACTGCTCAGTCACTCGTTGAAGAGAACGCCGAAAATCTCGAAAAATACGGACTATCGGATGACGACCCGACCGCAAAAGTCACCGTTACTCTCACCGACGGCACCGTCTATACCGTTTACTACGGAATCGACTCTGCGGATTCGACAAGCTCGACTGTTTATGTAAGGCTCGGAGATTCTAATGACGTCTACACAGTCTTGTCGAACTCGTCAAGATACTTCTACTACGCAAAAGAGGACTTCATAAGCCTGATTATCCTCAGCGAGCTCTCATCAACCAGCACTTCTCCGACGATTGACTACATGACCGTCACGAGAAAGGATTTGGATTACGACGTCACTTTTGAGGACGACACCAAGAACTATGCGACGGATGAAGTCTCGATGGCTTCCTCGCAGGTTATGACTTCGCCGGTTTACGCATATCTTGATATCACCAACTCGAACGACGTTATCTATGGTATGTGGGGACTGACTGCTACCGATGCCGTCTGCCCGTTCCCGACCGATGAGGATTGGGAGTACTACGGACTTTCCGACCCGTACTGCACAGTTCTGATTGAGGCGGAGCTTCAGACATACCATCTGATTATCGGAAATGTTGCGTCCTACGTCACCGACGACTCGGGCAACGACACCAGCGAGCCGGCTTACTACTACGGCTACTATGAAGGAATCGACTGTGTATTCACATTCTCGGTCGACGACCTTCCGTGGGTCACGTTCATGCCGATTGACATCATGTCCAGCCTGATGACGTCGAACTACATCTACAGAATCGACTATATCAACATCGAATTCTATGAGGACGGCGAGATCACCGATTACTACTTCGACGTCACTGCCGATGAGGACGAGGATTATCTGGTCGCCACTTACAATAACGAGTTTGTCGACATCGATACTTTCAAAGTCCTCTATCAGTTCATTCTGAAATGTCCTATCGACGACTTGTGCTTAGAAGACCCGGCGGAAGATTCAGAACTCGTCTGCAAGATGGAGATTATCACCGAAACCGGCGGAGATGTCCTCGAATTTTACGACGACGGCAACAACCGAGTCACAATCAAGATGAACGGCACGACTTCGTTCAGCCAGCCGATAAGCTATATCCAGACGCTTAAGACGAATCTTGAGACGTTTATCAACGGCGGAACGAGTGATGATATTTTGATGGCGTGGTAAGAAAGGATGAATATAATGGCAGAACAATTCTTTGAATACAAGGGTATGCCTTTGGTTCGCAAGGGCAACGAGCTCTATTATGGTAGCATGGGGGACAAGGAAGTCGTCTATATGCAGATTGCGGCTTCCGAGAAGCAGGGCGACGTCGATGTCGCCACGAAGGTTCGGGTTTACAGAATGTTGACCGACGAAAACGTCCCCGTCATGGAGCGCATAACCAAGACGACAGAGAAGAAGACCCTCTTTGAGGCAATCGACCTCGCACATGATTGGTTGGCGACGAGATAAGAAAAAATCCCGCTTCGGCGGGGTTTTTTAATGTACAATGAAGGTGTCGGCAATGCCGGAAGTTTTATCGGATGAACTTTTTGCAGGCTTCTTCGAGCTTTGAGAAGTTGCAATAGAACGGTCGTATTATGCCGGAATTCTTTTGGTCGGAGTAAATCCGGGAGACATTTGTAGCGATTTTATCCCTGATACTCAGGCAGAACCGGTATTCTTTTTCGAGAATTCCACGGTACACGGTGTCGGTGATTTCCGAGAAATTGACCCGATGATAGAGCCCCGCCGGCACCGGAATCATCTTCTTCAAATCCAGGACGGCAATAATGTGCTTGACCTTCCCGTTACCGTCCGGCTTGCGCATAGCTTTCGGAGACAGATTGTCTTCATTCACGATTTCGTATATCAGAAAGTAGTCTCTGGAGGAGTTTCTCCAATTCAGGTGCTTTGGTTTACTCGAAGAAAACGGGACGAAATATGTAAAATCGCCGATGCCGATGATTATCCCGAGAAAAGGTTTGGTTTCATAGCGGTTCGGCGAGTAAAACACCTCGCTGTCGACGTCGTGAAGGTATTTCAGGTATGGTACATCAACCGTATAGATGCCAATATCGTTGAATTCAATATCCATGGTAAACCTCTTACTAAAAGAGGAGGGTAAACCCTCCTCAGTTCTTTACAGTTCCGCACTTGGGATGTAGGCGGCGGAACGCCTTTCTGACAGGTCGCACTTTCTTGTCGGGCGGCGAAACGCCCTCTTTACAGTTCGCACTCGGGATATAGGCGGCGAAACGCCTTCTTTACGGACTTTCGTCCACCTATAGTATACACTATCCGAAAGAAAAAAGCAACAGGATTTTTAAATTTTTCTCCATGCAAAAACTAGCAAAACAGGAAAGTTTGAAAAGTGGCTATTTTTGTGGCAAAATTATATTGAAAAGTGGGTAAAAATCGAGCTGAAAAGTATTGAAAAGTGGCTTGAAATGGGGTATAATATTATTGAAAAGTCATTTAAGGTGAAATCGGGCTTTTGAAGAGGTGTTTTTATGCTGACCCGCAAAATTGAAAAGGTGATTCGGGAGCATTTGCTCGGGAATTCCGGGAAGATTCTTCTTATCGACGGCGCCCGGCAGGTCGGGAAGACTTATATCATCCGGCATGTGGGAAGGGAACTGTTTGAGAACATTATCGAAATCAATATGGTTGAGGATTCCCTCGGCGAGCGGCTGTTTGCTGAGGTGAAGACGGTCGACGATTTCTATCTTCGGCTCAGTATGACCGAGGGCGACAAGATGCACGAAAAGTCGGACACTCTCATCTTCATCGACGAGATTCAGGCTTATCCCCATCTTCTGACGCTTCTCAAATTCCTGTCGCAGGACGGAAGATACACATTTATCGCAAGTGGTTCGCTTCTTGGAGTGACTTTGTCGCAGACAACTTCAATTCCGATGGGAAGTATCAGAAAAGTCAGAATGTATCCCTTAGATTTTGAGGAATTTCTTTATGCCAACGGCATGAACGAAGCGGCGGTGTCGGTTCTAAGAACAAAATTTGAGAAAAAAGAGTCCCTTGACACGGGACTGCACGAAAAGATGATGGATTTATTCCGGAAGTATCTTCTGGTCGGCGGACTTCCGGACGCTGTGAACACGTTTCTTGAAAGCAAGAATATCCAGCGTGTCAGGGAGATTCAGTCGGAGATTCACGACTATTATGCCGCCGATGCCTCAAAATATGATTCTGAGAAGAAGCTTAAAATCCGCCGGGTTTATGACATGATTCCCTCTAATATGGAGAACAAGAAGAAGCGGGTTGTGGCACAGAGCATTGAGGGCAAAAAGGGCAAGACATTTCTCGACTATCAGGACGAGTTTGAGTACCTTATCAGCGCCGGAATTGCCTTGAATGTTCAGGCAATCTCGAACCCGCAGTTTCCGCTTTCCCAGTCTCAGGGCAAGAATCTTCTGAAGCTATACCTGAATGACGTCGGGATTCTCTCGGGAATCCTTTATGGCAACAATATGCGTGCGATTATGGACGAGGTTCGCTCGGTTAATCTCGGGTCGGTCTATGAGACGGTAGTTGCGAGCGAGCTTGCGGCGCATGGGCACAAGCTCTACTATTACGACAACCGTGTTAAAGGCGAGGTCGACTATCTCATCGACGACTACGAAAGTCTGTCCGCCGTCCCAATTGAGGTCAAATCCGGCAAGGATTATAATGTCCACAGCGCACTGAGCGCCTTCGTCTCGAATGAGGACTACCACGTGAAGAAGGCGTATGTCCTTTCAAACGAAAGAGAGATTCTGACTGACGGCAGGATAACCTATCTCCCGATTTATTTCGTGATGTTTTTAGGTACAGAAACCGGCACGGAAAATCTGATTATTGAATAGTCACAGCCCGGGCTCAGAACTATGAGTCCGGGCTTTCTTTTTGTCTGATTCTCCAAAAATCCACCCCACAAAATCCAAAATCTTCTCCGAATTAAATTCGAGCTTTTTCGGGGTTTGGGTCTATATTTTTTCATTTACAATCGGTATTCGCTGATTTTTTGTTGAAAACTCTGTTGAAAATGTTGAGAACCTAGCTTTTCCGGGCTTTTATTTTCAACAAACTCACAGAGTTTTCAACATTCTTTATTTTCGTGAATGAGGGTATACTAAGGGTAATATTCGTCCCTACAATCTTTATCCCGAATTTCAAATTGAATCTTGACAACTTCCCTCAACTATGATATACTTTCAAATCGTGCAAACTTGCACTTTATTGAAAACTATTATTAGTTGGGAGATTATTATATGTGGTTTTTATTCACGCTGTTGACGACGTTTCTCTGGGGTGCCGCCGACCTGTTCTATAAGAAGGGTGCGGACGAATCCGAAAAATACAGTCACTATCTGACTGCAATCGCAGTCGGTCTTATAATGGGTATTCAGGCGATAATCATGCTTATAGCAAACGGGTTTGACTACAACCCGCTGAATCTGATTTACTACCTGCCGACTTCGCTTATGTACATAATCTCGATGGTTGTCGGCTATGCGGGACTGAGGTATCTCGAACTCTCCATCTGCTCGCCGGTTGAAAATTCTTCGGGAGCAGTCGTCACGATTCTTTGCATCATCTTTTTGGGACAAAGCTTAGACCTGATGTCCGCTGTTTCGGTAATTCTCGTCACAATCGGCGTTGTCTACATCGGAATTTTGGAGAGACAGGAAGTCGGGGACGTAAAAGAGTCGGACAAGAAGTACATCAACGGCTTCGTCGCACTCATCTTCCCACTTGTCTATGCGGTTTTGGACGCTTTGGGCACATTCTTCGACGCATTTTATCTTGATATCGAGCTTAGCCCGCTTGTCGACGTCACCGAAGACAACATCGAGGACGTTGCGAACATATCCTATATGCTGACGTTCCTGATTGTTGCGCTGCTTCTTCTTTTCTATGTTCTTGTCATAAAGAAGGAGAAGATAGCTCTCCCGAAGCAGAAAGACAAGGTCGCCGCCGCAATCTTCGAGACCGCCGGACAGTACTTCTATGTCTACGCCATGAGTGGCAACGCCATCGTCGCCGCACCGCTTATTTCGGCATACAGCATAGTTTCGATAGTCCTTTCGAGAATCTTCCTCAAAGAAAAACTTGCCCCGAAGCAGTATATCGCCATCGCAATTGTTATGGCGGGAATACTGGTTATGGGTGTTGCTGAGGGATTGGCGGAATAACCCCTCCACCACCGCCTTCGGCGGCGGTCCCCCTCCCCCTTCGGGGGAGGCTATTTTTAGGTACAAAAAGGCTCCCCTGTCAAGGGGAGCTGTCAGCGAAGCTGACTGAGAGGTGCTATTTTCGCCGAAGGCGAAAATAGCGTGGCTCGCTGAAAGCGAGCCACTAATTCCGAATTACGCATTTAAAACTCGCAAGAGTTTTACAGCCATCTCATCCACATCCGCTTCGGTAATTACCAGCGGCGGCACGAATCTGATTACGTTTGCGCCGGCAGAGATGAGGACGAGGTGCTCGTCCAGGAGGGCGGATTTTACGATGTTCGAAACGGGGACGTTGAATTCGAGTCCCTGAATCAAGCCTTTGCCACGGTGGGCGACAATTTTATCAGAGGAAGCCATCAGGGCTTCGAGCTTATCCCAAAGATATCCTCCTACGTTTCTAACGTGTCCGGGGATGTCTTTTTCTTTGTAGATATCAAGAACCTTTGAGGCGACGGCGCAGACAAGCGGATTTCCGCCATAGGTCGAGCCGTGGTCTCCGACCGTCATCGCATTTGCGGCTTCGCCATATGCTAAGAACGCACCAATCGGGAAGCCGTTTCCGAGAGCCTTTGCAACGGTCATTACGTCCGGCTTTACATTGTAAGCTTGCCAGGCGAACATGTTGCCGCTTCTCGCCATTCCGCACTGGATTTCATCCAGGATAAGCAGAGCACCGGTCTCGTCGCAGAGCTTGCGGACGCCGGTTAAGAACTCTTCGGTTGCCGGATAGATGCCGCCTTCGCCCTGAATCGTCTCCATGATGACGGCGGCGGTCTTCTCCGAGAAGAGAGATTTGACGCTGTCGAGATTATTGTACTCAGCGAACCTGATATTCGGAATCAGCGGGTCGAACGGGTCACGATAGTGGGCGTTGCCGGTGACGGAGAGTGCACCGAGACTTCTTCCGTGGAAGGAGTGCTCCATGGCGATAATCTCGTAGTCGCTGGGGAGTCCACGGTTATAAGCATGGCGCTTCGCAATTTTAAGAGCTCCCTCAATCGCTTCTGTGCCGCTGTTCGTGAAGAAAACCCTGTCCATCTCCGAGACTTTCAACAGCTTTTCAGCCGCTTCGGTTGCGGGGATGTTGTAAAACAGGTTGGAAGTGTGGACGAGCTTGTCAATTTGAGTCTTAGCCGCTTCGTCGACTTCGGGATAATGGTACCCAAGTCCCATAACGGCAATTCCAGCTCCGAAATCGAGGTATTCTTGTCCCTTGTCGTCATAAAGCCGGACGCCGTCGCCCCGTTCAAACACAACGGGGAAGCGGGAATAGGTTTTGTATAGTGCGCCTTCAGCGCGGTCAATAGTAGTCATCCCTTATAATACCTTTCCCCACCATCTCTTATAATGGCGGTGCCGATACCTTTGTTGGTGAAGATTTCAAGAAGCAGGCAGTGGGCGATGCGTCCATCCAGAATATGCACACGATTGACGCCGTGGGTAATGGCGTCGATGCAGTTCTGCATTTTGGGGAGCATTCCTCCGCCGAAGCTTCCTTCTTCGACAAATTTCTGCGCTTCCGAAACGGTCATTTCCGAAATCAGGGTGGATTTGTCGTTGAAGTCACGGTAAACGCCCTCAACGTCCGTCAGGAACGCAAGCTTTTCGGCGTTGACAGCCCGGGCTATTGCACATGCGGCATCGTCGGCATTGATGTTGTAGCTGTAGAAGTCGTTGTCATAGCCAATCGGGCAGATAATCGGGAGGAAGTCCTTTTCGAGAAGGTCGTAGATTATCTTCGGGTTGACTTCGGTAACCTCGCCGACGAAGCCGATGTCCTCGCCGCCGGAGAGCTTTTTCTCGCATTTTAAGAGCATACCGTCCTTGCCGCTGATTCCGACAGCCTTGACGCCGAGCTCGTTGACGAGCTGGACAAGGCTCTTGTTGACTCTGTTCAAAACCATTTCGGCGATTTCCATCGTCGGTTCGTCGGTGACACGAAGCCCGTTCACAAAGTGCGGCTCCATCCCGACTTTGCCGACCCAGCGGCTGATTTCCTTGCCGCCGCCGTGGACAATAATCGGCTTGAATCCGACAAGTTTTAAGAGAACGACGTCCTGAATCACCGAGTGCTTCAGGTTTTCGTCGACCATTGCGCTCCCGCCGTACTTGACGACGATGATTTTCCGGTTGAACCGCTGGATATAAGGCAGTGCCTCAATCAGCACCTGCGCCTTCTGCATAACGTCCATATCCGGAACAGTAGATGTATTTTCGGTCATATTTGAAATCTCCTTCATTGTACATTGTACATTTTACATTGTACATTATTATGAGCGATAATCTGCGTTGATTTTGACGTAGTCATATGTCAAATCGCAACCCCATGCTGTGGCAGTTTCACTACCGTCGTGGACGTCGGCGATAACCGTGACTTCCGGCTCCGAAAGAATCTTCGTGGCGAACTCTTCCGAGTAATCGGTTGCCATTCCGTTTTCGACGACACGAAGCTTCCCTGCGGCGCTGATGAAGTACAAATCGGTTGTGTCGGGATTGAACTTCGCACCCGAATAGCCGAGAGCACAGAGGATTCGTCCCCAGTTTGCGTCGTGCCCATAGATTGCCGCCTTCGTGAGGCTGGAGCAGACGACCGACTTCGCAAGAATCTTTGCGGTTTCTTTATCAGATGCGTTGACGATTTTCACTTCGAGGAGTGCCGTGCAACCTTCGCCGTCGCCGGCAATCTTCTTTGCCAGAGTTTCGGTGACGGTGCGGAGAGCCGCAGAGAAGAGCTCAAAATCTTCGTTCTCTTCGGTGATTTCCGGATTTCCGGCGAGACCGTTCGCCATCATGATGACGGTATCGTTCGTTGAGGTGTCCCCGTCGACCGAAATCATATTGAATGTGTCCTGAATGTCGGCTTTGAGCGCCTTATTGAGAAGCGTTTTTGAAATCGCAATATCCGAGGTGATGAAGCAGAGCATTGTGCACATGTTCGGGTGAATCATCCCCGAGCCCTTGCACATGCCGCCGATTGTGACGGTCTTGCCGCCGAGGGTGAATCTGACTGCGATTTCTTTCGGCTTTGTATCAGTAGTCATTATTGCTTTTTCAGCCGCAGTGCCGTGGGCTTCGTCAGTGCCGAGTCTTTCGGAAAGAGCTTTAACGCCCGATTTGAGCTTGTCAACGGGGAGCTGTTTGCCGATTACACCGGTGGAAGCTACCAATACGGAGCCTTCCGGAAGTCCGAGAACCGACTTTGCTTCATCCGAAACTTCATTACAGCAGTCAAAGCCTTCCTTGCCGGTGCAGGCGTTTGCAATGCCGGAATTTATGACTATTGCCTGTGAAGTCTCATAGGTTTCGACAATCTCTTTGTCGAAAAGAACCGGAGCGGCTTTCACAAGATTTGTCGTGAAGGTTCCCGCAGTGACGGCAGGGACGGAGCTATAAATCATAGCCATATCGTCCCGACCCTGATATTTTATTCCCGCCGCATATGCCCCGGCAGAAAACCCAATAGCGGCAGTTACGCCGCCAGAGATTTTTTCGATTTTCATTGTAATTTCCTCACTAATTCCGAACTCCGAATTCATAATTCCGAATTACGTTTAATTTTGTTCTCATCGTTCAGCACCAAGTCATAGACGTTTACGTCCTCCCGGGGCGACCAGCCGGTCGATTGCCAGAAGGAGTTGCCGAGGCGGTTTTGTTTGAAGGCGATAAGGCTGATTTTGTTTACGCCGTCGGCTTTGAGGGCATTTGTGCAGAATTTCGCCATCTCTGTGCCGATGCCCTGATTGCGGTAGCTTCTTTCGACGCAGACGTGGTAGAAATAACCCGTTCTGCCGTCGCTTCCGCAAAGAATGGTCCCGACGAGCTTGCCGTCGATTTCGGCAACGACGCTGAGTCCCGGGTTTCTCGCAAGAAACCGCTTCACGCCGTCATAGGAGTCGTCGATACTCCTGATTGCGAATCCTTCAATGCTCTCCCAGAGAGCGAACACCTCGGGGTAGTCCTCTTTCGTCATTGGACGAATAGTCATGGGGCGCAATGTTGCGCCGGATTTAGTGTTCATTGCGTGACCTCTTTCGTACCGTAAATGCGACTTGCCTTCGGCAAGTCGGCGCCTCCCTTCGGTCGGCGCACCCTTCCACCGTGCTTCGCACGGTCCCCCTCCCCTTGACAGGGGAGGCTATGGTAGTCTCAAACAAAAAGCGTTGATAGGAGCAGTTATGGCTCCCCTGACAAGGGGAGCTGGCAGCCACGAAGTGGCTGACTGAGGGGTGCCGCACGAAGTGCGGCGTCGGCGAAGCCGACCATTGTACATTTTACAGCGGCAGCTGTTCAATCCCTTTAGTTTCCGGGCATCCAAACATCAGGTTCATGTTCTGGATTGCTTGTCCGGCGGCGCCTTTTACCATGTTGTCGATGGCGCCCATCATGATGACTCTGTTTGTGCGTTCGTCCAGCTTGCAGGAGACGTCTGCTAAATTCGAGCCACGGACCCAGCTCGTCTCCGGAGGAGTGCCGTAGGGCAGGGCACGGACGAAATATTCATCTTTATAGCAATCAACGTATGCCGCATGGAGCTCTTCCGGAGTTACGGATTTAACGAGACTTGCGTATGCCGTCACTAAGATTCCTCTTTGCATGGGCACGAGATGCGGAGTGAAGCTGATTCTTACGTCTCTTCCAGCAACTCGGGATAACTGCTCCTCAATTTCAGGAACATGGCGATGTGCGGCGACGGAGTATGCCTTGATGGACTCGTTTACCTCGCAGAAGAGGTTTGCGGTTTTGGCGCCTCTTCCGGCACCGGAAGTGCCGCTTTTTGCGTCAATTATAATAGTATCGGGGTTTATGTAGCCCGCTTTCAGCATGGGATAGATGCTGAGGAAACTGCATGTCGGGTAGCAACCCGGGTTCGCAATAAGCCTTGCCGACTTTATCTTCTCACGATTGATTTCTGGCAAGCCATAGACGGCTTCTCTGATAAATTCCGGGCAGGGATGATGAATCTTGTACCACTGCTCATAGATTTCCGGGTCGGTGATTCGGAAATCGGCACTTAAATCTATAATCTTGCATTTTGAGAGAATCTCCTCGGTCACCTGTGAAGCGCAGAAGCCCTGCGGAGTTGCGGTGAAGATGACGTCGACGTTTTCCGACATTTCAAGCATATCTTCGCCACAGCACTCATCGTCCTCATAATTCCGAAGAGCGCCGTATTCGTTCGAGAACGGCGTCCCCGTATAACTACGTGAGCCCAGACCGACGATTTCTATATCATCTCTCTGCTTCAATAATCTAACCAACTCAGCACCGGCATAACCCGTCGCACCGATGATACCAACTTTAATCTTATCCATATACATATCCCCTTTAAGTCACATGCAACAATTATACACGATATACAGGTTTTTTGCAATAGTTATTTTTCGGAAACCCCTCAGTCAGCCTTCGGCTGACAGCTCCCCTTTCAGGGGAGCCATAACTGCTAGAGCACAGCTTCTGACTTTTGAAGAACGCTGGTTTGAAAACCAATCTCTTAGTACGATTATTCGGGAGAAGAATACAGGCTCCCCTGACAAGGGGAGCTGGCGCCCGAAGGGCGACTGAGGGGTGCCATTTCGCCGAAGGTGAAATGGCGTCGGCGGAAGTGCCGCAGGCGCTGGAGCCGACAATGGCGGAGCTCCTCCTCAAAAAAATTCCCGAGAATCGAATTTCCCTATTGCATTTTGGAAAATATAATGCTATAATTGGTGTACCAAGTGGTATCGAGTGTTAAAAGGTGGCAAAAAGTGAGGTGAATCTGATGCCGGAAGAGTTGAAAATGAGCGGGGAGCTCCCTTATACGATTGATGTGAAGGGCAGAATGAGCTTTCCACAGAAATTTCGTGACGTATTGGGCGACAGTTTTGTTCTGACCCGTGGCGCCGACCATCGGCTGGTTGCATACTCAACCGAGCATTGGAACACGCTCCGTGACAAGATTTCACTCATGCGTGAGGGTAAGGACAAGGAAATTTTAAAGCAGATTTACATCAAGGGAGCTATTCAGGTTGAAACTGATAAGCTCGGAAGAATTCTGGTGCCACAGGCTTTGAGGGAATACGCCCGGCTTCTTAAAGACGTCTACGTCGTCGGAGCTATCGACACGGCGGAAATCTGGGACAAGAATACATACGAAGAGTTCACGCAGTCGATTTCGCCGGATGATTTGTATGCGGCATTGGCGGCACTTGACTGAGAATAAAAGGACAGATTCATGGAATTTCGGCATATACCGGTTCTCTTAGATGAATGTATAATCGGGCTTGACATCAAGCCGGAAGGAATTTATGTTGATGGAACCGCCGGCGGTGCGGGACATTCAAGGGAAATAGCGAAGCGCCTTGTTACAGGCAAGCTTATTGCGATTGACCGTGACCCCGAAGCTGTAGAAGTCGCCCGGGAGAGACTTTTCGGGCTGAATGCGACTGTTGTCGAAGGCACTTTTGGAAACGTCGACAAGATTTTAGACGAGCAGGGAATAGGGCAGATTGACGGTTTGCTTTTAGACATCGGCGTCAGCTCATATCAGCTTGACAACCCGGACAGAGGGTTCTCCTATCACTCGGAAGACTCGGAGCTTGATATGAGAATGAGCGAGAGCGGACTGAGCGCCCGGGACGTCGTCAACACATATTCGTATGAGGATTTGACTCGGATTCTCTTTGAGTACGGAGAAGAGAAGTTTGCGAAGAGCATCGCCTCAAATATTGTCCGTGAGCGTGAGAAGAACGAGATAAGAACCGTCGGAGACCTGGCGGACATAATAAGAGAGTCGATCCCTGCTAAGGTCAAAAGGGGGAAGAATCCCTGCAAAAAGACATTTCAGGCAATAAGAATAGAAGTAAACAACGAGTTCGGTGAGCTTTCGGAGGCTCTTGACAAGGGCTTTGACAGGCTGAAACCGGGCGGAAGGCTGTGTGTAATCACATTTCATTCGCTCGAAGACCGGATGGTGAAGCAGAGATTTCTTAGCTTCGCACAAGGCTGTATCTGCCCTCCCGAGTTCCCAGTATGCGTATGCGGCAGGACTCCAAGAGGCAAGATAATCACCAAAAAGCCGATAGAACCGAGCGAAGCGGAGTTAGAGAGCAACAATCGCAGTCATTCTGCAAAGTTGAGGATAGTAGAGAAGTTGTAAAAATGTACAATGTACAATGTACAATGTACAATGGTGGAGTCGGCTGTCGCCGACATATCAGAAGCAATTTACGAGAACCGCAAACTTATCTTTAACGGGCAGGTTTGATAATCGTCCTGCGAAGCAGGACACATTCATTGTACATTGTACATTTTACATTGTACATTGAAAAAAGGACGTGAAATCATGGCATATCGTGACGACAATTTAGCTTATGACCTTTCGGTTTATGAGCCGAAGAGCAATGTGGTGCCGAAGACCCAGCCGAAGGCGGAACCTAAAACCAAGCCACGAATTGAAATACGGCACAATACCGTCGCTTTGCCGCAGAATCTGTTTACGATTTTCGTAACGGCAGTTGTTGTTCTGGCAGTCATGTTTGCGCTTCTTTACGGCAAGGTCGAGACAAACCGGCTATTCAACGAGATTTCCACCCTTGAAACAAGCCTTGCCGAGCTCGAAAGCGACAACGCAAGTCTCGCTGCCGAGTACGAGTCGAAAACGTCACTAAAGAGCGTCGAGGAATATGCCCAGAATGTTCTTGGGCTCGAAAAGCTCGACAAGTCGCAGATTGAATATGTCGAGGTTGAAGCGGACACCGTCATCGAAGTAGTCGAGACGGAGAGCTCAAACATTTTCGTAATCATAAAGAACTGGTTTGACGACCTGTTTGAATATCTGGGCTTCTGATTAAATAATAATAGTAATGTGATAGAGTACGAGGGAGTTAAGTTTTGCCTTCTTGAATATTGAAGGGTAAACTTAGCTTTCTTCAGTAAGAGGCAAAAAGTCGGAACGTGTTATTTTTTGCAAGAAGGAGTTAAAATGGCAGAGAGTAAAAAAACGACTCCAAAAATGAAGCGGCGACTGCTGATACCACTGTTCCTGGTTATGATTCTTGCGCTGGTGTATGTCTCCTACAGCATGTATCAGGTTGCGGTTGTTGACAGTGAGAAGTATCAGGAGCTCGCTAACAGTCAGCAGTTCAAAACGACTACCATCAGCTCAACAAGAGGAACAATCTACGACACGAACGGTCAGGTTCTGGCACAGAGTGTGACGGTCTACACCGTCTTCGTCGACCCGACCACCTTCAGAGACAGGGATACCGAGCAGGAGGACTTAATCGTCGACACCCTTTCCGAGTATCTTGACATCGATGAAGATGTGATTGAAGAGAAGCTGTCAAAGAGCAACGCCTATCAGGTTATAGCAACCGACGTCGACAAGACAACGGCAACAGGAATCCTCACCATCATGAGCGAGGCGGGAATCACGTCTGTCGGAGCTACAGCTACAACAGAAAGATACTATCCCCAGGACGACCTTGCGGCAAATGTAATCGGGCATTTGCACTATGACGGCTACGGAATCTATGGAATCGAGTCGTCCTATGACGACTATCTGACTGGAACCGACGGCGCAATTGTCACTGCAATCGACGCTACCGGCTCGGAAATCCAGTACAAATACAAGCAGAGCTATGATGCTGTCGACGGATACTCGGTCTATTCGACTTTGGACGCCACCATTCAGTATTACGTCGAGGAAGCGCTTGCGAACGCCGTAACAGCCAACGACCCGGAAAACGGCGCCTGCGCTATCGTCATGAACTGCAAGACGGGTGCCGTCTATGCGATGGCTTCGTCTCCTACATATAACCTTAACGAACCGTCGGTTGTAACCGATGAATCGCTTTCAGCGTACTTAGCCGGGCTTTCATCAACCGCCACCGATGAAGAATACAGTGCGGCGCTCGCCGAATCACGCTATACCCAGTGGACGAACAAGGCGATATCGAGCATCTACTTCCCGGGCTCCGTTTTCAAAGTAGTTACCGGCTCGGCGGCTCTTGAAGAGAGAGCTATAACACTCAGCGACGAGTTCTACTGCTCCGGTTCGATTACCATCATGGACACTACATATCACTGCTGGAGTGTTGCGACATCGGGTGCGCACGGTCACCAGACCTTCGTTGAAGCTATGACGAACTCCTGCAACCCGGCTTTCGTCCAGATTGGACAGCTTCTCGGTGCGCAGGCGTTCAGCAGATATTTCGAGGCTTTCGGCTTCACACAGAAGACGGGAATCGACCTTCCCGCTGAGTCGAACAGCCTTTACATCGACGCAGACAGCATGACTCTTGTAAACCTTGCGTCGAGCTCCTTCGGTCAGGCGAACAAGGTAACCCCGATTCAGATGATTTGCGCATTTGCGGCGGTCGTCAACGGCGGATATCTCGTGACTCCATACGTCGTCGATAAGGTAGTCGACACCGAGGGAAACATCATCATGCAAAACGAGACCACCGTCAAGCGGCAGGTTATCTCCGAAGAAACCTCCGAAACGATGCGGGAAGTTCTCGAAACGGTTGTAAACACCAACTCGGGAAGCAATGCCTACATCAAGGGCTACTCAATCGGCGGCAAGTCGGGAACATCACAGAAGCTCGACGAGGATTCATCCGGTACGACCTATGTTTCGTCCTATGTCGCATTTTATCCTGCCGACGACCCGGAGATTATAATGCTTGTAATGGTTGACGAGCCGACAAACGGACTTTACTACGGCTCTGCCGTTGCGGCTCCGGTTGTCGTTGAAGCTCTTACGGAGATTCTCCCGTACTTGGGATATTACGCCGAGTATACGGAAGAAGACCTTGAAGATATGGACGTTTCCGTTCCTTACATAAGAGGCTCTACCGTCGAGCAGGCTACATCAACGCTCGAAGCGCTGGGTCTTGAAATCGAAGTCATCGGCGAAGGCTCAACGGTAATCAGGCAGGTTCCCGCAAGCGGAAGCACCATGCCGACCGGTTGCACGGTTGTTGTCTACACGGATGAAGATTACGACGTCCAGTACACAACCGTCCCCGACATATCCGGCTGTTCACTTTCGGAGGCAAACAGATTGCTGACGAAGGCAGGTCTGAACCTCCTGCCACTCGGTGGAGCCGCAGAAAAGTCGGGAGCCGTCTGCTCCGGCACCTCGAACTACACCGTCGGAACGACAGTTGAGGTCGGAACCATTATAGAAGCGTACTTTGTTGTAAATGAGGACTCAGGCTGATAAACGCCTGTGTGTAATTAGTCGCCGCTATGCGGCGACGTGCTCGCCCTGCGGGCTCGCACACCTCTCAGTCGCCTTCGGCGACAGCTCCCCTTAATAAGGGGAGCCAGTAGTGCATCGTGTAAATAAGGCTCCCCTGGTAAGGGGAGCTGGCAGCTGCGAAGCAGCTGACTGAGAGGTGCCGCGACCAACGGGAGCGGCGGTCGCCGTCAGGCGACATCAGCCACACGAAAGTTGGTGTAAAAATGAAGCTATATGATTTATTGAACGGAATCTGCACCGTAACACCTGCGGACATTCCGAATATTGAAATTGATAAGATTTCTTCCGATTCAAGGGACTCTGTCTCTGAGTCGACGCTATTTGTCGCCTTGAAGGGCGCTAAGTTTGATGCGCACGATGCGGTGCCGGAGCTCTCAAAAAAGGGAGTTCAGGTGTTCGTTGTTGAGCACGATTGCGGCGTAGAGCACCAGATAGTCGTAAGAGATACAAGGCTTGCTTTGTCGACCTTGTGGGCGAACTGGTACCACAATCCCGAGCGGAAGCTGAAGCTAATCGGCATTACCGGCACCAACGGCAAGACCACCACGACTACCGTCATAAAGCGGCTTTTGGACGCCCTCGGAATCAAAGCTGGGCTTATCGGAACATGCGGAAATGAGGTCTGCGACAGACACATCCACGCCGAGAACACCACACCTATGCCGAATGAGTTTTTCGAGCTCCTCAGTGAAATGGTCGACGCTGGCTGTGAGTATGCTGTTATGGAGGCTTCGTCGCAGGGACTTGAACAGGAGCGCCTCGGCAAGTGCGTCTTTGAGGTTTCAGCGTTTCTGAATCTTACGCAGGATCATCTGGATGTTCATGGCAGTATGGAGAACTACTATCAGGCGAAGAAGCTTCTCTTCGGAAGAAGCAAGAACGCCGTTATCGACGTCGACGACCCATACGGCGAACGGCTCTTTGGCGAAATCGACTGCCCGAAATACACGCTTTCTATAAGAAAAGAAGCCGACTTCTATGCCGACATGATTAAGCTCTCGGCGCACAAGTCGACATATTGGTACTCGAACGCCCTGAAGAGCTACAAGGTGGAAATTCCTCTTCCCGGAAGCTACAACGTCTCGAACACAATGACGGCGATTGCGGTTCTGGAGCTCGCCGGAATCAGTGCCGAGAAGACTGTGCCGCTGATTTCAAAGATTGACGGCGTCAGAGGAAGGTGCGAAGTCGTCCCGACGGGGCGAGACTTCACCGTCATCATCGACTATGCCCATTCGCCGGATGCGATTACGAACATCCTTAAAAACGTCCGTGAAAGTGCCGGTGAAGGTAGAAGAATCGTCTGTCTGTTCGGCTGTGGCGGAAACCGTGACGCAAAGAAGCGTCCATTGATGGCGCAAGCCGCCGAAAAGGGTGCCGATTTCCTGGTCGTAACTTCGGATAATCCTCGAAACGAAGACCCACACGCCATAATTGAGGACATAATCGCCGGTCTAACACCTGGGTTCAAGGAATATATTGAAATAGACAACCGCCACGACGCCATCTTCTGGGCAATTCATAATGCCCGGAAAGACGACGTAATCGTCCTCTGCGGCAAAGGTCACGAGGACTACCAGATTCTTTCCACCGGGAAGATACATTTTGATGAAAGAGAAGTTGTGGCGGAGGCGCTCCGCTCCGCAGAGACCCCTCAGTCAGCCTGACGGCTGACAGCTCCCCTTTCAGGGGAGCCTATAACTGCCTCTCCCAAAAGTTCCTGATAGGAGCAGTAAAAGCCTCCCCTGAAAGGGGAGGTGGACGCACCGTAGGTGCGGACGGAGGGGTTTCAGAAAAGGAAGCGAAAACCATGCCATATTGGATTAACATTATAGTCGGAGTACTGTCAGCCGTGATTGCGGGGGCTTTGGGAGTGATATTGATTCCGTACCTCAGAAAGCTCAAAGCCGGGTCGCACATTCTCGAAATCGGTCCAGCCTGGCACAAGTCGAAGGAGGGCACTCCTCTTATGGGCGGGTTTATGTTTATCGTTTCGGTAATCATAACCTCGTGGATTGGATATCTTATCATCAAGGCTTACCGTTCGGCACACATGATGGAGACGCCCGAAAATGCCGGGTGGAACTTACTTCTTGCCGTCGGCGTGGCTGTTCTTTTCATGCTCGTAGGATTTATTGACGACTATATCAAGGTCATCAAGAAGAGGAACTTAGGGCTCAGTATCAAGGCGAAAACCGTGATGCAGGTTGTGATAGTTGTCGGTTATCTTGTGGCGCTCTATTTCTTAGGGAACACCACTTCCGTCACCTTCCCGTTTATCGGCGAGGTTGATTTCGGCTGGTTCTACTACCCGCTGATGGGAGTTTGCATATATCTTCTTGTGAACGCAGTCAACTTCACCGACGGTGTCGACGGATTACTCGGCTCTGTTACGATGGTTTATTCTCTCACGTTTTTATTGATTTTCGTGCTCCTCGATAATTGGGAAATGTCCGCATTTTCGATAGCTGTTGCGGGAGGATGCCTGGGATTTCTTGGCTGGAACCTCCACCCCGCAAATGTCTTCATGGGAGACACCGGCTCGATGTTCTTGGGCGGAGCAGTCGTCGCAATGGGAATGGCGTCGGGACTTGAACTCCTCATGCCGCTGGTCGGAATCATATATGTTATTGAAATGCTCTCCGACATAATCCAGATTTTAAGCTTCAGAATCCGCCACAAGCGGGTCTTCAAAATGGCTCCCATCCACCACCACTTCGAGCTCTGCGGCTGGAGCGAATATAAAATCCTGTGGGTGTTCTCGGGGGTTACGCTGGTTGCGGGCGCTTTGGGTATACTGGCGACATATTTACACATTGCGGAATAAGTAAGAAAGGAGACACACGCCTTTGGCTGAGAAAAGAACAAATTACATAATCGGCTCGGGCGTGGAATCTTCGGGGAAGAATATTACCGTTTCACAGGGTTCGGGCAGGAAAGCTAAGAAAGAGGCAAAGAAGGCAAAGAAAATCAGGGAGCCGAAGCTTCGGCTTATCGACGGAAGCATGGACCCGGTGTTCTTTGTCATCGTCATTGTCATGCTCGTTTACGGGCTTATAATGGTCTTCTCGGCGAGCTATATCGAAGGTCTCACCTACTATAACGACGGCTACAGATTCGTAAGAACTCAGGGAATTGCGGCTATAATCGGCGTTGTCATGATGCTGTTTGTGTCCTTCTTTGATTACCATATCCTGATGAACTCAAACGTCATAATTCTCGGCTACACAGTTATGCTCGGGCTTCTGACGTACACTTCCTTCTTCGGAACGGAAAATGCTGAGGCGAGAAGATGGATTGAAATCGGTTCCTTCTCCTTCCAGCCTTCGGAGGCTATGAAGCCGGTGCTGATTATATTCACGTCGTTTTTGTGCGTGAAGCTTCTTGAAAACCAGAAGCGACAGAATATGCCGTTTTTAGGAAAATATCTTCCGCTTCTCGGATCGCTGGCGCTTGTCTGCCTGAACATGGTTCTGCAAAGACACATTTCGGGACTTCTGATTATGGGAGCAATCTGGCTCTGCGTTGTTATGCTTTCGGGAATACCATATAAGGACATCGCAAAGATGCTCGGAATCATCATAGTAGGCGGATTGGCGGTTCTCTTACTCTATTCGACAATGCGTGATGGCGGACTTTCCTATATCTCCGACCGACTCACGAGCATGGGTACTGTCGACGACGGAGTCATAACGGACGACAACTGGCAGACTATGCAGTCGCTCATTGCAATCGGCTCGGGCGGATGGTTTGGACTAGGCTTTGGCGAATCGAGGCAGAAATATCTCTGGCTCCCCGAAGCTCAGAACGACATGATTATATCGGTAATCGTCGAAGAGCTCGGCTATATAGGAGGTCTGGCGGTTATAATCCTCTTTGCACTGTTCATATACAGAGGCTTCCGGATTGCGAGGAAGGCTCCCGACAAGTTCGGAACTCTCATAACCTCCGGAATCACCTTCCAGATTGGTCTTCAGGCTATACTTAATATCGGTGTTGCCTGCAACGCCTTCCCGAACACCGGCGTTACTCTCCCGTTCTTCAGCTACGGCGGCTCGGCGCTGATGATTCAGCTTATCGAGATGGGAGTAATTCTGGGAGTTTCCAGACAGTGCGAAAATATTTGAGATTGGAGAAATATTATGCTTAAAGTTATACTTTCCGGCGGAGGAACAGCGGGGCACGTAAACCCCGCCATTGCCATCTATGAGATAATTAAATCGCATCACCCCGACGCCGAATTTTTATACGTCGGAACTCCCAACGGAATCGAGAAGAAGCTTGTCGAGCAGGAAGGAATCCGGTTTGTATCTATGGAAGTGGCAGGCTTCCAGAGGAAGATTAACCTCAATAATATCAAGAGAAACGCCGTTGCCACGAAGTATTTTATCGAATCGGGGCACAAGGCGAAGGTGATTATCGACGACTTCAAGCCGGACATCGTCATCGGCACCGGAGGATATGCCTGCGAGCCGATTGTCCACAAGGCGGCGGCGATGGGCATAAAAACCGTCATCCACGAGCAGAACGCTTTTCCCGGTGTCACGACGAAGATTCTCGCAAAAAAAGCCGACAAAGTCATGCTCACAGTCGAGCGTGCCAAAGATTATATAAAAGAACAGGACAAGTGCGTCGTCACGGGCTTGCCGGTTCGCCACGGCTTTGTGGACAGGCTCCCGAAGGCTGAAGCGAAGAAGGCTCTGGGGCTCCCCACAGACCAGCTCTGTATTCTCTCGACGGGAGGAAGTCTCGGTGCGGGAAGAATCAACGAGACGGTATCAGACCTGATTGCATGGTACTGCAAGAACGACATAAAAGTCAGCCACATCCACTCCTACGGCAAAAACGGCAGAGGAAGCTTTGCGGCGTCGCTTACTACAAATGGCGTAAATCTTTCGGAGCACCCGAACTTTATTGTGAAAGAATATATCGACAACATGTCCACCTGCATGGAAGCGGCAGACCTCATCATCAGCCGTTGCGGAGCAGGAGCCCTGACGGAGATTGAAGCCGTCGGTTGCGGTTCCATCCTCGTCCCGTCCCCGATAGTTGCCGAGAACCACCAGTTCTATAATGGCAAGGTATTAGCAGATGCAGGAGCGGCTATCATGTTTGAGCAGAAGGACTTAACATCTGAGCTTCTTATCCAGACGGTAAGCGACCTGATTCACGACCCGAAGCGCCTTGAAGAGCTCTCCCAAAATGCGGCGAAGCTGTATATCAAAGATACGCCGGATAGGGTGGGAGCGGTTATTGAGGAAGTATTGAACTCCTGATATTTCATTGTACATTGTACATTGTACATTGTACATTTTCACCCAATTCCCATTTCCATCATATTATGCTCTATAAGTCTATGACATAGGAGCGGTTGAGATGGAGAGTAGCAGGCTTTTGATTGAGGGCGGAAGAAGAATCGAAGGCGAGATTCAGATTCACGGGGCGAAGAACAGTGTTCTTCCAATTCTGGCGGCGACGTTGCTTTGCGGAGATATAAGTTCTATACATAATTGCCCGGGACTTTCGGACGCCTTCGCCGCAATGCGGATTCTCAGGTCGCTTGGGTGCGAGGTCAGCCATGAAGGTAGCACCGTTACGGTGAACTCTGCGAACGCTGAGGGCGACATCGTTTCCGACGGGCTTATGCACGAAATGCGGTCGTCGATTGTGTTCTTAGGAGCAATTCTCGGGCGAGTCGGAAGATGCCGGCTTTCGTTTCCCGGTGGATGCGAGCTCGGTCCGAGACCGATTGATTTGCATCTCGAAGCGCTCAGACGGCTGGGCGTTAAGATTACCGAAGACCACGGGATTCTTGATTGCACTGCGGGAGTTCGCCCCACAAGTGCCGATATAACTTTGTCCCTTCCGTCAGTCGGGGCGACGGAAAACATCATGCTCTATTCGGCTTTAGGCTCCGGCGAAACAGTCATCAGAAACGCCGCCCGGGAACCTGAGATTTCGGATTTGGCAGGGTATCTTATAAAATGCGGAGCTGAAATCTCCGGGCAAGGGACTTCTACTCTTGTTATAAATGGTGTTGAAAGTCTGCACGGTTGCGAATATTCCGTTATGCCCGACAGAATCGAAGCGGCAACCTATATGGGTGCGGCGGCGATTACGAACGGCGAGCTGATGCTGAAGGGCGTGAACCCGGCAGATATGTACTCCTGCATGTCAGTTTTCTCCGAAATGGGTTGCGGAGTATATCCCTATGATGATAAAATATTTATAAGCGCCCGGAAGCCGGTTTCGGCTGTCAGAACTGTGCGGACGATGCCGTACCCAGGATTCCCGACCGACTGCCAGCCGATTGTGATGGCGGTTTTGGCAAAATCTTCGGGCACAAGCGTAATCGTTGAAAATATCTTTGAAAACAGGTTTATGGCGGCTCCGGAGCTTCGGAGAATGGGCGCAAACATCAAAGCCGAAGGAAAAGTTGCAGTTGTCGAGGGCGTCAAAAAGCTCTATGGCGCACCTGTCCGTGCCTATGATTTGCGAGCCGGTGCGGCGCTTGTCGTTGCGGCTTTGGGAGCGGAAGGTCAGACGCAGGTTTCAAATATTCACTATATCGACCGTGGCTATGAAAGTATAGAAACGACTCTCAGTTCGGTCGGGGCTAATATAAAAAGAGTCTAGAAAGGAGGACGTGGGAGTGCAGGACGTTGTAAAGACCAATCCGCAAGCCGGTCAGCGCAAGAGAAAGAAAAGACGCAGACGCCGTGGGAACATGTCGCTATACTATCTTATGCTGTTTGTCGTCTCGGTTATTATTCTCTATATCCTTTCGAGAACCGTTTTCTTCAAGGTTGAAAACTACGAGATTTCGGGGAACTCCCGCTATTCTGATTCGGAGATTTTAGGCGCCGCAGGACTTGGCGACAGCGAAAATCTATACAATATTGACTTATCCGCAACTGAGGCTAAAATCAAGAAGAATCTTATCTATATCGACGCCGTCACCGTTTCAAGAGAGCTTCCCGGCACGATTGTAATCGAAATCACTGAGGCGGAGGAGTTCGCCTGCTGTCAGTATGAGGGCAACCGCTACGCCGTCATCAGCCGAAGCGGAAGGTATCTCTCAACCGAGCAGGCGGAGCCGGACGAAGAACTTTTGCAGATTTACGGACTCGATTTGATAGATGTATCTTTGGGCGATGAGTTCACCTCTTCCGACGACAACAAGAAGTCGATTATCATGAATCTTCTCGACGTCATCGACGACATCTGCCCCGGGAAAATCGACTATATCGATATAACAGACCGTACCGACATTCTCATGAGCTACGACGGCGGAAGAATCGAAATCGACTTCGGAAGCTCGCTCGATTATGAGTACAAAATGCGGTATCTCATCACAATTATTGAGGCAAATCTTGACTCGGACGCAAGCGGAAAGCTGATTTACATCAGTTCCTCCTCCGGCGTTTCGTTCATCCCGGACGAAGGACTTGAAGAGCTCGAACAGAGCAGGGACAAAGTCGAGGATATGGCGGAAAACGAAGCGGAAGAGTCAGAATCTGCCGAAGCAACGGAATAAAAAAATTTAAAATATGTCGAACAAACCTATTGCCAAACCGAGATTTTCGTGGTACAATAGTAAGGAGAACCCCTCCACCACCGGCTTCGCCGGCGGTCCCCCTCCCCTTTCAGGGGAGGCTATAACTGCCTTACGCAAGGTTTTTGAGAGTATACAGATAGGCTCCCCTGAAAGGGGAGCTGGATGCGCCGAAGGCGCAGACTGAGGGGTTTACGATATAGAGACTATTGGAGGAAGTAGAAATGGGCTTTATCATGGAAAATGAAGGCATTGACCTTGCAAAAATCAAAGTCGTCGGAGTCGGAGGCGGCGGTGGAAACGCTTTGAACTGCATTGTGGCGACGGGAATTCAGAATGTTGAGTACATTTCTATCAATACCGATGCTCAGGCTCTCAAAAATTCCAAAGCGACTTCAAAGATTCAGATTGGACAGAAGCTGACTCACGGTCTGGGCGCAGGCGGAAAGCCTGAAGTTGGTGAAGCCGCCGCTCAGGAATCTAAAGACGAGATTCAGGACACCTTAAAGGGTGCAGACATGATATTCATCACAGCCGGTATGGGCGGCGGAACCGGAACCGGTGCCGCACCTGTAGTTGCTGAGATTGCAAGAGATATGGGAATCCTCACCGTTGCAGTCGTCACTAAGCCTTTTGCTTTTGAAGGCAAGAGAAAGGCGGCTCAGGCTGACAGAGGAATCGACGCATTAGTCAAGAATGTAGATTCGCTGGTTGTAATTCCTAACCAGAAGCTTCTTACCGGCAGAGAGAACCTCACCATGCGTCAGTCGTTCGGTCTTGCTGACGATATCTTAAAGACCGCAGTTCTCAGTGTCACCGAGCTGATTCTCAGACACGGCGAAATCAACGTCGACTTTGCGGATGTCAAGTCGATTATGTCTAACGCAGGCTATGCCCACATGGCTATCGGTCACGGCGAAGGCAAGGACAAGGTTGCCGACGCTGTTCAGCAGGTTATTTCCAGCCCGCTTCTTGAAACATCCATCAAGGGTGCTAAGAGACTCCTTATCAACATCACCATGAGTGAGGACATCGGAACCGGCGACATCGCCGAGCTCACCGACACCATCACCAAGGCGGCGGCTGAGGACGTCGACCTCATCTTCGGTGCCGACTTCAAGGAAGACCTTTCCGACACCATCGACATCATCGTCATCGCATCCGATTTTGACACCTACACCGTTCCCGAAGAGGAATCCGGCGAGTCTGCTCCTGAAGCTACTCAGACAGAGGAGCCAAAGAGCAAGTCAGACGAAGGCGAGACCATCTACGATGGAATCTGGAGAGAGCTGTTCAAGTAATATTTTGGATTATGAGTCCCCGACGGCTGTGTGGCTGTCGGGGATTATTATGGCAGGTTTCAAAAAATTTCTCCCCGAATTTTTAACATTTATTACGATTACTACTTGACTTTTGCACTTATTAATGTTATTATAATGGATGAAAGAAGTGCGAGGTGGTTCGGTGAGGCAAGATGAGTACCAGGCGATGACCGAATCGGAGCTTCTGGGCATTGCCGGAAGCGATGACCTTGCATGTTCGGAACTGATTTCGAGGCACCTTGAAACGGTGAAACGCCTTGCCGGCTTCTATTCGGTAGGCGGCTTTGACTATGACGACCTCTATTCCGAAGGGCTCGAAGGGCTTATGAACGCCGTCAAGACCTTTGACGATGAAAAAGGCGCATCGTTCGGGACGTATGCAAACTCCTGCATAAGCAACCGGATGATTAATTCTTTGAGAAGGTCGACGAGAATCAAGAGCAGTGAGGAGCCGTTTGAGGACATCGAGATTGCCGACACCGGTTCTCCCGAGAGCATACTTCTGTCAAGCGAGTCGACGGACGAGCTGAAAGAGCTTGCCGAAAGCAGGCTGAGTAAACTTGAAAGGGACGTCCTTTGGAGCTATCTCGAAGGAAAAAGGCACGCTGAAACGGCTGAGGAGCTGGGGATTACTCCAAAATCGGTCGACAACGCCCTTCAGAGAATCAGGCGGAAGTTCCGCAGATAGCCCTGGTCGCACGACACGTGAGTCCGGGACGAATCAACGGGAATCAGCTCCCAATAATTTCAGGTAGAAACCCACTCCCAGGGTTCTATAATATAACAAGCCATGAGGCTAATTCGCAAAGACTGTTTTAACACTCAATTTTAACGCTCAATTGCAGGTTTAGTCCGCACGGCAAATACTAAGAAGTGAGGGAATTATATGTACGAAGATAAGAAATTGGTATGCCGTAATTGCGGAAAAGAATTCGTTTTTACAGCCGGCGAGCAGGAATTCTATGCAGAAAAGGGCTTTGAGAATGAGCCCAAGATGTGCAAGGATTGCAGAAGAGCCAAGAAGGAAGAAGGCAAGCAGTACTACACAGCTGTTTGCGCATCTTGCGGCAAGGAAGCAAGAGTACCCTTCAAGCCCCATGACGACCGCCCTGTATATTGCAGCGAGTGCTTTGCAAAGCAGAGACAGGGTTGATTCGTTCAAGCCTAAGACTACTATCGGCGGAGATTCTCCGCCGATTTTTCTTTTGGGGTTGAAAAGTGGACTTGAAGGGAGTATAATATAATTCGTAATGCAATTGTCTCCGCTTTGCGGAGACGTGCTCGCCCTGCGGGCTCGCACACCTCTCAGTCGCCTTCGGCGACAGCTCCCCTTAATAAGGGGAGCCAGTAGTGCACCGTGCAATAAGGCTCCCTCTGTCTAGAAGTTCACAAGCGAACTTCGGGAGCTGGCATTAGCCAAGTCGCTGGCAGAAATTTCAGGAGGATTCAAAATGGAAATCACAAAAGATACAATGATTTACGACATCGTTGCTTATGACAGCGGGTGTGTCGATTTGTTTATGGAGATTGGGATGCATTGCTTCAGCTGTCCGGCGGCTTTGTTCGAGACGGTTGAGGAGGCTTGCTCGGTTCATGGGGTCGACGTTGACGACTTCCTTGAAGGGCTGAACGCCTACTTTGCAGAAAATCATCCCGAAGAGGAAAACAATGCTGAGTAAACGGCTTCTTTGCTGTGCGGAGATGGTTCGGGGTTCGGTTGCCGCCGACATCGGGACTGACCATGCCTGGCTTCCGATTTATCTTGTCGAGTCGGGCAGGTGCGAGAGTGCCTATGCCTGCGACATTGCCGAGGGTCCGCTTTCTTTTGCAAAGAAGAATATCGCTGGTGCCGGGCTTGAAGATAAGATTGCAACCGTCCTTTCGGACGGGCTTACAGAGCTTTCGGACGAAAATATTACGGACATCATCATCGCCGGAATGGGCGGCGAGATGATTCGGGATATTCTCAGAAACGGGCTTGAAAAGGCGAAGAAGGTGAACCTCATCCTGCAGCCGAACACCCGGGCTTGGGAACTTATCGACTGGCTCTATAGGAACGGCTTTGAAGTTTCCAATCAGAAAGCCGTTGCCGACGGGAAGTTTGTCTATCCCGTTATAAATGCGAGATTCTCAGGAAATGCAAAAGTTCTCACCGAGGCGGAGTGCCTTGCGGCAGGGCTGGATTTCAGAGAAGAAATTTCGCAGGAGTATCTTTCGGCACAGATTAAGCGGCTTCGTGACGCCGCAAACGGCATAAAAAAGGCGGCAAATCCGGATTCCCGGGCAAGTGAGCTAGAATCGACTGCCCTTGAACTCGAAAAGCTTTTGGGGAGGTAACCTCGTGATAACAGTAAGAGAAATTTACGATTACATTGACAGCTTTGCGCCATACAGGACGCAGGACAGCTGGGACAACTCGGGGCTTCTGGTCGGGGACGGCGACGAAGTTGTTACGAAGGCATTATGTGCCCTCGACGCTTCTATTCCGGCGATTATGGAAGCCGAAAGGCTCGGGTGCCAGCTGATTCTTACGCACCATCCGGTGATTTTCGATGCGCTCCGGAGTCTTGACTCGACCGTTCCTGCGGCGCTACTATTTAAAAAGGGAATCGCCTGCATTTCTTCGCACACGAATCTCGACAGCGCCGAATATGGCATCAGCGACATGATGGTCGACAAGCTGGGGCTCAGGAATCTTCACAGGATTGTGGATATAAACAGGAGCGACCCCGTCACCGGCAGAGTTGTCGGCTACGGAGCAGTCGGGGAGACTGAAAAAGAGATGACTCCCGACGAGCTTGCGAAGCTCTGCAAAGAAAGATTTAACTGCATTGCGATTAAGTATGTTCCCGGCAACCGCAATATTAAAACCGTCGGCATGATTTCCGGCGCCGGCGGCTCGTATGTCACGAACGCATATGGACTCGGCTGTGACGCCTATGTCTCGGGCGACGTCAAGCAACAGGACTTCATCGAAGCCGAACGCCTCGGCATCACCCTCATAGATGCGGGACATTTCGAGACGGAAACCATTGCGATGGAGTATCTGAAAGATATTTTGAGCAAGAAGTTTGCGGAAGTGGAGTTTGTAGTTTCGGAAGATAGTTTTCTTGCCAAGACAGTCGGCTAACGCCGAGCTATTTTCGGCGTTGCCGAAAATAGCACCCCTCAGTCTCGCTTCGCGAGCCAGCTCCCCTTGACAGGGGAGCCATAACTGCGCTAATTCAAGCCTCCCCTGTCAAGGGGAGGGGGACCGCCGGCGAAGCCGGTGGTGGAGGGGTGCGCGACCAACGGGAGCGCATTTCCCGGAAAGGACATACCATGAAAAAACTGCTATCCCTCACAATCTGCATAGTTCTCGTTCTCAGCCTGTTCACGGCTTGCGGGGACATTGCCATCAACTACACCGATGAGATGCGGGACATTACTTCGATGGAGCTTGTCTCGGAGATGGGGATTGGGTATAATCTCGGAAACTCGCTTGATGTCTGCAATGCGGACAGGGACGGCGACGGGGTTATCGACGAGAGCTCTTCCGACGTCGACGAGACGCTCTGGGGAAATCCGGTTGTCACTCAGGAGCTCATCCAATTTGTCAAGGACTCCGGGTTTAATTCGATTCGTATTCCCATCACCTGGAGAGACCACTTGGACGAAGACGACAACATCGACGAAGAGTGGATGGACAGGGTGCAGGAAGTCGTTGACTATGCCTATGATTTGGGGCTGTATGTCATCATCAACGTCCACCACGACGGCGGCGGAGACCCTGAGTTCGGGGCATGGATTCGGAACGCCTCAACCGACTATGACGGGGTTCTCGAAAAGTATCTAACCATCTGGCAACAGATTTGCGACCGGTTTGAGGACTACGGCGACCGGCTTATCTTTGAGTCGATGAACGAAGTCGGCTTTGACGATTTGGATGAATGGCAGGCTTATGAGACGCTCAACAGCCTCAATCAGGCTTTTGTCGACCTGGTGAGAGCCAGCGGCGGGAACAATCCCGAAAGGCATCTTTTGATTGCGGGATATTGGACGGACATTGCTGAGACCTGTTCAAGCTACTTCGAGATGCCGGACGACCCGGCAGACAGGTGCATACTCTCTGTTCACTACTACACCCCGTGGCAGTTCTGCACGACGAACCAGCAGTATGAATGGGGCACGGATGAGGAAATCGCCCTTATGGAGTCGAAAATTGCGCAGTTAAAGAGCTACTACGTCGACAACGGCGTCCCGGTAATCATCGGCGAATATGGCACCTGCCTCGGCAACGACGAGGATTCAAGAGTGCTCTTCTGCAAGACGCTGGTAAGTCTCTGCTCCGACGCAGGGATTCCGGCTTATATCTGGGATGAGGGAAGCCTTCTCGAAAGAGATACACTGACCTGGCAGAATGAAGATATGATTAAGGCAATCAAAAAAGCAAGGTGAAACCCCTCCACCACCGCCTTCGGCGGCGGTCTTCCTCCCCTTTCAGGGGAGGCTATGACTGCTTCTATTAGAAGCTTGTGTGAGAAGGAAAATAGGCTCCCCTGAAAGGGGAGCTGTCAGCGAAGCTGACTGAGGGGTTTCCGATGGAGGAACATTATGGCACTAGACGGCGTATATTTGAGCTTGATAAAGCAGGAGATGGCAAGCCTCATCGGGGCTCGGGTGGATAAGATTCATCAGCCATCACGGGACAATCTGATAATTTCTTTCCGGACGCTGTCTGAGGGCACGAAAAAAGTTCTCTTTTCGGCGAATGCAGGGACTGCCAGGGTTCATCTGAGCAGAAGCGAGCTCGAAAACCCGAAAACTCCGCCGATGTTCTGTATGTTGCTCAGAAAACATCTCGGCTCGGCAAAGCTGATTGATATCCGTCAGGACGGGTTCGAGAGAATACTCAACTTTGATTTTGAAGCTACAGACGAGTTCGGGGACAGGGTTGTTCTGACTCTGGCGGCTGAGATTATGGGACGGTGCTCGAACGTCGTCCTCATCAATCAGGACGGACGGGTTATCGACTCTATAAAAAGAGTAAGTGAAGACATGTCCAGCGTGCGGCTTGTTCTCCCGGGAATCGCCTATAGCCTTCCTCCGAGGAAAGAAAGAATCAGTCTTTTCGACATCGACAAAGACGCTTTGGAAGCCGGTATGCGGGGAAGTTCACAAAAAGACCCGTCAAAGACTTTGGTTAAGCTTCTTGAAGGCATTTCGCCGGTTTTCGCCCGGGAAGCGGTTTTCTATGCCCTAAGAGGCAGTGAGAAGCCGGCAAGCGAGTTCACAACTGACGAGATGGGACGGCTCCTCTTCTATTTAAACAACACAGCAAACGACATCAGAGCCGGCAGGAACAAGTATGTCATCCTTAAAGACAGAAGCGGCTTGATGAAGGACTTTTGCTTTACGGACATCCACCAGTACGGAAGTCTGATGATTTCGAGAGAGTTCGACAGCCCGTCGGAGCTACTAGACAGCTTCTATCGGGAGAGAGACACGGCTCTTCAGACAAGGCAACGTGCGCAGGATTTGTTCAAGCTCGTTATGAGTCTCAGTGAGAGAACGGAACGGCGTGTTGCGGCGCAGAAATTGGAACTCAAAGAGTGCGAGAACCGGGATGAACTCCGAATCAAGGGCGACCTTATTATGGCGAATCTCTATAGAATCGAAAAGGGCGACGGGAGTGCGGTTCTTGAAAACTTCTACGACGAGAACTGCCCGACGGTTACAATCACTCTTGACCGCAGACTTACTCCCGCACAGAACGCCCAGCAGTACTATAAAGAATACCGCAAAGCCGACACCGCCGACAAAAAGCTCCGGGAGCTGATTGCCAGTGGCGAAAACGAGATTAAATATCTCGAATCGGTTTTCGATTCTCTCAGCCGTGCTTCTACTGAAGGCGAACTTGCGGAGATTAAGACAGAACTTGCACAGGAAGGCTATGTGAGACTCTCTCGCTCAAAAGGCAAGGAAGCGAAGGCGCTTCCTCCGATTGAGTACCGGTCGTCCGACGGCTTCAGAATCCAGGTCGGCAGGAACAACCGCCAGAACGACCAGCTGACCTTAAAAACCGCCGAGAAGACGGACGTCTGGCTCCACGTCAAGGACTTCACCGGCTCGCATGTTATCATTTCGGCTCGTGGGGGAGATGTCCCCGAAAAAACCATCGAAGAGGCGGCGCTGATTGCGGCTTACAACTCTTCGGCGAGAAATTCGTCTCTCGTCCCAGTCGATTATACACTCGTTAGATACGTCAAGAAGCCCTCCGGCGGAAAGCCCGGAATGGTAATCTTCACCAACCAGAAAACCCTCTACGTCACCCCGGACGAGGAGACGGTCGAGGCTCTTAAAACCGACAGAAAGTAGGCTATGACATGGAAAGATTTGAAAGAACACTGCCGTATTTCATCACGATGATAGTATTTTTCTATGCCTTGCCGATAATTCTGATTGCGGTCGTCTCGAACGTCGGGGAGGAGTACACTGCGGCGATAGGCTCAATCTATAACATGCTCCCGATGTTCGACCTCTGCTGTGGCTTGGTCGTCGGCTTCTTTTTCGGGAGAAGCAAGGGCAACGACTGGCTCGTGGCGCTCGAGGCGGGCGTTGCGTTCATCCCTTGCGTCTACATCTTCTTCAACTCAACGGCGTGGATTTATGTTGTCCTGATTATCCTTGCAACCATGCTCGGGATTGTCCTTGGGAAGGTGTTTGGGGATAGGTTTGGGAGGAGATAGGTTGACATTTCCTGAAAACGGTGATATAATCTAATCGGAAGTTAGTGAAATTCGGCATGAAGTTCCGATTAGGAGGCGAGAATATATGGAATATATCAGGCGAGATAAGTATCTGAACATGCTCATTGACCGCAAGGAAAATGGGCTTGTTAAGGTTATAACCGGAATAAGGCGGTGCGGCAAGAGCTTTTTGCTGTTCGAGATTTTTTATAACTATCTTCTGAACGAAGGCGTGAAGCCGGAAAATATCATCACCATTGCGCTTGATGATGACAGATATTCGGAGCTTCGGGACCCGGGAAAGCTGTCTGAGTACGTCCGGTCGAAGGTAGCCGATGATGGTGAGATGTACTATGTTCTCATCGATGAAGTGCAGTACGCCATCACTCGTGCTGAGATGAAAAATCCGGAAGAAATAAGACTTTATAACGTCCTGAATGGTCTTATGCGGCTAAAAAATGTGGATATATATGTCACCGGGAGTAACTCCAAGCTTCTGAGCCGGGATGTTATGACTGCATTTCGTGGCAGAGGAGATACTGTTGAGGTTTATCCTCTTACTTTCAGAGAATATTACGATTATGTCGGCGGCGACAAGGGCGAGGCTTATGAGAACTACTCGCTCTATGGCGGTATGCCGTTCACTCTGTTCAGAAAAACCGATGAAGACAAGGCGAGATACCTGAGTGAGCTTTTCACCGAGGTTTATTTTAAGGACATTGTTGAACGGTATCAAATCAGGCTTCCGGAGGTTCTTAATGACCTCACCGACAATCTCTGCTCGTCCGTCGGATCTTTAACCAATCCATCCAAAATTGCGAGAACCATTGCGAGCACCAAAGGAATACGGGTTGACAGCGAGACTGTGTCCGGATATCTTGATTGCCTCAGCGAGTCGTTTCTTTTCAGATGTGCCAAAAGGTATGATGTCAAGGGCAAAAAATATTTCGATTACCCGAGCAAATACTACTGTGCAGATGTAGGACTACGGAACGCCCGGCTCAATTTCCGCCAGCAGGAACCGACCCATATCATGGAGAACATTATTTATAACGAGCTTATTTACCGTGGATATTCGGTAGATGTGGGAGTTGTGCCGTTAAAGGGCGAAAAATCCTGCGAAATTGATTTTGTCGCCAATATGGGTTCAAGGAGAGTATACATCCAGTCGGCGTTTAGCATGGGACCGGGAACAAAATCCGAATCCGAGCTCCGACCGCTGAGAAGTGTAAACGACTTTTTCAAGAAGGTTGTCGTTTCGGGACTTTACGGCAAGGCGTGGTATGACGAGCAGGGAATCCTTCATATGGGGCTTTATGAGTTTCTTCTCAATGAAAACTCCCTGAACATTTAACCTGAATCCGAAAAACCGCTTGACAAGAGAGATTTATTGTGATATACTTTAACCTGTGCCTGCCGGTGTGATGGAATTGGCAGACGTGCTGGACTCAAAATCCAGTGGTAGAGATACCGTACCGGTTCGACCCCGGTCACCGGCACCAAACCAACAAAATCCGAACCCGTTTCCGATTGGTGATGGGTTCGGATTTTTCTTATACTTCGATAGATATGAAGAGACTCACTTCTCAAATGATGCAGTTAAGAAACCTGAATCGAAACCGAGAGGACCACACAAGAAGAAATCGAATAAGTAAAAAACAGGCAAGGTAGTTTAGAACGCTACCTTGCCTGTTTCAGTTTCTGCATTTTCTCGTTGCGCTTTCCATTCAGCAAATTCACGTTGACCTTCTTCGCTCTCAAAGAAAGCTACGATATCCGGATAGATGCACCGTGCGATAATTTCTATCTCCCGTTCCGGGATGCCGGAGTTGTTAATCAGTTTCTTGCGTCTGCTCAATGAGTAGTGTCCTTTCTGTTGAAGTTTCGGGGGATTATTTTTGTCCCTTCACTAACACAGAAAAGCCAGACATCCAGACAAGGTGTTTTGAAATTTTCTTAAAAATATTTTCGGGAGAAGTAGGAGCAAGACACGCCTATGTCAGACAATAACTCGAAATGAGCTATTTTCGACAGGCAAATCATGCCCTCGATTTATTGGTTCCCATTAAAAAATGGTCACAGCGGCGTGTCTTTGACTGCCTGAGAATTTTGAATACTGAGTAGTCCCGCCCCTTGCTTTCTTCTCCACCTTGTTGTATAATATTTATGAATAATTCTAAATCATTAAAATGTCGGAGGCTGAGATAGGTGGAGCTTTTCAACAATACAACAAATAAAGTCAGGGACGATCTTGAAGAGAAAATCGTTCGGGAAAGTCGTGTGTCTGTTGCCGCGGCTTATTTTTCTATGTACGCATATGAGGAGTTGAAAGCTCAGCTTGAGAGCGTTTCGGAGTTTCGGTTTATATTCACGTCACCGACTTTTGTCAAGGAGCAGTCCGAAAAGCAAAAGCGTGAGTTCTATATTCCCCGCCTCAGCCGGGAACAGAGCCTTTATGGTACCGAGTTTGAAATTCATCTTCGCAACGAAATGACCCAGAAAGCGATTGCAAAGGAATGCGCCGACTGGATCAGGCGAAAAGCTAAGTTTAAGTCGAATGTGACCGGCGAAAACATGGGCGGTTTCATGACTGTTGAAGCTTCCGAGGATTTGGTGTATGCGCCTATAAACGGCTTCACAACAGTGGACATCGGTTGCAGTCGGGGAAACAATGCCTATAATATGGTGAACCGCCTTGAAGCACCTACGGCTTCTGTTTATATAAATCTTTTCAACTCTCTGTGGAACGACAAAGACAGACTTCAAGATGTCACGGATACAATAATTGATAATATCTCTGCGGCTTATGACGAAAATTCGCCGGAGTTCATTTACTTCGTAGCTTTGTATCATGTGTTCAGCGAATTTCTGGAGGATATTTCGGAGGATGATCTTCCCAATGAGGCGACCGGTTTCAAGGAAAGTGCTATCTGGAATATGCTTTATGACTTCCAGCGGGATGCCGCACTTGGCATTATCCAGAAGCTTGAACGCTACAGCGGATGTATTTTAGCGGACAGTGTCGGTCTCGGCAAGACTTTCACTGCACTTGCGGTTATCAAATATTATGAAAGCCGCAACAAGTCTGTTCTGGTTCTCTGTCCGAAAAAGCTTTCGGAGAACTGGAATACTTATAAGGGCAATTATCGCAATAATCCCATAGCTTCGGACAGGCTGAGATATGACGTACTGTTCCACACAGACCTTTCCCGCAAAGGCGGGGAGTCGAACGGCATTGACCTCGACCGGCTGAACTGGGGCAACTATGACCTCGTTGTCATTGATGAGTCGCACAATTTTCGCAATGGAATCGGCACACATTCCAAAACTACCGATAACCGTTACAAGAAGCTTATAGATAAAGTAATCCGTGACGGTGTGAACACGAAAGTCTTGATGCTTTCCGCAACTCCGGTCAACAATCGCTTCAACGACCTGAAGAATCAGCTCGCTATTGCATACGGCGGAGACATAGATTTGCTTGATGATAAGCTCGACACCAAGAAGCCGATAGGAAAGATTTTCTCGCAGGCTCAAAAGGCTTTTAACGACTGGAACAAGCTCGATGCCGAGGAACGCACGACCGATGCTCTGCTCGGAAATCTCGACTTTGATTTCTTCGAGCTTTTGGACAGCGTTACTATTGCACGCTCCCGCAAGCATATTCAGAAATATTACAACACCGCAGAGATCGGAAAGTTTCCCGAGCGGCTCAAGCCTATTTCCAAACGCCCGAAGCTTACCGACTTACATGATGCCATCAATTACAACGAAATCTATAGTGAGCTTAACAACCTCAACTTGTTCATATACACACCATCAAGCTTTATTCATGAGAGCAAGATTGCGAAGTATAAAGACCTCACCAGTAACAAGGGAGAAAACCTTACACAGCAAGGACGTGAGGAAGGCATCCGCAGACTGATGAACGTGAACCTCCTCAAGCGGCTTGAAAGCTCGGTCTATTCATTCAGGCTATCTCTTGAAAGGATTAAAGCCCTTATCGACCAGACGATTGCCACAATCGACAGCTATGAAAGCTCCGGCAAAGCTGACCTTGACGTTTACGAAGCGGAATATGAGGACGACCTCGACATCGATGACCAGAACTCAGAGCCTTTCTCAATCGGAAAGAAAGTCAGGATTGACCTTGAGGACATGGACTATGTTTCGTGGAGAAAGTATCTCGCCGATGATTCTGAAATATTGGAGCTGTTGCTTTTGATGGTTGGCGACATCACACCGGAGCATGACACAAAGCTCATGGAGCTTAAATCGTTTCTTTCCGAAAAGATTGAGCATCCCATCAACGATGGCAACAAAAAAGTTCTCGTCTTCTCGGCATTTTCGGATACGGCGGAGTATCTTTATGACAACATCAGCGGGTTCATAAAAGAAAAATACGGTCTCGACACGGCTATGATTACGGGAACCACCGACGGCAAGTCTACCATCAAGGGATTGAAAATGTCCTTTAACAACGTTCTTACTCTCTTTTCTCCTGTCAGCAAGGGCAAGGATATGCTCATGCCAGAAAATCGGGACGAGATTGACATCCTTATCGCCACCGACTGCATTTCTGAGGGACAGAACTTGCAGGATTGCGACTGCTGTGTGAACTATGACATTCACTGGAATCCTGTCAGAATCATTCAGCGTTTCGGGCGAATCGACCGTATCGGAAGCAAAAACGATGTTATCCAGCTTGTGAATTTCTGGCCCGATATGGACTTAGACGAATACATAAATCTTAAAGAGCGTGTTGAGTCGCGAATGAAGGTAACTGTCCTCACCTCCACTGGTGACGAAAACCCTCTAAGTCCGGAAGAAAAGGGCGACCTTGAATACAGAAAGGTTCAGCTAAAACGTCTCCAGAGCGAAGTTGTTGACATGGAGGATATGTCGAGCGGAATCTCGATTATGGATCTTGGCTTAAACGAATTTCGGCTTGATTTGCTTGACTATGTCAAAACCCACGACGACATTGAGAAAAAGCCGAAGGGGCTTCATGCCGTCGTTCAGGCGACGGACGAGCTTCCTGCGGGAGTCATCTTCGTCCTGCGGAACGTCAACAACAGCGTCAACATCGACAATCAGAACAGGATTCACCCGTTCTACATGGTCTACATACAAAACGACGGCGAAGTCAAGTGCAACTATCTCAATCCGAAAAAGCTCCTTGACGATATGCGGCTTCTCTGCCGAGGACAGGACAAGCCTATTCCCGACCTTTGCCGCAAATTCAACGAAGAAACCGACGACGGCAGAAACATGAGCGAGATGTCCGAGCTTTTGAGCCTTGCCATCGACTCCATCATCGACACAAAGGAAGAAAGCGACATCGACAGCTTGTTCAAACCCGGCGGGACAACCGCCCTCAAGTCCACCGTCAGCGGACTCGAAGACTTTGAACTTATTTGTTTCCTTGTCGTGAAAGAATAGAGGTGCCACCATGCTTAACTTCCCTACATCAACCGAGTTCAACCGCAGGATTCCGAAGCAGAAGTTTTATGACAACCTATCTATCACACCGGCTCTGAAGCGGAGCTTTATTGACGACATCAAGGTTATCTATTGGCGCAACAAGCTTGCCGAATCGACCCTCAACATCCCTGCCGGAAAGGACGTTACCGAAATTGAGGTCTTCGAGATTATCCAGAACTCACAGGAAATCGACGAAAAAGTCCTTAGGCAAATAGATTCTGAAATTCCCTATCACATTCTGTTCATTTTGTGCTATAATAGTAGTTACGAGCTATGGATAGGCTATAAGGAAGCCAGAACCGAAGACACCTTCAAAGTTTCCGGCTATTACCACACCGAATGGTCGGAGAAAGAAGCCTTGAATCTCGACATCGTCGGTCTAAGTCTTGACGAGGTTTACGAAAGCTTTGTGAGGCAGATTGCCGGGGACAAGCTTGTTCAGTCCGAGCCACAGGAATCCCTCTCCGAATCGGTGCAAAAAGCCGCCGAGCGGGCAAAGATTGAAAAAGAAATCTCGAAGCTTCAATCGAAGCTCTGGAAAGAAAAACAGCTCAACCGGCAGATGGAAATCAATGCGGAGATAAAGAAATTGAAAAAGAAATTGAATTGAAGATAAATAACAGGAAAGTAGGCTGTTTATATGTCAGAAAATCAAAACACAGAATGGAAAGAATCCTGGCGGGATGAATATCTCAAATGGGTGTGCGGCTTTGCGAATGCACAGGGCGGCAGGATTTATATCGGGAAAAGCGACGACGGCACCATTGTCGGGATTTCTGACAGCAAGAGCCTCATGGAGGACATTCCGAACAAGATTCAGACGACGCTCGGCATAATTGCTGACGTGAATCTGCTGACGGAGGATGGCAAAGAATATATCGAAATCGTTGTCAGTCCGAGTTCTTACCCTGTCAATTACAGAGGTGAATACTACCGTCGGAGCGGAAGCACCTTGCAACAGTTGAGAGGTTCGTCCCTGACTGAATTTATAAGGGAGAAAACCGGTTTGCTTTGGGACGCAGTTCCCGTTGACAACATCGGCGTTCAGGATCTCGACCAGAACAGCATTGACATCTTCCGTCGTGAAGCCGTCCGCAACAGGAGGATGGACAAGGAAGATCTGAACATCTCAAACGAGGAGCTTATGGATCACCTCGACCTCCTGGTTGACGGCAAGTTGAAGCGTGCGGCAGTCATGCTTTTCTACAAGAAGCCCGGCAGAATCATTACCGGCTGTTACGTCAAAATCGGCAGGTTCGGCGAGGGTGCAGACCTCCAATACCAGGACTTGCTCGAAGGCTCGCTTTTCAGCATTGCCGACAGGGTTATCGACCTCATTTTCACGAAATACCTCAAAGCCGCCATTACCTATGAGCATGACGTTCGGGTTGAGACCTTCCCGTTCCCTCGTGACGGTGTGCGTGAAGCCGTCTATAACGCCTTGGGTCACAACAACTATGCCGGAAGCGTCCCGATTCAGATTCGCATTGAGGACGATGCAATGTACATCAGCAACAGGTGCATCCTGCCACCAAACTGGACGGCAGAGACTCTCATGGAGCCGCACAAGTCGGTGCCGTTCAATCCCTCGATTGCAAACGTCTTCTATCGTGCTGGTTATATCGAGGCGTGGGGACGTGGTATCCAGAAAATCTGCGATTCCTGCCGTGAACTCGGCACTCCCGACCCGGAATATATAGTTTTCGGCAACGATATTACCGTGAAGTTTACGGCTTTAAAACCCGCCAAAGCATTAGATGAGGCTTTGGATGAAGCTTTAAACCGACATGATGACGGTTTAGATGTCGGTTTGGCGGATTTAAAAGTTTTAAAGGGTCAGGATGACACTTTAAATGAACTTTTAAATGACACTTTATCGAAAAGTATTATAGCATTTTTGAGAGAAAACCCGAACGCTACCCAGACGGAGATCGCACAAAATCTTGATAGTTCACTTTCAACAGTGAAAAGAGCTATGAGAAAAATGCTGAGTAGTGGAATAATAATCCGTGAAGGCAGTAGAAAAACCGGTCACTGGAAAGTATTATAAACAGAAAAGGAGCAACCCCATGCAAGAAAGTAAAATGAAATTTGAAACCCCCAATCTCGTTTCCTCCAACATCGATCGCATCGGCGAGATGTTCCCGAACTGCGTCACCGAAAAGCTGGACGAGGAGCGTAGCACAAAAGACCACATCGTCACCAAGAAAGCCATCAACTTTGAAGTCCTCAAGCAGATGCTATCCTCCGAGATAGTTGACGGCGACGAGGCTTACGAGTTCACCTGGGTTGGCAAGAAGTCCTCGATTGTCGAGGCGAACAGACCCACCCGCAGGACCCTTCGTCCCTGTCCCGAAGAAAGCGTTGACTGGGACACCACCGAGAACCTCTACATCGAAGGCGACAACCTCGAAGTCCTGAAGCTTCTTCAGGAAAGCTACTTAGGCAAGGTCAAGATGATATACATAGACCCGCCCTATAACACCGGCAACGATTTCGTCTATGCCGACGACTTCGTGCGCTCGCAAGACGAGGAAAACCGGCAGATGGGGATGTACGACGAGGAAGAAAACCGACTCTTCAAAAACACCGACTCAAACGGCAGATTCCACTCCGACTGGTGCACCATGATCTACCCCAGGCTTTTACTTGCAAGGAATCTTCTTTCTGATGATGGGGTTATTTTTATTTCGATTGATGATAATGAGCAGGCAAGTTTAAAAAAGATTTGCGATGAGGTTGTGGGGGGGTACAACTTCGTTGCAAATATTATATGGAAGCACACACAACAAAGTAAGAATGATGAGTTACATTTTTCGAGACAATATAATCATACACTGTGTTATGCAAAAAACAAGGTTTCGCTGAAACGCTTTTACTTTGAACGAACAGATGAGGACAATATTAACTATAGCAATCCAGATAATGATCCCAAGGGAGCATGGCGGAGTGGCGATGTCAGGAGCCCTAACTATAGGAAAACTTTATGTTACGATATAATTGCGCCTAATGGAAATATTATTACTCCACCAGCGAATGGATGGAGATGGTCAAAGGAAAGCGTCCAAGAGAAGATTGAAACAGGTGAAATTAAATTTAAGGATGATTATAGTGGAATTATACGAAAGATTTATTTGCGCGATCAAATAGGAAGAACTCCTGAAAATTTATGGGAAGGAGATAGGTTTGGGACTACAAGACAAGCAGCATCGTTAATAAAAGAATTGTTTGATGGTAAACAGGTATTTGATACGCCCAAGCCAATAGAACTCATTATGTCAATGATAAAGCTTGTTGCAGATGAGGATGATATTATCCTCGACTTTTTCTCGGGTTCTGCGACTACCGCTCACGCTGTCATGAAAATGAATAGTGAAGATGGCGGACACAGAAGATTTATTATGGTACAATTCCCTGAGGAGTGTGAAGAAGGCTCGGAAGCCTATAAAGCGGGTTACAAGAATGTCTGCGAAATTGGGAAAGAGAGGATTCGGAGAGCGGGGAGGAAGATTAAGGATGAGGCGCCGTTGACTACTGAAGGGCTTGATATTGGGTTCAGGGTTTTGAAGTTGGATGAATCCAATATGAATGAGGTTTATTATGCGGCGGAGGATTATAGTCAGGACTTGGTGGAGATGATGGAGGATAATATCAAGGCTGACAGGTCGGAATTGGATTTGCTGTTTGGATGCCTGGTTGATTGGGGCGTGCCGCTTTCTTTGCCTTATGAGAGCCGAGTTATCGACGGCTGTACTGTCCATAATTATAATGACGGCGAACTCGTGGCTTGTTTCTCGGAAAATGTCCCCGAAAGCGTGGTGCGGGAAATGGCGAAGATGCAGCCGATAAGGGCTGTCTTCCGTGATTCGAGCTTCGCCGATAGCCCCTCAAAGATAAATGTGTTCGAGATATTCAAGTATTATTCAGAGAATACGAATGTAAGGGTTATCTGAAAGATATAGATAGGAGAATAAAATGAACGACTTAAACACAAGACATACAAACGAAGGCTTCCTTCAGGAAATCTCCGACGTCCTTGTTTCGGCGAGGAAGAACGCCAAGACAGCCGTCAACCTTTCGATGGTCTATGCCTATTACGAAATCGGGCGGAGAATCGTTGAGGAAGAACAGAACGGTGCCGACAGGGCGGGATATGGACAGTATCTTCTGAAAGAGCTGTCAGAGTATCTGACGGGAATTTATGGCAAGGGATTTTCGGTCGGCAATTTGAAAAATGTACGTCAGTTTTATCGTGTTTATTCCGAAGACCAAATTGGCGAAACAGTGTTTAGCCAATTCAAAAATCTTCCAGCAACAGTTGACGGACGGAAATTCCTCCTCAGTTGGTCGCATTATCTGATGCTGATGAGAATCAAGAACACCGACGAACGGCATTTTTACGAAATCGAAGCTGTAAAGAACGATTGGAGCCTATCGGAGCTGAAACGCCAGTATAACAGCTCGCTGTATGAAAGGCTTGCTTTGAGTACCGATAAGGACAAGGTTTATCGCCTGTCAACGGAAGGTCAGAAAATCGAGACGGCGCAGGATGCAATCAAAGACCCATATGTGCTTGAATTTCTCGGATTGCCGGAACTGCCGGAATACTCGGAAACGGAGCTTGAAACCCGCCTGATTGACCATTTGCAACAGTTCCTACTGGAACTCGGCACCGGCTTCACATTTGTCGGGCGTCAACAGCGGTTCACCTTCAACGAGGAGCATTTCATCGTGGACTTGGTCTTCTATAACCGGCTTCTGCGGAGTTTCGTTCTGTTCGATTTGAAAATCGGCGAACTGAAGCATCAGGACATCGGGCAGATGCAGATGTATGTCAACTACTACGACCGCAAGGTGAAGCTCCCGGACGAGAACCCGACAATCGGTATTATTCTCTGCAAGGATAAAAATAATGCCGTCGTAGAGATGACCCTGCCGGAGGACAATTCGCAGATTTTTGCGAGTAAATATGAGACTGTCCTGCCGAGTAAAGAGGATTTGAAGAAGTTACTGGAGGAGCAGATGGAAGAAGACGGGGGCAATCAGGCATGAAACTTCAATATAAGCACCAGAAATTTCAGGCGGATGCGGCGAAGGCTGTGGTGGATGTCTTTGCGGGACAGCCGTATTTAACGCCTACATATATGATGGACAGAGGCGACGAGAGCCAGCTTTCGATGACGGATGATGACGACTTCACAGGTTGGAGCAATCAGCCGATAGTAAGAAGCCTGAGCGACCGCACAATACTCGAAAATCTCCAGAAAGTCCAGCGTCAGAATCAGATCAAGCCGTCGGATAAGCTTGAGGGAAGGTATAACCTGACGATAGAGATGGAGACGGGCGTCGGCAAGACATATACATATATCAAGACGATGTATGAACTCAATAAGCACTATGGATGGTCAAAGTTTATCGTCGTGGTGCCGAGCGTGGCAATCCGTGAGGGCGTTTATAAGTCGTTTGAGACTACGGCGGAGCATTTTGCCGAGGAATACGGCAAGAAGATTCGCTATTTCATCTATAAGTCTTCACAGCTCACCGAGATTGACCGCTTCGCCCATGACAGCTCGATAAACGTCATGATAATAAACTCGCAGGCGTTCAACGCAACCGGCAAGGATGCAAGAAGAATCTCGATGAAGCTTGACGAGTTCCGCTCCCGCAGACCTATTGATATAATCGCCAAGACAAACCCGATAGTGATAATCGACGAGCCTCAGTCGGTCGAAGGCGAAAAGACAAAGCTGAAATTAAAGGAGTTTCACCCGCTGATGACACTCCGTTATTCCGCGACCCATAAATCGGACAGTATCTATAATATGGTCTATCGCCTTGATGCAATGGAAGCCTACAACAAGCGCCTCGTCAAGAAGATAGCCGTCAAGGGCATAACCGAGTCGGGCAGTACTGCTACGGAGGGCTATGTCTATCTGCAGAATATAAATCTCTCGAAGAAGGACCCGACGGCGACAATCGAGTTTGATTGCAAGGGCAAGTCGAGTGTCCGCAAGGTTGTCAAGACTGTAGGAATCGGCTTTAATCTCTATGACAACTCGAATGGCTTGGAGGAGTATAAGAATAACTATATCGTAACTAATATCGACGGTCGGGACAACTCGATTGAGTTCCTGAACGGCACGAAGATTTATGCCGGAGACGTTGTCGGCAAGGTCAGCGAGGACCAGATTCGCCGCCTTCAGATTCGTGAGACGATTCTTTCCCATATCGAGCGTGAACGCCAGCTTTACTATAAAGGAATTAAAGTCCTGTCGCTCTTCTTCATCGACGAGGTAGCGCACTATAAGCAGTATGACGAGGCGGGACAGCCAAAGAACGGCATTTTTGCGGATATGTTCGAGGAGGAGTATCGGGACGTGGTGGAGTCCTTGGAGCCGGCTTTCGGCGAGGACGAGTATTTTCGGTATCTCGATTCAATCCCGGCGGAAGCGACCCATGCGGGCTATTTCTCGATAGATAAAAAAGGTCACATGACGAACAGCAAGCTTGGCGACAAGAAGGAGCGTACCTCCGACGATATAGACGCCTATGACCTCATCATGAAGAATAAAGAGCTGCTTCTTGACAGAGACCCGAAGCGCTCGCCGGTACGGTTCATCTTCTCCCACTCGGCACTCCGTGAAGGTTGGGACAACCCTAACGTCTTCCAGATTTGCACCCTCAAGCAGAGCGGAAGCGACGTGCGAAAGCGTCAGGAAGTCGGGCGAGGGCTCCGTCTCTGTGTCAACCAGAACGGCGAGAGAATGGACACGAATTCCCTCGGCAACGACGTGCATAACGTCAATGTCCTGACGGTTATCGCAAGCGAAAGCTATGACAGCTTTGCAAAAGGGCTTCAGTCAGAAATGGCAGAGGCTGTTTCCGATCGCCCGCTTGCTATTACCGAAGACTTGTTTATGGATAGAGTAATTGTCGATAAGAACGGCAATGAGCAAGTTGTTGATAAGAGCACTGCCAAGGCAATCTATTTCAATCTGATTGTAAACGGCTATATCGACGAAGTGGGTGCGCTGACGGACAAGTATTACGAAGACAAGGCAAACGGCGAGATTAAAATTGCCGAGAAGGTGGCAGACAGTGCCGAAGCGGTTATCTCGATTATCGACTCCGTCTACGACCCGAAAGCCATGCTCCCCGAAGACGCCAGAAGCAACAATGTTGAGCTCAAGGTTGACGAGAGCAAGCTTGCCATGCCACAATTCAAGGCACTCTGGGAGAGAATCAACTCGAAGTCCGTCTATACCGTCAATTTCGACACCGATGAGCTTGTTGAGAAGTCAATCGACGTTCTCAACCGCAAGCTAAGAGTTTCGCCAATATTCTTCAAATTAGAGAGCGGGCAGATGGAGAATATCGAGTCGAAGGAGTCGCTTCTGAGCGGAGAATCGTTTGTCAAGGAGCATTCTTCGACCTATGACTCAAGAACCAGAATCACCGCCAACCGCAATGTCAAATATGACCTGACAGGAAGCCTTGTCAAAGAGACGGGTCTCACAAGAAAAACCGTCGTTTCAATTCTCATGGGAATACAAAAGGGCGTCTTCAATCAATTCAAGGACAACCCTGAGGATTTTATTCTTAAAGCGGCATCCCTCATAAACGACGAGAAAGCAACAGCCATTGTCGAGCATATAACCTACAGCGTATTGGGAGAGAAATACGATGAAAGAAAAGTATTCACAACTATAAGAGGTAAACTCGGCGTAAATGCAATGAAAGTTAAGCATAATCTATATGATGCTGTTGTCTACGATTCTACAGTTGAGAAAGAGTTTGCTTCAGATCTTGATACGAATGATTCCATTGCGGTTTATGCAAAGATTCCCACGAGTGAGTTCAAAATTTGCACACCAGTAGGAGATTATACTCCAGACTGGGCGATAGTCTTTAATGAAGGTAAAGCAAAACGCATATATTTTGTTATCGAGACAAAAGGCTCCACGAACGAAATGGATCGTCGTGGAACAGAAAACGCCAAAATCCACTGCGCCCGTGAACACTTCAAAGCCATCAGCTCCGGCGAGGTGACCTATGATGTGGTCGATGGGTATGATGAATTGCTTAAGTTGGTGAAGGGGTGAGAAGTTAGACTTTTTCTGAATTGGAGATGTAAAGCCATCGACAAGATTGTTGATGTACGCCGTAAAAATCAGGCGGTTCAAGCA
>JAJQGB010000014.1 GCA_021200775.1 Oscillospiraceae bacterium
ATTTGGTTGTTGATGCAACCATGAAGATGGTAATGGACGATTCCACAATCGAAGCTATCGTTTCCGCTGATGATGTGAACGATGCCCGGAACAAGTATGGGAATGGTTCGGATTTGGATTGGAGAACTGCACCACAGCTTGCAGGCAAGCTACAAAGAAGCCCAGAACTTTGTTCTGGGCTTCTTCACATTTCTTGAAGCACCTTTTTCGGGTGCTTTTTCTTTTGCTTTTATACGCTGGCGGGTTACGCCACCTCTTCAAACTGGCTATTATAGAGCTCGGCATAGAAGCCGCCTTTTGCGAGGAGCTCCTCATGTGTGCCTTGCTCGACGATGTCGCCGTCACGCATTACAAGAATTATATCAGCATTCTTGATGGTCGACAGACGGTGGGCGATTACGAAGCTGGTGCGCTTATCGGTCAGTTTATCCATAGCCTCCTGTGTAATCATCTCGGTCTTGGTGTCGACGCTCGAGGTCGCTTCATCTAAGATAAGCATCGGGCTGTTCTGAATCATAGCTCTTGCGATTGTCAGAAGCTGTTTCTGACCAGCGGAAATCGCCGTGTTGTCACTGAGGACCGAATCATAGCCGTTCGGGAGCGCCTTGATAAAGCTGTGGATTCCGCAAGCCTTGCAAGCCGCCTTCATCTGCTCGTCCGTCACACCCTCAGTGTTGTAGAGAAGATTCTCCCGGACGGTTCCCTCAAAGAGCCAGGTGTCCTGCAAAACCATTCCGAACTGGTTGTGGACATTGCTTCTCGGGACGTTCTGCGTGGGAACTCCATCGATGAGAATCTCTCCGCCTGTTGGCTCGAAGAATCTCATAAGAAGATTTACCATAGTCGTCTTGCCGGCGCCTGTAGGTCCGACGATTGCGACCTTCTGTCCTGGCTCGACCTTCACGCTGAAGTTGTGGATAATCTCCTTTTCGGGAGCATTAGGATATGCGAACTTGACGTTTCTGAACTCGACTTCGCCCTTGACGTTCTCGATAATTTCAGTCTTATCCGACTCGTCCTCCATCTCTTCCTCACTGAGAAATTCAAATACTCTCTCGGAAGCGGCGGCGCAGGACTGAACCTGAGTCATAGCCTGAGAAATCTGGCGAAGAGGAGACTCAAAGAGTCTTGTGTAAATCAGGAATGCAGTGATGACGCCGAAGCTGATGTTTCCGTTGATAATCTGAGCCGCACCGACGACGCAGACCGCAACATAGCTGAAGTTGCCGATGAATGTCATAATCGGCTGCATGAGTCCGGAAAGGAACTGCGAACGGAAGTTGGCGTTCTTGACAGCCTTGTTCATTGAAGTAAATGTATCCTTGACCTCGCCTTCGGCGTTGAGGATTCTTATAACATCGTGACCGGTGTACATCTCTTCAATGTAGCCGTTCAGGATGCCCAGGTTCTCCTGACGTGCGGTAAAGTACTTCTGCGAATGGCTCATGATTACTACCATAAGAACCATTCCGACTATTGTTGCCAAAACGGTTGTAGTAGCCATAATGGCGTTGGTGTAGTACATCATAATCAGGCAACCGATGAACTGCGCAATTGCTGTGACAAGGTTCGACAGGCTGTTTGACATCGCCTGACCTATCATGTCGACATCGTTTGTCATACGGGAGAGAACGTCGCCGGCGGCGTTGCCCGAGAAGTACTTTAAGGGAAGTCTGTTAATCTTTGAGCTGATGTCTCCACGGAGTCTCTTTGAAGTCCTCTGTGTGACTGTCTGCATGATGTAGTGCTGTAGGAAGCTGAACAGTGCGCTCGCAAGATAGATTCCGAGTAACAGAAGCGCAACGCCCAGTACTCCGTCCATATCGATACTTGTCGTCAGACCATCATAGATGTAGTCGGTAAGACGGCTTATCTGGTTCGGTCCTATGATTGTGAGAACCGCACCTGCGGCGGCAAGGACGAGTGCAAAAACTATAATTCCTGTCTGGTTGCTGATGTATTTAAGAAGCCCTAAAAGTGCTCCTTTCATGTCCTTGGCACGTCTTGTGTCTCCTCTTGAGCCGCCACGTCCCATAGGACCACGACCCATCGGTCTAGAATTAGATTCTGGCATAATCAAAGCACCTCCTTATTCATTCACCGCAAGCTCGTCTTCCGAGAGCTGTGACAAAGCTATCTGCTGATAAACCGGGCAGGTCTTCATGAGTTCATCATGAGTGCCGATGCCTGCAATTTCGCCTTCGTCAAGGACAACAATCCTGTCAGCGTGGCGGATGGTTCCGATTCTCTGGGCAACTATCAGGCAGGTTGTGTCTTTAAGGTCAGTCTTGATTCTCTGACGGAGTGCACGGTCGGTCTTGTAGTCAAGAGCCGAGAAGGAATCGTCGAAGATGAGGATTTCCGGCTTGCCGGCGACCGCTCTTGCGATGGAAAGACGCTGTTTCTGACCGCCCGAAACGTTGGTGCCGCCTGCTGAAATTCTGCTATTCACGTCATCATCCATAGCATGGACGAAGTCGGAAGCCTGAGCGATATCCATCGCATTTTCCATTTCCTCATAGGTGATGTTGTTTCTCGTCGAACCGAATTTCAGGTTGCCCTCAACGGTATCTGAGAACAATGTCGCCTTCTGCGGAATATATCCGACCTTCTTGTAAAGCGTCTCGAAATCGTACTTTGAAATCTCTTTTCCGTCAAGAAGAACCGTTCCCGAAGTGGCGTCATAAAGCCTTGCGGCAAGACCGCCGAGGGTGGATTTACCCGAACCGGTGGCGCCGATGACGGCGACCGTTTCACCCTTCTTAGCCGAGAAGGTGATGTGCTTTAAGCAATCCTCAGAAGCATCGGGATAGCGGAAGGAAACGTCTTTAAATTCTATAGTGCCGGTTTCGGTTGAACTGGTTTCGTTGCCTTCTTTAACGGCAATATCCGAGTCGAGAACTTCGTTGATTCTCTGTGCGGATACCTGTGCACGGGGAAGGAGCATGAATATCATCAGAAGCATTACAAACGACATGATGACATAGAGCGCATAGGAGCTGAACGAGACAACCTCGCCGAGCATGTTTGAACGCTCGGAAATAGCGGTTGCGATTTCGGCGGCGGTTCCGCTCAGAGGTACTTCAATATTGTTAATGAGAATTGCGCCTACATAGTAGATTGCAACGCTTACGCCACTCTGCACGAACATCATGATAGGCGACAGAACCGCCATTCCACGACCGGTGAAGAGCTGTGTTTTCATGAGGCTTGTGTTAGCCTTGTCGAACTTCGATTCCTGATAATCTTCGGCGTTGAAGGCACGGACAACTCTGATACCGTTAAGGTTTTCTTCAGTAATTCTGTTGACGTCATCAATCTGCTTCTGGACGATTCTGAATTTCGGAATCATGATTGCGAGTATCACAATCAGTGCTCCGACGACGATTACAACCGCCGAGGCGACAACAACCGAGAGCTCCCAGCTCTTGCCTACTATCTTGATTATCGCCCAGATAGCCATGATAGGTGCACGGATCAGCATCTGAAGTCCCATCGAGATTATCATCTGAATCTGGGTTATATCGTTGGTGGTACGGGTGATTAAGCTTGCGGTCGAGAACTTCTTTATCTCACCGGGTCCGAAAGAAGTGACCTTGTCAAAGAGCTTCGCTCTGACGTCATAAGAGAAGTCCGCCGCTATCATAGCAGACAGATATCCGACTATAACCGTCAGCAAAGCACTGCACAAAGCGCAGGCGAGCATCTTGCCACCTGCCACAAAATATTGCGACAGCTCGGTTACCTCACTACTGATTAAAACTGTGATTTCAGCGGTGTAATCGGGCAGGCGCAAATCAAAATAAACCTGACCGCAAACAAGCAGCACGCACAGAAGTGCGAGCCACCTGTCCTTGGTCTTCATATTTCCAAAAATATGAAGCATATAAAACCATTCCTCCAATAAAATCTATCTTCTGATATTAACTTAATACCGTCCTGTTTTCCTGTATAGTCATATACTGGTCATATATTCCACGCATCACTTCCCTTAATGCCTGATTTATAATTACAGAGGTAAATCTTTCTTCTGGAATCTGACTGCGCCGATGGCGTAGCAGACTACAGCTATTACAACCAAAGCTATAAGCTTCGGAACGAAAGCATAATCAACGGCACCGGAGCCTACTGTTCCGAGGGCTTCGACATCGAAGAGTCCGACTATTGTCAGGTTGTTGAAGGTTCCGAGCATTTCGGCACCTATTCCCATGCTGACCATCGTTTCGGAACCGAACATTCCGAGGAGTGAGCAGAGGAAGAACCAGACATTGAGTCCTCCGCCGAGAGCCATTGCGTTCTTGCTGAGGTTGAATATACAGCTAGCCATGTAGCAGATGCTTGCCATAGCTTCCGCTAAGAGATATATTCCGCCGTAGAGAGCCACATATTTCAGGGCGTCAACTTCTCCTGCAATCGCCTGAGTTGCCACAAGCCTTACTATCAGTCCGCAACCGACCATTATAAGCGGCGTGATTATCATGTAAATAAGCTGAGTGATGACAACTGCGCTTCTCTTTGTCGGGGTAGACAGGACGTAAGCCATCGAGCCTTTGTCGACCTGGTCTACGAAGAGTTCGTTGCCGGCGAAGATGATGAATAAGATTATCGGAAGTAAGCACATGATGGTGAAGTACATCTGGTTGAGCATAGCGGATGTGTCCATCTCGGTCATGGTATTGAGCATATCACTGGACATTCCCATCATCTCAAACATGTTCGTCATCATTGTGCTGACGTCAAGAGTGTCGCCGGTGAAGACGCCTTCGGTGGCGCCCAAAGCATAGACATACTCGAAGTTTGTGATATAGACATCAAGCCCTACGTCCGACTCCGAAAGAAGTTCAGCCGATTCCGCAAACTTTTCGACCGACAAATCGAGGTCTTCCGACTGTGCCGACATCATCTCAAAAACGGTTTCGTACATGCTGGTGTCGTCCGTCGATGCGAAATCTTCGTAGCTCAAATCGGTTCCCATCATCTCATTATATGCCGCCAGGACATACAGATGGCTGTAGAAATCGGTCTGGGCGTCGGTATAATCAGTCGATTCCGTTCCGGCAATCAGGTTTCCGGCGTAGGTGGTGACAATCGTCATCAGGCACAGGACAACCGTGCAGGCAATTAAGAGAACTCTGTTTGCACGGAAGCTCTGCTTGAACAGCGGCACGGAAAATACTTTTGTTACTTTCATTCTCTCTTCTCCTCTTGATAGATATTCATAAAGTACTGCTCCAGATTCTCGTGGTTTTCGTCGACAGAGACTACTTCAAGATTCTGAAGAGCCTTGAAAAGCCTGTCGGTTTCGCTTGCGAGAATGCTAAGTCTGGCTTCGTTTCCGGATAAGGTCGCTTCCGGGATTCTTTCTGCGAACTTTTTGGCAGAAGGCGGATTTCCGAAAACTATCCTATAGTTTCGCTTGGTTCCGTGCCGGAGCTCGGAAAGGCTCAAAACGCTTTCAATCTTGCCGTTACCGATGATGGCGACTCTGTCGCAGACGTCCTCGATTTCCTCAAAGATGTGGCTCGACATGAAGATTGTTCTGCCCTTTTGCTTTTCCTCACGGACAAGTTCGAGGAAGGTTTCTCTCATCAACGGGTCAAGACCTGTTGTCGGTTCGTCCATGATGAGGATTTCCTTGTCGCCCATCAGAGCCGCAACGATGGCGGTTTTCTGCTTCATGCCCTTGCTCATTCGCTTCAGGTTTGCCGAAGGGTCAAGCCCGAGCTTGTCGATAAGATAGTTCATATAAGTGAAGTCTTTGACTCCCAGGAACTCCGCCTGAACCTTGAAGAAATCGGTTCCTGTCTTTACATCCGGGAAGGCGATTTCGCCGGGGATGTAGCTTACACTCTTCATGACTTCCGGGGCGTGATTCCACGGGTTGAGACCGTTTACGGTAACTTCTCCCGAATCGGGCTTTAAAAAGCCCATCATGTGGCGGATGGTAGTCGTCTTGCCGGAGCCGTTGGTTCCTAAGTATCCGAAAACCTCGCCTTTTTTGATATCGAGGGAGATATCGAAGACACCACGCTTCATACCGTAGTCCTTCGTGAGATTTTGTACGGAAATTACTGATTCGCTCATCTGCTCACCCCTTCAAAATGATGCCCGGTGTCGTAGAAGCTCATGAAGTAGTCTTCGAGAGTAAACGGAATCTCGACAAAGTCGGCGACACTGTAATCTCCTAAGCATTGTGTCAGCTCGCCGACACGGTTTGCTTCAATCTGAACTCTTGCACGGAGCTTGTCGTGGTTCTTTGAAGTGAACCTGAACGGTTTTTCGATGAACCGTAGGTACGAGCCCTCATCCCTGAATGAAACACGGTAGATTCTGTCGTGGCTTGCTTTCAGCTCATCTGACTTGAATTCCGAAGCTATTTTGCCGTCACGGATTATTGCAATCCTGTCGCAGAAAGCGTCGACTTCGTGGAAAATATGGGACGAAAGGAAGATGGTCTTGCCACGAGCTTTTTCCTCCTTGACGAAATCAATGAACGTCTCCTGCATGACAGGGTCGAGACCGGAAGTCGGTTCGTCCAATATAAGAATATCCGGGTCGTGCATGAAAGCTGTGACAACTGCAAGCTTTCTCTTGACGCCGAGACTCATCCTTTTTATACTGATGTTCGGGTCGAGGTCGAACTTGTCGAGAAGCATCTTTAAGTAATCGTCGTTTTTGGTGTTGCGCATACCCTCCATCATTCTAAGGAAGCCGGTTCCGGAAAGTCCCTGTGGAAGAGTAACTTCACCGGGAAGATAGCCGACGGTGTTTTTAAGCTCGGCTGAGTGCTCCCAGCTGTCTTTACCTGAAATAGAGGTTTTGCCCGATTGTGGCTTTGAAAAGCCCATTAAATGCCTGATTGTAGTCGTCTTTCCGGCACCGTTAGGTCCCAAAAAGCCGTAACATTCGCCTTTTTCAACTTGAATAGACACATCAAACACGCCACGACCTTTGCCGTAGTCTTTTGTCAGATGGTCTACAGAAATTACCGGCATAAAATTCCTCCTTGTTATTATCCAACAACCTGTTGTATGATTCCAATTATACTCAGTCAGAATCGGGTGTCAACCATCAATTTTTTTGGAGCTGTCGGATAGTTCGCAGACGGTTCAATTACGAAAAATACTTGCAAAATTGCTTGTAATTATAATCCTTTTCAGGCTTGCAGAGAACTGCGAAGTCTATCGAATCAAAGAACGCTTCAGCAGGCTTTCCTGAGTATGAAAAGCCGATAATCGCCTTATAGAACAGTCTTGACACAAGGCTTGCGTCGTTTCCGTAAATTCCACAGCCGAATGCGCCGAAAATCAGGTGGCGATATTTTTCTGTTGCGGCAACCGTCAACATTCCACGGATTCTTGATTCGAGCATGTCTTCATACTTGCCTTGCGACATTCCTTCGAGACCCATGCGAATCATAGGTGCGGCACAGGTCATAACTGTTACCGGGAACGGCTCGGAAAGCGTTTCTGATGACGAGTCCTTTATAACTTCGACATTATGCGACATCACGATTCCGTTTGAGCCCATATGTGTCTTGAACGAGTTGTTATAGTCGTAATATTCCTTTGCGTTATTGCTTTCGAGCGACAAAAGAAGCGACGAGCGCCTGCAAAGGTCTTCCTCCTGAGCGCTTGCGCCTTTCCTGGTGTGACCTCCGGGCTCGGTTGCACTTGCAAGATTGAGAACAAGCACCTTCGGCGAGAAATCCCCGGAGTTTTTCATTTCCTGGTACCGTCTCTTTGCCAGAACAAGTGCGTCCTCGTTTTCACAGCTGAAAATCCGGCTGATGTCACGTTCTTCGTGAGTTTCTGTGACCGGAGCCGACTTTTCAACGGCTTCGATATCCTCAGGAAGATAGACTTTTGCTTCTCTCATGCTTTCGGAAGAGAATCTGAGAGCAATCTCCCTGCCGGCTTTTTCGTAACTGCCTTTTTCGAGAATACTGATTGTGTCGTCAAGAATCCGGATGTTTTCGAGTTTTAACTTTTCTCTTTCAGCGTCACGAGCCTTGATTTCTTCCTCTGTCAAGCCTCTGTTTTCGGCTTCACGCATTCTTTCAGCGAGTTCTTTCATCTTTTCATCAGGCATTTCAGGGTTTCCTTTCCTTCAGTTTCCGGAAAACATCGTCCGACGGCTCACGGATATTCAAATCCGCAACCCTGTCGAAGGCGGTGTGCCCCGGGTTAATCTGCACGATTATAGCGTCGCTCCGCCGGTGGTTCCAATAGACACCGCCGTAGTAGCCGTTGGTGCCGATTACTATAATCAGGTCGGCTTTTGAAATCCACTCCTGTGCTTTCTGGACGCCGTCGTTCCAGAGACCGATGTGGCTGTAGAGCTCCCACGGGAGAATTGTTCCTCCACAGGAATCGCATTTGGGGAGCTCATCCTTGTTCCATATCTCATAGCCGTCAAAGTGCTTGCCGCAGTCCTTGCAACGGTTAATCTGGAAGCTACCCTGAATCTCGGCGACGTTCTGCGTGCCGGCTATCGTGTGCATACAGTCCTCGTTTGTCGTGATAACACCCGTGAGCTTGCCTTCACGCTCCAGGTCGGTAAGTGCATAGTGGCTGAGACTCGGCTTGTAGTGGTGCATCGCTTTGACATATGATGTAAGAAACGACTCGCTTTCAAAGCTGCCACCCGGGCGGATGGTGCGGGAAAGCTGGGAGTAGGTCACTCCTCCGCCGGAAATCGAGATTCCTGCACCTGTTATTGCGACTATATGCTGGCTTTTATCGATATACTCTGAGAATTTCTGTATCTTATCGTCTGAGTTTGATTTAGAGAACATCCTTGATTTTCTCCCATCCGTTCATTACTTCGTCCAAAACTTCGGCGGCGTCGGCACGGATATTCCAGGTTGCAACGGAATCAAGCGGAGTTTCCGAAGGATTTATCTGGACGAGTGTTGTGCCCTTGCGCATCTTTCTTAAGTACTCGTCGCTCCGGAAGCCGGTTGTTCCGATGATTATAACCAAATCCGCCTCGGAAATCATTTCAGCCGCCTTCTTCATGCTTTCTTTTGAAACCTGCTCTGACAGTTTATTATCCCGGCAGAAGGTTGTCGGCATCAGCGGCGAACCGCACTTTTCGCAGGTTGGAGTGTGTCCTTCGTTCCATCTTTCGTAGCCAAAATATCTTTCTCCGCAGTTTACGCAGATATTGTCCCCGAAGCTTCCCTGAAACTCGACGACGTTTTTCGAGCCGGCTATCGTGTGAAGGCAGTCCATGTTCTGGGTTACTATCCCATAAAGCAGGCAATTCTCTTCAAGGGTTGCAAGCTGTTTGTGAACCTTGCTCGGTCCTTTCCCAAATGTTGCGTCGAGGAATGAGGTCTTGACTATTCTGTAGAATTCATCCGGGTTGTTTCTCACGAAGGAAGAGGAGAGCACCTGCCTTGAATTCATCAGCCCGACGCTCTGCTTCAGCCGCCTCATACCATATAAATAGGAGATACCTGCGCCCGTTACTGCGACTGTCCTGCTACTTTTATCCATGTATTCTCTCAACTGACTTGATTCGTATCTCATAAAATCATCTCCATACATTTTAAATGCGTCCTATAAACACCGACCCACCAAATTGTGTTACTCTTCGGTGGGCGGTGCTTATCTATATTGTTGCGTGGGGTACTGATGACTGTGGTCATTTCCAGGTGAAGTTTTCTTTTCCCGCACCGAGCTCGAAGAAGTATTTACTGATTCCGAGGTCGGCTTTTGCGAAGGATGCGTCGGGAACTGTCATCGAGACTTCATTTCCGGAGCCCTTTACTGTGAATTCCTGACGGTTCATTCCTGTGGGAGCCAGAAGTGCGGCTTCAACTCCTGCCTTGAACCAGTCGGGGGCTTCGCCGTCATAGGAAGAGACTTCGCTTACTGACTTCGACTTGTGCGGAACGCCCTGCTCCATACCGTAGCCGACGGCTACTACTCCGATAATCTTTGAGCCTTCCGGAGATTGGGAGTTCTTTCTTGCGTTCTTTTTGCTGTACATTCCGCCAATCCACCATGTGTTGAGACCCAGAGTCTGTGCATACAACATAAGGTCGGCACTGGCATATCCGAGCGTCTCATCGGTGGAAGCCTTGTCGGGACCGGCGAGAATCATATAGTTCAGGACGTTCTTCGACATGGTTGCAGCCATGATTCCGGGCATCGCCTCCTTGTTGTCGGTGACAAGCTCGATGTTGAGGGCATACTTTGAGTTGTTCTCCTCAATTCTTTCGTTGAGCTTCTCTACAATGTCCGAAGGAAGCTTGTCAGTCTTATACTTGCGGACGGAGTGCCGTTCTCTCATTGCCTTTTTCATTGCTTCCTGCGTTGGTTCGTAATTTGCCATGATAGTGCCTCCTTGCTTTTTAACAGTTCAAATCAAATGTAGTTGGTGCTGAGGGAAACTGTGAGGTCTCTCGGTTCTGCTTCACCACTAAGACTGTAGCCGATTGCGGCGGCGGAAACAGGTCTGAAGCCTTCCGGGATGCCCATCTTTGCACACATCTCTTTATTTCTTGCAAGACCCTGAACAGGTCCCCAGAGATAGATATTTCCCAGTCCAGCATCGGTTGCGGCAATCAACATATTCTCGATGACGCAAGCGGAGTTGGCATATTCAATTCCCGGCGCCATCTGCTTCTCTGAAGCGGAAACGAAGATAACGACCGGTGCTCCATAGAAGAAGTCTCTTGCCGGCATATTCATAGCTGCGGCGGTGGACTGATTGATTTCTTCGAGAATCTCACGGCTCTTGCATACTGTCAGGTGAAGAGAATCTCTCTTGCCTCCGCCAACCGGAGCCTGACAACCTGCCTTGACGATTTCGTCGACAACCTCGTCCGGAACAGCCTTTGTAGGGTCAAAGTCTCTTGTTGACTTTCTCTTTGCGATAGCTTCTGATGTTTGCATAAAAATTCCTCCTTAAAAATATATATCAGGTTTCTTCATCCTGGTTGTGTATCCACACCCGGAAGGTTGTCACATATGGACAATCCTCCGGAAGTGTGGTATTAAACAGTGCCGTGTACAAAGTCAGTTTTCCGCAGTGATTGCACTTCTTAAATCGTTCTTCATACACACGGCACAGGTTCGTCTGCGTGTCAAGATATTCGCACGGATTGTCATAGTGAATTATAACCTTTCCATCGGAGCCGATAGAGCGGGTGTAACAGCATTTTCCGCAACGGGTGCAGAGTGAGTCCCAGTCGTTTCGCCACTTGAACCATTCCTTTAAAATGCGGACGCTCATCACACTCGCCCTCCTCTCCGAAAAAAATACGGGAAGATTTGTCTTGACTTTATCCAACAACCTATTGTATAATATATATTATACTCAGTCCGGAAGCATTATCAACCCTCAATTTTTCCGGAACTGTCGGACGATTTTAAAGAGGCGATTTTAGATGAAGAAACAACCGGAAATCACAGAAAGAACAAGGCAGAGGTTTGTGGACGCCTTCTGGAAGCTGGCTCGGGCGAAGCCTGTTTCAAAGATTGCCGTGAGCGAGCTGACACGGATTGCCGGCTACAACCGCAGTACATTTTATGAATATTTTTTGGACACCGATGATTTATTGTCCTATGTCGAGGACAAGCTGATAGAGAAGGTCAAGGGAGTGGCTCAGGAGTCTTTGTCGGATAACAGGTCGCCCATCGATTTCTTCGGAATGGTATTTTCTGCGCTGAACGAGGAAATCTATATCCTATTGGGTCCTAACGGCGATTCGAGCTTTCTGCCGAGGGTAAGAGCCGAGCTTATACCTATTGCTTCCCGGTACCTTCCCGTAAAACCGGATTCGGAGAACTTCGACTATCTCGTTGCCTTCGTCAACTCCGCCATGTTCGGGCTCCTGGAGCGCTGGCATGAAAACAATAAGGACATCAGCCCCGAGGAAATCAGCGAAATGATGCAGAGACTGGTGTATGGGGGAGTGTCAGGCTTTATCAAGGCTGAGGAAGCCAAATAAGAGCGTGTTTTTTGCACGAAAATAACAGTTTTGACGAATTTGCGCCTTGCAAATTCGTCGCTTTTTTCTCGAAAATAATTCTTGACATTTTCTTCGGCAGTTAGTATAATGAAATAGTCTGCGACAGTTAGCCGCTTTGCGGCTAACTGTCTGCACAACTAAATTTTTACGAAAGGAGAGAAAACATGCCTACCTTTAACCAGTTGGTTCGCAAGGGAAGAGAAGTTTCTGTATACAAGTCCACTGCTCCGGCTCTTCAGAAGATTTACAATTCCAAGAAGAAAGTCAGCGTTGATTTGTCCTGCCCTCAGAAAAGAGGCGTTTGCACCGCTGTAAAGACCCAGACTCCTAAGAAACCTAACTCAGCTATGAGAAAGATTGCAAGAGTTCGTCTTACAAACGGCACAGAAGTCACTGCTTACATCCCCGGAATCGGACACAACCTTCAGGAGCACAGCGTTGTTCTCATCAGAGGCGGCAGAGTAAAGGACCTCCCTGGTGTACGTTACCACATCATCAGAGGAACTCTCGATACTCAGGGCGTTGCCAAGAGAATGCAGGCTAGATCCAAGTACGGTGCAAAGAGACCGAAGGCTACAAAGAAGTAAGTCTGACAAAAAAAGCCCACAGCTTTGGGCAGTTGCTTGATGCAACAAAAGTAAAAGCAAGTAAATCCACCACAGTCAAGTGGAGTTGACATATATAGCGTGGCGCCCGCATGGGCGGTCATGCGAAAAGAGTTATCTCTATTTGGACTGACGGGGTCACTGCGGGAAGGTTTAAGGAGCGTTCCGACAGCCAATCCCGGGTGAAAACGAGTACCCATGATATCATTCTATTATGAAGGAGGGAAGCGAAGTGCCAAGAAGAGGTAATATTGCAAAACGTGATGTTTTGGAAGATCCGGTGTATAATTCTAAGCTCGTCACTCGTCTCATAAACAACGTTATGGTTGACGGTAAGAAGGGCGTAGCTCAGAAGATTGTGTACGACGCATTCGAAATTGTAGAAACAAAGTCCGGTAAGCCGGCTCTCGAAGCTTTCGAGCAGGCTATGGAAAACGTAATGCCGAACCTTGAAGTAAAGGCTCGCCGTGTCGGCGGTGCTACTTACCAGGTTCCTATGGAAGTACGTCCGGCAAGAAGACAGACCCTGGGTCTCAGATGGCTCGTCAAGTATGCACGTGACAGACATGAAAAGACCATGAAGGAAAAGCTCGCTGGCGAAATCATGGACGCCATGAACGGAACCGGCTCGGCTGTCAAGAAGCGTGAGGACACTCACAAGATGGCAGAAGCAAACAAGGCATTTGCTCATTTCCGTTGGTAATTTCCGGCGGTGCATTTGCACAGGTGTTTGTAAAGCCACCATTAAAAAGTATTTTCTCAAAAGAAGCTATTTCTTTGAGGCTGTCTGTATTTGGGTTAAGCGGACAGCTTGGGTAAAAAAGCCCTCACAAAGGGGCATGGAGGATTTGTATGGCAAGAGATGTATCTTTGTCGATGACCCGAAACATCGGAATTATGGCTCATATCGATGCCGGCAAGACGACCACTACCGAGCGTATTCTCTACTACACGGGAATCAACCACAAGCTCGGCGAGGTTCACGACGGTGCGGCAACGATGGACTGGATGGAGCAGGAGCAGGAAAGAGGTATCACTATCACCTCCGCCGCTACCACTGCATACTGGAAGGGTCATAGAATCAACATCATCGACACCCCCGGTCACGTTGACTTTACCGTTGAGGTTGAGAGATCTTTGAGAGTTCTCGACGGTGCGGTAACAGTTCTTTGTGCCAAGGGAGGCGTTGAGCCGCAGACCGAGACTGTTTGGAGACAGGCGGACAAGTATAATGTTCCCCGTATGATTTACGTCAACAAGATGGACATCATGGGTGCGAACTTCTACCACGTCATCGACATGATTCACCAGCGTCTCAAGGCAAACGCTGTTCCAATACAGCTTCCTATCGGAAGCGAAACCTTCTTCAAGGGAATTATAGATTTGCTTGAAATGAAGGCCTATGTTTACTATAACGAACTCGGAACCGACATCAGGGTTGAAGAAATCCCTGAGAACATGGTCGAAGAGGCTGAAAAGTATCGTTCTCAACTCGTCGAGTCGGTAGCCGAGCTTAACGACGACCTTATGGAGAAGTATCTCGACGGCGAAGAGCTCACCATTGAAGAGCTCAAAGCCGGAATAAGAGCGGCAACAATCGCAAACAAGATGGTTCCCGTTGTCTGCGGAACATCCTATAAGAACAAGGGCGTTCAGAAGCTCCTTGACGCGATTGTAGACTATATGCCCGCTCCTACCGATATCGAAGACATCAAGGGCGTAAATCCCGAAACCGGCGAGGAGGAGACAAGACCCTCCGACGACAACGCTCCGTTTGCGGCACTTGCATTCAAGATTGCTACAGACCCGTTCGTCGGAAAGCTCTGCTTCTTCAGAGTTTACTCGGGAACACTTAACGCAGGCGAAACCGTTTTGAACTGCACAAAGGACACTAACGAAAGAATGGGACGTGTTCTTCAGATGCATTCAAATCACCGTAAGGACATCGAGACCTGCTATGCAGGCGATATCTACGCAGTAGTCGGCGTAAAGAACACAACAACCGGTGACACGCTTTGCGACGCAAAGCACCCGATTATTCTTGAATCTATGGAGTTCCCCGACCCGGTTATCCAGCTCGCTATCGAGCCGAAGACAAAAGCCGGTCAGGAAAAGATGGCAATCGCTCTCAACAAGCTTGCCGAAGAGGACCCGACATTCAAGACCTGGACGGACGAAGAAACCGGACAGACCATCATCGCCGGAATGGGCGAGCTTCACCTCGAAATCATCGTCGACAGAATGTTGCGTGAATTCAAGGTTGAGGCTAACGTAGGTGCACCTCAGGTTGCCTACAAGGAGACTGTCAGAAAGCTCTCAGACGTCGAGTGCAAGTACGCTCGTCAGTCTGGTGGTAAGGGACAGTATGGTCACGTCAAAATCAGACTTTCTCCGAATGAATCGGGCAAGGGCTACGAATTCACCAACTCTATTGTCGGTGGTGCTATTCCTAAGGAATTCATCCCGGCTGTAGACAAGGGTATTCAGGGCGCTATGAAGTCCGGCGTTCTCGCAGGTTATCCCGTTGTTGACGTCAAGGTTGAGCTTTATGACGGTTCTTACCACGAGGTTGACTCTTCCGAAACCGCATTCATGATTGCCGGTTCAATGGCATTCAAGGACGCTATGAAGAAGGCAGACCCGGTAATTCTCGAACCTATCATGAAGGTTGCCTGCATTGTTCCGGAAGAGTACATGGGAACCGCTATCGGCGACCTCAACTCACGCCGTGGACAGATTTTAGGACAGGAAATCAATACCGGTGTCGCCCAGATAGACGCACTTGTACCGCTTTCCGAGATGTTCGGTTATTCAAACGACTTGCGTTCAAAGACACAGGGCAGAGGACAGTACACGATGGAGCCGCACAGCTACACCGACGTTCCGAAGTCAGTTGCTGAGACTATCATGTCGAGCCGCAAGCACGTGAACGACTAAATCAAATTTCACAAAACTTTTTCAGGCGAAATGCAAATTTCTCTTGCATTTCACTCAGTAATCTGTTAATATTAGAGTACGAAACAAATTTCAAGGGAGGAACTTCCAATGGCAAAGCAAAAATTTGAAAGAAACAAGCCCCACGTCAACGTAGGTACCATCGGTCACGTTGACCACGGCAAGACCACTCTTACCGCAGCAATCACCAAGGTTCTGGCTATGAAGGGTCAGGCAAAGTTTGAGGCTTACGATATGATCGATAAGGCTCCTGAGGAGAGAGAGCGTGGTATCACCATCAACACCGCTCACGTAGAGTATGAGACTGACAAGCGTCACTATGCTCACGTTGACTGCCCCGGTCATGCTGACTATGTAAAGAACATGATTACCGGTGCTGCTCAGATGGACGGCGCAATCCTCGTAGTTGCTGCTTCTGATGGACCTATGGCTCAGACTAGAGAGCACATCCTTCTCGCACGTCAGGTTGGCGTTCCTGCAATCGTTGTTTTCATGAACAAGGTTGACCAGGTTGACGACCCTGAGCTTCTCGAGCTCGTTGAGATGGACATCCGTGACCTTCTCAGCTCTTATGACTTCCCTGGCGACGATATTCCGATTATCCAGGGTTCTGCTCTTCAGGCTCTCGAATCCACTTCCACCGATCCTGACGCTCCTGAGTATGCTTGCATCAGAGAGCTCATGGACGCTGTTGATGACTATATTCCTACTCCTGACCGTAAGGCTGACCTTCCGTTCCTTATGCCTGTTGAGGACACCATGACCATCACCGGACGTGGTACCGTTGCAACTGGTAGAGTTGAGCGTGGACAGGTTAAGCTCGGCGACGAAGTTGAGATTATCGGTCTCACCGAAGAGAGAGCTAAGACCGTTGTTACCGGTCTTGAAATGTTCAGAAAGACCCTCGACTATGCAGAAGCTGGCGACAACATCGGCGCACTCCTCCGTGGTGTTCAGAGAAAGGACATCGAAAGAGGACAGGTTCTCTGCAAGCCCGGTTCGATTCATCCTCTGACCAAGTTCAAGGGACAGGTTTACGTCCTTAAGAAGGAAGAGGGCGGACGTCATACTCCGTTCTTCACCAACTATCGTCCTCAGTTCTACTTCAGAACCACCGACGTTACCGGCACCATCACCCTTCCGGAAGGAAAGGAAATGTGCATGCCTGGTGATAACGTTGAGATCAGCGTTGAACTCATCACCCCGATTGCTATCGAGAACGGACTCCGCTTCGCTATCCGTGAAGGCGGCAGAACCGTAGGTTCAGGCGTTGTTATCGCAACCGAATGATAAAGACATTTTCTTGACCCCTTTGTTGACCGAAGGCGCAGATGCTCGAAAGAGTGTTTGCGCCTTCGGGTTTTTGTCGCCACTGCGTGGCGACGCCGCTCCCGTTGGTCGCGGCACCTCTCAGTCAGCCTGCGGCTGACAGCTCCCCTTGACAGGGGAGCCATTTTTATTCTCTCAAAATTTCCGTCAAACCTATTGACAAGCGTTGTCTCCTGTGATATGATAGTGATATCAAAATGATATCACATTGTGATGTTGCAGAAAGGACAGAATATATATGGCGAATATCAATGTTGGAATGACGGAGTTTCCCGTTAAGAATGTTAAAAAGGGTATGCCGGTGTTACTTGCGACTATCTTGGAGATGATTTTGTCGGTGCTGGTGATTATTGCAGGCGGCTTGCTTCTTGAAGAGGGTAGCATGGTGCTCGGAGGAGTGCTTCTGACGGTCGGAATTATCTGGTGCTGTGTTGGATGGATTCCGATTATGGGCTTGAAGGTTCTGAAGCCGCAGGAGGCGAGAGTTCTCACCCTTTTCGGAAAGTATGTCGGAACTTTGAAGGGCGACGGGTTCTACTATGTAAATCCGTTCTGCGTGTCCTTTAATCCTACGGCAAAGACGAAGCTCAGTCAGTCGGGAGACGTTGCAGGTTCGCACGGAGCTTCGGCTTCACAGATTTTCCTGAATACGGCTACCGGCGAGATTGGCGTCAACCCGAACGAGACGAAAATTTCCCTCAAAATCATGACCCTAAACAACAGCCGGCAGAAAATCAACGACTGCCTCGGCAACCCGATTGAAATCGGAATTGCGGTTATGTGGAGAGTCGTCGACACGGCGAAGGCGGTCTTCAACGTCGATAATTACAAAGAGTATCTCTCGCTTCAGTGCGACTCGGCTCTCAGAGAAATCGTCAAGATGTACCCTTACGATGTCGCTCCGAATGTCGACACCACCGGTGACGGAATTGCCGACGAGGGAAGCCTGAGAGGTTCTAGTGAGATTGTCGCCGCAAGAATCAAGGACAGGATTCAAAAGAGGGTCGACGATGCGGGCTTGGAAATCGTCGAAGCGAGAATCACATATTTGGCATACGCTCCCGAGATTGCGGCTGTAATGCTTCAGCGCCAGCAGGCTTCTGCAATTATTGACGCAAGAAAGATGATTGTTGACGGAGCCGTCGGCATGGTCGAGATGGCTCTGGAGAGAATCAACGAAGGCGGACTTGTGAACCTGGACGACGAGAGAAAGGCGGCAATGGTCTCGAATCTCCTGGTAGTTCTCTGCGGCAACCACGATGCCCAGCCGGTTGTGAACTCCGGCAGTTTGTACTAACTAGGATGATGGATAGATGGCTGATAAAAAAGCAGTACCTTTAAGGATTTCGGAGAAGCTCTATAGCGACCTTGCCGCTTGGGCTGAAGACGATTTCCGCTCCCTCAATGGGCAGATTGAATATCTCCTGACCGAATGTGTCCGGCAAAGAAGGAAGACCGGCGCATACGTCGGGAAGGAGATTGACAAGCCACTTGAAGTGGATTTGAGTGATACAAAAAAGACCGAGCAAGATTAGCCTTGCTCGGCTTTTTATTACGGAAAATTGCTTTGAAATGCATTTTTTCGGAGTCAGGTATCGAGACTATTCTGATTCAGGAGGAAATCAAACAGGTTCATGATGAGGATTCCGTCGTCTGAGTAGTGGGTGGAGGCGTTGTCACCGGTGATGATTATCTTTTTGAAGAAGTCGCCGGTGTATTCTAAAGAGCGCTGTTCCTGCATGAGCTTCTCCTGGTCGGGAAGAGAGTAAGCAGACTGGATATAGTAGCGCTTGGAGGCAAGGTTGCAGACAAAATCCACTTCAAGTTGCTTTCGGGTGCCTTCTTCGCTTATCGGAACCACGCCGACGTCGACGTTGAAGCCACGCACCAACAGCTCGTTATATATGACATTTTCCATAATGTGGGTAGCTTCCTGCTGGCGGAAGTTCAGCTGGGCATTCCGAAGACCGATGTCGGTGAAGTAGTATTTGAACGGCGAGGCGATATACTTCTTTCCCTTGATGTCAAATCGCTCGGCACGGTTTATGAAAAAGGCGTCGATGAGATATCCTATATAGCTGGAAATGGTTTTGTCGGTGGCAGAAATCCCGTGACTCATAAAAGTATTTGCGAGCTTCGACGGATTGGTGAGGGAGCCGATGGAGGACGCAAGAATCTTCACGAGGGTTTCCATCACCTGGTCGCCTTTCAGATTGTTTCTGTCCTCGATGTCCTTGAAATAGAGCTCATGGCAGAGATTCTGGAGATATTGGGATTTGAGCTCAGGCTTCTGCATACTCAGAATTCTCGGAAGTCCGCCATAGGTGGAGTAGTCCCGCCAGGCTTCATATCTGTCGCCTTGATAGGCGGACATGTACTCGGAAAATGACAGTGGATAAACCCGGACTTCGTCGCCACGACCGCGAAATTCGGTTAAAATATCCGACGAAAGAAATTTTGAGTTACTTCCGGTGACGTAAATATCGAGGTTTTCACGGCGGTTGAGACCGTTTAAGACTCCCTCAAAGCCTGGGCAAAGTTGGACTTCGTCCAAAAACAGATACCACATTCCATCATCACTGAGCCGCTCTTTTATATATGCGCTGAGATTTTTGCTCTCCCGAAGCTCCGAAAAATCGTCGTCATCAAGAGGAATCCGGATGATTCTCTCCGCCGGGATGCCGGAGTCAATAAGCCAGTTGTAGTAAAGATTGAATAAAAGATAAGACTTCCCGCACCTGCGGATGCCGGTTATGACTTTAATAAGTCCGTTTTCCCGACGGTCGATGAGTCTTCCAAGATATAAATCACGTTTAATCGGTTCCATGATAACCTCCTGTTCCGGAAAACTGCATTAAAATGCATTTTCTCGTAATGATATTATACCCGGTTTTATGCGGAATGTCAACAGAAAAATAATCCCACTCCGAAAATTTGCACTAAAATGCATTTTCCCGTAATACATCTTTACGCCTCGACGATTTTATGATAACATAATATAAACCAGGCTCTCAACTCAACACAAAAATAAATCCGTGTTGTTCAGTTCTCCTGAAAAATCTCCTATAATAAAATCATCAGCTGGGGCTGAAATAATGTTTAGGAGACTTTTGAAATGAACACAGACAAAATTGTTGCGGAAGCAATTGCGAAGGACTATGCGCCGAAGGACACATCGAAAATCGTCGCACTCAAAAAGCTTGACCGTAAGGCTCGGGCGAAGGCGGAGGTTTTCGGATACACCTTCGGAGTGATTATGACCCTTGTTTTGGGCGTCGGCATGTGCCTTGCGATGGGAGTTATCGGCGGAGGAACCGTCGCCATGATGGTTCTTGGAATTGTAATCGGCGTTATCGGAATTGTCGGCGTGAGCGTCAACTATCCCATCTACAAGAGACTTCTCGAAAGCGGCAAGAACCAGTACGCTTCGGACATTTTAAGGCTTGCAAAGGAAATCAGCGACAAGGCAGAATAAAGCTTTTTAGAAAGGGCGGTGGCAATATGAATAAATCCGAAAGCAAATATTATAACACCGCCCTTCTGATGGACGAGGCTTTGCTTCAACTATTGGAGCGAAAAGATTTGGAGTTCATCACCGTGAAAGAAATCTGCGAGAGAGCAGGCGTCAACCGGTCGACATTCTATCTCCACTATGAGACTATCGGGGATTTGGTGAATGAGACGGTCGGGATGATGGACTCAAAATTTCAAGCCTGTTTTTCGGAAAGCAATGAGCATTTCGTTGGGAATATCCAGAGTAAAGACCTCGGCGACCTTGTCCTCATCACAGACAATTATCTCAAGCCGTATCTCGAATTTATCAGGGACAACAAAAGCATCTACCGGGCATCCTTCCGCAATCCGAGTGGAACCCAGGCAAACGAGAAGTTCGAGTATATGAAAAAGTATATCCTGCGACCGATTATGTCCCGATTCGATATTCCCACAGAGCATCAAGCCTATTACATTGATTACTATATCGACGGCGTAATGGCGATAATCAGGCGATGGCTGGCGGAGGATTGCAAGGATTCGGTCGAGATGATATGCGCTATTATCGAGGAATGCGTGCGCCCGGAGAACGGCTTTGCGGGGAATCAGTATGAGAAATAGCTTCATCAAAAGATACCGCACCGACTATGAATTCAGAACTTTTGCCGGGGCTTGGCTGTCGTTTATGATAACCGTGCTGTTCGCCGCATATAACGGCTATCTCGGGATAGCGCAGGGCTCACTCTGGCACGGGAGCATTGCAGGGTACTATATAATCTTAGCAATTATCCGGGAGATAATTCTACTCTCCGACAGAAAAATCAGGCGTCAGGAGTCTGGCAAGAATGAAGCGAGAATGAAGACTTTTAGGATAAGCTCGGCGTTTCTCATGCTCCTCAATATCGCCCTCATCTGCCCGATTGCGCTTATGGTGATGTTCGAGAAGCCTGTCAATCTGAGCAAGATTCCGGCGATTGCGATGGCGGCGTACACGACCTACAAGATAATCATGGCGTCGGTGAATTTCGGGAGCAAAAAGAAAAAGCTCTCGGGAAATATCTTAATCTCGGAGCTTCGGGCAATTAGCCTTATAGATGCGATTGTGTCGGTGCTGTCGCTTCAGAACACCCTAATCATGGTGAACGGCGGCGCAGAAAGTATGCTGACGCTGTCTGCCATCACAAGTGGAGCGATGTATGCACTTGTGTTGATAATTTCCGTCCGACTTTTAATAGAAAGTGGCAAAAGAAACCCGTGAAGGCGATGAACCGACACGGGCTTTTGCTATTTATGCTATTTTTATCTGGCAGACCGCCATTGCTTTAAGGGCGTTTTCGTGACTTTCCGGAGTGACGCCGGCACAGCAGGAGCTGTCGACCGTCATCGGAATTTCCGGGAAAGCGGCTTTTAAAATCATTGCGTTCGAGATGACGCAGATGTCGGTGCAGAGCCCGACGAGCTCGATTGATTCAAGATTCGGGATTCCGGCAAGCACACCTGGAAGCTCCGTCGAGCCGAACGACGGCTTGTCGACGACCTGACATCCGTCAGCATAAACTCTGTCCGCAATCTCCCAGCCGGGAGTTCCCTTGACGCAGTGGACAACCGGCAAGTTCTTGCCCTCCTGAGTGGAGAGATAATCTTCGGTGTGGGTGTCACGGGTATAAATAACCGTCCCACCGGAGCTGAGATACTCCGAAACTTTTTTCTTTACGTTCGGGACGATAGCGACCGCTTCCGCAGTGCCCAAAGCCCCGTCGATGAAGTCGTTTTGCATGTCGATTACTATAAGGGTTTTCATGTTGTTCTCCTATCTGTAAACTTTCGCATATGTCTGATACTAATGAAATCCTCACGGAGTGATTTATTCCGTCGAAGACGGATTTAATTGAAAAAGTGCCCGAAAGGGCACTTTTTCATGGCGGAGAAGGAGGGATTCGAACCCTCGATGAGCTATCAACCCATACACGAGTTCCAGTCGTGCGCCATAAACCGGGCTAGGCGACTTCTCCGTGCTCGTTTATTCTGTTCGCTTGCGAACTATGACATTATACGCTATTTTCGGCTCGATGTCAAGCCCTTTTTTGCAAAAATTACGAGTTTTCCTCCTGGAGTCCCGAAAAGCGGACTTGGGAGAATTTTTTTGAAATTTATGCTTGACAAATCCGAAATCCGGAGTATCATTAGATTCAGAACAAAAGTTCAGAACGAAAGTTCGATACGGTGGCTCGGGATTCTCCGACGGTGAAGTTGCAGGGTGGCAGATTAGTCGGGAACGGGCAAGGCACCGAAAAGTTTTCCGGATAACGAACAAAGCCGCCCAAAAGGACGACTTTGTTTCAAGATTGGAAAAGAAAAAAGGAGAAATAAAAATATGAATGTTATCAAAAACACACAACTGTATTATAGCAGTCTTTCTCCGATTTGTCAAGTGCTTTTTTCGGAAATATATGAAATTCGGAGGGATGAATTTGGATAAGAGAGATATCAGCGATTCCAACAGGCTCAGGGCGAATGAAATCATAGAAAAGTGCCTTGAAATTCTTAATGATGAGGAGAAATTGCAGGGTGCAACCGTTTCACAGCTCACTTCGGCGATTTCGTCTCTTTCGGACAATTTTCTAGGCGTTAGCGACAGCGCCGTACAAACGGATGACCCGTTGAGCAAGAGCATTTTTGAGCTTGTAAAAGAGCTGAAGAGCGACAAGCCGCAATGAAAAGGGAGGTGGGAGATTGCTCAGTGAGAAGCAGAAAAAGATTTTTGCATTTGCGGAGTCCGACTATGATGCCCTCATCTGCGACGGTGCAATCCGTTCCGGAAAAACGTCGATTATGACGGTTGCGTTTGTCGACTGGGCGATGGCGAATTTCTCGGGACAGCGGTTCGGAATCTGCGGGAAGACTGCCGACGGTGCGGTCAAAAACATTGTACTACCGTTCATGTCGATGAGCTACTCGAAGAAGTATCGGATTAAGTGGAAGCCGTCCTCAAAAGTGATGGAGGTCTCGGACGGGAGAACAAGAAACCTTTTCGAGGTCTTCGGCGGGAAGGACGAATCGAGCTTCATGCTGATTCAGGGAAGAACCTTTGCGGGAGCGCTCATCGACGAGGTGGCGCTTATGCCGAAGTCGTTTGTTTCGCAGGCGGTGGCGAGATGCTCGGTTGAGGGCTCGAAGCTCTGGTTTTCCTGCAATCCCGGCTCTCCCGAGCACTGGTTTTACCGTGAGTGGATTCTGAAAGCTGACGAGAGAAACATTCTCTATCTGCATTTTAAGCTGGAGGACAACCCGTCGCTTTCAAAACGCATTATAGAGCGCTACAAGAGCTACTACTCGGGTGCTTTCTATGAAAGATACATCGAGGGCAGATGGGTTCTGGCGGAGGGACTGGTCTACGAAATGTGTGAAGAATACTTCACAGACGAGGTCCCGATGTGCGGAGAATATTACATTTCCTGCGACTATGGGACGATGAATCCCTGTTCGATGGGGCTGTGGTGTTTGAAGGACGGCGTCGCTACGAGAATTTCGGAGTACTATTACGACGGCAGAGCGGAGAAGAAGCAGTTGACGGATGAAGACTACTACCTTGCGCTTGAAGCGCTTGCGGGGGATTATCCCATAAAATATGTGATAGTAGACCCGTCGGCTTCGAGCTTCATAACGCTGATTCGCAAGCGAGGGCGGTTCAGAGTCAAGAAGGCGGACAACGACGTGATGAACGGAATCCGCCTGACGGCTGGGTTCCTGAAATCTGGGAAGCTGAAGATTCACCGCTGCTGTAAAAACGCTATCCGGGAGTTTTCGCTCTACCGTTGGGACGACAAGTCCGGAAACGACAAAGTTGTGAAAGAATTTGACCATGCGATGGACGAGATAAGATACTTCTCGGCAACGATTTTGGCAAAGAAAAGAAATGAAAATGAGTTCACGGGACTCAGGCTACTTTAAGAAGGGAGAAATATGTTTACATATCAGGATTTAGAAAAGGCAAAGAAAGGTGAAAAAGAAGAGAAAGAGTTTTTGATGAGTGCAGTTGCGGACTATAAGCTCTCGAAGACCTATCGGGACACGCTCGACGCCCTTGCCTACTGGCGGAACGAGAACCCGACCATCTCGAAATACCGGAAACTACTCTACACCGTTTCGGGAAGAGCCGTTCCGGATAACTACTCGGCGAACTATCGCCTTGCATCGAACGTCTACTTCCGGTTCGTGACCCAGACGGTTCAGTATCTTCTCGGGTATGGCGCCCGGTTTGAGAACCCGGAGACGAAAAGACTTCTCGGCGGAGACTCTTTCGACCACGCATTGCAGGAGGCTCTGACGGATGCTTTGAATGGCGGCGTTGCTTATGGATTTATGAACTACGACCGTGTTGAGATTTTCAGGGCGGAGGAGTTCCTGCCGCTTTACGACGAGGAAACGGGCGAGCTGAAAGCCGGAATCCGGTTCTGGCAGTTGGACGCCAGCAAGCCGCTTCGGCTCACGCTTTTTGAGGTTGACGGCTACACCGAATATATCAGGCGCCGTGGCGAAGAGATTTCCGTTATGAAGCCGAAAAGGGCATATAAGCAGGTAGTTATCAAATCTGAATATCAGGACGAAGTCGTCAGTGATGAGAACTACCCGAGACTTCCGATAGTTCCGCTTTATTCCCCGAGAAAGCAGTCGGGGATTGTGGGACTGAGGCGGCAGATTGACTGCTACGACCTCATCGAATCGGGTTTTGCGAACGACATCGACGACGCTTCGATGATTTACTGGACGATTTCCAACGCAGGAGGAATGGACGACGTCGACCTTGCACGCTTCGTCGAGCACATGAAGACGGTTAAGGCGGCGGTCATCGAGGACGACGGCGCACAGGCTGAGTCCCACACGACCGAAGTTCCCTATGCAAGCCGTGAAGCGATGCTGACAAGGCTTGAAAACGAGATGTACCGTGATTTCATGGTTCTGAATCTCGATTCCGTCTCCGGCGGCAACTCGACCGCAACGGCAATCAAGGCGGCATACGAGCCGATGAATCTCTATTCAAACATGCTCGAATATGCGGTTCTCAGATTCGTTCACGGGCTCTTGGAACTATTAGGCGTCTCCGACACCTGCACGTTCAAGCGAGACACCATCGTCAACGAGTACGAAAAGGCTCAGACGGAAAGGGAACGAGTCGAAACAGCACTACTTTTAAGAGGGCTCTTCGACGACGAAACAATCAAGGCACTGTGTGCGGAAGCACTGGGCATCTGAAACCCCTCCGGCGCTTCGCGCCACCTCCCCTTTCAGGGGAGGCTATGACTGCCTTTTTCAAGGCTTTTGAGAGAGCTAATAAAAGCCTCCCCCGAAGGGGGAGGGGGACCGCCGGCGAAGCCGGTGGTGGAGGGGTTTCCGTATAAAAGAATCTATACGAGAAAGGAAAGAAAAATGGCACTAACAAGAAGAATGCTCAGGGAAATGGGCATTACGGGTGAAAATGCGGATGCGATTTTCAACGCTCACTGGGAGACGGTCGAGGCTCTTAAAGGCTTCAAAGCCGAAGCGGAGAAGCTGACCGGTCTGACAGAAGAGCTTGATAACGCTAAGAATTCGCTTGCAGAGTATCAGACAAAATTCGAGGCGATTGACAGAGAGAAGTCGGTGCAGGCTAAGAAGCAGGCAGTGACGGAAATGTTAAGGGAACTTCACATTCCGGAGGATTGTGTGAACCCTATTTTACAAGTCACGGATTTTGACAAGATTGAACTCTCGGAAAACGGAGGTCTTTCGGACGAAGAATCTGTCAGAAGCGGCATTATGTCGCTCTGGTCGGGGTTCATTCCGAAAAGATATCTTTACGGCGCAGAGACGGCGACTCCTCCCGTAAATTCATCCGACAGAGGCTACAGGGCGGAAGATATAAGAAGAATGTCCTCCCGGGAAATCAACGAAAACTACCAGGCGATTAAGCAGTCGCTTGGAACACACTTTGACTAAAAAGAAAGGAAAGAAAAATTATGGCAGTATCTACATTCATCCCCGAACTCTGGAGCGCAAGACTCCTTAACGCACTCGACAAGGTTCACGTGGCGGCTTCGCTCGTCAACCGTGACTATGAGGGCGAAATCAAGCAGTGCGGCTCTTCGGTTCACATCAACAGAATCGGCAACATCACCGTTTCCGACTTTGAAAGAGACTTTGACATCGACGACCCGGAGGTTCTCTCTACCGAGGATAGCGAGCTTGTCATCGATATGGCAAAGTACTTCAACTTCATGATTGACGACGTCGATGCGGCTCAGGCGGCAGGCGACCTTATGGACAAGGCTATGGAGAGAAGCGCATACGCTTTGAACGACGTTGCGGATGCCTATATCCTTGAAACGCTTGCGGGCAGTGTCCCTTCGGAGAACACAATCGGCGAGGACGCTCCCATCGCTCTGACAGCCGACAACGTCTACAGCTACATCGTGAAGCTTCGCCTGATTTTGGACAAGAACAACGTCCCTCACGACGGCAGAACCATAGTTATGCCTCCGGACGTCTATGCTCTTCTCCTGCAGGATTCGAGATTCACCGGCTCCGGCACTCTCGGAGAAGAGACCACAAGAAGCGGCTTCATCGGCAGAATCGCAGGATTCGACATCTTCGAGTCGAACAACTGCTATCAGGAAGGCGGCGCTTATTGCGTCACGGCACAGGTTCCCTCTGCCTGCACCTATGCGGAGCAGATTTTGGAAACCACTGCTTACCGTCCCGAAAAGAGATTCGCCGACGCCGTCAAGGGTCTTCACGTCTACGGCGCAAAGGTCACCAATCCCGAACAGATTGCATTGCTCAACTGCACGGTAGATTGAATCTAGGCTAGGATGGGGAGCAGGTCTCCCCATCCCTGATGCAAAGAGAATGAAAGGAGAAAAGCATGATTGAAACCGTTTGCAGGCATATAAAAAACTACTTCATTTCCTCTGTTCACCCGGGGAAGTTCACGATTTCGGGCGGACAGGTTATAGATACAGATTTCATGCGGGACGGCTATTACCTCATCTGGGGAAGCCGGTATAACGACGGAGTTCACCTCTATCCCGATGATTCACTTACGGATGAAGAGTTCTCGGGAGACATCGCACTCATGGACCCTCCGGAGGAGTTCCTGACAATCTGCTCGGAGATTTCTGAATATCTTGATTCCGATATGGCTTCGCCTTCGCCCTATAAAAAAGAAAGCTTCGGCGGATATTCCTATGAAAGGGAAGACTCTGATTCCAGCAACTGGCAGAAGGTATTTGCGAGTCGGCTTAATCAGTGGAGGAAGATATAATGAGCCTTATAGACCTGTTTTCGACGCAGTTTACAAAACTCACCGTCACAACCGAAACCGATTCAGATGGCAACAGTGTCACGAGCTACTCGGGCGGCGAGAGCTTTTCGGGAGCGCTGGTACTCAGCAGTTCTTCTGAGGAGGATTCCCGACTTGTCAGGAAGTATACGCTTACTGTTTCGCCGGATTTGAGTTTGTCCTATGGCGACATCATCCGGCGGGATTCGGACGGAAGTCTCTTTCAAATCACCGGCGAGAGCACAGAAAAGTCTCCCGAGATGGCGACTTTCTCCTTCAAACAGTTTGTCGCCGAGGACTATGAGGGCTCGACTTCGACGTCCGGCTCGCTTGTCGTGACAGACGGAAGCTCGACGGTAGTCATTCCTCTTGGAACCGACTACAGCATTGCAAAATCGAGAATCGGGAGCTCAGCTACTTCGGCAAGCGGAAGGACGGTCTTGGACGTAACCGGAAGTAAAGTTACTCTCAGCGTCGGCGAGGTGAAGCTTTCAAAGACAATGCTTGAAATATTCATATCGATGATTGAAGCTTCGCCGTTTCTGAGTGTTACATACCCGGACATTTCGGGAAGCGTCACTGCGGATTTTCTCTTTGACATTCCGAAAGTGACAGCTTATGAATTTGACGACGAAGGAGTCAGCGACTGGTACGAAATCAAAATAACGGCAACGGGAAGGGAAGTGGAGTAAGTGAAGAGTTATTCAAGCGACTATAACCCTGACAGCGATGTAAGGGAAGTCGGAGTCAAGATAGAATTTTTAGGAGACTATTCGGGACTTACGCTCGAAACTGAGGACATCATCAGCATGGAGCTCACCGAAGGACTCGACATCACCTGCGAGAGCTTCCCTTCGAGGTCTATGAAGCTGAAAGCCATCGACAGCTTAGGGCTCTCGTTTGCGACGATGGAGACCGATTATGTCGGTGCCCGGTTTGAAGCGTATGTGGGCATTGGCGGCGAATATGTCAGCGTCGGGAAGTACTACATCGACGAAATCGACACTCCCGACCTGGGACTGACTGTCAGCATAGTGGCGTCCGACAGAGTCAAGACCTATATGGACAAGTACATGACGGGACTATATACAAGCTCGGCTATCAGTATGTCTACACTTATTGCTTCGCCGTCGGGAGCTCTTTCGGGAATAGACACATATTGCGACTCGGAAACCCTCGGGGCGATGGTATTTCCAAACATGCTGACAACGGTTGATTCTCAGAGGAATTGCCTTCTTAAGCTTGCTCAGGCGGCAGGAATGGCGTCTGTCTGGGTTGACAGGGACGGAGTAGTCCACATCGAGCGACTTCCGATTCAGACCGGATATGTTGCGACGATTACATCCGACAGCGTTCTTGACTATTCGGGACTTACTCTCGGGAGCCACACCGACTATGTCGAGATAACCGGCGAAAATTCGGGAGAAGAGTTCGGAGCAACCTGGGGAACATACACACGTGGATGCCTTGCGGAGTTTTTGGAGAACGACTTTGTCTATGCGCCGTATGCGCTGATTGTCGCATGGAACTACTACGTGACGAAGAACCAGCGGTTCGAGCTCACACTCAAAACAAGGTGCAACCCGGCTCTTGAACCCGGGGATAGGCTTATGATTTTAAAGCCGGACGGAAGCGAGATTGGCGAGTTTCTGCTCACATCTCAGACGATTCATTTTGACGAGGATGGACTCTGGGCGAAGCTCACACTCAACGCTCCTTCCCCGACCGATAACTAAGGAGGCAGGATGGCAGACATAATTATCAAATCGGCGTCGGTAATCTCGGCGCTGACCGTTGCGGCAGGGCTTGCAGTTTCAATCGTGAAGTGGTATCTCGGACAGAAAAAGCAGGCGGCGGAAATAGTCCGAATCAAGGAAGAGAACACTCTTATCTGCTTCGCACTCTCCGCCTGCCTGGACGGTCTGGGACAGCTTGGAGCCAATCACACCGTCACGACCGCCAAAGACAAGCTCGACAAGTATCTCAACCAGCAGGCTCACAGATAGGCTCTGGTTATGAGAAAGGGAAAGAATAAAAAGCCTCTTGGAACGATAGACAAGATTTTAATCATTCTGGGAGGCTTTATGGGACTATTCACAATAGCGATGATTGTGACATTTTATATAAAAGACGCCGTGCCGGATACCTTAATCACCTGCGTTATGGGTTGCAGTGGAGTTGAGGGAATCCTCACGGCGGCGATAACCATTTCAAAGCAGATTACAAGTGCAAAGAAAGATTCTGAAGAAGAACAGGAGGATTACAAATGAGCGAATACAAAGGAATCGATGTTTCAAAATATCAGTCGCCGGCGAAAATGGACTATGAGACACTGAAAAAGCTCGGCTACAGCTTCGTGATGGCGAAGGCAGGAAGCCTTAAAGCAAAGGATTCGGCGTTCGACACTCACTACACGAAAGCCAGAGCCGCAGGGCTCTCGGTCGGGGCATATCTCTACAGCTACGCCACCACTGAAGAGGAAGCTTCAAAAGAAGCACAGCTTATGCTCTCGTGGATAAAGGGCAAAAAGCTGACACATCCGATAGTCTACGACATCGAGGACGGCACGCAGAAGGCACTCGGAAAAGAGAAGTGCACAGACATAGCTCTTCGCTTCTTAACCGAAATCGAAGACGCCGGTTGCTATGCGATGGTCTATTCCTACGCAAATTTCATCAAGCACTATCTCGACATGGAAAGACTCAGACACTTCGACGTCTGGCTCGCCTGCTACACGACTCTGGAAAGGCGCAAAGCCCTCTACCAGAACCCGATTCTAGGCATCTGGCAATACTCCTCCTCCGAAATCCTCCCGACCGTCTACCCGTCCCGGCTCGACCAGGATGTGGCGTATAAGGATTACGCTAAGATAATCAAGGCGAAAGGGCTGAACGGAGTTTGAAAACAAAGAAAGCTGTCCAAAAAGGCAGCTTTTTTTAGCGTTAATATGTTGACAAAAACCAAATTATTGTGTACAATTGTTGTGACAGAGAAGTGAGAGTCAAAAGTAGGTATACATGCTTGCGACTCAATATGGTCGACCTCTTCCTGAGGAGCAGTTACTGCTCCGGTAGTTTCTGCTCCGCAGAGATTACATAAAATAAGGAGAGTCGATAAATATGACAACTTCCGAAGTTTTATTGCTTCTCAGTTTAATATTTACGGTCGTTTTTAAGCTGTTCGACGTTTGGTCGAATGGGCAGAAAAAATAACCGCCCCGCAACTTAGCTAAACAGGAACGGTCACCTTCCACCTTTGATACGGACTTGAATCCGTACACGTGAGGTTGACTCGGAACTGTTGGCACCAGTTCCGCTTCTCTGTCACCTATTATAACTCACAATCGCCGTTTTGTCAACGGCTTTTTTTGTTTCTTTAAAAAAAGTCTCGTTTCAAATTAGCTATTGACATTCCCCCGTTTGATGTATTATAATAAGCAAGGCAAAGCGTACATGAAATCAACAAAGGGAGTGAAGTCTGTGGCTTCACTGCCGTTCGGCTATTAAAATCTAATTTTGGAGGGATAATCTTGCCTAAGGTTACTAACAAGCGTTATACAAAGGATGGTCTTAAAGAGGAAATTGTCAACGTCTTAGACGTTAAGTATGGCATTTCTCCGGAGCTGGCTTCGGACAGACAGATTTATGAGGCACTTGCCTATATCATCACAAGGGAGCTTTCCGACAAGCGCCACAAGTACACAACAAAGGTTCATTCAGAAGGTAAAAAGCAGGTTTACTACATTTCAATGGAATTCCTGATGGGTCGGTCCTTGAAGACCAACCTTTACAATCTTGGAATGGTCAAGGCGGCTCAGGGAGCTCTTAAAGATTTGGGAGCCAGCCTCGAAGCAATTTACGACCAGGAGCCGGATGCAGGTCTCGGCAACGGTGGTCTCGGCAGACTTGCGGCTTGCTACCTCGATGGTCTTGCAACAGACGGCTATCCGGCAACCGGATATTCGATTCTTTATGAATACGGAATCTTCCGCCAGAAGCTTGAAAACGGCTGGCAGGATGAACTCCCCGACAACTGGCTTCCCGGCGGCAAGTGCTGGCTCGTTGAGCACTCGGAGTCACAGATTGAAATCCACTTCGACGGCGTTCTGAAGGAGTACTGGGACAACCAGTATCACCACGTAAATCTCGAAAATTATACAACCGTTATCGCCGAGCCATACGATATGTATGTCTCCGGCTATGACAGCGACGCTGTTTCAAAGCTTCGTCTCTGGAAGGCTATCAGCCCGTCGTTCGATATGAACAAGTTTAACTCGGGCAACTATGCCGCCGCTCTCGGACAGAACATCACGGCACAGGCTATTTCAAAGGTTCTCTACCCGAACGACAACCATAACGACGGCAAATCTTTAAGACTTCGCCAGCAGTACTTCATGTGTTCCGCTTCGGTTGCTGATATTGTAAACCACCACATGGCGACATACGGCACTCTTGACAATCTCGCTGAGAAAGTCGCTATCCAGATTAACGACACCCACCCGACTCTCGCAATTCCCGAACTGATGAGAATTTTGCTCGATGACTGCGGCTACACCTGGGACGACGCCTATAAGATTGTCCAGGGTTGCTTCGCATACACGAATCACACCGTTATGGCGGAAGCCCTCGAAAAGTGGGACAGCGATTTGCTGAAAACCGTCATCCCGAGAATCTTCTCTATTATAGTAGAAATCAACAACCGTTACTGCGCAGACCTCTGGGAGAAGTACCACGACCATCAGAAGGTTACTTCTATGTCAATCATCCAGAACAACCAGGTTCACATGGCTAAGCTCTGCGTTGCAGTCTGCCACCATGTAAACGGCGTTTCCCAGATTCACTTGGAAATCATCAAGCGTGATGTCTTCGCAAGCGAGTATGAGAACACTCCCGAGAAGTTCACAAACGTCACCAACGGTATTGCTTACCGCAGATGGCTCTATCAGTCGAACCCCGAGCTCTGCAAGCTCCTTGACGACACAATCGGCAAGGGATACCTGAAGGACGCAAACGAGTTGAAGAAGTTTGAGAAGTTTGCGGACGACCCGGAAGTCCTCCAGAGACTTGCGGAAGTCAAGAAGAAGAATAAGCAAAACTTCGCCAAGAAGGTCAAGGCGGACACCGGTATCATCATCAATCCCGACACCCTCTTCGACGTTCAGGTCAAGAGGCTTCACGAATACAAGAGACAGCATCTCAATGCTCTCAACATCGTTTCCGAGTATCTGAGACTTCTCGACAATCCCGATCTGGACGTTCAGCCGAAGACATATATCTTTGCGGCGAAGGCGGCTCCCGGCTACTATCTCGCAAAGCAGATTATCAAGCTCATCTGGTCTCTGGGCGAAGAGATAAAGAAGAACCCGAAGATTAACGAAAAGCTGGCTGTAGTCTTCTTAGAGAACTACAACGTCACACTTTCCGAGCTCCTTATGCCCGCTTCTGAAGTCTCCGAGCAGATTTCTCTTGCCGGAACCGAAGCAAGCGGAACCGGAAACATGAAGTTCATGCTTAACGGCGCCGTAACACTCGGAACAAAGGATGGAGCGAATATCGAAATCGGCGAAGCGGCAGGACAGGACAACATCATCAACTTCGGTATGACTGTTGATGAGGTTGAGAACCTGAAGAGAAGCGGCTATCGTCCCGAACAGCTCTACAACTGCGACCCTGTCATCAAGGCGGCAGTCGACAAGTTGGCATCCGGTATCAACGGCAACCGTTTCGACGACGTCGTATCTTCCTACAAGCACTCCGACCCGTATATGGTTCTTGCAGACTTTGAGTCTTATAGAAGCGCTCAGGCAGAGGTCTCGAAGATTTATCAGGACACCCTCAGATGGCAGAGAATGTCTCTTATGAACATCGCCAACGCCGGCAGATTCTCAGCAGACAGGTCTGTCGATGAGTATGCGAAGAATATCTGGGGACTTAGTAAGTAATTCGGAAACCCCTCAGGCGCTTCGCGCCAGCTCCCCTTTCAGGGGAGCCTTTTCTTCGTTCTCTCAAAAGTTTTATAGAAGCAGTCAAAGCCTCCCCTGAAATGGGGAGACAGTTCGGCTTCGCCGAACCGGAACCGCACGAAGTGCGGTGGAGGGGTTTCCGCAAATTTTTCTCCCTCAACCTATTGCATTTTCTTTCCGGACGTGTTATAATCTCATAGAATGTTATTTCTATCGGATTGGAGGGCAAAAGATGACTGTTGTCAATATAATCAGCGGTATTATTCTGCTTGTTTGCAGTATTGCGATAATTCTTATCATTATGTTTACCGACACTGACAGTGCGAGAATGAGCTCTGCTATCGGCGGAGGGAGCGATTCCTTCTATGGCAGAAACATGAAGAACACTCGTGAGGCGAGACTTAACCTTGTCACCAAGATTGTCGTAGGACTTCTCTATGTTGTGTGCATAGTTGTAAACATTATAGCGCGCTTCGCAGGCTGAGTCGAACTTAACCGGACCCCGGAATTTTGATTTGACAGTGCCGCTCGACCGGTTTTTCTGCGTCGGGCGGCAGTTTGTTTAGTGGAAACCCCTCAGTCAGCTGCTTCGCAGCTGCCAGCTCCCCTTTCAGGGGAGCCTATAACTGCCTCAATCAGGGCTTTTGAAAGAAGCAGTCAAAGCCTCCCCTGAAAGGGGAGGAGGACCGCCGAAGGCGGTGGAGGGGTTTCCGAAAAAGGAGACCATCATGAAAAAGAAACCCATTATCGCAAGAATATTCGTAATCCTGATTGTCGTGTTCATGCTGGCGGCGATTGTTTATTCGTCGCTCTACAGCCTGTTTATCTGATATGCCTGTCATCGGTAACGACTGGGATGAGGTAATCGGCGGGGAGTTCGAGAAGGAGTACTATCAGGAGCTTCGTGAGTTCCTCAGGACAGAGTACTCGGAGAACACCGTCTATCCCGACATGTATCACATATTCACCGCCCTGAAGCTGACACCCTACCATTCGGTAAAGGTTGTGTAATCTTCGGGCAGGACCCTTACCACGAGCCGGGGCAGGCACATGGGCTCTGCTTCTCGGTTCAGGACGGAACGGCTCTCCCTCCGTCTTTAAGAAACATCTATCAGGAGCTCGAGACCGATTTGGGAATCCCTCCGGCAAAAACGGGGGATCTGACGTCGTGGGCTGAGCAGGGAGTACTACTTCTCAACACCGTCCTCACCGTTCGCCGTGGACAGGCAAACTCCCACAAAGGCAAAGGCTGGGAGATTCTGACGGATGAGATTATCCGTAGACTCAACGAGCGTGAAGAGCCGATAGTTTTCATCCTCTGGGGAGCGAACGCAAGGAGCAAGAAGGCTCTGATAACGAATCCCCAGCATCTGATTATAGAATCCGCCCACCCAAGCCCGCTTTCGGCATTCAACGGCTTCTTCGGTTCGAGACCCTTTTCGAGAACAAACCAGTTTCTAGCCGAACACGGCGAGCCGCCGATTAATTGGGAAGTGGGGAATTAGTTTAGGGTTTAACTTGGTTCAAAAATTGAACCAACTCACGAGATGATTTAAACGTGAATGAGATTGGAGGTCCCAATGTCAATGTCTCAGAGAGAACAGAACGAAAATGACAAGAAATTGAACAGTGGCGTGGAGGATGTGCCGGACACCCGGTATGCTGGGAAAGAGGCGGAGGAAATTTCCGAGATTCATCCCGCTGATATGCCCGACAAGCCGAAGACGGATGTCATGAAGTATCTCGACGACGAAGTCAAGGCTCGGGAAGAGGCGTCGAAGGCGGACAGGGAAGCAAGAGCTCAGCACGAGAAGGAGCTCCAGGAAAAGAAAATCGAGCTCACCAAGCTCAAAATGGGCGTCATCGACGAGTCGGAGTCGATAAAAGAAGTCCACGAAGAGGCACCGAAGCTCTCTTTCGGCGAAAAGATTGAGAATATCTGGTACCGCTCGAAGTGGATAATCCTGTTTGCTGTGTTCTGCGTGGTTGCGGTAAGCTACATCGTCTACTCGCAGGTTACAAGCGAGAAGGCGGACATGACCGTCCTTGTCGTGATGGAGAACAACGCCCTCTATGCGAGAACCGAGGAAGTCGAGGAGTTTTTGGAGCAGTATTGCGACGACCTTGACGGCAACGGATATGTACATGTTCTGGTCTATAACATCGTCCTCAGCGATTTGGAGGACGTCACAAGCTCCACTTCTGCTCAGGCTCAGATAATGACTCAGCTTATGACAGGCGACAATATTCTGATTATTTCGGACGGAACTACAGAATTTGAAGCCCACGACTTCACGGCTGACGAAGGCTACGATGACGACTGCATGACCGAGTACGGAATCACCTTAAACTGCGCACTCACACGTGAAGAGCTGAAGTGGGAAGCGATGCCGGAGAATCTCTACATCGGAATGAGACAGCCGCAGGAACTCAGCGGCACAAAGCTCGAGGCAATGCAGGAGAATTTCGACGAACTCCTGCCGATGTTCAATCGGATTTATGAGGCAATCTGTGCGAGTGAACCGTGATGAACGGCGTTGATACGCCGTTTCGGGCGGGGATTGCCTGTGGGAAAAAGATTTCAAAAAAATTTGAAAAAAGGTCTTGACAAATCGGGGACGGCGATATATAATATACAAGTCGCTTCGAGAGAGCCGCTTCGCTCTTAGCGAAGTGTGCAAACGGGAGCATAGCTCAGCTGGGAGAGCATCTGCCTTACAAGCAGGGGGTCATAGGTTCGAGCCCTATTGTTCCCACCACGTACGGCCCGGTAGTTCAGTTGGTTAGAACGCTAGCCTGTCACGCTAGAGGTCACCGGTTCGAGCCCGGTTCGGGTCGCCATTCCCTTTTCGGGGATGCGATGCCTCTGTAGCTCAGTTGGTAGAGCAGGGGACTGAAAATCCCCGTGTCATTGG
>JAJQGB010000017.1:0-143761 GCA_021200775.1 Oscillospiraceae bacterium
AACCGTCCTCGTAAATGCTTAGGCTGGAAAACTCCTTTGGAAGTCTTTTTAGAAATTTTTTTTAAGTTTAGTGTTGCACTTGCTTGACTTTGTGCCGTGCCGGCGTTAGCCGGCGGAGGGGTTTCCGCAAGTGGCTCTAACCGCCTTTTTCCACCCCGCCAGCAATTCTTCTCTCTTATCTTCATTCATAGCAGGTTCAAAAGTCTTTCCCTGCGAAGCGATTGCTTTGAGTTCTTCTCTATTCTTGAAGAATCCGACTGCAAGTCCTGCCAGGAACGCCGCACCGAGGGCTGTTGCTTCGGTGGTGCCGGCTCGGGTTACCGTGATGTCGGAGATGTCCGACTGGAACTGCATCAGGAAATTGTTTGCGGAAGCTCCGCCGTCCACCTTCAGGCTCGAAATGTCGCCCATGTCGCTCTTCATCGCTTCCAGAAGGTCGTTTGACTGATATGCTATCGATTCGAGAGCTGCACGGATTATGTGATTCGTGTTTGCGCCACGGGTGAGACCGGTTATGACTCCCCGGGCGTTCATGTCCCAATAGGGAGCGCCGAGCCCGGAAAACGCCGGAACGAGATAGACTCCCGCACAGTCGGGAACCTTCTCGGCGAAATACTCACTGTCTTTAGCTTCCGCAATCAGCCGCATCTCGTCCCTGAGCCACTGGATAACAGCTCCGCCGACAAATACGCTTCCTTCAAGGGCAAACTCTCTCGGTTTATCTTTCTCGGAAGCGGCGGCAGTGGTTACAAGCCCATGAGAGCTGGTGACACGACGGTTTCCGGTGTGCGACAGCAGGAAGCAACCGGTGCCGTAGGTGTTCTTGGCGTCGCCTTCCTCGAAACAGCACTGCCCGAAGAGCGCCGCCTGCTGGTCTCCTGCAATTCCGCAGATGGGGATTTTCTCACCCATAATTTCCGTATATCCGTAAATTTCGCTTGACGAACGGATTTCGGGGAGCATCGAACGGGGAATTCCGAAAAGTTCGAGAAGCTTGTCGTCCCAGTCGTCGTTATCAATATTATAGAGCATAGTTCTCGAAGCGTTGGTGCGGTCTGTCACGTAGACCTTGCCGCCAGTCAGCTTCCAGACAAGCCATGTGTCGACCGTTCCGAATCTTAATTCGCCACGGTCGGCTTTTTCACGGGCGCCTTCGACGTTATCTAAGATCCACTTGATTTTCGTTGCGCTGAAATAGGCGTCGACCCTAAGCCCGGTGGTTTTCGCTATGTAATCGCCCTCGCCGGCTTCAAGAATTTTCTCGCAGATGTCGGAAGTCCTCCGGCACTGCCAGACGATGGCGTTGAAAATCGGTCTTGAAGTCTCTGCATCCCAGACAATCGTCGTTTCACGCTGGTTTGTGATGCCGATTCCGGCGATTTCCGACGGCGAAATGCCGCTTTTAAGGACGCACTCGGTCATTGCGGCGTACTGGCTGGCATAGATGTCCATCGGGTTCTGCTCGACCCATGCCGGGTGCGGGAAAATCTGCGGAATCTCCTGCTGAGAAATCCCGACAATCTTTGCATTTCTGTCGAAGAGAATTGCCCGGGCGCTGGTTGTGCCCTCGTCGAGAGCCAGAATATATTTTTTATCTACAGTGGTCATAATCCCGCCTCCAAGCTTTTATTAACCTTATTTTAGCATAAATTTCCCTGTGGCGCAACTTGAAATGGGCACAGTTTTGAGAAATTGTCGGGGAATTTTATTGAAAGATGGCTTTCAATCTGTTATACTGTTTAAAAAAGAGCTTGAAATGGGGCATTTTTATGTCAAAAACCTTTGAAATAAAACAGATTGCGCACATCGAGAACGACTTTACCTCGAAATTCGGAATCCCGAGGCAAAGCGGACTTCTTGAAAATATGCACTCGATTATAGTTTTCGAGCCGGAATTCCGGAACGAGCAGTCGCTACGTGAGATTGACGGATTCTCGCATCTCTGGCTTATCTGGCAGTTTTCGGAGTCGGTGCGGGACGGCTTCTCCCCGACGGTAAGACCTCCGAGACTCGGCGGCAATAAGCGTGTCGGAGTATTCGCAACCCGGTCGCCGTTTCGTCCAAATTCTCTGGGGCTTTCGTCTGTGAAGCTCGTAGGTGTTAGGAAGACCCCCGACAAGGGCACAGTTCTTGAAGTCACCGGCGCCGACCTTATGAACCTGACGCCAATTTTCGACATCAAGCCCTATATCGCCTATTCTGACAGCCACCCCGACGCTAAGTGCGGCTTCTCCGACCAAGCCGACGCCGAGCACCATATGCTCAAAGTTACAATCCCGCCCGAAATAGAACGGGAAATTCCTGAAGATAAGCTTAAAAACCTGAAAGCCCTTCTGAGCCTCGACCCGAGACCCAGGTATCAGGACGACCCGGACAGGTTTTATAGTTTTGAATTTGCGGAGATGAAGGTGGGGTTCAGGGTTGATGGTGAAGAACTGAGAGTGGAGGAAGTGACGAAATGATTGAAATCCGCAAAATAACCGCCGAAAACAAATCCGACATCAATCTTAAAAACGACCCGTTCAGGCTCATCGGCAGGCTGATTGTCGAACGCCGGGACGGCGAATGGAGCTATCGGGAGGAGATGCTCCCCGAGGCGGAAGTCTCCGAAATGGTCTTCCCCGACGAGAACTATGTTTACGAAGAGATGCCTGACTACGTCTTTCTCGGCGCTTACGATGGAGATGACTGCGTCGGCGTGGCGATTCTTTGCCCGCATTTCACCAGGCGGCTCTATCTCGAAGACCTGAAGGTCTCCCGAAAAGCCCGGGGCAAGGGCGTCGGCAGGCTTCTCGTCGGGGCTTGCAAGGCTTATGCCGCCGAACATGGCTTCAAGGGCGTCTGCACCGTCGGTCAGGACAACAACCTCATCGCCTGCCGCCTCTATCTCTCCACCGGCTTCAGAATTGGCGGTCTCGACACCGAAATCTACGAAGGCACGAAGCAAGCAGGGAAGGCGGATGTGTGGTTTTATTGGAAACCCCTCAGTCAGCTTCGCTGACATCTCCCCTTTCAGGGGAGCCTTTTTATGATGGGCACTACTGGCTCCCCTTACTAAGGGGAGCTGGCGCCGAAGGCGACTGAGAGGTGCGCCGACCAGCGGGAGGCGCGTCGCCGCCGTAGGTGGCGACAAATTGCAAATTGGCTGTAGTTTCCGCCTTAAAAACCGTAGTATACAGTTGAAGCCCAAAAGAAGGAGGAGAAAATATGGAAGACAGCATGATTATCGACCTGTTTTTTGACCGGTCGGAGACGGCGATACGGGAGCTTGATCTGAAGTACAGCGAGATTTGCCGGGGATTTTCGAACAACATTTTAGGGAGCAGGCAGGATGCGGAGGAGTGCGTCAACGACGCTTACCTGGGCGTGTGGAACTCCATCCCACCGGAGAGACCCGAGCCGCTTCTGTCGTTCGTGATAAAAATCGTCCGCAACATCTCCATCAACGCCTACCGCAAAAAAGAAGCCGCCAAGCGGCGGAGCTCCTACACGGTTGCGATGGAGGAGATTGAGGGTTGCCTTGCGAGCAGTGGCAGTGTTGAGGGCGAAATTGAGGCAAAAGAGCTTGCTGGGATTATCGGGAGCTTTTTCGACACACTCTCCCAAGAAAACCGAGCCATCTTTATGCGGCGGTACTGGCTTTCGGAAAGTTGCGACAAAATCGCAGAGGCGGTGGGCTTACGTGAAGAAATTGTACCGATAGAAGACGTGCAAAGCGACGTCCGGGCAGGCTTAAAAGTCCTCACCCTCGCCGAAAGAGAAGCAAAGTTAGCGGAAATATCCTGACGGAAAAGAAAAAAGCATAAAAATTCAGCCCTGCCGGGATTCGGTGGGGCTGAAGTATTACTGAGACTATTTTGCCAACTCCTCATATGCCTGCTTATTCTTTGTTATCAGACTTTTGGAGACGGCGGAGACGTCTTCGTCTCTGGCGAGCTGTTCGCCTTCGGCAGTGGAAAATTTTATAGGTTGGTCACGAGAATTTGTTTTAATCATTGGTTTGCAGAATTTTGAGCGTTTTGGGTTTTGATGATGTTGAGTATAGAAATGATTTTTTGGGCGTTTTCGAGTTCAGTCTGGTACACTAGCGAAGACTTACTGACTTCTGAATCTATCAGTTTTATGAGAGCCATAGGGTCATGCACATTGTTGAACATAATACGCACATGAAGGCGGCTACAGGTTTGACTTTGTTTACCTTTTATTTCACCCAGCAAGGCACCTACTTTTCCGAAAAGCAGACCACCCGTAACCAATCCGCTTAATGAAATTCCTGAAACGGTGTTGCCGTCTTCAATTAATTCGAAATCGAGTATGTCAGAGTAGTTATAAATTTTGTATCTGTGTTCGCTACTGGGAAGTCGGAATTTTTTGCGTTTGTCATCAACCCACAGATACCGTTTAACTTTTTTAGTTGGAAAGAATCTAAACCAGAAGAATGAAGAGTGTTCTGACGAATTGCCATTTTGATTTTTGTAAGAGATAAAGTAGAGCAACGCAATGATAATAGGGATAACAGCAAGCGGTGGAAATAATAAAATGAGTACGATTACAATCACCAAAAATACTATTACAGCCGCTAAAGCCCTAGAACTATCTTGTTTCATCCCTACACATCCTGTCAAGTATTTATCGTTAAAGTCATTGTATCATTTATACAAGAGACTTGTCAAGGGAAAACTAAAGATTTTGCAGGAATCTAAAATATCGCCTTAACTCCATACGACACCAGCAGCATAATCACGCCTGCCGTGATGACTCCGGCGAAGATAATCGGGAACGCCTTTTTCTTGTCGATGCCGAGGACTACGGCTACGAGCGAGCCGGTCCAGGCGCCGGTGCCGGGAAGCGGGACGGCTACGAGGACGAAGAGACCGAAGGCTTTGAACTTTTCAATAGTGCCTTGCTTGCTGTAGGCTTTTTTCTCCAGCCAGTTGGCGGCACGACCTAAGAAGTTCTCCTGCTTCTTCATCCATTGGAGGACTTTTTCAAGAAGCAGCAGAATAAACGGCACGGGGAGCATATTCCCGAGGACAGCGACGATAAAAGCCTCATAGGGTTTAAGCCCGAACCCGACGCCATAGGGAATCCCTCCCCGAAGCTCGACAATCGGGAGCATGGAAATCAAAAACGTGGCAATAAGCTTGCCGATGTGGGTTGATGTTAGCCAGGAAAACATGGAAATCCTTTCTCATTGTACATTGTACATTATACATTGTAATTTGCCGCCATCTTCTCAATCTTCTCTTTCGCCTCATTGCGGACCCATTCTGGTTCGAGAACTTCGGCGTCATCTCCGAACGAGAAGAGCCAGGTGTAGAATGCCGGACTTATCTGGGCTTCGATGCGGACGGTGAATTTGTCCTCAGAAATGCGGTTTGGGTGGAGACTAGAGCCGTATTTGTCGACAAGGACGCCGAAAACATAAGGCTTAGAGCTCATTCTGAGGGTGACGGTCGTTTTCTCTCTTGCAAAGGCGCCGAACATCGAGCGCACTTCTTTCGCTCTTTCCTGCTGTTCAGGTGTCAGTTCCAGCCTCGGCTCTTCAGAAATACTTACATCCGCCATGCGGTCGATTCTGAAGTTCGAGATGTCGTCGTGACCGGGGTTGTAGGCGGTGAGGTAGTAGTAATCGCTGTCGGAAATAAGGTAAAACGGGGAGACGGTGTAGAGCTGTCCGCCGTGGCGATACTTTTTCTTTAAGTTGATGTCGTACTCGGTGTAGTGGAAGGACACCTGCCGGTTCTTGACAATCGCCTCGTGAATCGCATTTATAGAGTAGTATATACGCTCGTTATTGGACTTAGACCGTCCGTCGACATAGATTGTTCTTGAAAGACTCTGCGCCTGATACTTGCTCGTGAGTGTTTTTAGCTTTGAGATGAGCTCGTCCGACTTCTTTTTCGTTAAGAACTTTGAGGACGCAACCGTGTTTACAAGAATCATCAGCTCTTCGTCCTGGAAGGTTCTCGAATTTACATAGTAATAGTTCGCATGACCCCGGCGCTCGGTGACAATGTCCATCCCCGACTGGATGAGTGTGTCGATGTCGTCATAGACCGACTTTCTCTCGACGTTTATGCCATAGTCGCCGAGAAGCCGGATAATGTCGTTTCCGGACAGCTGGTGCTCCGGGTCGGTGTTTTCAAGAAGTATCTTCTGAAGCATCAGAAGCTTGATTTTCGGTCTTGGTTCAAACATTCTAGCATCCACCTTTCGGATTAAGCGATTCTTTGTACTCTTCAAACTCTATATTGTCGAGTGTCGCCGTGAGACTCGCCCTGATTGCGGCTCGGTACTCGTTTCTGAGAAGCTGTTGCTCCTGCTTCTCGTCATCAGTCAAGCCCTCTTCACGGGACTTTTTTGCTAAGGCATTTATTCTAGCTATCTTTTCTTGATTCGTAATAATCAGCTCCAACTTTACGCAATAGAAAAAGTATATCACGCCATGAGCCCAATTTCAATCAGAAATTGCGAAGTTTCAAAAATTTTTCGTGACCTGTCCGAATTCTTACCCTATAATCACTTGACAAAAACAAATTTTCTGCTATCATTGATATTGAAACGGAACAATCGTTCCAAAATTAATGGAGGTAGAATATTTGAAAGATCTGATTGAGAGTTATGAAAAAGAAGCAGTGAAGATGGCAGAGTATATGGAGCGGCTGAAGAGTCAGCTCGAAACGGAAAGGGACGTGAACGAGAGAAAGTCTTTGCAGAGGAGAATCTACGCCGCAGAAGTCGAAAGATTCGAAATTCTGGAGGACATCATCGCAATGCGAAAATATCTTTGATGTGTTATTTTAAAAACCGGGGCAAATCGTTGCATTTTTTCAAGCGCTGTGTTATAATAAAACTATTAATAGGCATTTTGCCTGTCAAATTGCCGTATCTAAGGAGCCTGATTACATGAAGCTGATATTTGCTGTTATAAATGATGACGATTTCAGAGGCGTTTCGGATGCCTTGAACTCTGCGGGACATCAGTCGACAAGGCTCTCGTCCACCGGCGGATTCCTCCGTTCCGGAAACTCGACGCTTTTAATCTGCGTTGAGGATGAACAGCTTGACGACTGCATCGAAATAATCAAGCACAACTGCCGCAAGCGCAAGCAGTACGTCCCGACAACGGCTGTCCGGGGTAACTTCGCCGCAAAGCCGCTTGAAGTAACAATCGGCGGTGCGACAATCTTCGTCACCGACGTCGACCGGTTCGAGAAATTCTGATGCTACGGCTCTATTCAAAGGACAATATCGCTGATTTGGTTCTCTCTATGAGAAGCCGCAACCGCCTCTGCCACTCGTTTCTTTTGGTGGGAGACAAGGGTGTCGGCAAGAAGACTGCGGCGAAATACATGGCGCTTGAAATTCTCTGCCGGAGCACAGATACAATCCCTTGCGGAGTGTGCAAAGACTGCCGGATGATTTCAAACGACGCCCACCCGGACGTGATAACCGTTTCGGCAAGCGGAAAGTCGGGGAATTACCGTGCCGACGATTTGAGACCGCTGATAAGCGACGCCTATATCGCATCAAACGAGGGCGGATACAAGATTTATATCCTGCCGGACATTGATAAAGCTCTCCCTGCGGCGCAGAATACTCTTTTAAAGATTTTTGAGGAGCCGCCCGACCACGTCATAATCATCATGACTGCCGAGAAGCAGGAGAATGTCCTTCCGACAGTCCGTTCGAGGGCGATTGTCATCAACATCCCGGAAGCGACGCATGAAGACACCATTGCGGCTCTGACTGAGAGAAGAATCAGTGAATCGGACGCCGAGCGAGCCTATCAGCACTTTGGTGGCAACATCGGCGCCTGTATCGAGTACCTGAGTGGCGGAAGCGACGAGTTTTATATGAGAGTGAAATCCGCTTCGGAAGCGCTTGCAAAGTCGGACGAGTATGTACTTCTGAAAACCCTGAACGAAACCGACCGTGCGACGGCAGTTGAGCTGACCGGTGAGCTTTCAAAAGTGATTTCCGAAGCTTTAAAGCGCAAGCAAGGCTATGAGGACAAGAGCTTCTATTCAACCGAAACCCAGAAGCTGAGCGAAACCACCGGGCAAAAAGCCCTGATAACCATGTACGACCGAATCATAGAAGCCTCCCAGAAGCTCCGTGGCAACGCCAGCGTGAGTCTCACAATGGCGGATTTGTGTGGGAAGTTGATTGGGAGATTGTAATTATATAAGAAAGGACCCCGCCGATTGGCAGGGAAGATAAAAATGACTGAAATAATCGGAGTAAGATTTAAGAGTGTCGGGAAGGTCTATTACTTCTCGCCGGACGGGGCGGATATCCCGGTCGGAACGAAGGTAATTGTCGAGACCGCCCGTGGAGTTGAGTGCGGAAACGTCGTGCTCGCCAACAAGATGGTCGAGGACAGTGAGATTGTTCCGCCTCTTAAAACAATTATAAGAATCGCCACTGAGGACGATTTCAAGCAGATTGAAAGAAACAGAATCAAGGAAGCCGACGCCGCCGACATCTGCGAGAGAAAAATCGCACACTACGGGCTCAAAATGAACCTTGTCGACGTCGAGTGCACCTTCGACAACTCGAAGCTTCTCTTCTACTTCACGGCTGAGAACCGTGTCGACTTCCGAGAGCTCGTAAAGGATTTGGCGTCCGTCTTCCACACGAGAATTGAGCTGAGGCAAATCGGTGTTCGTGACGAAGCAAAGATGATGGGAGGCTTGGGAGTCTGCGGAAGGCAGTTCTGCTGTGCAAGCTTCTTAGGAGAATTCCAGCCGGTTTCAATCAGGATGGCGAAGGAGCAGGGCTTGTCCCTCAACCCGACAAAGATTTCGGGAGCCTGTGGAAGGCTCATGTGTTGCTTGAAATACGAGCAGGACGGCTACGAGGAGCTATTAAAGATAACTCCGAAGGTCGGAGCACTCGTCAACACGCCATCTGGCAAGGGAACCGTAACCGATGCGAACCTGATTTCCGGAAAAGTCACCGTCAAGCTTGACGGCGCCGAGGGCACAACCGTCTTCGAGAGAGACAAGCTCACCGTCATCAAGGATGCGGTTATAAAAGTCTCCCGTGAAGAGCTGAAGGCTCTTAAAGATTTAGAAAAGTAAGCCGTTCAGGCACAAGCTTAGGTCAGGACATCATGCCCAAACTTACAGCGAGTGCCTGATTTATTTTGTTCATGGAAGTTGAATCGAGGACTCCCATGCGCTCTTTCAAGCGCTTTTTGTCTATTGTGCGAATCTGCTCCAGAAGAACAATGCTGTCTTTTGCGAGCCCGCAGGAGTTAGAGTCTATCTCGATGTGCGTTGGCAGGTGGGTCTTTTCCCGTTGACTTGTGATGGCGGCGGCGATGACCGTCGGCGAATGACGGTTCCCGACGTCGTTCTGAACTATAAGTACGGGACGGATTCCGCCTTGCTCTGACCCGACCACAGGGCTCAAATCCGCATAATAAATCTCTCCTCTGTATACCGGCACCGGCATTGACATAAAATCACCATTCCTTTCGAGGTTAATAAACGCTTTTGTACTCCTATTGTTGACGATATCAAAGCCGTTTATTCAGCCCCGCCGGGGAGAAAGCATAGGGCTTGGTTTAGTTTATGCGGAGAATAGGGAAGATGACAAAGCCGGCGAAGCTACCTCCGCCGGCATTTTTGTTGACTATGATTTTATATATTTTTGATTAGGACTGCTTATTTTATCCGGCAAAGTTCTTTTCAGGCTTCCACTTTCCAGTAATACAGACAAGTAAAGCTTTTGGAATGTAGAACGGCTTGACATTCCTAAAAACTGTTGCATTTCTGTTCGAGTTCTTGGCACGCTACAGTATTCTAACAGCTTCGTTATGTTGTTATTATAACCTTCAGCCTGCCTTCCAGCCTGCCTTCCAGCCTGCCTTCCAGCCTGCCCTTCGTCTTGACTCCTATCTTGCTCTCCAGTCTGCCCTCCATCCTGCTCCTCGAACAAGCTTTCATCAAACTCGCCGTTTTGAATGGCTTGGTAGTTAAGATTCCAGAGAGTTACGATAAAGGAAGACCTGTTGGAGAAGAATGTTGGTGCGAGCTCCGGGGTATAATTTGCCGCATTTTCGTACGCTAAGCATATCTTTTCAAGACCACTGCCTTTACGCTCCATATATCCGAGCCGGTTGAAAATATCAGCCAGAACAGGATTGCGCCTGATTGACGGAATGTCCGTGATGTTCCAGTCCTGGACTAAGGTGCCGTCCGGCATTCCGCCGGGAGAGAAAATAGTCAGGCGATTATCATAAATATCGATATGAACTTCGCTTCCCGTTACAAGATAATCGCGGTGAATAAGAGCATTCACAAGACTTTCCAGAACACTGCGTTCGCAGTAGTCCGGCATCTCAATTCTTGAATCAGCCGTTTTCTTCCACATTGTCCGCATATTACGCTTGACAAAGCTGAGTCCTTCGTTCAGAAGAATAATCAGGCTTCCTGAAAATTCGGCGCTGTCGAGTGCATCCACACCGCCGCCACTCTTGTCAAGACCATTCCATCTGGTACAGAAAAGGCGTGAATGGCGGACAGGTCCATCATCAGCCAATAATGCTCCTGCGTTCGTGAGCTGACCGTCAGAATTGCGGATTCCGAATGAATCCATCATTTTCTCAGTCATGCTGTTGCCGGTCCACGACTTATACCGTTCACGAAGTTTGCTGAAGGCGTAGTCGTCATAGTTGTATGGTGACATGAGTGTGTCGTATGAGGTGCCACGTCCTCTGAGAATCAAACGCTTCTGTTCTGTTGCATCAGCAAGCACACTTTCGTTACCGATGCGGATGTACGCTTCGGTAACTCCTTCGGCAGAATAATAGTAAGGAGTTTCAGAGCCTTCCGGAACATACACAGTCAGGACTTCTTTATCATCGACTGATTGAACTCGGAGGACAGCATTTGGAAATGGAGAAATGCGTTCTTTTATTTTCTGACTGACATATTCCGATGCAACTTTAATGTCATCTATCCCGACAACTTCATCGTCATCAGTGATGCCAAAGACAAGAACACCTCCGACTGTGTTAGCAAAGGCACTGACGCTTTTTAACCAGCTTTTCGGCTTTTTCATTTCTACAGCTTGTTTTTTGTCGTACTCTGTAGCTTCTCCAAGAAGTTGTCTTAAATCCATAAAAGTGCCCTCCTGACAAAAATCTTTACTATAGCTTACCACAAAATCTTCATTTAATCAAGCCCCGCCTGCCAAAACAGACGGGGCGATTTCAATTTCTGATTTGATTCAGCCTGAATCACAGACTAGCCAATTTCTTGAACTCCGCTTTGAGTGCCGGGTAAATCTCGGTATAGAGCTGGTAGAACTCCTCGTACTTCGGGACGTCCTCTGCAATGGGCTCCTGGACCTTGTCGGTCTTGATGATTGCGTGGCAGGCTTCAGGGACGCTCGAATAGAGTCCTGCGCCGACACCGGCGAGGATTGCAACGCCGAGTGCGGGACCTTCCTTCGAGGAAGCGGTCTTGACAGGGCAGTTATAGAGGTCTGCTAGCATCTGTCTCCAGATGGGGCTGGTGCCTCCGCCTCCGCAAGCCATCATGTCGGAAACGTTGATATTCATCTGTCTGAACACTTCGACGCAGTCACGGAGCGAGTAGGAAACGCCTTCCATAACGGCTCTGAGCATGTCCTTCTTCGTGTGCATAGCGGAAAGACCGAAGAAGACTCCTCTTGCATCAGGGTCGAGGTGCGGGGTTCTCTCACCCATAAGATACGGGAGATAGAGAAGTCTGTTCGCACCAATCGGGACGGTTGCGGTCTCCTTGTCCATGAGATAATATGCGTCGACATCCATCAGCTTTGCGGTTTCCTTCTCAGCGTTGCAGAAGTTGTCTCTGAACCATTTTAGAGACAGACCTGCGCCCTGGGTAACGCCCATTACGTGCCAGCTGTTCGGAACAGCCGCACAGCAGGTGTGGACTCTTCCCAATTTGTCTATAGAAATGTTTGAGGTGTGTGCGAATACAACGCCGGAGGTTCCGATTGTAGTGAACGCCTTGCCGTCCTCAACGACTCCGGTTCCTACTGCCGCTGCGGCATTGTCTCCGGCACCGCCGACAACCGGTGTGCCCTCGCAAAGTCCGACAGTTTCGGCGATTTCTTTCGTTAAGCCGCCAGTAACTTCGCAGGATTCATAGACGTTAGCGAACATAGAACGGTCAAATCCCAATGCTGAGATAACCTCTTCCGACCAGTTTCTCTTCGGAACATCGAGTAACTGCATACCGGAAGCGTCGGATACTTCAGTAGCGTACTCGTGGGTGAGAACGAATCTTATGTAGTCCTTCGGGAGAAGGATGTGGCGGCAACGCTCGTAATTCTCCGGTTCGTTGTTCTTGACCCAGAGAATCTTTGCGGCTGTCCAGCCGGTGAGTGCGGGGTTCGCAGTGATTTCGATGAGCTTGTCTCTGCCGAGGATGCGGTTCATCTCGTCGACTTCGTTTGCGGTTCTCTGGTCGCACCAGATGATTGAGCGGCGGATGACCTCGTTGTCCTTGTCGAGCATGACAAGACCGTGCATCTGACCGGAAAGTCCGATGCCCTTGACGTCCTCCTTCTTGACGCCGCTTTCTGCAACGACAGCCTTGATAGTGCCGATTGCGGCATTAGCCCAGTCAGCGGGATCCTGCTCCGCATAGCCGTTCTTCGGCTGATACATCGGGTATTCTATCGTCTTTGAAGCGATAACCGTACCCATTTCGTCAAACAGAACCGTTTTCGTTCCGCTTGTGCCAATGTCTACACCTATAATGTAAGCCATAAATGATTCCTCCAATATGTTTCCGGTTGAACCGGTAGTGTACTTGCGGAAACCCCTCCACCACCGGCTTCGCCGGCGGTCCCCCTCCCCTTTCAGGGGAGGCTTTTTTGCTTCTATCAGAAGCTTGTGAAGAGGCAGTTATAGGCTCCCCTGAAAGGGGAGCTGTCAGCGAAGCTGACTGAGGGGTTTACTCCTGATATAGCCCCACCTCGCTCAGATTCTCTATAATATCCTCAAATCCCTCATCATCCACTTCGACACATTCCCTCATGCCAGGATTACTATCACTGAGTACATCCCAGATTGTAAGGGCTTCCGGATTATTTTTGTAGCCGAGGGACTTTACAATCGGCTCGAATTTTGATAAACTGTTAGAGTAGATGTCGAGGCGCTGGAATTCCTGCATGTAGAGCTCGTCGCCGGCGTCGCTTCCGAAGCCGAACTTTATCACGCCGTCGGTGAACAGGATTCCGCCGTAGCGCTTTAAGATAGCCTTTGCAACGGGAACGGTGCAGTTCAGGTAATACGTCAGATACTCTTCGGAATCCCCGTCGGGAACTTCGATAAAGAAGAACATCGGCTCGGTGAATCTCGCCACCGCCCGACTCCAGAAGCCCTTGTAGTCTTCGGCGGAAAGGGTGAGAGTGAGCCTGCCGTCTTCTATCTTATATTCTTTTCTGACGGAATCGGCGTTCACGCTGACTCCCGCAATCAGTTTTATTTCAGACAAATCTGCTCATCTCCCGCAAAAATATCTATAAAGTACGAAAAATAGTACTAAAAATCGAATAAAGTCGTGCTATAGTCCGAATAAACGGACAAGCCATATAGTATAATGGTGTCAGAAACTTAAAGAAAGGCGGCATCATTATGCTTACATACTTAGCAGCACTAGCGTTAGGAATTATCGGAGTCTATAAACTCAGGGAGGGTCTTCTCATCATCCAGAACTACAACGATGCAAAAGAAGCACAGCTTCTGAGAGCTCAGATTGAATCCGATACAGACATTATATCAAAAAACAGCGAGCAATGCAAGACATTTAAGCAAGCTAGTTAGAATCATTCTTGAAAGGAAGTTCAAAATATGCAAATTTTGACGATAGTTTTACTCGTCCTGGCTATAATTCTTCTTGGAGCCGTTCTCGGAGTGGTGATTTATTTCGGAAAAAAGAACGTCCCGGGGGATAATTCCCAGGAAAACGAGAAAATCTTGTCTGAAATCAGGGAGACCGGAAAGCCGATTGGCGAGATAAAAGCCCAGCTCGATACCCTCCAGAACTCCCAGCTCACGTCCGACCAGATTCTCCGGCAGGAGCTCTCGAAGTCGCTATCTGACAATAGGGAAGAGCTCTCGAAGTCTATTGAAGCCTCCCGGAAGTCTCAGTCAGAGGCGATGGACAGCGGCTTCAACAGCGTCCGAAACATCATGAACGAGAAGCTCGGCGAAATCAAGGGCGTTGTCGACGAGAAGATGCAGAAGACCCTCAACGAGCGCCTCGACTCGAACTTCAAGCAGATTGGCGAACAGCTTTCGGAGCTCTACAAGACTCTGGGCGAATTAAACCAGCTTTCCGGCGGAGTTCAGGATTTGAACAGGACTTTATCAAACGTCAAGACACGTGGCATCTGGGGCGAGCAACAGCTTGCCGCCATCTTAGAGGACACCATGTCCTCCTCCCAGTACGAGAAGAACGTCGCCACAAAGCGTGGCTCTTCCGACAGGGTCGAGTTCGCCGTAAAGCTTCCTTCGAGCACCGGCGACAAGAAGTCGTTTACATATCTTCCTATCGACTCGAAGATGCCTTCGGACATCTATAATAAGATTCTCGACGCCTCCGAAGCCGGTGACCCAGCGGGAGTTGCCGCCGGAGTCAAGGAGCTCGAACAGCGAATCAAGGCAGAAGCGAAGAGCATTTCCTCAAAATACATCGACCCGCCGTACACAACCGACTTCGCAATCATGTTCCTTCCGACCGAAGGTCTTTATGCCGAAGTTCTCCGGATTGACGGTCTCTCCGAATGGTGCCAGTCCAGCGAAAAGATTATGATTGCCGGTCCGACGACGATTACAGCACTCTTAAACAGCCTCAGAGTCGGATTTGCAAACGTCGCCCTCAATGAAAAGAGCGCCGAAGTCCTGAAGCTCCTGATGGCAGTAAAGGCTCAGTACCAGAAATTCGGCACCCAGATTGACAAGGTTATGAAGCAGTTAGATTCTGCCCGCAGTGGCGTCGACGAACTGAAGCACCGTTCTGACATCATCCAGAAAAAGATGGGCTCGGTAGGCGAGCTTGACTCGGACGAAGCGGAAAGAGTGCTGGGGCAGGTCGGAGTGCTGACGGTGTCTGACGATTAAGGCTTGAAATACGAGCACGAATATGCTACAATATACACATGATTACTTACAGGAGGTAAAACCCCATGAAATTAAAATTCTACATCTGCACCCACTGCGGGCAGATTGTTGCAAAAATCAAGGACAAGGGTGTGCCGGTTATGTGCTGTGGCGAGCCGATGAAGGAGCTCGTTCCCGGAACCACCGAAGCCGCCCACGAAAAGCATATTCCGGTCTACACTGTTGAGAACGGCGTCGTAAACGTCACCGTCGGCGAAGTTCTGCACCCGATGACCGAGGCTCACTACATAGAGTGGATTCTCCTGGAGACCAAGAACGGTAACCAGAGAAAGGTTCTCACTCCGACAGATGCCCCAAAGGCAAGCTTTGCACTTCTTCCGGGTGACGAGGTTGTTGCAGTCTATGCTTATTGCAATCTGCATGGACTGTGGCAGGGATGATGCGCTCGCCCTTCGGGCTCGCAAACCTCTCAGTCGGAGTTTGCGAAGCAAATCTCTCTAAGTTCGCTTGCGAACTTATGCGCTCCCCTTAAAAAGGGGAGCCTTTTTGCGCTTTAATGCAAACTATCATGAGGATAAAAATGGCTCCCCTGTCAAGGGGAGCTGTCAGCGTAGCTGACTGAGAGGTGCGCCGACCAAAGGGAGGCGCGTCGGTGCCAAAGGCGCCGACATCAATTTGCCGCATTGTAAGTGTCAACATCCTCATTCAGCAGCCCGACATAGTAATCCAGCTTATCCGAATAGGATTCCTTGACCTGTGCCCAGGTGGTGGCGGTGGCGAGACGTCCGAGTTCCTTACAGCTGTTGACGGCGCCGTCGACCTTGTCGCCGAGACCTGCGTCGTAGACTACGACGGTGTAGTCGCCGTTTGCGAGGTCGTGGATGTGGTCGTACATTTCGAGCATTTCGTCAGTCCAGAGATAAATCTCTTCGAGCTGTTTGCGGTCTACGGAAACGACTGTCGGGTCTAGGATCTTGAATCTGTCGCAGGAAGCTAGAAGTGCAACGCCTTCGGGATTCTGAGCGCCCGAAACGATAACGTATCCGGAGGTTTTGACAGTGACATAGTAGTTACCGTCGCCGTCATCGTCTCTCGGAAGCGGGCAGAACATGAGCTCGCCTTCGGAGATGTCGCCCCAAATCTGGCTCATTTCTTCAACGGTTCCGGTGAACGCCCAGGTGCCACGGAGCCAGAATAAAGTCAAGCCTTCCTTGATTCCGACGCCTTCGATTTCCTGACCGCCACGGAGTTGCCAGCCGTTGTTCCAGACGGGATAGATGCAGTCATTCTTCTTCAGTTCATAAATGAGGTTTGCCGCACGTTCGAGTCTCGGGTCGTCGAGATTTGTGACGAATTCTCCCAGATCAACGTCATATGTAACGACGTCGGTGCCGCTTGATTCCATAAGTGCGTTGTCATAAGCCCAGCCGTCGAGTGCATATCTGTCGTCATCGGCGTCAGAGAAATCGATGCACATATCTAAGAATACATCCCAAGTCCACTCGTTGTTCCAATAGAGCTCGGCAGGGTCGTCATAGCCGTATTCGTCGATGACTCTGCGGTTGTAGGCGACAACATGCTCGGTTGTGATGTCGGTGATAATCATGTAGACATGGTCGCCGAGTGCGAATCTTGAATATGCAAAGTCTGCTGTGCCCTCCCAAAGCGGGTCGGTGTAGTCGATATACGGGTCGACAGCCTGGAACATTCCCTTGATGCAGTTGTCGGGATATGTTTCAACGTCTCCAGGGTAGCAGTCGGGCGAGTTTGAAGAAAGAACCAGGTTTGCCAAATCGTCAAATCTTTGGTCCCATGTGCACTCAATCCACTGTACCTCACAGCCGTATTTTTCGGTGAAGGTGTAGTAACCGGTGTTGACAACTTCGTCCTCCGAGTAGTTGTGGAAGTCGTCGTACCATGCGTACCACTTGACGGTGGTTCCGGAAGCGGCGGTTTCCTCAGCGTCGGGAAGCCGGATTCCTGCGGCGGCTAAGATTGCCTGAGAGTCCTCCGACGACAGGGTTATCTGCACAATCTGCCTCGTCGAGCTCCCGCAACCTACGAGCGCCATAATCATTATCAGCGCCAGTACCAGCGCTATAATTCGTCTCTTCATTTCAGTATGTTCCTTTCAAAAGTAGTAGGATATGCTCCTGATGCCATTATAACAATTTTAACATAAAGTTGCAATAATAAGTTTTTGTGCAGTTTTGACGAAAACCGCACTAATCTGTGAAATAAACTTGCAGAAAATTGAACCTGCTGATAATAAATTTGTTCCCGCAAAATCCCGATAATTCCTTGACGATTTCGGTTTTATAGAGTATAATTGAAGATGAATAATCAGGCATAGTCTTCCTGCATAATTTCGTTCGCCCGGCACATGCTAATCAAAAACCAATCGGGAGTTGATTACATGAGCGATGAAATGGGAAGTAATACGGAAGTTACCGAGGAGCAGGCTGAGTTTTCGGAGCAGTTCAGGGATATTGCGATTCAGAATTCCCGGCACCTCATCCATTGCCTGAGCGTTATCGGGCAGATTGAAGGGCACTACATCCTTCCACCGCAGAATAAAACCACAAAATATGAACACATCATGCCCGCACTGGTTGCCATCGAGCAGGACGCAACCATCGAAGGGCTTATCATTATAATAAACACCGTCGGCGGAGACGTCGAAGCAGGGCTGGCTCTTGCGGAGCTCATCTCTTCGATGAAGACCCCGACCGTTTCAATAGTTGTCGGTGGAGGACATTCAATCGGCGTGCCATTGGCAGTCAGTGCAAGACACTCGTTTATCGTAAAATCCGCAACCATGACGATTCACCCGGTGCGGCTTACGGGACTGGTATTGGGAGTTCCGCAGACACTATCCTATTTTGAGAAAATGCAGGAACGAATCGTCCGGTTCGTCGCAGACAATTCTGGCATCACGGCTGAACGATTCAAAGAACTTATGCTGAGAACCGGAGAGCTCGTTATGGACGTCGGAAGCGTCCTGACAGGCGAGGACGCCGTTGCAGAAGGGATAATCGATTCAGTCGGAGGACTTAGCGAAGCAATCGAGTGCTTGTATCGGATGATAGAAGGTGACGAAGAGTGCTCTACACAATAATCTCCGAGTACGACATCTTCACAAAAGGCGAAAAGCCGACACGATTTATGGACATCCGGAACGGAAAAGTAGAATATACCGTCTCCGGCAAAAATAAAGTAATAAAGAGCCTGTTCTCAACGAACCCGAGGCTCTATCTTGACAAAAAGTATACACCAGGAACGCACTTACAATAGAAAGGACTTGAGCGTATGTCGATATTATCAGCAATCTGGCAAGGAATCATTCAGGGGTTGACGGAGTTTCTGCCGGTCTCGTCGTCGGGGCACCTTTCGCTGTTCCAGCATTTTTCGGGGAATAGCGGCGAAGAGGGACTTGTCCTGACTGCTGTTTTGCACCTGGGCACCCTGGTCGCCGTCTGCACTGTCTACTACAAAGAAATCTGGAAGCTGATAAAAGAGTTCGTCTCGATGATAAAGGATATATTTACGAGAAAGTTCTCTGTCGACAACGCCTCACCCGAGAGACGGCTTCTCTTCATGTTCATTATTTCGACTGCAATGCTAATCCCGTTCGCAATCTTCAAGGGCTTCTTTGAGAGCTTTGCGGAGGACGATTCAATCCTGATGGAAGGAATCTGCTTCCTCTACACTGCCGCAATCCTCTTCATGGCGGATATGCAGGCAAAGGGCTCGAAGAAGATGACCGATTTGAAATACTCTGACTCTGTGAAGATAGGCTTCTTCCAGGGTGTTGCACTTCTCCCCGGCGTTTCCCGTTCCGGTTCCACAATTTCGGCAGGACTTTTCTGCGGACTTTCAAGAGACGCCGCAGTCAGCTATTCGTTTATTTTGGGAATTCCCGCAATCATCGCCGGTTGCATAACCGAAATCGGCGGAGCGATAGGAAGTGAAAGCTCGGTAGGCTTCTTCCCATGCCTTGTAGGCTTCATAGTAGCCGCAGTGGTAGGCTTCCTCGCAATCAGGCTGATTCAGTACATAATCAAGACGGATAAGTTCAAAATTTTCTGGATTTACACCGGTATCTTAGGAATAGTGGTAATCTTCATCGCAATTCTGGAAGCAATCGTAGGGCATCCGTTTGTGATTGGGGGATGATTTTAAGGAGAACCCCTCAGTCACGCTTCGCGTGACAGCTCCCCTTGACAGGGGAGCCTTTAAGTGATTCTAATTAAGGTGATATAATGGCGCAAGCAAAGAAAAGAACAACAACGACTCGCAAGCGCACCTCGGCTTCGGCTAAGGCTTCGGAGGCTCAGCGGCTGAGGCGGAACCGGGTTTACTCGATAGTATTCTCGGTGGTGGGGATATTCCTCCTCTTCCTTACGTGGGTGGAGGGAGAATCCCTCTGGAAAATCATGCACAATGTCATGTGGGGACTCTTCGGAATCTCCGCGGCTTTTGTTGCGCCCATAATTATCTACGTCGCATGTATGCTCGCAATCGACAAGTCGAGCAGTGCGGCGGTCATCAAAACCGTTCAGGGAACGGTGCTAATCTTCCTTGTCAGCCCGATGTTCGAGATTATCAACGGCTTCATATCCAAAACTCCTGCATTTTCGGGCGACAGCTTCGGAACAATCATCAGCGCTCTTTATAAAAACGGCGTCGAAAACCACAGGGGCGGCGGAGCTCTCTCCATCTTCATTGGTGGCGGACTCCATGTTCTCTGCGGCAATGTCGGCGCACTTATTATTATAATTCTTCTGACACTTTTATTTGTGATGTTACTTACTAACATCACTATTGTTGATATGGGAAGATTTATCGCCGGTCTTTTCGGCAAGGCAAAAACGGCTTGGTCGGATTCGGCTGATGAAAGAGAAGCCCAGCGGCTTGAACGTGAAGCCGAGAATGAAGAAAAGCGCAAGAAGCAGGAAGCCGAGGCTAAAGAGAAGGAAAAGCAGAAAAAGGCGAATGAGCCGAGAATCGACGTCGCCAAGTTTTTGGAGGACGACGAGCAGGAAGCCATCAAGAATCTTCCCGTGAAGAAATCCACGAAGAAGCGTGAAAAGATGCCTGCCGACTTCATTTCGGACGACGATATCACGATAAAGGCAAGCGAAGAAATCTTCCCGAAGGAAGAAGAAAAGCCGGTTGAAGAAAAAGCTCCCGAAGTCAAGGCTGAGCCGGTTGTCGAAGAAAAGAAGCCGGAGCCCGAGCCGGAAAACAAGCTCTATGTCACCGAAGGCGGTCAGACGGCACTTATCGAAATGGAGAACAGCACCGTTTCCGCCTACAATGCGCCTCCGATTGATTTACTGAATCCGGTTGAGAGAAAAGCCTCCGCCGAGGACAATGCAATGGAGTCGGAGAAGAACTCGCAGACTCTTGTCGAGACTCTTCGGAGCTTCGGCGTCGCAACCAGAATTGTCGGCATCAGCCGTGGACCGTCCGTTACAAGATACGAACTCCAGCCTGCGGCGGGCGTCAAGGTCTCGAAGATTACGAGCCTTGCGGACGACATCGCCCTCAACCTTGCGGCAAGCGGCGTCAGAATCGAAGCTCCTATCCCCGGAAAAGCCGCAGTCGGCATTGAACTTGCAAACAAACAGCGTGAAACCGTCTACATAAGGGAGCTCATCGACAGCGACGAGTTCCGAAACGCCAAGGGCAAGCTCTGCTTCCCCGTAGGGCGTGACATCGACGGCAAGATTATCATCGGCGACATCTCGAAAATGCCGCACCTTCTCATCGCCGGCACCACCGGTTCCGGTAAATCGGTCTTCACCAACTCAATTATAATGAGTATTCTCTATAACGCTTCCCCTGAGGAGGTCAAGCTCATCCTGGTCGACCCGAAGCAGGTCGAGTTCCCGGTCTATAACGGGATTCCGCATTTGCTTATACCCGTTGTAACTGATGCAAAGAAAGCCGCCGGAGCACTCGGCTGGGCTGTCACAGAAATGCTGAAGCGATACAGCATCTTTGCCGAGAACAGTGTCAGAGATATTAAAGACTACAATAAACTCGCAGAAGAGAGCGAGAACCTGAAACCGCTTCCGCAGATGGTTATCGTCGTGGACGAATTGGCAGACCTCATGATGGCGGCTCCGAAGGACGTTGAAGAGTCGATTTGCAGACTTGCCCAGCTCGCCCGAGCCGCAGGTATGCATTTAATCGTTGCGACCCAGAGCCCGAGAGTCGACATCGTTACCGGTCTTATCAAGGCGAACATCCCTTCACGTGTTGCCCTTAAAGTTTCAAACCAGATTGATTCAAGAGTAATTCTCGATGAAGGCGGCGCCGAAGACCTCCTCGGAAACGGCGACCTTCTCTATAAGCCCGTAGGGCAGTCGAAGCCGACGAGAATCCAGGGCGGATTTGTCGCCACAAACGAAATCAAGCGAGTTGTCGAGTATCTGAAATCCCAGACCGCAGAACAGCAGTACGACGAAAAGATTGAAAGCGAAATTGAGAAGCACATCCCCGTCTCAAAGGGCGAGAAGGCTTCTTCCGATACGGGAGAGAGCACGAGCAGTGGCATCGACGACATGACCGAGCGTGCCATAGAAGCGGTCGTCGAAGCCGGACAAGCCTCCACGAGCTTCCTTCAGCGCCGTTTAAAGCTCGGTTACGCCCGAGCCGCCCGCACGATGGACGAGCTCGAATCGATGGGCATCGTCGGTCCCGCCGACGGAGCAAAGCCGAGGCAGGTGCTGATGACCAAGGCACAGTGGCTAGAGAGAAGAGCGATGATTGGCGGAGCGGCGCAGGCGCCTCAAACACCCACTGATAATAGCGAAGAATGATAGTTTATCTTAGGGAAGTGAAAGGCTATGGCGAAAAAGCGAAGAAGAAAAGGAAGAACCAATCCAGTTGGCTTTGCTATTTTGTTAGTTGTATTATTAGTTGCGGTCTTCTATTCAGATGTTTCAGCTTTTATCGATAGTCATATAGAGCTGAGCTTATTCTTTCTTGCAGTTCTTATACTAGTTGCTGTAATTTTAATGGTTACCAGACGTAAGTCCCCAATGGGAACCATTGACCAAGTGGACAATATGGACGGTCATGACTTTGAGTATTGGTGTGCTACATTACTCAGGAAAACAGGTTACAGTAATGTTGTGGTTACCCGTGGAAGTGGAGACCAAGGTGTTGACATTACCGCCTACAAAGACGGAATCAAGTATGCTTTTCAGTGCAAGAGATATTCTTCCAAGTTGAGTAACAAGCCTGTGCAAGAAGTATATGCAGGAAAAGCAATGTACGGGTGCCAAGTCGGCGTTGTAATGACGAATAATTACTTTACAGAAGGAGCACAGCAGTTGGCTAAGAGGACGCACGTCTTGCTGTGGGATAGAAACACATTAAGACGTATGTTAGCAAGTATTCGCCCGGAAAAACAGCCAAAGAAAAAAGCTAAAGCTGCTCCTGTTTTGCCTGCGGCGCAAGAGCTACCTGTAAATGAGCCACAAGCTAAAACTATAGCGAGTACACCGCAAATTGATGAAAAAGTGCTTACTACATATCAGGGTGAACTTATTGAAAAAGCAATTGATGTGGTTGTTGAAGCTGGTTATGCCCGGACATCCCAACTTCAAAGACATCTGGGATTGGGATATGCAAGAAGTGCGAGAACAATGGATGAACTTGAAAATCTGGGTATCATAGAATATGGTGATAATATAAATCCACGGAAAGTTATAATGACGAGGCAACAATGGCTTGATAGGAAAAAGTATCTTGAAAATTGCAATACAAAGCCATCGGAAAGCATCGAGGCTTACAACAGCGATTCGGGTTACTCAGGTGACATAAGCCTTGAAGAGCACGACAGTTATCCTGATGATATCGTAGAACGTGCCATAGAAGCCGTAGTCGAAGCCGGACAAGCCTCAACAAGCTTCCTTCAGCGCCGTTTAAAGCTCGGTTACGCCCGAGCCGCCCGCACGATGGACGAGCTCGAATCGATGGGCATCGTCGGTCCCGCCGACGGAGCAAAACCGAGGCAGGTCTTAATGACCAAGGCACAGTGGCTCGAAAGACGGGCGATGATTGGCGGGACTCCGCAGGGACAAACGGACGACTCCGAAGGGGACTAAGTTTTCAAGCCGGATGGCTTTAAATAAAATTTGAAAGGGAAAGTTGAATATGGCAATGAGCAGAGATGCGGCGTTGATACGCTATGGAGTAGTTTACGATTACCTTCGCAGGGTGCTTGTAAAAGATTGCGGCTTGGACGAAAATGAAGATTTGAACCTCAGTCAGACCTTCGAGGAGCTTCAGGTGGGCGACATCAAGAAAAAGGTAATTTACATGCACCTGAAAGAGACTTTAGTCATGTTGCCACCTATTGACGAGGTTTACATCTCCGATTTTGTGACACTCAGAGACATGTACAGATTCGCTTATCAGTACTATGAGAAAAATCTTAAATTTGATGAAATGGATGAAATCTGGAAGTATTTTGCACGGAAGCTCGTGAAGTACTCACACCCCGAAAAGACGGAATATAAGCTCGCCTTTACTCCCGAAGAGGTAAGGTGGGACACGAAGCTTTCATATGCCTTCGGCATCGGACAGGTGGAAATCGATAAGCTTAGACAGGATTTGAAGAGTGCAACCGGAGTGACAGTGCCTCCAATCGAGGTTTACTCATCGTTCCTGATGCTCATAGAGAACACAGTGGGTACTATTCCTGAGAGTGAACACAGCCAGTTCAACAAGAAGTGTAAAGAAGCCAACCAGAAAGAACCGGCATACGAGGCGCCGGTGGTTGTAGAAAGCAAGGAGAAGCCATCCTGCTGGGCAGGACTTCTGTATCTCTTCCTTCTGCTTCTGCCATTCCTGGCTATCGGCGGAATTGTGGCACTGATTTTGAACAATGTTTGATTAGAAGAGGTCCCCATGCCCAAAACCCACCGCAGGCGCCCGCCTGCAAGAAGAAAGAAAAAACAATACAGGTTAAGTCTCCCGGCGGCGCTGGTGCTTATTTGTGCGCTGTTTATCATTTACGCCGGGGTCGAGCACTTTTTTGTGGAGGAGCCTGAAGTTTTGGCGGACGAGCCGTCCACTACTACGGCGTCTACCGACGAAGAGGTTGAACCGACTGACGATGGAAATTCTGCCACGGTGCACTTTATCAACGTCGGGCAGGGCGACGGCGAGCTCATCATCGCTGACGATGGGACAACCATGCTGATTGACTCGGGCGAGGCGGAGTACGGCGAGACGGTGATTGAGTACTTAAACGAACTCGGCATCACTCGGCTTGACTACGTCGTGGCGACCCACCCTCACTCCGACCATATCGGAGGGCTAAGGAAAGTTATCGCTTCGGATATCGAAATCGGCGAGGTCATCATGCCGGAAATCCCGGACGAATATGTCCCGACGACAAATTCCTATGAAAAGCTCCTTGACGCCATCGAGGAAAAGGGCTGTCCCGTGTATGCCGCAGAGAATGAAACCATCCAGTTCGGAAGCGGAACCTTGCGGATAATCGTCCCAGAATATTCTTCAGACAACCTCAACAACTATTCAATCGTCGTAAGATTTGACTGCGAGGGAAGCTCGTTCCTGTTTACAGGAGATATAGAGAAGGCTATCGAGACACAGCTTGTGGAAAGTGGAATCGACCTGGACGTCGACGTTCTGAAGGTCGCCCACCATGGGAGCTCGACATCCTCTTCCTATGCTTTCTTAGACGCCGTCACGCCGGAATACTGCGTAATCGAGTGTGGCGACAACAGCTATAACCACCCGAATTCGGACGTCGTCACTCGGCTGGAACAGTACACCGAAAACATCTACAGAACCGATATCGACGGGACGGTAGTCTTCACAATTACAGGTTCTGGGCTGAGTATCACGACAGAGAACGGAGAGTAGAATGGGAAAGCTCTATATCATAGACAGATTTGAAGGCGAATCCGCCGTCCTCGAAGAAGATGGCGGCGGTCACATAGATGTGCCGAAGGGACAGCTTCCCGAAGGCATACATGAGGGCGACGTTCTGGAGCAGGCTGAAACCGGATTCATAATCCGGGAAGACTTGACACATGAACGCCGGGAAAGAATCACAGGGAAGCAAAAAAGGCTTTTCAGACATAGGAGTGAAGAGACGTGAACAATTCTACAGACCTTTTCGACCTGATTCGTGAAAGGGAAAAGACCGCTTCAAAGGGTCACAGAAAGATTGCCGAGTATATTTTGGACCACTACGACAAGGCGGAATATCTCACTGCGGCAAAGCTGGGAGAGTGCGTCGGCGTGAGTGAATCGACGGTTGTCCGGTTCGCTTCCGATCTGGGATTTTCGGGATATCCGGAATTTCAGCGGTCTTTAAGAGAAGCCGCCAGAAACAAACTCACAGCCGTTCAGAGAATCGAGCAGTCAAGGCTGAAGCCGGAGGACGTTTTCAACAAGGTCTTGAAAAACGACATCGAGCACATCCGCCAGACTCTTGAAGAGACGGACGAGCAGAATTTCAACGCCGCTGTCGACAGCATAATAAATGCAAAGCACATCTACATATTGGGTGTCAGGAGCTCGGCGGCTCTGGCTTCGTTCATGGGCTACTATTTCCAGCTTATGCGCCCGGACGTCGTGACGCTTCGTCAGGGAAGCAGGAGTGAGCTTTTTGAACAGCTGATGCGGCTTGGCGAAGGAGATTTGCTTATCGGAATCTCATTCCCATGGTATTCCCGCCAGACGGTTCAGGCTCTTGCCTATGCCAGAAAGAAGGGAGCCGGAACTCTCGCAATCACCGACAGCCTCGATTCTCCGATTGCCGAAAATTCGGGAAACGTGCTTCTTGCACGGTCGGATATGGTTTCGTTTGTAGACTCTCTGGTCGCCCCGATGAGTTTAATCAACGCCCTTATTGCGGCGGTTTCGCTGAAGAATCACGAGGAAGTCGAGAAGAGCTTTGCGACTCTCGAAGAAATCTGGGACGAATACGACGTCTACCAGAAGAACGAGGATGGCAACCGTGGCGTCTGATGTAATCATAATCGGCGGCGGTTCAGCCGGGATGTTCGCCGGAGCAAGACTCAAAGAAATGGGACTTGAACCTATAGTTATGGAACCTTCTGGGCAGACCCTCAGAAAGCTCAGAATTTCCGGCAAGGGAAGATGCAACCTGACAAATAACTGCACCGTCACTCAGGTCATGAAAAACGTAATCCGGAACCCGAAGTTTCTCTACAGCGCACTTGACAACCTGTCCCCGCAGGACACGATGGAATGGTTCGAGAATCATGGCGTGCCACTTAAAACCGAGCGTGGCGGGAGAGTGTTCCCGGTGAGCGACAAAGCTTCTGACGTTGCGGCGGCTCTCGAAAACAGAGGCGTCAGAGTCGTGAAGGACAGGGCAGTTAAGATTTTAACCGAAAACGGCGGAGTTACGGGCGTTCAGGGCGAGCACGGAGAGTATAAAGCAACAGCTGTGATTCTCGCCACCGGCGGCAAAAGCTACCCGAAAACCGGTTCGACCGGGGATGGATATTCACTTGCCAGAAAGTGTGGGCACACTATCTCAGAACCGATGGCATCTTTAGTCCCGATTGAGACCAAAGAAAGATTTTCGGATGAACTCTACAGCCTCACAATAAAGAATGTGACTCTTTCACTTTACGGAGTCAAGAAAAAGCCAATTTATTCAGAACTCGGCGAGATGAGTTTTACAAGATACGGCATTGCGGGACCGCTGAGTCTGTCTGCGTCCTGCTTTATCGACGATAAACAAGACTACAAAATAGTGATAGATTTAAAGCCTGGGCTCAGCATGGAACAGCTTACGAAGCGCATCCAGAGGGACTTCGACGAAACGCCGAACACGCCTTTTTCGGAATCTCTCGGCAAGCTCTTCCCAAGAGAACTGCGAGCTGATATGGTCAGGCTTTCCGGAATAGATAGGGACAAGCCCTGCAATCAGATTACCCGGGAAGAAAAAGAGAATCTTGCAAAAGTTACGAAGGCTCTGACTCTTACAGTAACCGGTCTTCGACCAATCGAAGAGGGCATCGTCACCCGGGGCGGAGTCAATGTGAAAGAGATAAATCCAGCCACGATGGAGTCAAAAATCGTTTCCGGGCTCTATTTTGCGGGAGAGATAATCGACTGCGACGGGATGACAGGCGGATATAACCTGCAAATAGCCTTTGCGACAGCAGAAACGGCAGTCAGAGCAATTTCAAATACAACACAGGATGGTGAAGCTACATGGGAATAAGCATTGCACTCGACGGACCGAGTGGTGCCGGAAAATCGACAATAGCTAAGGAGGTTGCAAGAACTCTGGGATATGTCTATGTCGACACCGGCGCACTATACCGTTCAATCGGGCTCTATGCATACAGGCTTGGAAAAAAGACAAATGATGCAAGCGAGGTAGTTCCGCTTTTGAGCGAAATCAAGCTTGAACTTAAATATATCGACGGCACACAGCGTGTCATCATGAACGGCGAGGACGTCTCCGAAGCGATAAGAGCTCCCGAAATTGCGATGGCGGCATCAGGAGTCTCTGCAATCCCCGAAGTCAGAGAATTTCTGCTTGAATTACAGAGAAACATGGCGGAAAAGCACAACATCGTCATGGACGGACGGGACATCGGCACCGTAATCCTCCCGAACGCACAGGTCAAAATCTTTATGACGGCTTCCGCCGAAGAGAGAGCCAACAGGCGCTTGAAAGAGCACCTTGCGAAAGGTCAGGAAATCTCTTACGAGGAGATTCTGAAAGAAATCAACGAGCGCGACTACAACGACTCCCACCGTGCGGCGGCACCGCTTAAAAAAGCCGACGACGCAGTGGAGCTCGACACTTCAAATCTCGACATAAACGGCGCAGTTTCGGCGGTTTTAGGGATAATCGACCGGAAATTGAACGCCTTAAGACCCGCACGTGGAATGGCTCCGGCAGTAAACCGCTTTTTTTACGGATTCTTCCGCGGATTCGCACTCTTTCTTTTGAGAATAGTGATGAAGGTACGGTATGAAGGGCTTGAGAATATCCCGAAGTCCGGTTCATACGTCATCGCACCGAATCATCACACAGTTTTCGACCCGGTTGCCGTCGGAGCGAAGATTAATAACATCTCAGCATATATGGCGAAAGAGGACATCTTCGATTATAAGATTGCCCATGCCTTAAAGATTTTCCATGCATTCCCCGTAAAGCGTGGCAAGAGCGACAAGTCGGCAATCAGAACCGCCATAAAATGGCTTGACAAAGGCTACAATCTTACCATATTCCCCGAGGGAACACGCTCGAAGGACGGAAAATTGGGAACCTTCAAAAGCGGAGTCTCATTTGTCGCAAGCGAGGCGAACGCAGACGTTCTGCCTGTAGGAATCACGAGACGCAAAACCAGATTCGGAAGAACCTTCTTAACCGTCAGATATGGCAAGCTGATTCCCTACTATAAACTCAAAGTCAACTCGCTGAGTTCATCCGAGCTCAGACATTCGAGGGACATAATTTTGAACGAAGTCAAGGGACTTATAGATGAATAAGAGCATTACAGTTGCAAAAACCGCCGGCTTCTGCTTCGGAGTCGACAGGGCGGTGAAGATAGCTTACGAGACGGCGGAGAAGGGCACAGACAAGAAAATCTACACTCTGGGTCCTCTTATCCACAACCCATCTGTGGTAGCAGATTTGGAGAAGCACGGTATCAGAGTTATAGATTCGCCATCAGAAGCTGAGGCGGGAGATACTGTTATTATACGTTCCCACGGAGTCGGAAAAGCTGTTTTCGACGAGCTCGAAAGCCGGGGAGTCAATATAGTTGACGCTACATGTCCGTTCGTCACGAAGATTCATAAGCTCGTTAAAGAGAGAACCGGCAAGGGCGAGCTTGTACTCATAGCAGGTGATGAGAATCACCCGGAGGTTCAGGGAATACTCGGATGGACAGAAAGCTCCGCTGTCTGCGACAAATCGGGCGAAGGTTGTGCCAAAGTCTTCCCGAATTGCGTTGAGCTTGTTAAGCTTCTTAGAAAGAATTGTGAAAAATCAAAAAAAGGTGTTGCAATTCTTTCGCAAACAACTTATAATATAGTAATGTGGAATCAGTGTATAGGGGCAGTCTCGGATTTTGAAGACGTCACTGTGTATGACACCATCTGCACGGCTACCGAAAAACGGCAGTCGGAAGCGAGGGAGTTATCCCGTGGGTGTGATACAATGCTGATTATAGGCGGGCGGAACAGCTCAAACACAAAGAAGCTGTACGACATTTGCTCCGCCAATTGCAGGTGCTATCTCATTGAAGATTCGCGCGAGCTTAAAGACATTGATTTTTCTACAGCGAAATCCGTTGGGATTTCAGCCGGCGCATCAACCCCGGCATATATCATTGAGGAGGTAAAAAAAGACATGACTGAGATTTTGTCAAACGAGGAGGAGTTCAATTTTGAAGAAGCAATTGAACAGAGCCTCAAGAAAATATATACCGGAAAGAGAGTAAGCGGCGTAGTAACAGCTGTCAACAGCACTGAAGTTATAGTTGATATTGGCACCAAGCATACCGGATATATTCCTGCATCCGAGATTTCGAGCGACCCTAACGCTAAGCCTGAGGACGTAGTCAAGGTCGGCGACACCATCGACGTAATCGTCACAAAATTGAACGACGCAGAGGGCATCGCAACTCTGTCGAAGAAGCAGGTTGACGCTCAGAAGGGCTATGACGATGTAAAGAAGGCTTATGAGAACGGCGAAGTTCTCACAGGTACCGTCACCAACATCATCAAGGGTGGCGTTATCGTCACCGCAAACGGAATGAGAGTATTCGTTCCTGCATCCCAGACCGGCGTCAGAGCGGCAGACTCTATGGACACACTTCTTAAGAAGGAAGTCAGATTCAAGATTATTGAACTCAACGAGCAGAGAAAGAGAGCTGTCGGCTCCATCAGAAAAGTAACTGCCGAAGAGAGAGCACAGCGCAAGGAAGCATTCTTTGAGAACGCTGAGGTCGGACAGACTGTTATGGGCGAAGTCAAGTCCATCACCGACTACGGAGTATTCGTAGATGTCGGCGGAGTTGACGGTCTTATCAGAAGAATGGATCTCACCTGGGCAAGAATCAAGCATCCTTCGGACGTTGTTTCCGTTGGCGACCACATCGAAGTTACCATCAAGGACATCGACAAGGAAACCGGCAAGGTATCTCTCGTATACAAGAAGACCGAGGACAATCCGTGGGTCATCTTCGAGAAGAACTATTCTGTCGGACAGGTTGTTGAAGTCAAGATTGTTTCCATCACCGGCTTCGGAGCATTCGCTCAGATTATCCCCGGCATCGATGGTCTTATCCATATTTCCCAGATTGCCAACCAGAGAGTTGCAAATGTTGCAGACTTCCTTTCCGTTGGCGACGTTGTAAACGCAAAGATTACCGATTGCGACATCGCTAACAAGAGAGTAAGCCTTTCCATCAGAGCTCTTCTCCCCGAGGGTGAGTACAAGCACACAAAGGAGACTGCTCCTGCAGAGGACGAGACTCCTGAGGCTGAGGAATAATCTGATATTCCGGTTTACGTTGTACATTCAACAGGCGGCGTTCTTGCCGCCTGTTTTTTGTACATGCAGTACCTGCGCAAAAGATTAAAAATCCATTACAATTTCCCTTTCCCTCTTAACATCCGCCGAGATTTGTGCTATAATAGCATGTAACAGCTTCACAATACCACCCATTGTTAGGTTTCAAGAGAGGAGAAGTGCTGTGAAGAAAACTTCCAACCTGAAAAAAGTCAAAAGAGGAGTCAAAATGGCGACCAAGCCGTTCGTTGTAGTTCTTAAAATGATAGGAACGGTTATTTTGTGCGCCCTCATGATAGCGATTATAACAGTTATGATTGTCGGCTGTGCGGCGACCGTCTTTGTTGTCAACCTTATGGAGGACACCAGTGAAATAAGTCTTGAAGACATCTCTTCGAGCTATACTACTTATATCTATGCCCAATCGGGCGACGAATGGATTGTCTATGACACGCTTACGAGCGAAGGCGAAAAGCGTATCTGGGCGGACCTGGAGGAGATTCCCCAGTACGTAAGAGACGCTTTCGTCTATTCCGAGGACGAGAGATTTTATAGCCACGACGGCGTCGATTTCTATGGAACCGCAACGGCAGTTCTCGAAATATTCTTCACAGATAATGTAAGAGGCGGTTCGTCTATCACTCAGCAGACGGTTAAGCAGATAACCGGCGACGACGAAGCAGACGGCATCGAGGGCGTCCAGAGAAAGCTCCGCGAAATCTATCGTGCAATTCAGCTTGAGAAGAATTATTCAAAAGATGATATCCTGGAAGCATATCTGAACTTGGTTCCACTTAATAACAATATCTACGGCGTTCAGGCGGCGGCGAACTACTATTTCAATAAGGACGTTAGCCAGCTGACGCTTGCTGAGTCGGCGTGTATAGCGGCAATCACCAAGAGCCCGTACAATAACGACCCGATAAACTTCCCTGAGAAAAACTACGAAAGACGTGTTTATATCTTAGGTCAGATGCTCGAAAACGGTGCTATCTCAACCGAAGAGTACGAGGAAGCATTGAACGAAGAGCTTAACTTAGTCGGAAGCATGGACTACAATTCCTCTTCGACGGAAGAAGTAGATACATCGACCCTTTCGGCTTATGACAATTTCGACGACGTCTCCTCCTACTATGTCGATGCCGTAATCTATCAGGCGGTCGACTACTTCATGAGCTACTATGGCTATGAGACATGGGCTGAGGCGTATGAAGAGCTATGCTCGGGCGGCTACAAGATTTATACCTGCGTCGACCTGGACATCCAGATTGAGCTGGAAGAGAAGTATCTCGATTTGTACACATTTTCGGAGGATGGTAACGAGGACATTCCTCAAAGTGCCTTCATCTGCATGGACTATAGCGGACGAATTCTGGCTGTTGTCGGAGGCGTCGGCGAGAAGGAGAGCCCACTGGGACTTAACCGTGCCACAATGTCAACACGACAGCCCGGTTCTTCGATAAAGCCACTTGCGTCCTATTCGCTTGCTATTGAAAACGATTTGGTGACATGGTCGACACTTCTTCTCGACGTTCCTCTTCTTATTGAGGACCAGAGCTCGGAAAATGGCTATCTCATCTGGCCCAGAAACTACTCGACGAGTGGCGCCTACACGTCCTCGTGGTCGAAGGAATATAACACGGTTGCAAATAACCTTCAGCGTTCGCTGAATACCGGTGCGGCACAGCTTGTGGAGCTTCTCAGTCCTAGCACCAGCTTCGAGTTCCTATATTACAGGCTCCACCTCGGCACTCTTGTCCTCTATGACGGAGGACTCACCGACGTTGCACGTTCGCCTATGGCGGTAGGAGCTCTTACCGAAGGCGTAACTCTTCAGGACATCACCACCGCATACCAGATTTTCGGCAACGGCGGAAAGTACTATGAGTCGACATTTATAACCCGAATCCTCGACAGCACCGGCGAAGCTATCTATACCCATTCGCTTGTCGGCGAGCAGGTCATCGACGAGTCGACGGCATATGTCATGAACAGAATGCTCGAATCGGTTGTCTCTTCTTCAAGAGGAACTGCCCGCAATGCGAAGCTTGACAATGTCGAACTCATTGCAAAAACCGGTACCACTCAGGACTGGTGCGACCTTTGGTTCATCGGTTGCACTCCCGAATATGTAACCGGTCTCTGGATTGGTCACGACACTCCGGAGGAGATTGACACCGACAACTGTTATGGCTCGGCTGTCATGTGGAAAAACATTTTCGGAGACATTGCCGACGCAGGAGAAGTCACGACGTTTGACACCTGCTCGTCGGTCGTAACCCGTGAATACTGCACCGAAACCGGTCTCATCGCCGGAAGCAACTGCACCAGCACCGCCACCGGCTACTACAAGAAGACCAACATCCCGGCGACATGTTCCGGTGTCCACGAGGTAACCGAGCTTGACGAGACACTCTCTGCACTCTCTTCCAGCGCCACCGCCTGCATCGTCACCGACGGCGTCGATTTGAACGACTACATCGAACTTACCGGCAACAACTACACGTATATTACTGAAATATTAAGAGAATTTTACTAAAGCATTTGAGGTGTTTTGATGGATGGGATTAGATACTGCTGTCCTTGCCTTTTCGGCGTGGAAAGCGTGTTGTCCTTTGAGATTAAGAGAATTGGGGGAGAGAATCTCGCCGTTTCCGACGGCAGAATCTCCTTCGACGGCGACATAAACATGCTTGCAAGAGCTAACATAAAACTGTCGACCGCCGAGCGAGTGATGATTGAGCTCGGAAGCTTTGAGGCGAAGACCTTTGAACAGCTCTTCCAGGGAGTGAAAGCCCTGCCGTTCGAGAACTTCATCGGAAAGTTCGACCGGTTCCCTGTCAAGGGAAGCTCGCTCAATTCCCAGCTTCACAGCATCCCCGATTGCCAGTCGATAATAAAAAAAGCGGCAGTCACAAGGCTGTCTAAAAAATACGGCATCGAGCGCTTCGAGGAAACGGGCGCCCTCCACCAGATTCAGTTCAATATCTATAAGGACAGGTGCACGGTTTATCTCGACACCTCCGGCGCAGGTCTTCACAAGCGTGGATATCGAAAAGACGCCAACGAAGCTCCGATAAAGGAGACACTTGCCGCCGCAATCGCCGACTTTGCCCGTGTCAAAACCGGCAGTCAGGTAGTCGACCCGATGTGCGGAAGCGGAACGCTTCTTATCGAATCGGCATATAAATCGATGAGAATCGCCCCGGGGCTCATGCGCCATTTCTCCGCCGAAAGCTGGGAAAGTGTCCCCAAAAGCATATGGAAGACGGAAAGAGACTTAGCGAGAGAGCAGGCAAATCTCGCCGGCGGCTTCACCGGCACCGGTTCCGACATTGACGAGAGAGCAGTTGCCCTCACACTTCAGAACTCGAAGCTTGCCGGAGTGGGCGACTATATTAAAGCCGCAAAGGCTGATATCAGGACTTTCAAGCCGAAGGACGGCACCATCACCGTCTGCAATCCGCCATATGGCGAGCGCCTTCTCGAACTGAAGGAAGCCGAGGAGCTCTATAAAGTGATGGGACAGGTTCTCGCCCCGTCAAAAGACCATCCCTGCTACATCATCTCCCCGCACGAGGAGTTCGAGCGCCTCTTCGGCAAAAAAGCCGATAAGCGCCGGAAGCTGTATAACGGGATGATTAGGTGCTGGTTGTATCAATATTATTTGTAAACCCCTCAGTCAGCTTCGCTGACAGCTCCCCTTTCAGGGGAGCCTTTTTCTGCTTTTTCAAAAAGTTAGTTAGAATAGTAAAGAGCCTCCCCTGCCAAGGGGAGGGGGACCGGCGAAGCCGGTGGAGGGGTGTGCGAGCCCTAGGGCGAGCACATTTAGCGCAGTATTTACTCCACCGTCACACTTTTCGCCAGATTCCTCGGCTTATCCACATCCAAGCCTTTGGCTAGGGATACATAGTAGCTCATGAGTTGCAGTGGCACCACTGCCAGCGATGCGGCAAAGTGGGAGTCCGTCTCGGGAATATAGACGGTGAAGTCGGCAATGTCTTCGGTGTTATAGTTGCCTTCAGTCGTCACCGCCATGAGATATGCCCCACGGCTCTGGCACTCAACCATGTTGCTGACCGTCTTCTCGTAGAGCTCGCTTTGCGTCAGGCATCCGACAACCAGGGTTCCGTTCTCAATAAGGCTTATAGCTCCGTGCTTCAGCTCGCCGGCGGCGTAGGATTCCGAATGGATGTAGGAAATCTCCTTCATCTTCAGGCTTCCTTCAAGGCTGATGGCATAGTCGATTCCTCGCCCAATGAAGAATATATCGGTCGAAGAGGATTGCTTTGCGGCGAACCACTGTAGCCGTTCCTTGTCTTCGAGAATCTTCTCAATCTTTTCGGGGAGAGTCTGAAGCTCGGCAATCAGGTCTTCATACTTTGTCTCGTCAATCCTGCCTGAGACATAGGCAAGCTGAACTGCAAAGGTGTACCCGGCGACCAACTGTGCCGAATAAGCTTTGGTAGTTGCAACGGCGATTTCCGGACCGGCAAGAGTGTAGAAGACGTTGTCGGCTTCCCTTGCAATCGAGCTTCCGACGACGTTTACTATGGCAAGAGTCCGAAGCCCACGGCTCTTTGCTTCACGGAGTGCCGCCAGACTGTCGGCAGTTTCGCCCGACTGGCTGATGATTATGCAGAGCCCGTTCCTGTCAAGAACCGGTTTACGATATCTGAATTCGGAAGCGAGCTCGACTCTTACAGGGATTCCTGCAAGGTCTTCTATCACATACTGCATGACTGCCCCGACGTGGTAAGCCGAGCCGCAGGCGACTATGTAAATCTGGGAGATGGACTTAAGCTCTTCGTCCGAAATTCCAACAGAACTCAAATCGATTTTTCCGTCGTGAATTACCGAGGAAAGCGTGTTTTTGACAGCTTCCGGCTGTTCGTGGATTTCCTTAATCATGAAGTGCTCATAACCGGCTTTTTCGGCGGTTGCGGCATCCCATTTTATCTCGCTCGGCTCCTTCTCAATCTTCTCGCCGTCGATGTTGTAGAAGTCGACGCTTCCGCCCGAAAGGTGCGCAATCTCGTAGTTCCCGATGTAATAGACGCTTCGGGTGTACTTCAGAATTGCCGGAACATCCGACGCAAGATAGGATTCGCCGTCGCCGACTCCGACGATAATCGGGCTGTCTTTTCTGGCGGCAAAAATCTCGTCGGGATAGTCCTTGAACATGACAGCAAAGGCGTATGAACCGGAAATTCTCGTCATTGCCCGTGTCAGAGCGTCAATCGGGCACCCTGAGCCCTTTTTATAATAGTAGTCGATGAGCTTGATGGCGACTTCAGTGTCGGTCGAGGAATAGAAGCTGTAGCCGTTCTTTTCCAAGAGCTCCTTCAGCTCTTTATAATTTTCGATGATTCCGTTGTGGATTCCGACCACGTTGCCGTCGTCCGAACGGTGAGGGTGGGCGTTTATCTCGGAAGGTGCACCGTGCGTCGCCCACCTTGTGTGCCCGACTCCGCATGTGCCGGAAAGACTTTTTCCCGAATCTGTCTTCTCTATGAGGACACTCAGCCTGCCCTTCGCCTTGACGACATTAATTTCGCCGTCGCCATCCCGGACAGCAATTCCGGCTGAGTCATACCCACGGTACTCCAGCCTTGAAAGCCCATCCAGAAGTATCGGCGCCGCCTGCTTCATTCCCGAATATCCGACTATTCCACACATAATTTAGCCTCCCTCAATAACCGACACAATGCTATCGGTATACTTTTTACAAAGCTCCTCCGTTTCGGCTTCCGCCATAACCCTGACAAGTGGCTCGGTGCCGGAAGCTCTTACCAAAATTCTTCCCGAATCGCCGAGAGCTTCGGAAGCCTTGTCAATAGCTTCTTTCACTTTTGGATTATTCAGAGTCGCTTCTTTATCAGCTACTTTTACATTTACCAGAACCTGCGGGTAGATGAGAAGTCCCTCGCAGAGCTGTGAAAGCGTCTTCTTCTCTGAAAGCATGACTTCCATAAGCTTTAAGCTCGTCAGGATTCCGTCGCCGGTGCCGGCGTATTTTGAGAAGATGATGTGCCCTGACTGCTCGCCGCCGAGCCTGCAACCGTTACTACTCATGTATTCATATACATATTTGTCGCCGACGGCGGTCTTGGCGTAGTCGATACCCTCACGGTCGAACGCCTTGTAGAGCCCGATGTTCGACATAACCGTCGTGACAACCGTGTTGTTCGTGAGCTCCCCACGAGAGCGCATGTATTTGCCGCAGATATAGAGGATATGGTCGCCGGTGACGACGTTTCCTTTTTCGTCGACGGCAATGCACCTGTCAGCGTCGCCGTCATAGGCAAAACCGGCGTCAAGGTGGTTCTCCAGAACATGCTCCTGCAAGACTTCAATGTGCGTTGAACCCGCCTTATCGTTAATGTTAAACCCGTTCGGCTCAGTGTTGATGGCGTAAGTCTTTGCTCCGAGGGCGTCGAAAACAGCCTTTGCAATCTGCCAGCTCGCACCGTTTGCGCAGTCGAGCCCGACCTTCACTCCTCTGAATGAGAACATCCCGAGCGAGATGAGATACCCTATGTACCGGTTCCTGCCCTCGACATAGTCGACAGTTCTTCCTATTTTTTCTTTATGTGCAAACGGGATTTCGGAAAAGTCCTCCCCAAAAACGTGAAGCTTGCCGTCGAGATAGTCTTCGACTAAGCTGATGACTTCCTCGTCCATCTTCTCGCCGTTTGTGCCGATAAGCTTGATTCCGTTGTCATAATAGGGATTGTGGCTTGCGGAAATCATGATTCCGCAGTCGAAATCTTCCGTTGCTACTACGTGCGCCACTGACGGAGTTGTCGTGACGTGGAGTAGATATGCATCCGCCCCGGAAGCGGTCAAGCCTCCTCCCAAGGAATATTCAAACATATAGCTAGAACGCCGAGTGTCTTTTCCTATGACTATTTTAGCGGGAGAGTTATCCCCGGAACGCTTGCGAAGCTCCGAATAATACCATCCCAAAAATCTTCCTACTTTAAAAGCGTGCTCCGCCGTAAGACCGACGTTAGCCTCCCCCCGAAACCCATCGGTTCCGAAATACTTAGACATATCAAGTCTCCTTCAAAAGAAATCTATTATAATATATTACTCTACAGACACGAAATTGTCAAGTTACGATGGGGTTACAGTTTCACTTCATCACTCAGCATCGAAATAGAAGTTGACAATGTCGGATATATTGTGTATAATAACAATATAGAGCGAGTGGGGATGCGTATGGGAAAGATAACAGTTGAGTTTTATGAGTTGCCGGACGGAACAAAGCCTGTTGAAGATTTCCTTTCCGGGTTGGATGATAAGATGAGAGCTAAAATGTCCCGTCGTATTCAACTTTTGCAGGAATTCGGAAGCGACGTCAGAGAGCCTTATTCAAAACATCTGGGAGATGGAATTTTTGAATTACGTGCGCAGTTCGGGAATAATATAACCAGAGTACTGTATTTTTTCTTTGTAGGAAACAAGGCGGTTCTGACTAATGGGTTTGTCAAGAAGACGCAGAAAACTCCGGCAGCGGAGATTGACAAAGCCAAGCAATATAGAGCAAGTTATATGAGTAGGGAGGGTAATAGCAATGACAAACTTCGATGATTATTTGAACGAACAGCTCAAAAATCCTAAATTCAAAGCAGAATATGAAGCGCTTGAAGAAGAATATGCTTCGATGAAAGCTGATGTCGAAGCACAGCGGAAGAGCAGAACAATTCAGTATAATATTCCGGAAATTGCTGTTAAGCCTGGATATCGGGTAAGCTATAGCCTTGATGTGAGAGAAAGCAGACCGAGCCGGAATGAACTGAGAAGGCACTCAAAGGAAGAACGGCAAAAATTAAAACTTGCCAAGTGACTCTAGAGCCAGCATTGTAGATTGACAACCCCGCTTCGGTGGGGTTGTGTGCATTATGCACAAAACTAGCCTTCATATCTTGTGCATTATGTCATGTTGCAAAGTTTTGTGAAAAGGTGTATAATAAAAAGCAAGCTTTTTAGCAAAATTCTTTTAGGAGGTGCTGTAATGAAGAAGGTGATTGCACTTCTTCTTGCCGGAATTCTGATTATTTCCCTTGTCGGATGCGGCAGTTCAAGTAGAGATATTGTTCAGCTTACTTTCGCTACCCAGGATGCTGAGGCTATACTTAATGCGGCGGGCGTTTATCTTCCCACTGTTGAGGAAACCGAGGCGGCAGGAACGACCATCACATGGTTCTGCTGGTACGACGATATGCAGAACTACTCTGAAGACGAAATCATCAATTCAGGTTATTGGACATTCCAGGAGAAATACGGTTGCTCTATCGAGTGGTATGAGTGCTCCTGGGAAACACGTTTTGACGACTTAGCAAATCTTATCCTGGCTTCAAATTCACCCGACTTCTACCCGGGCGGCAACGAAATCTTCCCGACAAGTTGCATAAAGGGTATGTTCCAGCCGGTTGACAATTACATAGACTATGACGACCCGCTTTGGGCAGGCGAAAAGGAATTCGCCTATGACTACTATTCTCTGAAGGACAGACCGTACGTCATCGTTTATGATAACGCTTTCGGTCACGTTGTAGTTTACAACAGAAGAGTTGTTGAGGAGTTCGGCTTTGATGACCCTGCCGAGCTCTATTGGAATGACGAGTGGACTTGGGATGCGTTCTATGAAATGTGCGAGGACTTCAGCGACGTCGACGATGACAGATATGCTCTTGACGGCTGGTACTACAGTGCGGCTCTCATGCATTCCTGCGGCGAGATGATAATCCAGTACAACACCGAAACACAGCAGTTTGAGAGTAATATCGATTCACCTGCTGTTGAGCGTGCGGCAAACCTTCTTTACAACCTCGGCAAAAACGATTGCGTATATCCGCTCTGGAACAAGGAGTGGTCTATCCGTAACGGCGTTTCCGGCGGCGGTATCAAGGAAGGACTCCAGCTCTTCTGCATTGCAGAGACTTCTGAGTTCACCGACACTGTTGAGACTGTCAACTCCATCTGGGGCGACATCGAAGAGGGCGAAGTCATGTTCGTTCCGCTTCCCAGAGATGATGACGGCGACGGCGTCTACTACATGGAATCGACAGCCGACGGCTACTGCATTGTAAACGGTGCTTCAAACCCGGAGGGCGTTGCTCTCTTAGCGGCTTGCATGAGATTCAAGGTGTTAGATCCGACTGTTGTCGACATCGACAGAGTCCAGTTAGAGGAGACATATCTCTGGACGGAAGAGATGCTTGAAATGTGGGATGAGTGCTACGACCTCACAACCCAGATTGACAAGGTTGTCATCACCTATTACGAAGGTTACGGCGACAAGCTCTATGCTGTAATTTACAACTACGAAGGCATTGCCTATGCCGAAGAACCGACCACTTGGGCACAGCTGAAGGAGACGTATAACGAACAGCTTGACTATTACATCAACGCTCTGAACGAATCCATCGCGGCATACGACCCCGATGCGGAATAAACATTCGGAAACCCCTCAGTCGGAGTTTGCGAAGCAAATCTCCCGAAGTTCGCTTGCGAACTTCTGCGCTCCCCTTGACAGGGGAGCCTTTTTGTGAGTAGCACCACCGGCTCCCCTTACTAAGGGGAGCTGTCAGCGCAGCTGACTGAGAGGTTTACGCCGTCAGAAGTCTCAATTCCCCCAAGCTCAGTCCTGTATGCAAACACTTATTAATTCCGCCCGAGATAATCATTGCCGAGGTTGAAATCAGCTTGTCGATGTTTTTGGGGGTCACCATCAGTGGCTCGTCGCCTGTTCCGGCGTCGGCTACTGTCGGGACGCCGATGGCTATGCAGGGGATGCCTAAGGTCCGCTTCGAGACTTCGCTACGTGAATTCATAACGCCGCTTCCCGGGGAGATTCCGGCGTCGGTGAGCTGGATGGTGCGTCCCAGGTGCCGGGGATTCTGGCAGGCGAGAGCATCTATTACGATAACTGCCTCCGGCGTAATTTTCTCGATAAGTGAGCCAAGAAACTCCGACGTCTCGATTCCCGTCTGCCCCATGACACCGGGTGCGGCACAGGAGACGAGCCCGAGACCTTCCGTGTCAATTTCGGGCGCATCGGTCGGAATGTGCCGGGTGGCGAAGATGTGTGAGACAACCCGAGGTCCTAAGCTGTCTGGAGTGATGCACTCGTTTCCGAGCCCGGCGACGAAGACCGACTTCACATCCCCGAGAAGCTCCCGGAGCTTCTGAGAAAGCCCAATTGAGTACTCGTCCGCATTTGATGGAATCATCTCGAAGCTGTCATGTGGCTCCAGAGTCAGGTATCGCCCGACCGATTTTCCGACTGAGCGTGCGGCGGAATCACTTTTCAGGTAAATATCAGTGACGGCGAAGTCTCCGAGACTGCTGTTTTTGACTTCTACTCCGTCGGGCAGATTCTCAGAAAGCTCCATTGCCAGGTCGGTTCTGGGGCGTTTGGTCTCAAAAATCATAAAAAATCCTCTTTTCCAAAGAAAAATCGAAAAAAACACTTGCATTTTTGCGCAAGTAATGGTATATTAATCAGTGTGGCATTATGCGAGTAACAGGAAGCCACGAAAACTTGTTGAATAGTGGGGAGTCATTAACCCCGGGGTCGCACTTTCTCTCAGTCGTGCACCGATATCCAATAAGGTTGAATCTGCGGGCATGTCCCGCTTGCGGAAGCTCCCGCAGAATATTAACTAAGGAGGTGTCTTATGGCAAATATCAAGTCTGCCAAGAAGAGAGTTCTCGTCAACGAGAAGAAGGCGGCTCAGAACAAGGCTACAAAGAGCGCACTCAAGACCGCTATCAAGAAGGCTGAAAATGCAGAGGGTGAGGAGAAGCTCGCCGCAGTAAAGGCTGCAACCAAGAAGGTTGACCAGGCTGCTGCAAAGGGAATCATCCACAAGAACAAGGCGGCAAGAAAGAAGTCCCAGCTCGCCAAGAAGCTTAATGGCTGATTAAAACGCTTTGATTGCGCTCCGCTTAAAACCCAAAGCGGGGCGCATTATGTTTAAATAGTATTCCGGATTCGGAATGAAATATACGCAGAAACCCCTCAGTCAGCCTTTGGCTGACAGCTCCCCTTTCAGGGGAGCCTTTAACTGCTTCTATCGAGGCTTTTGAGAGAAGGATAAAATAGCCTCCCCTGAAAGGGGAGGGGGACCGGCGAAGCCGGTGGAGGGGTTTCCGAGGAGGAGATAACATGAAAAAAGCACTATTACTTGTTCTCACTTTAATGATGGCGATTTGCTTCACCGCTTGCGGCGGGAATGGCGATGCTGTCACTACCGGTGACGCCAGTGAAGACCTGACACCTGCCGAATTGCCGGTGACTGTTGTTTCGGAAGACGTGACCGACGTAATTCCCGACGAAACCGAGGTTACCGAGGAGACCGACGAGCCGGCTGTCACTACTGCTCCCGAATCGGATGAGTCGGAAGCCACAACTACCACCGAAACGACGACAGCAGCGACCACTACCACCGTCACCACCACAACCCAGGCGACCACCACCAAGTCGACTACAACTGCCGCAACCACTACTCAGGCTACGACAACTGTTGATGAGGACGAGGAAGAAGTCGAAATCCTCTGGGAGGACGGAATCGACAGGGACGAGTTTGAAGCTATGTTCGGAATCGACTCCAGCGGCGATGAAATCGATGTCAACGGCTGATTGACGCAAAAAAAGGCTGAAAACATCTCAATTTTGGCTTTGACTCTGAAATGCGGTATAATATTTAACCAAAATATTACGTCAAAAGTGATTGACTTTTTGGGCATAATGTGATATGCTATAAGAAGCGGTTTTTGCCGTAATATTTTTAAGGGGGTAGCCTATGAATATCGCTCTCATAGCTCACGACGCCAAAAAAGAACTCATGATTCAGTTCTGCACTGCATACAGCGGAATTTTGGGTAAACACAACCTCTGTGCTACCGGCACTACCGGAAAACAGGTCGCCGAAGCAACAGGTTTGAAGATTGAAAAATACCTCGCCGGTTCCCAGGGCGGTTGTCAACAGATAAGCGCAAGGATTTCCTGCAACGAAATCGACCTGCTTCTGTTCTTCAGAGACCCCATTAACCGTAAAACAAGCGAGCCGGACGAAAGAGATATTCTCAGGCTCTGCGATGTATATAACATTCCAGTGGCAACCAATATCGCCACAGCCGATGCTTTAATCATGGCTTTAGATAGGGGAGACCTTGACTACAGAATCCCTTGATAGAAGCTCGTGAAAAGGGTACGTAACGACGGTAGTCGTCCTTTACCGGGCAATGCCGTCTTTTTTATGAAAAGTAGTTTGCGGATTTTATTCGCAGACTGAGGAGGAAAGACTATGGCACTTTCTGTGCAAAGACCAAAGGGAACCCAGGATATGGTTCCTTCCGAATCGAACAAGTGGCGCACAGTTGAGCAGGCGGCTCGTGACTGCGCCGAGAGATTCGGTTTCCGGGAGATAAGGACTCCTGCGTTTGAAGAGACCGGACTTTTCGTCCGTTCAGTCGGGGATACCTCCGACGTCGTCACAAAGGAGATGTACACTGTCTCCTCAAAAGGCGAGCACACATTTACTCTTAAACCTGAGGGAACCGCCGGCGTCGTCAGAGCTATGCTCGAAAACGGCATCATGAACGAGGGCTTCCCGCAAAAGGTTTACTATATCACTCCCTGCTTCCGCCACGAAAAGCCTCAGGCGGGAAGATTAAGAGAATTCCACCAGTTCGGAGTTGAGATGTTCGGCACTTCTTCACCATATGCTGACGCCGACGTCATTATGCTTGCAAGGGAAGTACTTTCGACCTGCGGAATCGACAGCGTCAGGCTCAATATAAACTCAATCGGCTGTCCCGAGTGCCGAAAAAAGTATCAGGAAGCGCTTGTTGAGTACTTCTCGGCACGTAAAGACGACCTCTGCGAAACCTGCCAGGAGCGACTCGTCAAGAACCCGATGAGACTTCTTGACTGCAAGGTGCCTTCGTGCGCTGAAATTGCAAAAGATGCGCCTGTGATTCTAGATTATCTCTGCGACGAATGCCGGGAGCACTTTGAGAAATTACAGTCAATTTTAGATTCATATAAAATAGAGTACACCGTCAACCCGAAGATTGTCCGTGGGCTTGACTACTACACGAAAACCGTTTTCGAGTTCATCTATGACGGAATCGGGGCTCAGGGAACTGTCTGCGGCGGAGGAAGATATGACGGTCTTGTCTCTTCGTTAGGAGGACAGCCGACTCCGGCTCTCGGCTTCGGAATGGGACTTGAACGTCTGATTATGACGATGGAGGGCGAAGGAGTCGAGTTTTTAGATCCGAATACCCCCGACATCTATTTTGCTCCGATGGGTGAGAACGCTTACGGAGTCGCTTCAAAGCTCTGCCAGGAGCTGAGAACGGAAGGCTATTCAGCCGAGTTCGACATAGTCGGACGTGGTTTGAAGCCCCAGATGAGGTATGCCAACAAGGTGGGCGCCAAGTTCGTCTGTGTACTCGGTGACAACGAAATCGAAACCGGCACAGCCAAGCTCAAAAACATGCGCACCGGCGACGAAACCCCGGTAAATCTTAAAGATTTCAAGAACGGCTTTGTGCCGACGTTACTCAACGATATGTTTGAATTAGAAGGAATTGAGGGATAATTTATGGACACCATGGGAAATATGAGAAGAACCCACTATTGCGGCGAAATTCCGCTGGAAGGCGGAGTGGGAGTCGTTGTCGGCGGGTTCGTTCAGAGAGTAAGAAACTTAGGAAATCTTATTTTCATCGACCTTAGAGACAGAACCGGTCTCGTTCAGCTTGCTTTCGGGGACGATTCACCTAAGGACGTTTTCGAGAAGGCTGAAACCCTCCGCAACGAGTACGTCGTTATGGCGAAGGGAGTTGTCACGCCGAGAGAAAGCGTCAATAAAGACATCAAAACCGGCGCTTATGAGATTCGTGTTAATGAACTCAAACTCCTTTCAAAGGCTCAGACGCCGCCGTTTGAGGTCTCGAACTCGGACAAAGTCAACGACGAGCTGAAGCTGAAGTATCGCTATTTGGATTTGAGAAGCGAGAAGCTAACCAAAAACCTTATCACCCGCCACGAAATTGCAAAGATTGCAAGGGAATATTTCTATGAAAACGGCTTCATCGAGATTGAAACCCCGATGATGATTCGTTCAACTCCTGAGGGCGCAAGGGATTATCTCGTCCCGTCGAGAGTCCATAAGGGTTCGTTCTATGCCCTTCCGCAGTCGCCGCAGATTTACAAACAGCTTCTTATGATTGCCGGAATGGACAGATATATCCAGCTCGCCAGATGCTTCAGAGACGAGGACCTCCGTGCCGACAGACAGCCGGAGTTCACCCAGATTGACCTTGAAATGTCGTTTGTAGACGTCGACGACATTCTCGAAATTACTGAAGGCTTCATGGGAAGGCTCTTCAAGGAAGTCAAGGGAGTAGACATCGAAACTCCGCTTCCGAGGCTATCATACAAGGACGCCATGAACCGCTACGGCTCCGACAAGCCGGACACCAGATTCGGTATGGAGATTCAGGACTTGTCCGAAACCGTCAAGGATTGCGAATTCCCTGTCTTTAAGAACGCTCTTGAAATGGGCGGCTCAGTACGGGCAATTGTCGTCAAGAACGGTGCCACGGTCTATACAAGAAAAGAAATCGACAAGCTCACTGAGCACGCAAAAGGCATTGGTGCCAAGGGTCTTGCCTATATAAGATGGGTTGAGGACGCCCCGAATTGCTCGTTTGCGAAGTTCCTGCATGAGGGCGAGCTTGACAATATTCTCACTGCTTTGGGCGCCGAAAAGGGCGATGTCGTCCTTATCGTTGCGGATAAAGATAAAGTTGTCCTTCCGACTCTGGGAGCTCTCAGACTCATCTGCGCAAAGAAGCTCGACATCATCCCGAAGGACAAATACAATCTCCTCTGGATTGTCGAAATGCCCTTCTTTGAGTATAACGACGAAACCGGGCACTGGGACGCCATGCACCATCCGTTCACGATGCCGCTTGACGAGTGCCTTCCGTATCTCGACACAGACCCTGCCAACGTCAGGGCTAAGTGCTATGACCTCGTTATGAACGGCGTTGAGCTCTGTTCCGGCTCGATGAGAATCACCGACCGTGAGCTTCAGGAGCACATGTTCAGAGCCTTAGGCATGACGGATGAGGAGATAGCCGCCAAATTCGGCTTCCTGGTAGACGCCTACAAGTACGGCGCCCCGCCGCACGGAGGACTCGGCATGGGTCTTGATAGGCTTGCGATGCTCCTCTGCGACGCCGACAGCCTAAGAGACGTTGTAGCCTTCCCGAAGGTTCAGAATGCCAGTGAACTGATGAGCAACTGCCCGACCGAGGTCGACGAGGAACAACTCAGAGATTTGGGACTGGCAATTACGGAATAAACAGATAAATGTAGGGGCGGATATCATCCGCCCGAAACCCTGCGGATTGAATAGCGGGCGGATAATATCCGCCCCTACAATTCCGCTTTTTTTATTAACCGTCCAAGCACCACCGCCGCCGCAATCGCAAGGATAAATTCGGTAATCGGCTGGGCGTAGGCGAGACCATACAAGGGATAAACTGTGTTTAAGATAAACAGCGCCGGTATCTCCAAAACCACTTTTCTTGCGAGAGCAAAGCCGAGGCTGATGTGTCCCTTGCCGCACGCCTGATAGACGCCGACGCCGAGGAAATCGAAGCCTAAGAATGGAATTCCCAGGCACATTCCCCGCAGGAATCTTGTGCCATATTCAATGACCGACTCGTTATTCATAAACATCGAGATGAGCCCGGGCGCAAACCCGAAGCAGAGAACAGCCATCACGAGAAGAACCGCAATCGTAATCTTCGCAGTGAAGTAGATGCACTCCTTCATGCGCTTGATGTTTTTGCTGGCGAATGTATACCCGACCAGCGGCATAATTCCCTGGCTGATTCCCATGCCGATGTACATCGGAATCATGTTGATTTTGTAGGCGATGCCCATTGCGGCGACCGGTTCGGTGCCGAAGGCGGCGGTGAAGTTGTTAAGAACCGTCATTCCGGTGACGTTGAGTAAATTCTGAATCCCGGCTGGAATTCCGACAGTGAAAACTTCTTTTGCAATCGCTTTTGTCGGCTTCGCCATTCTGGGACTTATGCAGACATAGGTCTTCCCACGTCTTATGAACAGCAGGACGAAGAAATAGAGGCAGGCAAAGCAGTTCGAGATGAATGTCGCCAATCCCGCACCGGCGGCTCCCATGTTGAAGCCGAACGGGAGTATGAATATCGGGTCGAGAATTATGTTGAGGACGCACCCACTCATCGTCCCGATACTTGCGTGAAGCGTCGAGCCCTCCGCCCGGACGAAGTTCGCAAGGACTACGTTCAAAATAGCCGGAATAGCTCCGCAGGTGGTCGTATAGAAGAGATAGCTCCGTGTTGCGTCAATCGTTGTTGAATCGGCACCCAAAATTCCCATAAGCGGAGTTCTGAAGAGAGTGCAAAGAAGCGAAAACATCGCCGCACAGAAAAGCGCCGCATAGAACCCAAACGAGCTCGCACGCCTTACGCCGTCATAGTCCTTTCGCCCGAGACCTCTGCTCATTGCCGACCCAGCACCGACTCCGAACAGGTTATTGACGGCGTTGAACGCCAGAAGCACCGGAGCCGCCAAGGTTACGGCGGCGTTCTGAATCGGGTCGTTCAAGTACCCGACGAAATATGTATCAGCGAGGTTATAGATGACCATAACGAGGCTCGACAGCACCGTCGGCACCGCCATAGTCAGGACGGCTTTAGGTATCGGCGTCCGCTCGAAAAGTTCTGTTTTTGCGTTTTCTTGGGGCATTTTCAGGCTTCCTTTACATTATCTTCCGCAACAATGCTTATATTTTTTGCCACTTCCGCAAGGGCAAGGGTCGTTTCTGCCGACCTTCTTCGGCTTGGGAGCGAACATTTTACGAATCTCCATTGGTGTATGCCCACGGTTGCATTGCATTCTTGAATTGTTGCTGAAATTGGTGAAGAGAAGAAGGAAGTCCTGGACATCTTTTAAAGACTTGTTTATTTCGACGTCGTAAGCTTCTTTCATAAACGCAGTAATATCATTGAAATCCTGCATATCAGTATTAACCAGCCCGGAAAGATCCCACATAGCTTCCTCAGCATCAGGTAACGCCATGCCGAAGCGATTTATGAGAAGTGCTTTGAGCTTTTCCGACTGTTCGGTATGTTCATAGAACCCAAAATCGTTGTACTGTAGAAAGACATTCTTTTTGGGTATGTAGAATGGTTTGCCTTCCTGACGCTGTTTGACCGTCTCATAGTATGGTCTCCCATCTTCGTCGTCATCCCGAAGAAAAATCATGCTGTCGATAACTTCATATTCCATAAACGGCGTATCTCTGCCATCTATGTAAATGTCCTTCTCCCCGAGAATTCCATAGCCCTCAATCTCGTCTTTTGCAATTTCCGCAAATTTAAGAAACTCCTCCCGGGTGACTAGGTTCGGGCATTGGGAGAAAATAATCTCATAAAGCTTCTGGAGCTTTATTATGCCGTAGAGCTGCGCTGCTGAGGCAAAATATTTCCGAAGTGTCTGGGAGGTAGTGTCTTTGAGCGGAATTGCGCAATACCGCTTGTCGAGCTCGATGCGCTCTTCTTTTTCATCAGGGAAATCATAAATGTTTTCGTCTGCCATAGTAAAGCTCCTTTACAAAATATTATTCGTCCGAAATTGTATACTCATAAATATAATCCCTATCCGTCTCCCTGACACGGGTGAAACCCAGTCGTTCGTGCATCTTCTGAGACGCCACGTTCCACTTGTAGACGGTACTTCCGGTGATTTTCTTGTAGCCGAGGGACGACAGGCGGCTGATAACAATCTTCATCACCTTTGCGCCGATGCCGACACCGCGATATTTCTCAACCCAGATTGCAATCGGCGGGTTCTCCGGCTTCACGGTGACATCTCCGACGGAAGTATATTCGCCGTTTTCGAGCACCTGAATAAAGTAAAGCTCGCCGGCACCGTCGAGGTAGCGGCACATGCTCTTTATATAACCCATGTCGGGAATCTTGTCTTCGTCGAAAATACCCTCAGAATTCTGATAGACCACCGGGTCGTGGTAGCCTTCAAGCATTTTGTCGACATTCCAGTCAAATTTCTTAAGCCTGAGCCCCGGCTCGATTTCGATAATTTCGGGCTGGTCTATGTTAGGGAATGGCATATGTTTTAAGCTCCTATTTGAAAAAATCCCCGAATGGGGACTTTCTCAGATTTTGGTGGAGGCGATGGGAATCGAACCCATGTCCGAAAACTCTTTGGGAGAACTTTCTACGAGTGTAGCTTATCTTTTGAGTTCCCGCTTCCATGCGCCGACAAGCAGGCTTATGGAAACAGTATCCGGTAATTCATCCTGCGGCTACCGGAGTTACCGCAGAACGTTCACTGCTAATCGACGCCCAGACCGATGCCGCAGTACTCATCGGCAGGACGGGCTACTGTCAGGCAGCAGCCAATTCTAAACTATAATTGTCGTTTAAAATTGAAAATTTGCACAGGTTAAAGAGCTCAGTGCGTTCTCTACTCGCTTATTCGCCTTCAAAATCCCCGTCGAAACCTTTACGCCCCCGTATTTCAATGTACAATGTAAAATGTACAATGTACAATGGTCGGCAAAACCGACTAATTACAGATTCGTTTTTATTGATTCCGCTCTTTGAGGACTCGCTCAATGTCTCTCTCGGTCTGGCGTTTTGCCATGTCGTCCCGCTTGTCGTAGAGCTTTTTGCCCTTGCAGAGACCGATTTCCATCTTGACACGGGAGCCCTTGTAGTAGAGCTTTAGAGGGACAATTGTCAAGCCTTCCTGACGAACCTTGTCGTAAAGCCGTCTTATTTCCGATTTGTGGATGAGGAGCCGGCGCTCACGGCGGGGGTCCCTGTTAAAGATGTTGCCCTTTTCGTAGGGACTGATGTGCACGCCGATGGCGTAAATCTCGCCGTCCCGGATTTCGCACCAGCTGTCTTTTAAGTTGACACCGCCCATGCGAATCGACTTGACCTCGGTGCCGACAAGCTCAATGCCGGCTTCCAAAGCCTCCAGGACAAAGTATTCGTGCCTAGCCTGCCGGTTCTCGGCAATAACTCTCTCGCCACTTGATTTAGCCATCCGTCCACCTCCTCACTCACTATCATTATATATCAGTTTTGCCGAATTGTCAACGGGTTATGCATAGGAGACTTTTCTGACTCTTCCGAAGGAGTTTCACGCTAAGATAGTGTTTGCCTTATTGCAGTTGCGACTTCAAATGCCAGATTTATAGGGACTGCATTGCCAATCATTTTGTATGCGTTATTTGTATCACTGTAGATGAACTGAAATGAGTCCGGAAATCCTTGAACACGGGCAACTTCTCTTATAGTCATCCTCCTATAGAGATTTTCCTTGCCCGGCACAAAACGACAGTCGTCTTTGCCGTACTTCACCATTTTCGGTGCTTGCGGGTGAAGCTGGCACTGTCTGCCGGATGCCTGAACTGTAAATGCTTGCTCATCCCATGACTTAACCCGATTTCTGCTCATAAAGATAGGAGAATAGGCACCGACAAAGTATTCATTGTTGTTAATTGCCGCAGGGTTATGCTGATTATTTTTAAGAGCAGGTACTGCTGCTTTTTGCAAATCCCAAATAGTATCACGGAGGGTGATTTTGTCGCAGTCTTTCTCAGTAGACCCTTTCGGAAAAGCAAAATCTACGTTCAAGTCTTTTCTGAATCCTATGTAGAAGACACGCTTTCTTTCTTGTGCAACGCCGTAATCTTTGGCGTTTACCAAAGTAAGAGAAACATTGTAACCTGCTTCGTCAAACATCTTTAATATGTTTTTAACAGCTTCGTTGTGTCTATTGGCAAGCATTCCACTGACATTTTCCGCCAAAAAGAATTTTGGCATAAATTCTTTCAATATCCGGATATAGTCATAAAACAGTTGACCTCTGGAATCTTCAATTCCTCGAAGAGCACCGGCTTCAGACCAGGATTGACATGGTGGTCCACCTATAATACCGTCGACTTCTTCCGTTAAAAACGGAGTAATGTCATCTCTTGTAATCTGTCTTATATCGCCTTCGATGAGGTGAGTATTTACATGATTGACTTTGAAAGTTTCGTAGATTGTAGGGTCGTATTCATTGGCAACAGGAATGGAAAACCCGGCTTTTTCAAAGCCAAGATCCAAGCCGCCACACCCGCTGAACAAGCTTATTACATTCATTTCAAAACGTCCTTATAATCCAAAAGTGATAAGCTTAGCATCCCGAAGCTGTGCGGGATTATCAGGATTTTTAATCCTGACATCGGCAACTTTTAATGAAGCATTGTTTTGTGCAAGTGCAATCAATTCGCAGGTATTATTGAAGGATTCCCATTTGGAGCTATTTATAATACACATGAAATCGAAATTATAAGATTGGTTTCGCGTATAAACATAATCAAACACGTTCCAAGGGTTTTCAATTCCCCACATTCCACGAACTCGCATATATGTAATTCCGAGTGGGTCAACCTTGTTGATATGCCCCAACTCGCGACTTTCCGCAAATTCGATTCCCGGAATCGCCTCAACACCGTTCTTTATTGTTGTCTTGATTCGGCTGTAGCATTCGTCTGAGGCGCAGTAGTCAAGACCATACACCATGCAAAGGCGTTTAAGGTCGTTTGTGTTTTTATCGACAACTCCGACGGTGTATATGATGTCCTTTTCCGTCCATTGCTCTGCCGATTTACATGCGCTTGAAATCATATGGCTGGAAGAAAGCACGGTGTGCTTCGGATAACTGCTGTTCAAAGCAAGCGCCGCACCTTCTGATTCAATTTTCTTTACCTCAATAGCATCTCCACCACGGAGCATCGCATCTGGTGGATTTGAATTGTTGCCAAGGTAAGAAAACTCCTGACTTATTTTTTCAAGTCTTTCCGCTTCCGGCAAATCGAAGGTTCCAGCAAATAAATCTTTTGTATATTCCTCAAGCGCATCACCTGCATTGTTGGCTCTGTTTCTACCCTGATAATCGTGTACAAGATGCACAATAGGGTGATTGACTAGATTTATTATGGCGTCTATTATATTCATCCGCAGTTCCTTCTTTCGTATAGCTTATACATCTATTATAACAGATGAATTTCCGATTAGCAATGGAAGTGTGCAAAATTTATTCCCTACTCGAAACAACCTCCACCCCCGTCAGCGGATTGACCTTCGTGCCGTTAATCTCGACCAGGATATACCAATACGCCTCGTCGTCGGTGTAGGCTTCGGGCTTGTCGTCGTTGATGCTGACGGTGTAGTTGCGGTTCTCGTCCCTTGTGACGTCCGTTACATACGGGCTGATACTGCCGCTGGGCTCGTAGAGGAGGACGACAACCAGGTCGTTACTCTTGAACCAGTCGTCAGAATATTTATACGTCAGAAGCTCCCAGGTGGTGTCGACAAAATCCGCAACCGCCAAATCCAGACTGTCGTGGAGCTCTTCGAGCTCACTTTGGGAACGGACAACGACCGACTGCGGGAAGGTCGAAAGCGCCCCGGAGTCTGCGGCGGGGACGGTGTAGTAGTCGTATTCTACCGTGCCGGTTGCGTACCACGGCTTCTCGCCGTCATAGTCATAGTCGGCGCCGGCGAACTGGTAGCCGTAAACCGAGGAAATTGCGTTAAGAAGCTCGCCCGTGCTGGAGCCGTACTCCACAATCACGTTGTCAAGCAGGAAGAAGTGCGTAGGACTTGCATAGTCGATTCCGATGGTGAAGCCGTCGCCTGAGTAGAAACTGGCATTTGCCGAATACCTCGAAGCTTCGTCAAGCGCTTCGTATTCGTCTTGATACTCAAAGAGATAGATAACCTCGCCGTTCGAGACGACAAGCATACATTCGCTGACCGTTTCTTTCAGGTAGTCCTGACCGGTGCCGGTGGAAGTCTTATAGTCGACGTTATAGCCGGCGTCCCAGAGGGCATAAACCAGTTCGTTTACATATGTGGGTCTGAAGTAGTCGCTTCCGGCACCGGCAAACTCGGTTCCCAAGATTGCGTTGAAGTCTTGCAGGAACTCGCCTGTTTCGGAGCAGTAGAAGATGATGTTAGAGCCGTTCTGCCAGAAGTGGACGGGGTAGACGTATTCATATTCGGTGACGGTGTCGTCACTGCCATAGAAGGTGGTTCCTGTGGCGTCGAACTGAGAAGCGGCTTGTGCGGCGGCTTCTTCCGAGTCGTACTCGTAGATGTCGACATACTGGTCGTTTTCGAGGACATAGTAGGTTCCGCCGTTCGACTCATAGGGACGGTTGTTGTACACATTCATTGTGTAGGAGTAAACTCCCTCAAACACCGCAACGATGTCTTCTTGCCCGACAATACCGGGCTCTGTTTCTTCGTTTTCTTCTGTTACGGAAGTAACGACTTCTATGTCTTCACTGACGACTGTAGCCTCAGTAGTAACCTCCGGCTCGTTCTCCTGTGAGCCGCAAGCAGTGAGGGATAAAAGCATGGTAAGCGCTAAAGTTATTGATAAGATTCTTTTCATGGTACAAGTCTCCTTTCATATATAATACAACTTTGCCCCCGAAATTATTGCATGGTTTTGAAAAAAATCTGTCCCACATATGTGAGACAGATGAGGGTTTATGTTCTCGATATTGATTGCACAATGGCTGTAACTGCCGTCCAAATGAGGTTGTAGACCAGCACCACCGTCGCCGTCAGGGTTCCGCCGAAGGAGCCGACTATGGCGAAGATTACGGCTAAGATTACGCCGATTACTGAGGCAAGAGCCTGAATCGTGACGCCGACTGCCGCTGAGCGCTGAAGCCGCTTGGTGCCGCAGAGGAGCATGGCGAGAGATGAGAACCTTCCCGAATAAATCATCGGCGAGGACATCGACGCTACATATGACGTCTGGGCGTCATAGTCGGAATGATATCTGAATGGCAGGAGCTTGAATATCGTCGGCTTTACGCCAAAGAGCTCCGAAAGCTTTGTGATGCTTAAAAGTGAATCGACAGAGCGAAGAATCACCGTGATTCCCTGCCTGTCGAGGTCTTTAAGAGCTCTCGAAACGGACAGCGAAGCCTTCAGCTTGACGACGTAAATCATCGCAAGAGCTCCGCCAATCGACAGGTAAACGATGTTGTCGCCTTTTGCATAGGAAGCCTCTTTTTCAAGCGTCGGGAGACCTTCTATAGAATGGCTCTCCATTAGAGTTCTGTTTCCGAAGAGAACTCTCTGATTCTCAATCCAGCCGGAAAGCCCCAAGCCGTCTTCATAGATGTAGCTTTCAACCGGATAGAGCATTTCGGTTTTGCCCTTGATTGTCTTGTAGAAGGCAGGACGAAGAATACTCTCCGTCTGACAGCAAAGGGAAGCCGCATAGAGGATTCCGTCCTCAATCGGAGTTTTTCTGACGGGCTTGATGTTGACAATTTCGACCATTCCGTCGGGGAAGAGGTCAACAGCGTCGATAAGCACCGAATTGGTGTCGGAGAACTTGTCAACCGCCGAGTAGCCGAGCATGACAGCCGACGACTGCAAGTACTTCTTCGAGCCCTTTGCAAGAGGAATGTTCGTTACAAGCATCATTCCCATAGCCGAGCAGAGCGCCATTGCGCCTGCGCCGCAGGAAAGTGCATAATAGATTCTTCCTGCCGTGTCGGTAATCGAAACAGGATAGATGAACGCCGAGATAACCCCGACGATTATCGAAATAACGGTGACAATCGGGACGTAAATCTTGCAGAAGGAATCGGTAAGGTCGGCTGAATAGCTGTTCTTTATAAAATCTGTTACAAATTCGGTCTTACGTGAAGTCGAAAGGGAAGGGAAGTCGGTCAAAGCGCCCTTTGTGAACTTACTTGCGACTTCCTCGTCGTCAATGTGCATGGCGGCGTACTTTGAATATCCGCCGGAAATGTATCGGAAGTTTCTTTCGGTTCTCGTGACGATAAGGAGCTTTCCGATGGTGTTTATAAGAAGCCCGACAATCGAAACGCTGATATAGACGTTTGCAATCCTCATCTCGACGACCTGCGAGTCGGCAAGGAGTGCTACTCCTGAAATAAGGCTGAATATCATCGAAATTGCGGCAAGACTGTCGCTGTCCGCCTTCATCGTGAATAGCTTTCTGAGCCCGACGGAGATAACCGTGTAGGAAACGAAGCAGGCTATGAGCCCTAAGATAACATTTGCGAACACATAAGATGTCGCCTGTGTGAGAATCGGGATGAGTGTCAAGCCCATGTCTGTAGCAATTGTTATGTAGGCTGAAAGAAGGGAAGTGATAACCAGCGCACACAGTCTCACTACAAGGCTTGATTTGAGGCTTGAAATACTCTTCGCCATCTCCTGAGCCTGGTCGAAGGACTCGAAGTCGTCGATTGTCTTCTTTTCCTTCTTCTCCTCTTCCTCCGATTCGGCGATGAACTGCTTTACCCTTTCACGGCGCTTGGCGTTGAGATATGCCAGCTTCTCCTCCTCGGTGGCGTTTTCGTCAAGACCAACTTCGGTGTTCGGGATAATCTTCTTCTCCATCCCGAGGTCTATATCGTCAATCGACGCACGGTTCACCGGGTCGACATTCTGTCTTTTTGGCTTGGGAGTTCCACGCTCGCTTTTCAGTTTCAAGAGATCCTGCATTATCATCTCGTCGGCATTCTTGCCGGTTATCGGATGAATTTCCGGCTCGCTTGATGATTTTCTGACATGTTCCGGTTCCGGCTCGGGCTCTGGTTCGGGAATCGGAGCGGGCTCCGGCTCTGAAACCGGTTCCGCCTTCTCCAAAACCTTCTCCATCTCGACTGTTCCACGGACGGTTTCGCTTCCGTGCCTCAGATTCAAGCCTTCGGAAAGGTCTTCGTGAGAATTATTGGCTATCAGCTCTTCAGTCGATTCTGAGACCAGAGGCTGGGAATAGCGTGGCTTCGGGGCGTCGGTCGAAGCGACCGCTTCATCGAGCATAGATGGGTCGAAGACAAAGCTGTTGTCGCCGACTTCGAGAACATCCTCAATGACTTCAGTCTTCTGAGGAGTTGTCGGCTTCGAGGTGCCGTTCAGGATAGCATCGAGGTCAAAGCTATCATCTGAAAGTGCTGAAGCCGAGTCTTCGGTTGTCTTTCCGACCGTTTTATGTGCATATTCTTCGAGTATATCGTCGATAGAGTAATTTTTATCAGACATTTTGACCTCCGGATTTTTATATAGAAAATAAGAATTTATACTATTTCTTAGCTTGCTGTGCCCTTTGCCTGAGAACCTCGTACATGAAGATTCCTGCGGCAACGGAAGCATTGAGGGAGTTTACCTTGCCCTTTAATGGCAGGCTGAGCATGAAGTCGCACTTTTCGCTGACAAGCCTTCCCATTCCTTCGCCCTCAGAGCCGATTACAAGCCCTATAGGACCGGTTAAATTCGCCTTGTCATACTGTTCGCCGCTTGCGTCCGTCCCGTAAATCCAGACGCCGTTCTCTTTTAGCTCGTCAATGGCGGCGGGAATATTGGGAACCCTTGCCACGGGAAGCCAGCTTGCGGCACCTGCCGAAGTCTTATAGACGGTTCCGCTGAGAGATGCCGACCGTCTTTTCGGAATGATAATTCCGTGAGCGCCCGAGCACTCCGCCGTTCTTATTATCGCACCCAGATTATGCGGATCGTTTATTTCGTCGCAGATGATTATAAACGGGTCCTCGCCACGGGATTTTGCGAGCTCCAGTATGTCCGAAATCTCGGCATACTTGGCGCAGGCACCCATTGCGACAACGCCCTGATGGTTCGTCATCCGGGACATAGCCGTCAGCTTTTCGTGACTGACCTGCTTTGTGACGATGTCTCTTTCTTTCGCAAGTTTCACGATAACCGAAATGGAACCGGTAGCTTCTTTGTCGATATATATCGTGTCTATCGGCTTCTCAGCCTTCAGAGCCTCGATAACGGGATTTCTGCCGACAATCATCTCGACAGGGTAGTCCTCGTCTTCGTTTATTTCTTCACGTTTGTCACGCTTTTCGGGCTTCCTGTTATCAAACTTCTTGCTGTTGTTATATCTCTTATCGCCATTACGGCTGTTATTTCTCTTGTAATTGTTGTTTTTGTCCATATGCCAACCCCTGAATATATTTATACAAAGCTATTATATCACATGTACGCCGTAAATAAAAGCGTTTTTTCAAATATTTTTTGCATTTTTCGGGAAGTAAAAACACTTAAAAAAGAGTATGCATCCGGCTTGCATATTAGTCCCAAATTCAGCCCTCAAACAAAACAAAACCCGCAAAATTGCGGGTTCGGGATTTAAAGTTATTCAAAAACGGGACTTTTAAACGGGCTTCGCCAATCCGACAAAACCCGCTTAAAACCGACATCTTGAAAAATCTGGAATGAAAACTCGCTGAAAGTGGCATGTATATCTTAAATATACGTAAAGTAAACCCAGGCTTTTATGTTCGGTTTAAAACCAAATCGCGATTTACCGCCGATTTCTCAACTTTTAAACGGAGTTTTCAACAGGAAAGCTTAATTAAGGTTCTGATTTTCAACACTTTCAACCGACTTTTCAACAGGAAAGTTGAAAATTGGGGTATACTGAGGGTATAATTAGAACTCCTCAGTAATCTTCATAGGAATCTTCGGCTTTACGACAGCCAACATGTCCTACTCCCGCTTCTTCAAACAGTCCGAGATACTCTGCGCCCTCATACGAGTGGTTTCCGCTTGTATAGTACCAGACCCAGCAATCGTTTGCGGAATCATATTCCATATAAAACCATGCTGAGGCGTAGCCGTCATCTGTGAACGTCTTGGTGTGGTCATACACACTGTAAAATTCGGCATATACGACAATGAAGTTGTCTTCGTTCCATCCCCGTTCTTCCACAAGAGCTGTTTCTTCCGAAAGAACCTTTGCGGTCTTCTCCTCATCAATCATTGCTCCATAGATTTCCTGTTTGAGGTAGGAGTCTTCCTCGCTGAAGGCACCTTCAAGCAGATTGATTACCGATTCAACGGGGTCAGCCGTCGGCGTCTGATGAAGTTTGTCGTAACGGTAGGTCTTGGTCGAATAAACCGCAACCGCCGAAACGATTGCCACCACCACTATCACTGCCGCAATCAGAACTCGTCTTATGTTTACAACCCTCCTGCGGCTTGGGCTCATGGCGTGGAGGATATATTCATCGTCCACGTCGTTCAGGGCGCAGATAACGTCAATCGGCTTCATATTAATCCCTCGCTTTCTATGGTTGCAAGCAGTTTTTTGCGGATGCGGAACAGGGTCGTTTTGACTTTACTTTCCCCGCAACCGAACATTTCGGCTATGTCTTTTACCGAATCCATATACCAGTACCGCCGCAGGAACATGTCTCTTTCCGTCTCTTTGAGGTTTCCCAAAAACTTGTTGAGTGTCTCGCCGAGAGCCTTGGCGTCGACCTCCTGCTCAACGGAAAATCCCGACGGGATGCTTTCGGAGAGTTCGTCCAGAACCAGATTAATCTCCCCACCGCCTCGCTTTTCGGCTCTTTGGTCTCTTCGCTTGTTGAGAGAAATCCGGCGGGTAATCTTCCCGAGGTATGCGGATAAGATATTCGGTCTTTCAGGAGGCATGCTGTCCCATGCACGAAGATATGTATCGTTGACAGCCTCGGATGAATCTTCGTGACTGTAGAGAATGTTATAGGCAATCGTCCCGAGATAGGAACCATACTTTTTGTCCGTCTCGCCGATGGCGTCTTCCGACCTCGCCCAGTATAAATCAATAATCAGATTGTCGTCCAAGCTCTCACGCCCTTTCACCTATATAGACACGGTTTTTGTCCGGTGCGTTACATTTATTTTACTATGAATTTGGGGTGAGTGCAAGACCAGCAACTGCATTTGTCGTCTGCGGCGACTTGCGCCGCCTTGCCGAGCGCCTCCCTGCGGTCGGCGCACCTCTCAGTCAGCTTCGCTGACAGCTCCCCTTAAAAAGGGGAGCCAGTAGTGCTCTATACAAAAAGGCTCCCCTAATTTAGGGGAGCTGGCAGCCACGAAGTGGCTGACTGAGAGGTGCTATTTTCGGTGAAGCCGAAAATAGCAAGTTTGGCGTTAGCCAAACTTCAATTACGCATTGATTTTTCCCCGAAAATCTCTTATAATAGAATCAAATACCCCCGAAAGAAGGAACCGCCATGCGTGAAAGCATATTGACCATACCGATAAGTGAAATTTTCGAGCCGAAGTGCGGGTGCCCTATCTGCACCATGCGGGAAATGCTCGAACAGAGAACCATTGAATACATAATGGGCGCCGCAATGATGGAGCCGGACGTGCGAATCGAGACAAACCGCCTCGGCTTCTGCCGGGAGCACTATAATATGATGCTGAAGCAGAAAAACCGACTTTCATTGGCGCTTATGCTTCAGACGCACCTCGAAACCATCAACAACGACATCTTTGAGAAGAAGGGACTTTTCGGCTCGACATCGAAGAAGCAGAAATCCATCAGTGAGTACGACCACTCCTGCTTCGTCTGCTCAAAGGTCGACTGGGGAATGGAGCGCCTGATGGTGACCGTTTTCGACATGTACGAAAATTCAGAAGATTTCAGAAGACTCTTCTCAGAACAGCCATATATCTGTATGCGCGACTGCGAGATACTCATCGAGAAAGCCCAGAGCGACCTCAATAAGAAGTATCAGTCCTCATTCATCTCGACCTGCATCGACCTCGCCGGGAAGTACTGCGGTGAGCTCTACGACGACGTCTCCCACTACTGCTCGATGTATGATTACAGAAATTCCGGTCCCGACGCCGACTGGGGCAACTCACGTGACTCTATAGAGCGGGCAATCAAGTTTTTGACGGGGCGTGACGCACAACGTGAATTATGAAATTACCGATGGCGGCGTTCTCCTGAAGGTCGACAACCTGAATCTCGGCAAAACCCTCGATTGCGGGCAGGCTTTTCGGTGGGAAGCGGTCGGCGAAGGACGATACCACGGGTATTATGTCAACCGGGAGCTTTACATATCCGAGAGTGACGACGGGATTCTGTTTGAGAATACTTCGGAGGAGGATTTTAAAAACGTCTGGTACGATTATTTTGATTTGGGAACCGATTGGGGAGAAATTCGGGCGAGATTGAGCACCGACCCTACTTTGAAGCTCGCCTGCGAAAAGTGCGAAGGACTCCGGATTCTCCGGCAGGATTCGTGGGAGGCACTGGTGTCGTTTATCATCTCGCAGAACAACAATATTCCGAGGATAAAGAGCATACTTGCAAGGCTCACGGAGCATTTTGGAGGCTTCCCGACGGCGGAGGAGCTGGCACTTGAAACTCCCGAGAGCCTTCAGTTCCTTCACTCCGGCTACAGAGCCCGATATCTTGTCGACGCCGGAAGGATGGTCTCGTCGGGAGAGATTTCCCTTGAAGCCGTCCGGAAGATGAGTTATCCCGACGCAAAAAAAGAGCTGATGCGAATCTGCGGTGTCGGCAGTAAAGTCGCCGACTGCACCCTTCTCTATGGGCTCGGCTTTATGGAGGCGTTCCCAGTCGACGTGTGGATAAAACGTGCTGTCGCAAAGTACTATCCCGACGGGCTTCCCGAGTGCACCAAGGGCATTGAGGGCATCGCCCAGCTTTTCTTATTTGACTTTATCAGGAGTGAGGAAGCGTGAAAACAGCGGGCATCATCGCCGAATATAATCCCTTCCACAACGGGCATATCCGCCAGATTCAGGCGACCCGGGGAGCGGGCTATGACCGGATTATCGCCGTTATGAGCGGAAATGTCGTCCAGCGTGGCGACGTCGCCGTCTGCGATATGGGAAGTCGTGCAAGGACGGCAGTCGCAAACGGCGTCGATTTGGTTTTAGAGCTCCCGATGCCCTATTCGCTTTCAAGCGCCGAGGATTTCGCCCGGGCAGGAGTCAGTATACTTTCCCGGCTCGGCTGTGTGGATGCGCTTTCTTTCGGTTCAGAATGTGGGGATGTTCAGAAACTCCAAGCCTGTGCAGACGCCATTGATAATATAAATACCGCCGAGATTAAGAGCCTTATGTCCGACGGGCTCACATACCCGCAAGCGACCGCAAAGCTTCTCGGCAATGATATTCTCTCAGGCGCCAATAATACTCTCGCAATAGAATATATCCGCAAGCTTAAAAATACCGGCATATCGCCGTTTACCGTTCAGAGAAACGTCGCCCACGACAGTTCTGAGATATCAGACACTGTTTCGGCTATGAAAATCCGGGAGATGCTACGGAACGGCGAGGATATCACAGATTTCGTCCCCGAAGTGCCCACAGATTTAGCTTTCATAGAAAACGCAGAACAGCTTATTCTCAGCCTTGTGGCTTTCCAGGACAGCGAAAACCCGAGAATCAGAAAGTACGCCATGCAGGCGACTGATTTAAATGAGCTCTATTCTCTCGTAAAGACCCGAAACGTCACCCATGCAAGGGTGCGCAGAGAAATCCTGCAAGCGGCTCTCGGAATCAAAGCCGGCGAAACGGCAACCGAGCCGCCATACGCCAGAATCTTAGCCGCCAATGCGACCGGAATCGAAATCTTAGGCGAAATCAAGAAGAAGGGCACTATTCCTGTTTCAACTTCACTTATGGAGTTGTCAAAGATTTTGGAACGCAATGCAGAGCTGACTGAGCGGGCTTCAAAGCTCTGGCATTTCGCAAAAGCGGAGCAGGGAAGCTATAAATCCGAATTTTCGAGGGAATTTAGCGTCTCCACTTGATTTTTCCCTCCTCATATTGTATAATTTTTATGGAAATAATACTTCAAACCGAAAGGAAGTTATTTATGAATTTAGTACTAGTTGTAAATGCGGGAAGCTCATCTTTGAAGTATCAGCTTCTCAATATGGACGACGAGTCGGTCTTGGCAAAGGGCAACTGCGACAGAATCGGCATTGATGGACACCTTTCCCACAAGGTTCCTTCAAAGGGAATTGAAATCAGCGAGGACGTCAGTTTCCCAACCCACACCGAGGCTTTCGAGAAGCTTGTTGAGGTTCTCACCAGCGGCGAAGGCAAGGTTATCGACTCTATGAGCGAGATTTCTGCTGTAGGACACAGAGTTGTTCACGGCGGCGAGCTCTATAAGGAGACAACTCTTGTAACAGACAAGGTTATCGAGGATATCGACGCTTTGTCCGAGCTTGCACCTGTTCACAATCACCCGAATGCACTCGCACTTCGTGCGTGCAAGAAGGTTCTGGCGCCCGGCACTCCTCAGGTAGCAGTTTTTGACACCGCCTTCCACCAGACAATGCCGCCAAAGGCATACATGTTCGGTCTTCCGTATGAGGACTACAAGAACTATCAGGTGAGAAAGTACGGCTTCCACGGCACTTCTCACAGATTCGTAACAAAGAGTCTTGCCGATGCTATGGGCAAGCCCTTGTCGGAACTTAAAATAGTTTCCTGCCACTTAGGCAACGGCTCTTCAATCACCGCTGTTGACGGCGGCAAGTCGGTTGACACCACCATGGGCTTCACTCCTTTGGACGGCGTTCTTATGGGAACAAGATGCGGAAGCGTCGACCCGTCGGCTGTCACCTATGTCATGGAGAAGCACGGCTTCTCGGCTCACGAGATGAGCGAGTATATGAACAAGAAGTCCGGATTCCTCGGCATGAGCGGAGTAGGTTCGGATAACAGAGAAGTCTGCGCAGCTGCCGCAGAGGGCAACGAAAGAGCTCAGATTACCCTTGATATTCTTACGTATCAGATTAAGAAGTACATCGGCGGATATGCCGCCGCTATGAATGGTCTCGACGCAATTCTCTTTACCGGCGGTATCGGCGAGAATTCTTCTGAAGTAAGAGGCGCAGTCTGCAAGGACATGAGCTTCATGGGAATCGAGATTGACGAAGAGCTCAATAATTCCACTCGTGGCAAGCTCGTGAAGATTTCTACAGAGAACTCGAAAGTAGAGGTCTGGATAGTTCCCACCAACGAGGAGCTCCTCATCGCCCGTGACACTCTTGCAGTAGTTGAGGCAAACAAGTAATATGATTTATGAGGGCTTTTTCGTCTGGTTGTACCTGCTGTATTTACTTTTTATGAGCTTCGTCGTCTTCGTCATGTACGGCATCGACAAGCGCCGGGCAAAGAAGGGACAGTGGCGTATCAGCGAAAAGGCTCTTCTCACACTCGGCTTCATCGGAGGAGCCGCCGGCGCACTGCTCGGTATGCATCTCTTCCGGCATAAGACGAGACACTGGTATTTCTGGGCGATAAACATAATAGCGCTCGGTCTGCAATTAGCAGTATTGGTATTGGCAGTTGCTCCGCAACTGCGCTGATTTCGCCTTCGGCAAAATCAGCACCCCTCAGTCAGCTGCTTCGCAGCTGCCAGCTCCCCTTGTCAGGGGAGCCATAATTGCGCTAACCTAAGCCTCCCCTGTCAAGGGGAGGGGGACCGCCGCCGAAGGCGGTGGTGGAGGGGTGCTATTTCCGTCGGAGGCGGAAATAGCGCAGTTTCCCGTAGGGAAACTGCATTTGCAGAAGGCTGGATTACTTTCAACAAAGGGGATTTTATCATGTCATACACATTCACACCTTCAAAAGCGGCAGAAGCCTGCATCGATTGGATTCGTGACTGGTTCTCCCGAAACGGCAAGGACTGCAACGCAGTTTTGGGAATTTCGGGCGGAAAGGACAGCTCGGTCACGGCGGCGCTTTTAGTCAAGGCGCTTGGAAAAGAGAGAGTAATCGGAGTACTGATGCCTCAGGGCGAGCAGTTCGATATTGGATATTCCCGTGAGCTCTGCGAAATCTTGGGTATCAGAAGCATTGAAGTCAACATCGGCGAGACTGTCGAGGCTCTCAAAAAGTCTTTGGGCTTCGAGCCGTCGGTCGCTACACTCACGAACATCCCGCCGAGAGTCAGAATGACGGTGCTTTATGCAATCGCACAGAGTAACAACGGCAGAGTCGCAAACACCTGCAACCTGTCGGAGGACTGGGTCGGCTATGCGACGCTCTATGGCGACGGAGCAGGCGACTTCGGACCGATTTCTAACTTCACCGTTCAGGAGGTCAAGGCTATCGGAAGATACCTGGGACTCCCTGAAAAGTTCGTCGAAAAGCCGCCGCTTGACGGTCTTTGCGGCAAGACGGACGAGGACAATTTAGGCTTCACCTACAAGGCTCTCGACGAATATATCCGTGAAGGGATAGAGCCGGAGCCGGAGATGAAGGCAAAAATCGACCGCCTCAATCGCCTCAATCAGTTCAAGCTAAAGCGCTTCGACACGTTTCTTTATACCGAATAAAAAACGCCGGCAGAGAATCCACTCTGCCGGTTTTTCTTATGCCCGAAATCAGTCTATAACGACTCCGTCTTCAATTTTGATAACCACGTCCGCCTTCGCCGCAATCTCCGGGTCGTGTGTTACCATAATCAAGGTCTGCCCGAACTGCTGGGCGCAGTCCCGAAGAAGCTGAATCGTCGTCTCGCCGTTCTTCTTGTCAAGGTTACCTGTCGGCTCGTCGGCAAATATCAGCTGAGGCTTCGCAAGGACAGACCTCGCAATCGCAACTCTCTGCTGTTCGCCGCCCGAAAGCTCTGTCGGATACTTCTTCAGCTTGTCGTCGATTCCCAGAAGCTCCGTCACATTCTGCAAGAACTCCGGATCTGGCTTCTTATTGTCGAGCTTCATCGGCATGCAGATGTTTGTAAGCACCGTGTACTCGTCCAAGAGATTGAACTGCTGAAAAACGAATCCCATATGCCTTCTTCTGAACTCCGCCATTTTGGCGTCTGGATAGGAATATAAATCTTCATCGCCGAGATAGATATTGCCGGATGTCGGCTCATCGAGACCGCCCAAGATGTGCAGAAGTGTCGACTTTCCCGAGCCGCTCCTGCCGATGATGGTGTAGAAAAGTCCTTCCTCGAACTCGGCGCTGACGCCGTTAAGTGCGTGAGTCTCGCCGGATTCGGCTTTGTAGGTTTTGTAGATGTCTTTTGCTTTTAATACTGTACTCATAATTTTATCTCCTTTACCTGTCTTCTCTTAACATTTCCATGATTGTGTACTTATTTATACTCAGCTTCGAGCCGAAGCAGATTGCGAATGTAATCAGGAACACTATAATCAGTATACCAATTAATACCGGAGCTGTCAAGCCATAACTTGCCAAAGTCGTGAACATAGTTCCAAGCACTGCAATCGGGCTTGAACCATCGACAATAACCGAGATATTCATAACGAGATAGTAGCATAGATAGCTCACCACCGCCACAGCTATTGAAATAACGCTTCTTATGACTGCACGCCTTGCAAGCTCGATATTCCGTTGCCGCTTCGACATTCCGATTGCTTGCAAGATGCCATACCGCCGCTTTTCACTATCGGTCTCAAGCCTCAAAGTGCTCACAAGAATCAGAAGCACAACAATCGCTATGCAAGCACCACTGATTATAGTCATAATCAGCGACTGCTGGTAAATCAGAGCGTTGGAGTAGTTGATTTCACGGAGGTTAGACAGCTCGAAATAGTTTTCGTTAAGTCCCACTACGTTTGTAAAGTAAATCTGATTTATAATATTTGTCATTGCCGCATCTGCCGAAAGGTCGCCGGCGTTCATGTCGGCAAAGATATAAGCCTCCTGATAGCCAACTTCTTGCTGACCTCTGAAGAAACGCCAGTTGTCAGTCCACCATTTGGTGTTTTCGGGAATCTGATTGACAAGGTTCTGAATCACTGAATTTGAGCAGATTACGTAGTAATCGAGGGTTTCGAGTGTAAACTTATATTCTCCCAAGCGGTCGGTTTCTAACTGAGAAACGAGAGTATGCTCTCTGTCAATAATCTGTAGTGAGTCTATGTCTACAGTGACAGTTGCCAATTCAGAGTTCAAAAGGGTGTCGGGCTCGTACATCTCTAGCATACTGCGGTCAACAAATTCATATTCATAGGCGACAGATAGCGTTATATCCGAATAGTCGAATGTTGAGTTGTTTGCAATATAGCTTGTAGACACAACCTGAACTATGACACTTTCGCCGTTCTCGAATGCTTCTCTGTCGACTCCCTTTGTGTCGACATACTTCTTGATGTCATCCCATTCCATAGCGATTACTCTGCCGTCAATGTCAATTACACTGCTGTCATCCGTAGAGGTTACAACAGCATCAAAGCTGTTGAAGCCGACAAAGTCTGAGATGCCCGGAGCGGATAGAATCAGGTCTTCATAGTCGGATGTATTCGCTAATTGGTTGACAGGGATTCCGTCCTGCTGACAGATGTAGTAGGACCAGCGAGAAGACCAGTAGCTATATTCGCTTGCAGGTTCGGCTATATTGACCGTGGTGAAGACCGCCGAGACGCATAAGAGAGTTGCCATGAGCAGGATTAATACTCGTCTGAAGCCGACAACGACTTTGTTCTTGCTTCTCTCCATACCCATTCTGCCGGTTAAGGGCGTTGCAAGAGCGACTTGGAAGGTAATCATTCTGACTGCCAGAATTCCGACTATCCAGAGGGCAAGTGCCATCATGAGATAGTTCCACGGGATACTTACCGCCACGTCAACCGAGCCGGAATATACACTGACATTGAGCAGGAGCCTTATGCCTAAGAATCCGAGAAGTATTCCCAATATTATTGCCGGGATTGCAAGCATGAGCGTCTCAATCAATATGAGAAGCCGAAGCTGACCCTTGGTGCCGCCGATGCTTCTGAATCGGACAATGCGCTTTACTTCCACCTGCATTTGCAAGATGTAAATCATCACGACCGCAAGAATCGTAATCGCAAGAATCAATGCCAGATAAACCATATTGGTCTGCGCCGCTTCGGTCTCCATATCGACAACCGGATTTATTGAGACAGTTCGGAATGAAGAACCCTCACGGACGCTGTAAAGATATCTGTTCACATCGCTTTCAACAGAGCTCTCCTTGCCGGATTTGACGGTGAAGAAATAGGTTGTGTCGTGGGTGTAAACAATATACTCGCTGTTCCGAAGCCGGAGCTCTGCTTCGGCAACGATATCCGCCATCGCTTCCTCTGATATGATTGCGGTGTTCAGCGTCGAGTCAACAGTCCATAGACCGGTGTATTCGCTGACAGCGCCAACAATTCTGAAGGTTCTTTCAATGGTGACACCTTGTGTCTCATCTTCGTTATAGAACGCAAATTGCAGAGTGATTGAAGAGCCGACGTTGTAGCTGATTTCGGAAAGGGTTGCCGACTCAATCGCTATCTCGTCAACATCGTTCGGCATATGCCCACTTTCAAGCCTGATGCCCATGTCGACAAGGCTTTCGTCGACGGTGCCTGTTTTGAGTGAACCCTGCGAAAATCCGCCGACTATGACCGAAGCCGAGCCATAGTTTACGCTCGTCCCGACATCTTTGACCCAATCTTCGCCTTCGAGATACTCCAAATCGCCGTCGACGCCATCGGTAATTGCTCCATACCAGTAACCATATGTATCAAGCCGGAGCTGTGAGTTGGTCTCGGCAATGCTGGTGGTGTAGCTGAGGAGTATTATCGCAAAAGTGAACGATACAAGCAGGACGAAGAAAATCAGGAGGGATTGCCTTCGTCTGCGTCTGACGCCTTGAAATGCCAGCCCGAAAATAGTCTTGAACATAAAATCACCTGTCTTCTCTTAACATTTCCATCAGCGTATATTTATTGAGCCCGAGCTTTGAGACGTAGCATATCATAAACACCACGGCGAAGGCGGCGAGGTTTACGAAGACTATTGTGGCAGGGGATGAAAGCAGGATTATATTGTCCATATAGCTCTTTATTATGCTTCCGACCGTGGCACCGGCTTTAATAGAGCTCCAGTAGCTGACTATAAGCCTCGATATGAACACTACCCAGCCGATTGCGAGGGCGGCAAGCGAACGGGTGAGGGCTGTGCCTGCGAGTCTCAGATTTCTCTGCCGCTTCGACATTCCGATGGCTTGCAAAACTCCATAGCGTTTCTTCTCACGCTCGGTTTCAAGGCGGATTGTGCTCGAAAGGATGATGAGTGTTACTATCCCGATTGCCGCACCGGCGACGAACAGGAGAATCAAGGTCTGGCTGAATGACTGAAGCTGTGCCGAGTATTTCTCACGGTAGTTGGATATGCCCCATCCATGCGAATGAACATAGCTTGAAATCGCCGTATCGGTTGAAAGATATGTGGCGTTAGAATCTGCAAAGGCATATGCGTTTTTGAAGACCGCAGTATCTCCACTCTTAAAAACGTCGTTGTAGTATGACACTGAGCCACCACTCGGCAGTGCATCAATCAGCTTCTGCAAAAATGCTTTCGAGCAGACGACGTCGTATGTACTGAACATAAAGCCGTAGTTATAACCAATGCCGTTCAGAACCTTGTATTCATTTATAGCTCCGATTGTCGTATCGACATTAACGCCAGAAACGGTCACGGTCATGCTTTCTCCTGAAGTGGGAACTGCGGAGGTAGTGTCTGTGCTGGGGATTACAATCATCACGCAGTCGCCGTTGTGGAAGGCTTCGAGGTCTACCTTTGAAAAGTCAAAAGCCCCGTCCCAGCCGTCCGTCTCGTCAACGACATAGAAAACGGCGTTGGATCTTTCTATATCTCCGACGCTAATATCCGCATATATCCTTGAATAGCCCCAAGCGTCAGAGATTCCGGGGATTTCGGCAATCTCGTCGAGCTCTTCATCGGAAATTGAAAATTCGGATGTGCTGATAAAATATGACGGGCTTGTAACTCTCAGCCGGTATGCAACAACGGTCGGCAGGGCAGTCAGGACAGTGTAAATAACCACTGTGCAGAAGACCGCCGACAAAACGATAATCGTAGATTTCTGAAGCCTCCGGGAGTTTCTTGCTTTCTTAACCTGCATCCCCATTCTTCCGGTCAGAGGAGTGAAGAGTGCCACCTGAACGGTGAGAAGTCTCACAACCAAGATTCCCACAATCCACATAACGAACATGCCGGCAAGCACGCCCATAGGAATATTCACAATTACGTCAACCGAACCGGCGTAGACGCTGAACCGAAGCAGTGCCCAGAGCCCTGCCGCTCCGCCTGCCATTCCGATAATGATTGACGGTACAGAGACGATAAGGGTTTCAAGTATCACAAGTAATAGTGCCTGCCCTTTGGTAGCACCAAGGCTACGAAGCCTCACAATTTTTCTTATTTCCGACTGCATCTGGAGTATGTAGACGATAACGACTGCCAAAAGCGAGACGGCGAATATCATCACTACATAGACTGTGTTGACAGTGGAATCAGAGGCGTTGTCAAGGTATGCCGAATTGACTGTGATAGTGCCCTTTGAAACGGTGAAGAGATAGTAATTAATCTCGCTCTGTGCGGTGGATGTCGAGCCCGATTTCACAGAGAAGTAGCAGGAAGTCACGGGCTCATCAAGCTCATATCCGTAAGCCGAAGCCATTTTTAATGCGGTATCATAGATATCTTCGGCGTCCTCTTCCGTAATAATTGCGCCGTTAAGTGTGGAAGCGCTCGACCAAGTGTCGCTGTATTCAGAGATAACGCCACAGAGGGTATATGTTCTGACGACGAAAACTGTCTCATCTCCGGCAGAAAGCGAAACCGTCAAAGTGATGTCCTGTCCCAATGTGTACCCATACCCAAGGGAGCTCAGTGTGTCCGCCTCGATTGCAATCTCTCCGGCTTTTTCTGGGAGATGTCCCGAATTCATCGACACGCCAAAGCTCGCAAAATTATCGTCAATAGTGCCTATACCGGTGTTCCCGGCTGTGCCGTAGCAGGTGGTTAAGCCATAGCTTTCAAGCCAGTCGGTCGATTCGAGATATCGGGTATCATCGCTGTCTGCATTCGCAAAGCCTCCGTACCAACTGCCATATGTCGAGAAGCGATAGTTTGAATTGGTCGCAACGATGCTCTCGGAGTAGCTTATCGTCATAACCGCAAACGCAAGCGAAATAATCAGCACCGCCGCAATCAGCAGTGTCTGCGACTTCTTTCTGCGGATGCCTTCAAATGCCAGCCCGAAAATAGTTTTAAACATAAAATCACCTGTCCTTTCGGCAATGCTCAGTCATTGCGTAGCATTTCCATAAGTGTGTATTTATTCAGCCCGAGCTTTGAGACGTAGCAGATTATGAGGGTGACGGCGAACATGCAGACGGTCATGAGACCGATTCCCCAGCCCGGGATGAAGCGGGTCGTGAGGTCGCTCATATAGCTTGAAAGGACGCCGAGGACCGTTGCGCCTTCTTCTCTGATTGAGTCGAGATTTCGGATGATAACCGACCCGAGGTATGCTCCCCAGCCGACAATTACTGCAACGAGAGACCGAAGGAACGCTGTCCGCAAAAGCTCACGGTTCCGTTGTCTGCGGGACATACCGAGAGCCTGAAGGATGCCATAGCGCTTCTTTTCTCTTTGGGTTTCGAGCTTGATGGTGCTTGAAAGGATTATGAGAACAATCACAGATATACAGATTCCGCTGACATATAGCATTATTATGGTCTGGAGATAATCCTGAGCGAGGGAGTCGTTGGCTGCACGGCTGTTGTTGACGACGTCCAGATAGAGTCTGGAAGCGGTTGAGATCAGTGTCTTGTCGGTGGAAGCATCGGCGGTGCTACTATTGGCGAAGCCGACTGCACTCTCAAAGTTCGACACCTCATCGCCCAATTTATAGGAGTTCTGCGATGTACTGATGGTGGCGCCCTCGGAAAGAGAATCCACCATCCGTTGCAGAAATGCCCGTGAGCAGACAATTCCACATCCCCCGGAATAGACGCCTGGCATCCCGTAATCGAGATAGTCCATGACATCGGTTATCTGAGTGGAAGCAATATTTGCGCTTATCGACAGGCTTTGGTAGCCTATCGTTACTTCGTCACTTAATCCGGATGCGGTTGCATCGTCTTTTGAAGCGAATGTGACTATGACGCTGTTACCCTTTTCAAAATCTTCTGTATCTACTTTGGAGAAGTTAAAGACATGCGACCAATCGGCGGTGCCGTCTATCACATAAAGAGTCGCAGACATGCTGTCGCCTGCTTCGTTGGAGGCGTTTGCGTAGACTATGGTATAGCCCAAAATGCTGTCAATGCCGAAAACGGAGCTGAGAGCCTCAATGTCGCTGTCCGAAATTCCCTCATTAGTCAGAGTTATGTCCTTGATACTATAGTCCTTATTATGACTCCACACGTTATAATTATAGATAGCTGAAAGGGAATTTAAAGATGTGAAGAGAACAGTGATGCAGAGTGTCGCCGACATTGCAAAGATGAGAACCTTCTGGAATTTTTGCGACATGCGTTTTCTCTTGGCGGTCATGCCCATTCTGCCGGTAAGCGGAGTTGCAAGTGCTATCTGAATTGTTGCCGCTCTGATTGCAAAAATGCCCAATATCCATACGAAAACAGCAGGCAAAAGTGCCGACCAAGGGATATTTACGACTATCGCAATAGAGCCGGTAAAAACGCTAAGCTTGAGGAGAATCACGATTCCTATGGCTCCCAAAGCCGTTCCTAATATAAGCGACGGAATACAGCAAAGCATTGTTTCGGTGAAAATGAGTGTCCGGACCTGTCCTTTAGTTGCACCCAAACTCCTGAACCTTACAATCTTCTGGACTTCCGGCTGAAACTGGAGTGCATATATAACAACAACCGCAAGGAGCGAAACAGCAAAAATGAGCACAACATAGAAAGCGTTATAGCTGGCTTCGGACGCATTATGAGAATATGCCAGAGCGTTTGTCAGGACGGTTTTGTCGCTGGCTAAAGCGCTGGTTCTTGTTTCCTGAAGATAGGCGTTCACGCTTTCCTTCATTATGTCCTCACAGCCATCATTCACGGTGAAATAGTAAGAGACCGACGGGCTCGGCAATGAAATATTCCTCCGGGAGGCGAATTGCTCGGCTTGGGCATATAGAGACTGGGCATCCTCCTCTGTTATAATTGCACTGTTCAGTGTGCATTGCGTTGAAGATAACCAGAGATTTGTATAGTTCGAGATAATGCCGGTTACCGTGAACGTTTTGACAATGCTTATATTGTTCCCTTTGACTTCATCCCGATGTAAAACCACGTTCATCGAGATTGTTTGCCCAACGACAGGGTCATAACCCAAATCACTCAGAAGTGCTTCCTCAACAGCTATTTCGCCGCTCGATTCGGGAAGTCTGCCATCAAGCAGAGTTATCCCCATATCGGCAAGATTTTCGTCAACCGTTCCGATTCCGTAGTTTGAAACCGTGCCGTAATTTGTACTCGTCCCGAGGGAATCGAGCCAGTCCTGAGAAGAGAGAAATTCGTAATCGCCATCTTGGGCGGAGGGAATTGAGCCGTACCAACTGCCATAGATAGTGTAGCGATAGGCTTCGTTGGTGGCGGTTATACTGCCGGAATAGCTTATAACCAATACAGCTACAAGGAGCGATATTGTCAGGATAGAAACCACTATAAGCGTCTGCTTTCTCCTTCTCCATAAACCCTCAACCGCCAGCCCGAAAATAGTCTTGAACATAAAATCACCTGTCTTCTCTTAACATTTCCATTATGCTATATTTATTTATACTCAGCTTCGAGCCGAGGCAAATCAGGAATGTGATGAGCAACGTGATTCCAAGAATTTCGAGCATCATCTCGTTTGTAAAGCCGTAGCTGTTGAGGTCTTCGATGAGCCATCCTATAACAGTTTTTGCACCCATCGCTTTTGTTGCCTTGCGGTTCTGGAGTAGGTAATATCCAAGATATGAACCCACCGCCAACGCCACTGCAGAAATGCTCCTTACCAAAGACCTGCGGATAAGTTCAAGATTCCTCTGCCTGCGGGACATTCCTATAGCCTGCAAGATTCCATATCTCTTCTTTTCGCTTTCCGTTTCGAGCCTCAGAGTGCTCACGAGAATCATCAGCACCACCAAAGCAATACACACGCCACTGACAATAGTCTGGATTATAGATTGCATGTATATCTGCGCCTTAGCGTAATTCTCCTCACGGGAATTGTAAAGAGTATAGTAAGGGCTGAGCACCACTTTAACGTCAGTAGTTATTGTCCTCGCTATTTGGGATACAATACTTGTCATAAGAGCGTCTGTTTCCAAGTTTCCTGCTTTCATGTTAGTATAAATGAACGCCTGAGTATATCCGACTTCCTGTTGACCATCCAAATATTTAACATGGTCTATCCACCATTCTGTGCCTTCAGGAATCTGGTCTACAATGTTCTGAACCAATGGCAGGGAACAAATTACGAAATATGAATATTTCGCTAGAGAGAATGTGTCAGAACGGCTGTATTGAATCTTGGATATAAGGGTCTCGCCACTCTCGACCAACTGAACAGCCCCGACATTGGCACTGACGCTTACGAGCCCGTCGCTTTCGAGGATGCTTTCATTAAGTGCCGGGGATTTTGAGATTGAATCATCGTAACCATCAAGATACTCATAGTCGATGGAAATTGTCAGGTCTGAATTCACTTCTGGAGGATTCATTGCAACCAAACTGGTCGTATTGCCCTGAATGATGACGCTTTCGCCACTCTCATAGGCTTCCTGGTCAACGCCGGTTGTGTCAACGTATTTCTGCAGGTCATCCCAATCCATAGTAATCACGACAGCCGACAGATTATTGCCGTTTGAATCTGTTGTAAGGGCATAGTAGTGGTCAAATCCGACAAAATCAGTAACACCATCTACTGATAAAAACTTCTCCTCATAACCTGATAAATCCGGGAGTGAAAAGTCTCCTCTGGAACTATATAAGCTGTATCTGCTCAAGTAATACGACCATTGGGATGACCAATAGTTGTATTCGTCCAATGGCTTGGCGATGTTTATCGTTGAGAATACTACCGAAATACACATGATTGTCGCCATGAGCATGATTAAAGCACGCCTGAACCAGAAGAGAATCCTTGTTTTGCTTCTTTGCATACCCATCCTGCCGGTAAGCGGAGTTGCAAGAGCAACCTGGAAAGTAATCATTCTGACTGCTAAAATTCTGACTATCCACAAAGTAAGCGCCAACATAAGATAGTTCCACGGGATGCTTACGACTATGGTTGTGGAGCCGGTATATACGCTCAGCTTGAGAAGTCCCTGAATCCCGAGGAATCCGAGCCCTATGCCGAGAATAATTGCGGGAACTGCAAGCATAAGTGTTTCAATAAGAATAAGAAATCTTAATTGCCATTTTGAACCGCCGATGCTTCTGAATCTGACGATTCTTCTGACATCAGATTGCATTTGCAAGATGTAAATCATGACAACAGCCAAGACGGTTATCGCTAAGATAAGTATCAGATAGACCAAGTTGGTCTCGGCAACTTCTTCTTCCATACCGACTACTGAGTTTATAGTAACAAATTTCAGATTATAACCAACACGATTTGCGAAGAGAAAACGGTCAAGCTCCGCCAGCCCATCCTCAATATCATTTTCCATGCCTGATTTTACGGTGAAGAAGTAGTCGGTTTCAGGAACCAAAGCAACACTTCCGCCGAGAATTTCCTCAGCTTCGGCGATAATGTCAGCCATATCTTCTTCTGTTATAATTGCAGAGTTAAGCGTGCAGTCAACATCCCAAAGACTGGTATATTCCTTGATAACTCCGACAATTGTGAATTCTCTTTCAACTGTGGTGGTGGAGATTTCGTTGGTTTCTGCATTGTAATAAGCAAAAGTCCACCGCAAGGTTATGGTTGAACCTGTTGATGTGCCATAGCCGACCTCGGAAAGTGCGGAAGCTTCGACAGCAATCTGACCGGAACCATTCGGCATATGTCCGCTCGAAAGGATGATTCCCATGTCTGCAAGGTTATCGTCGGCGGTTCCGATAACAAGCGAACCCATTGACATATCCCCGACCATTACAGAAGCAGAGCCGTAATTGACACTCGTCCCGACTTCATCGACCCACTCTGTGCTTTCGAGGTATTCCTTAGTGCTTTCATTGGTGTCAGTAATCGCACCGTACCACCAACCATATGTATCATACCTGAGCTGAGTATTGGTCTCGGCAATACTTGAGGTATAGCTCAGAAGTATTATTGCGAAAGTGAACGAAATGAGCAGGACGAAGAAAATCAGGAGGGATTGCCGCCTGCGGCGTCTGACTCCCTGAAATGCCAGCCCGAAAATAGTCTTGAACATCTTTATTTCTCCTTTCGCATACAATCAATTAAATCATAATAACACTATACCACATTTCTGCCAGTTTGTCAACCGATATTTTGACAAAAATTTTCATTTCTGACGGGGGGTAACTCCTAAAACAAAAAAGCCCGATTTTGCTCGGGCTTTTCATTCATGAATATCTTTTGTCAGTCGTCAATGCTTGAAAAAATGTGGTAGTAGTCGAAATCGGCATAGCCGCCGGAGCTTATGGTGGAATAGCAGTAGAGCGCCGTCCGGTAGCCGGTGAAGAGGTCAAGGCTGTAGGACATGTTGAACGACTTTCCAATCTTCACCCACTCTTCGCCGTCCAGGGAGTAGTAGAATCTTGCCTGGTCCTCTGTTGTGATGGTGCCGTCCTCCCCGACGGTTGAGAAGCGGTATTCGATTCTCAGGTAGACGGTGTCCTGTTCAAGGAGAGTCTCGCTCACGATTTCCTGCTCCTCAGTTCTGGTCTGGCGGGCGAAGTAGACATACTTGTTTCCGTCCTCATCGACATATGCTCCGACAAGCCCGGCATAGGTCTGAAAAGCGCAGATTCCTGCGTAGTCGCCGGCGTTGAGCCCGGAAGTGTCAAGAAGAACCTCCGATACACATGTCGGACCATAGGTGCGCTGGGTGAGGGTGTTTTTTGCGTGGAAGACGTCCGAAACGGTTTTCGCCGTCGTGATTCTCAGCCATCCGCTCCGCTCGGTCACGCTCCAGTTGGAGTCGGGGTTGTGGTTGAACTGCCAGTAGACGGACAGCGTGTCCTCGTCATAATCGAACTCGTCGTCGGAGGTGACTGCCGACTCCTGGGTGCTCCATGAGTCGGAATCGGACAGCACGGTGATTTCACTGACAGCTTCGCCGTCTGAGCCTATCATTGCCCAGCCGTCAACCCAGGTAACAGGCTGTAAAACCGGAACTCTTCCGACAGAGCCGTGGTCCTGGAACAAAAGCGCATACCAGTCGCCCTCGGGAGTCTCAACAATTCCGCCCTGTGCAACACCAGAGCCACCGTAGTTCATTGAGTCACAGAGAACCATCTTGCCTTCGTATTCACCCAGAAGCTCGTCACAGCGATAGCAGAGCTCGCATCTTGCCACTCCGTCAACTCCGGTGTTGTAGCTTATCATGAACAGGTAATATGTTCCATCGATTTTGTAGAAGTGGGAGCCTTCCGCACCGTCCAAGCCGTTGACGATTCCGCTGTTCAGAAGAAGCTGATCGACACCGCCCTCCTTGACAGCCGAGCAGTCCTTTTCAAGCTCGATGATGTAAACGTCTCCCGCACCATAGATGATGTAGGGCGTTCCGTCATCGTCGAAGAAGAGGGAAGCGTCGTGGAAGACACGGTTAAACTCAACTCTCTCCCAATCGGGATTTTCGATGTCCTTCGTCATGTAGATATAGGATTTGCCCTGGTCCCATGCGCAGAACAACACGTAAAACATTCCGTCGTAGTACCGTATGCTTGCCGCCCACGAGCCCTGAGCATAGGCGTTGCTCTCGCCGTAAAGCTCAGTTTCGGGAGTGTTTTCAAGGGTATCGTAGACATATCCTATCAGCTCCCAATTGACAAGGTCGGTTGACTTCATAATCGGGACACCAGGAGTAAAATACATAGTGGTGCTCACCATGTAGTAGGTGTCATCAACTCTGATTACATCAGGGTCGGGAACGTCCGCCCAGATAAGAGGGTTTGTAGCTGTAACGGAATTCTTCCCCGAAATGTCCGAAGCGGTTTTCTCGGTCGTTCCTTCACCACAAGAGCAGAGACAGCAAGCCATCATAACAAAAGCGATGACTAAACACAGTATTCTTTTCTTCATAATAATGTTCCCTATATTCCAAGTGTCAGTTGCTTAGTCTTTCAGTGTAAGAAGGTCAGAGAAAAATCTGTTCATCTCCTCTTCGGTGTCGAAGACGGCGGTATACATCTGGTTGGACATTGCGTCCGCCAGGGCGTCGGGGATTCGTCCCCACATACGCATATTCGGACCGTACTTCGCCATGATTGCTTCGTGGTTCAGGTTGAACTCCATTCCGTCACGTCTGCCGCAGAAGGCGCAGAACTTGCGAACCTTATATGGGTCGGAAGAAGGCTTGTTGAAGGCAATCATATCCGCCCAGAGCTTGTAGACATCCGTTTCATAGGCATAGTCGTACATATCGGGAGTGTAGCCGCCAGAGGGTCTCATATTTACTTCGAGTCCGACGATATCGCCCTTCTTGCCCAAGCCTTCCTGGTCGGCGTTGAGGACGAAGTATTCGAGATGGATAAACCTCGCCTTGACGCCGAAAGCCTTGACGGTGCGGTGTCCGATGTCGATCAGCTCATCCGGAAGCTGGGGTACTATATAATAAATAGTGTTTCTCGCCTCGTTGACTACGTCCATGAGCGAATCAGGAGTGATATTGCCCGACTCGAAAATCGGCTCGCCGTTCTGGTCGATGATGGCGTCGTAGGTTCTGACATAGCCGTTGACAAACTCCTCCATGATATAGACTTCGTCGTCCTTATTAGCAAAGAAGAATTCGAGCTCGTCGTCATTGCTGAGTCTGTAGGTGTGGCTAGCGCCGACGCCGTTGTCCGGCTTGACGATGACGGGATAGCCGACGGTGTCGATAAATTCCTTGGCGTCGTCGATGGTGTCGATGACATGATACCTTGCAGTCGGAACGCCTGCCTTCTTGTAGTACTCCTTCATGAGGGACTTGTACTTGACGTGGGAGATGTCCTCGTCTTTAAAGCCGGAAGTGATGTTGAACTCGGTTCTTAGGTGGGCATCACGCTCCAGCCAGTACTCGTTGTTCGACTCCAGCCAGTCAATCTTGCCGTACTTATAGGTGAAGAAGGCAACCGCCTTGAAGACCTCGTCATAGTTTTCGAGCGTCGAGACCTTGTAGTACTCGTCGAGGCTGTCCCTCAGGTGCTGGTCGAGCTCCGCATAAGGGCAGTCGCCAATTCCAAGGACTCTCAGCCCATTGTTTTTAAGCTCCGCACAGAACTTCCAGTAAGTCACCGGAAAGTTCGGAGAAATAAAGATAAAGTTTTGCATTGCATGTCATATCCTTTCGTTTCTATAAAAAGTAGTGATAGAACAGGTATGGCTCCCCTTTATAAGGGGAGCTGTCAGCCGTAAGGCTGACTGAGAGGTTCTATAGTAGCTGTGGAACGTAAGTCTCCACCATCTTATACCACCAGCACCAGTCATGGGCGACGTCGTAGCCCCAGTATTCGACTCTGCCGTTGATGCCTTTACGCTTCATAACGTCGTCAAGCCAGCGTGTGCTTGCAAGAAGCGGCTCTTCCCATGCGCCTTGTCCTACTACAATCAGAATCTTTCTATCGTTGTACATCTGAATGTAAGGATGGTCGGCGGGCATGTCCGAAAGATAGTTGACGGGCGAGTTGCGATAGAGAATGTCGTCCATATAGTCGCCGAAGAAGAGCTTTGAGTCGTATAGCCCCGAGATGGCGAAAACGGTGTCGAAGATGTCGGGACGGCGGAAGAAGAGGTTTGCGGCGTGCATAGCTCCCATCGAGCAACCGAAAGTCATAATCGGCTGGTCGAACCCGTTTTTCAAACCGCTGAGGTGCTTAACAGTCGGGACGAGCTCTTCAATCATGTAGTTGTACCAGTGCTCGTGCCACTCGATTCTGCCCCGTGGGTCGCCGTTTGCGGCGTAGGTCTCGTTGTCGACGACGTCGACCGAATAGACGGTGCATCATCCCTCATCAATCCACTTCGCCCAGTAATCAATCATCCCGAAGTTCTCGAAGTCAAAGAACCGTCCACCCTGACAAGGGATAAATATAACCGGCTTCCCAGCGTGCCCATAGACTTTAAATTCCATATCTCTCATGAGATAGCTGCTGTAATGCTTGTGATACTCTATATTCATAACCCTAAACACTCCATAAATATCGGAATTTGCTGTTCCCAGCTTGCTTCGCTGTGCGTTCCGCCCGGAACTATTCTGAATGTGAGATTTACCCGCTTTGTAAGAAGCATATGCGAAACGGAAATAAGCGCTTCGGAAGAGGACGAGTGATTGAAAATCTCCTTGCTTCCGTAATCCATGTAAATGCAGGTGTCGTTTCGGATTCTGGCGGTCGCAATCATCTCTAAAATCTTTCCCGGGTCTATCCACAAGCTCGGTGAAAGACAAGCCGCACGCTGGAAGTACTTATTGTAGCACACCGCCGCATAGAGCGACATGAGACCTCCCATAGATGAGCCACAGATAAGTGTGTGCTCCCGGTCGGGAAGTGTCCTGTAGTCCCTGTCAATCTGGGGCTTCAGAGTCCCCACGAGCCAGTCCATATAGATTTTGCCTTTGCCCTCGACTTTTCCCAATGTCGAATTCTCGAAGTCAATCGGGGAGTACTCCGAAAGCCTCGAATCGCCTTCGTGGTTGCACTCGACCGCCACTATTATAAGAGGAGTCTTAGTCCAGTTCATATAGCTGTTCATGCCCCACGACTTGCCGTATGTAGCATCGCTGTCGAAGAAGACGTTGTGCCCGTCAAACATGTACATGACGGGATACCGCCGGTCGTCCTCATCGTAATAATCGGGCAGATAGAGATAAACCCGCCGGGTCTTGTCCCCCGACAACTGCGGAATCGTAATGTCCCATACCTTAACCATATCAAATTCCCCTTTGAAATTATTGTTGCTTATAATAGTATAGTTTTATTGGGACAAAAAGTCAATAAGTTCGTGAAAAAAACGTCCCTGCGGAAACCCCTCAGTCAGCTTCGCTGATAGCTCCCCTTTCAGGGGAGCCTATAACTGCTTCTATAAAGGCTTTCGAGAGAATAAAAAAGCCTCCCCTGAAAGGGGAGGGGGACCGCCGACGAAGTCGGTGGTGGAGGGGTTACCTGTTGATGCTAACAACCTTGTAATCCTGTTCCTCAACAGCCTTCTTCAGGACGCTGTCATCGACAGGAGTGCTGAGGGTTACGACTGCTGTGCCGGCGGTGTGGCTGACCTCGGCAGATGAAACACCCGGGATTGCTTCAAGAGTCTTCTTGACTCTTGCCTCGCAGTGTCCGCACATCATGCCTTCGATTTTCATTGTAACTGTCATACTTTTCACCTTCTTTCTTGTTTTCTTATGTCTTATTTTGTCGTGTTTACTGCTTCTTATGTCGGCAAAGTTGAGCCGAAGGGCGTTCGAGACGACGCAGAAGCTTGAAAGACTCATTGCGGCGGCGGCGAACATCGGGTTCAGCTCCCAGCCGAAGAGATTGATATAAACTCCTGCCGCAAGCGGAATTCCGATTGCGTTATAGAAGAACGCCCAGAAGAGGTTTTCGTGAATGTTCCGGAGTGTTGACCGACTCAGTCTGATTGCCGCCGGAACGTCCATAAGACTGCTCTTCATAAGGACGACGTCCGCCGCATCGACTGCAACGTCCGCACCAGCGCCGATTGCGATTCCGATGTCGGCTCGTGTCAGAGCCGGAGCGTCGTTGATTCCGTCGCCGACCATTGCGACCTTGCCGGACTCTTTGAGCCTGCGGATGACGCTTTCTTTTCCATCCGGGAGAACTCCCGCAATGACCTCGTCGACTCCTGCCTGGGAACCGATTGCGTTCGCAGTCCGTTCGTTGTCGCCGGTGAGCATTACAACCCGGATTCCCATGCCTTTGAGCTCTGAAATAGCTTCCGCACTGTCAGATTTTATAACGTCCGCCACGGCTATAATGCCCATAAGCTTGCCGGATTTCGAGAAGAACAGCGGAGTTTTGCCTTCGCCAGCCAGTCTGTTAAAAGTAGCTTCGGTGTCTTCAGGTAGCTCGGCAACCGTCCCGATAAACGAGAAGCTTCCGCCGTAGAGGACTTCTCCGTCTAAGTTCGCAGTCAACCCGTTTCCGGGAAGAGCCCGGAAGTCCGTAACATCAGAACCCGTGAGGCTGTTCTCCTCACCATAAGTCATAATCGCCTTTGCAAGCGGGTGCTCACTGCCTTTTTCGAGCGACAGAGCGAGCCGGATAAGTTCGTCCTCAGAAACACCATCGCTTGGAATTATGTCTGTAACCACAGGAGTGCCGGCGGTGATGGTTCCGGTTTTGTCAAGGACGACCGTTTCGGTCTTGCCGGTCTCTTCGAGAGATTCAGCTGTTTTAAATAGTATGCCGTTCTTCGCACCCACGCCGTTTCCGACCATGATTGCAACCGGTGTCGCAAGTCCCAATGCGCAGGGACAGCTGATGACGAGGACCGAGATTCCTCTTGCCAGAGCATAGCTGAACTCCTGACCGACCAGGAGCCACACAATAATCGTGATGACCGCAATCGTGATGACCGTCGGGACAAAGATTCCCGAGACTTTGTCGGCAACTTTGGCAATCGGCGCCTTCGTTGCGGCGGCGTCGCTCACCATCTTTATAATCTGCGAAAGGGTAGTGTCCTCGCCGACTCTTGTCGCACGGCACTTTATGAAGCCGGACTGGTTGATTGTTGCGGCGGAAACTCCGTCGCCGGCTTCCTTGTCGACAGGGATACTTTCGCCCGTCAGAGCCGACTCGTTCACGGCACTTGTTCCTTCGATAATGACTCCGTCCACAGGAATACTCTCTCCGGGGCGGACTACGAAAATATCTCCGACGTTGACTTTGGAGATTGCGACTTCAGTCTCAACGCCGTTTTTGAGAACGGTCGCCGTCTTCGGGGCAAGCTTCATAAGCCCTTTCAGAGCGTCGGTCGTCTTGCCCTTCGAGCGTGATTCGAGCATCTTTCCGACGGTGATAAGTGTGAGAATCATCGCCGCCGACTCGAAGTAAAAGTCGTTCATATAGCCCATGACGGCTTCCATGTCGCCCCGGAGCTGGGCGTCTGTCATCATGAAGAGTGCATAAGTCGAGTAGACGAACGCCGCAGAAGAGCCGAGTGCGACAAGAGTGTCCATATTCGGAGCCCGGTGGATGAGCCCTTTGAATCCGCTTATAAAGAATTTCTGATTGATGACCATCACTGCGATGGCGAGAAGCATCTGCACGAGTCCCATTGCGACATGATTATCCGAGAAGAATCCCGGCAGCGGGAATCCGAACATCATGTGCCCCATCGAGAAGTACATAAGTACTATTAAGAATCCCAGCGACGCAATCAGTCTTCTTTTTAATTTCGGCGTTTCGGTGTCTTTGAGAGAGTCGACATCGTCAGCGCTTGACGAAACAGCCTTCTCAGCGCCCTTTAATGACGCTCCATATCCGGCGTTTTCAACCGCCGAGATAATTGAGGAAGGCGAAGCCGTGCCCTCAACGCCCATCGAGTTGGTGAGTAAGCTCACCGAGCAGGAGGTGACACCCTCGACCTTTGATACGGCTTTCTCCACCCGTGCACTGCAAGCCGCACAACTCATGCCGGTGACATTGTATTGTTCCATATGAATCACCTTATTTCATCAATTTCTGCATTGTCACGACAAGTTCCTCAATCGTCTCGTCGTCGCCGTTCCGGATATCCCGGGCGACGCAGTGGCGGATGTGGCTGGAAAGTAGCTCCCGGTTGAAGGAGTTTATTGCAGACGACACCGCCGCCGACTGGGTTAAGATGTCCGGGCAGTAAGCCGACTCTTCGAGCATTCTTTTGAGCCCACGAATCTGTCCCTCAATCCGGTTCAGCCGGTTCATAAGCTTCTTGTATTCATCGTCTGACCGTTCAGTAGTCTTCCCGCAACAACATTCTTTACTCATTATAATCACCTCAACATAAAATACCCCCGGAGGGTATCGCTCTATAAGCATTATATACCCGGGTGGGGTATTTGTCAAGAGGTTTTCAGAAATATTTTGCAGGACTTGACAAAGTCGTACTCTAGTATTATAATATAGATGTAAGTAATACTTCAGTATGACTTATGGAGGCGATAACATGTACAAGGACCTGAAAATCTATCATGGTTCCCAGCAGATTGTGGAAATTCCCCGGTTCGGAGTGGGGAAGGAGTATAACGACTATGGTCAGGGCTTTTACTGTACCGAAAGTATTGAGCTCGCCCGTGAATGGGCTTGCCCGACTAAAAACGACGGCTATCTGAATAAGTATACCCTGCATCTTGACGGCTTAAACGTCATGCATCTGACACGTGGCGAGTTCAACATTCTGAATTGGCTTGCCATTCTCCTGACGCACAGAAAGTTCGATATCACGTCGGCAGTCGGCAGCAATGCAAGGGACTTCATTATCGACAGGTTCACGCCGGACACCGACGGCGTCGACATCATGATTGGCTACCGTGCGGATGATTCCTATTTCTCATTTGCCGAGGACTTTGTCAACAACACTATTTCCCTCCGTGATTTGAACCTGGCCATGCAACTCGGGACTCTCGGTGAGCAGGTGGTTCTTCTCTCTGAAAAATCTTTCGGGAAAATCGAGTTTCTGGGCTATGAGATGGTCGATTATCGTGAATACTATACCAAGAGAATCCGTCGTGACCGGGATGCAAGGGAAGCATATTCAAGCCGCAAGAAAACTCTACAGCAACTGAAGGATGATATTTTCATTCTGGATATTATAAGGGAGGACATGAAACCCGATGACCCACGCTTACAGTCAGTTATATCTCGCTAAAGCCGCTTCGTCGGTCGGAAACATGCTCCACGATGCCGTTTATGGATTCGGCATTGACGGGGGAGACTTTCTCGTTCGCTTTATTCAGTCGGGCATTGCCCGTGAGATTGAGTCGGGCAACCCGAAATATATTGCCGGAAAAAGCGGCTTGGAGCTTTGCCTTGAAGTTATCGAGAAGACTTCCGGAAGTAGTCCAAAAGTCGGGCTGATTGAGAGTTACGACCGCAGTCCCGAGTACTGGGTTGGCTGGATGATTACGCATTATCAGTGGTATTCCGGACGGAGCTTCCGCAGTATCCTGGACGAAGTTTCATATAGTGAACTTCTGGGACTCTACCCGACACTTCATGAAGCGGCGATTGAAAAGAGCTACGAAACCCTCGACATGCATTTCAAAACCGAAAAAAGCAATCTTAAAATGCTTCGCAAGCGTGTCGGGCTGACTCAAAAAGAACTTTCCGAGGTATCACAGGTTTCCATCAACACCATCCGGGCGTATGAGCAGGGGAGCAAGGATATCTCAAAAGCGCAATCGGATATAGTGACAAGGCTGGCTGATGCCCTCGGGTGCGACACTGAAGAGCTTGGCAATTAAAACCCAGGTTAGAGAACTTTTTGCACAAGAAAACCGCCCACACAGGGCGGCTTTTTAATTCATCATTTCTGCTTCTTAGGCTCTTTGGATTTGACCTTCTCCCGGATTTCCAGCCTTTTCTCCTCCAGCTCCTCGACGTACTCCTTCAAGACCTCATTAAGCGGCTTGTCGGTGGCGAATGGGTGGACGAACTGGTAGCGGCGCTTGCGGGACTGCTTGCCTTTGGCACGTGCGAGAATCTCCTCGTTGCGAGCCCTGATTTGAGTCTTGATGTTCTCGTATCTGAGGACAACCTCGTTCTTCTCTGCGAACTTTTTGAGCTTTAGCAAGAGCTGCGCCGAGTTGCACATATCCACGATGAACACGCCAAAGAACAGCCCGATGAAGAAGGAGAATGCGAGATTCCGGCTCAGCCACGCCAGCGATTCCTTTATGTACGGGTGGATGAAGAAGTAGTAAACTCCTCCTAGGATAGCCCAGAAGAGCGAGAATCTAGGGCAGATGATGCCCATGATGTTTCCCCACTCGCCGGTGTAGTCCCACAGTCGGACCTTGCTCACCTTCAGCGAGATGAATCCCGCAATGAACTCGATAACCGTCATCATGACAGCCATCAGGACGAACAGTATTATCTTATTCAGGACATCGCTTTCAAACGGCAGATAGTCCTCCAAAGATGCGAGAAGATACAGCGCACAAAGCCCGGTGCCGTAAAGCGGCAGATAAGGACCGGTGCAGAATCCCGGATTAATCCACTTGTGCTCAGGATTCGCTTTCGAGAAAAATCTCCTGAACAGAAGCTCCATAATCCAGCCTAAAATCGAGCCGATGAAGAACAGATACGCTAAAATCAATGGCAGATTCATATTTAACTCCCAACTGTTGCAAAGACGCATTTATGGCTCCCCTTACTAAGGGGAGCTGGCGCACGAAGTGCGACTGAGAGGTTCTCCCTCAGTTCAGACTTTTATAATGTAGTCCTCTTTCCTCTCCGCCGCTTCTCTGACTCCACCCTCGTCGCCGTAGCCTAAGATTACGTTTCCGACGCCGACATAGTCGCCTTCGATGCCCCATTTTTTAAGAAGAGCCTTGCCTTCATCCATCTCGAAGACTTCTCTTGCACGGTAGATGTAGCAGGAATCGACACCGACAGCATGTGCGGCGTTCAATAGATTTGCGATAACCATGTTTCCGTCGTCACGACCGGTCGGGAAGCTTGCGGGAACCAGGACAACGACAACCGTCGGTGCACCATAGAACGGGTCGATGCCTTCTCTGTCCATGACTTTGGCATTGAGGCGTGAGAGCTCGTCACGGTCGGCTTTGTTCTGAATTGCGACGATAACCGGGCTCTGCTTGCCCATTCCGGTGGGAGCATAGGTGCCGGCTTCGAGAATTTCGTCAAGCTCGCAGTCCTTAATCTGCTCAGGAAGATACTTCCTGCAGCTTCTTCTGGTTTTTAAATCGGTCAATGTTTCTTTCATGATGTGTACCTCCTATATATGTTGAAATTCTGTTTATGAAGAAAGCCAATCGGAGATGTCAATTATCTTCACTCCGTCGTACTGATATTCTTCGTGGCGGGTTCTTGCGATAACAAGTTTTGGATAGGCATCCCTTATCTGGAGAAGAGGCGAAACCTCACGGTCGAACGTCTCTTCGCTTTCAATATTGTCCGAGACCTGAATATATATCTTCTCGTCTCGTTTTATTGCTACAAAATCTATCTCTTTCTTGTAGAGCATTCCGACATAGACTTCATATCCTCGACGCAAAAGCTCAACAGCAACAATGTTTTCAAGAGTTCTGCCATAGTCCATGTTCTTGGTTCCGAGCTTGGCGTATCTGAATGAATGGTCACTGAGATAGTATTTATCATTGCCAGAAAGATACTTCTTTCCTTTGATGTCGTATCTTCTTATTTTGTAGAAGGCGAAGGCGTTGCAGAGATACTGCATGTATAATCCTACGGTGACGTGATTTGTCTTTTCGCCGCTCTGACATATCGCCTGGGATATATTTCTTGCAGAAGTCAGGTTTCCGATATTGTCGGAAAGATAGTCGACGAGCCTGTCCATAAGCTGAGTGTTTCTGATTTTGTATTTGGTTCTTATGTCTCTTACAATGAGAGTATCGAAAACTCCTGCAATATAGTCATACTTCGCTTCACGGTCATTATAGAGATAGGAGCCGGACATACCGCCTTCGGTTATATACTTATCAAAAGCAGAGTAGTTGTCCGTGTAAGAAAAATATTCTTTATATTCTGCAAATGAGAACGGGAAAACGTGTATTTCAAAGGTTCTGCCGGTGAAAAGTGTTGCCAGATCAGAGCTGAGCAAAAAGGCGTTTGAACCGGTTATATAGATGTCGTATTTTTCCTCTGCATGAAGTCCGTTTATCGCTTTCTCGAAGCCCTCGCACATCTGGACCTCGTCTATAAGAACAAAGTTGCGCTTGTTCGGGACGTAAAGAGAGCTGATATAGTCATAAAGTGGACGATACGCCAAAAGCTCTTCATACCTGGGAAGGTTGAAGTTGATGTGTATAATATTGCTGTCAGGGATATTTCTTTCAATATGCGACTTAAATGCTTCGAGAAGCTTTGACTTTCCCGAACGGCGGATTCCCGTGATTACCTTTATGTCAGGTGTCCCGATAACGCTTATCATTTTATTCAGATATGGTGTGCGTTCTATGAGCTTCATAATATCACCTCATATCTATTATACACCGTCTACTTTCCAAAATCAACATTTTTTCGTTTTTGGAAAGTGAAAAGTTCTATTCCGCCTGTGCGATTCTGTTAAGATACGCCTTCTCCGCCTCGAAATAACATTCCCCGAACTTGCCGACGTAGCCCTGCTTCCAGGGATTGTTTCTTCCGCAGTAATCGAGCAGAGCATAATGCAGAGCTGTGCTATATAGCCCGAATCAAGTGTAACCAGAATATCAGCCTTTTTCATAAACCTATCCCAAATCTCAGAACATCGAAATCAGTGCCGCACTGTTAATCATAAGAAGCTGGAAGAGAACTGCCGTCAGGATTGCGGCGATAAGGCGGTTGCCGGTGCGGTGGCGGACGAATGTGCCAATCGGGATGCAGAGGATGTACATAAGAAGTACGTTTACAATCTGCCCGACGAGCCCGGAATAGCTCTTGATGATGAGGTAGAACCCAACGAACAGGAACAGCGGAATGTACTGAATCAGGCTGTAGAGGAACCTCGTGCCTCTGCTTGCGCCCGCATTTTCGAGCATGTCCTGTTCTGCTCCGGAGACATAGTAACCGACAGCCATCAGTGCGCCGTTGAATATCAGCCAGAAGAGTCTCCAGTTAAGCGGCATCAGGCGGTACATCGAAGCTCTCAGAACGTACCATGCGAATATGCACAGAAGCGCAACGATTCCGAAGCAGTAGAGATTATGCTTCCAGTCGGATTTTGTCCTGAAAGTCGGCTTCGGGAGCGAGCCTACGGTTCCCTTGAATGTGCCCTTTCTGTACGCCAGAAGCATCACAAGACCATAGCCGGCGATGAAGCACATGTAGGGGATGTTCATAATCGGGCTTCCGAACGGCATTACGACGCACACGCAACAGATGACGAACGCCATCAGAATTCCCGGAATCCACATGATGAGCTTTCTTGTGAGGAACGACTTTGAATTATCGAGAACCGGCAGACTCTCGCCCTCGGTGGAGATTTTACTTCCCATATTCAGCCCGTAAAGAAGAGTGAAGACGCCTATCAAAGCGCTGAACCAGCCGACATAAACGAGGTGCATGAGACTTGAATTGAAGTTGGATTCAGTTCCTGTGATGTCCGCAACCGCCTCGTTCACATAGTCAGCAAACTTGGCAGAGTACATCTGATAGGAGTGGAGGACGCCGTTTGTCACGCCGACGGTGATTTTGCTTCCGTAGCTGTTGACCTGAGTCGCCGCCCATGTGCCGCTGTCGGGAACGTCTGTGCCGCCCAGGTGCTCGTAAATCGCTAAGATGTCTTTATCCGAAACGATATCGTCAGCAGTAGAACCGTAGATATAGACGTTGGTGCCCGCAATGAAGCTCTCGTTATAGTAGGACCAGGGCTCCTCTTCAGCGTCGGTGGTTCCGGCAAAGAGGCTCGCCTGGGCGTTTGCGAAATAGTTGACCTCGGGCGCAATCAGAATCACGTTCTCGATGTTGCGCTTCGTGACGGTGGTGACTGCGTCGGGGTTGTTGTAGTCCTGCAAGAGCCTTAAAATTGACCGTCCGCCCATAGAGTGACCGACTAAGATTATGTGGTCGTAGTCGATGCCGGTTCTGTCGTGGAGAACCTCGATTGCGTCGGCAATCTCGACGGCGATGTCGTCGGTTTTTGCATTGTCAAAGCCGATGGTGCCGTAGGAGCCGCCCTGTCCCGAATAGTCGAAGCTCATGACCGTCATTCCGTTTGAAGTGAACAGGTTTGCAATCGGGCGCCACTTCTGCCGGTCGCAGGAGTAGCCGGGGCAGATGAGGACGGCATATTCGGCGTCTTCATCCTCCCAGATGGTCGCCTTCAGAGTGACTTCGTCGCCTTGATAGCTCGACTCGAACGAAAAGGTCTCTTCGCCCATAGTGTTGATGTTTAAAACTGCAAAGCTGACAATACTCACGATGATTGCCGCAATGCCGATTCCGATTAAAGCTCTTTTCAGTGTCATGTTTATCCCTCAATTCGTCAAATTTTGTTTGGTGAGCTCCCACATCTGCTCAATCACTTTTGCAGAGAGCATAAGCCCGTTCAAATCCTCTTCTGTAAATCGCCCGACCGTCGGGCTGTCGATGTCTAAAACTCCGACAATTTCGCTGCCCACATGAAGCGGAATCACGATTTCGGAATTTGAAGCCGAGTCGCAGGCGATGTGCCCCGGAAATTGATGCACATCCGGGACTAACTGTGCTTCATCAAGAGCTACAGCCGTCCCGCAGACTCCTTTTCCGACCGGAATCCGGATGCAGGCAGGTTTTCCCTGAAACGGGTGAAGGACGAGAACGTCTCCCTGCAAAGAATAGAATCCTGCCCAGTTGACATCTTCAAGGTTCTCAAAAATCGCCGCACTGGCATTGGACAGGTTCGCAATCAGGTTTGTTTCGCCGTCCATAAGTGCCCGGAGTTCTTTAGCCAGCATTTCATACTTTCCCATCAAATCACCCCAGCATTTCTATAATCTCGTCCGGAGTGACGGTGTAGCCGTCGATTGTCGTGATTATGATGAAGCACATGTAGTCGTCGATACGCCTTACTAAGAAAGCCTGAGTCATATCATAGCCGCATTCCTCGACCGTTCCGACTGCCTTGTAATAGGTGTTTCCGTTTATTTCAATGGTCGTGATGTCCCCGAAGGTATAGCCCGACTCGGTGCACTGGTTGACAAGCTCAGTGGCGTAGTCTTCGCTCGTGTATGAAGTCCCGTCGGTGGAGAGAGTCAGGTTCTCGAACCCGACAATCACGTTGGCACCCGTCTCGCCCATAGCCATAGCCGTATAGAGGGTCTGAACCCGTGACAGAACATTCTGCCGTTTCGATTCAGTGTCGACAGAATCCTCCGAGATGTCCATCATCTCCAAAAGCTCCGAATCATCATAAAAAGTCCAGTCGGACGGCGGCGAGAAGGTGAAATCCGCATACTCGTTAGTGTAAACCCCATCCGTAACCGTTCCCATAACGGTATTCATGTCAACTTCATAAGAACTGAAACTGCAAGCCGTCAGCACAGACAAAGCCATAACAAAGCAAACAGCGACTGCAAAAAATCTCCTCATAATAGAAGTTCCTTTCAAAAAAAGTGCTACTATAATAGTAGCAGAAAATCGGGGAAAAATCAAGATACAGAATGGGGGATAGTGGGGGAATTTGTCGGCACTGCCGACGATGTCGCCGCCGAAGGCGGCGACGCCGCTCCCTGCGGTCGCGGCACCTCTCAGTCGCCTTCGGCGACAGCTCCCCTTAAAAAGGGGAGCCAGTATTCTTCTCCCGAAAGCTTCTGCTATAGCGCAAAGTTGTCCAGGGCGCAAAAAGGCTCCCCTTATCAAGGGGAGCTGGCAGCCCGCAGGGCTGACTGAGAGGTGTGCCGACCAACGGGAGGCACCGACTTGGCGTCAGCCAAGTCGCTATTGGATTTCAATCACATCCTCCCCAACCCTGATTGCCACCACTTCATCCAAATCGATTGGCACTTCCCAGAAGTAGTAGGAGTCTATGGTGCCGGTATAGCCGGAGCTGGATGCAGAGTTGACACTCATCTCGGTTCCGTCCTCCATTACGGCGTAAATCTTCATGTGGTTGTAGCGGATGACTCTTGGGACGTCGTCCGAATTGCTGTCATAGGTGGCGACCACTCCGAACTCCGTGACGGTAAATTGGGTTACACCTGTCCACGGCAGATTATCTGTAATGTCGATTGCCTTCGTTTCGGTTCTTTCGAGCGTGAAATCAAAGCTCCATTCGCCGTCGCCGGTGTACCAGATTGGAGAGCCGTCTTCGTTTGAGTATATGAGAGCATTGAGATTTCCGAGATGGATGCTCACATCAAGCGGTTCGTCGCTGTCAATGTTCGTAAGTTTGATTTCGTCGAGATAGTACGCTTTTCCGTTTTCGTCAACGGCAATTCTGCCTATACCACCGCCTTTGCGATTTGAGTTGACATAAACCTCCCAGATTCCGAACGTGCTGGTGCCGGTGGTTGTGAACTTGCCGCTGTCACATTCCGCAGTAATCATAACGTATGCAACATCGTCGCCGACCGTCGCCGAGTCTATAGTCACGGTGACACCGTCTGAGGTTTCACTAAGACCTATATACTGGCTCAGGCTTGCAATCGTTTCATAGTGCTCGTCTGACATCTCTTCGCCGGTGACCTCTTCCCATCTTGTCTTGAACCAGCCGTCGATGCTGTCGCTGGCGGCGACGAAGCCTGCACCCATCAGCATGACAACCGCCACTACAGCCGCAAGAATAACCGGGTACTTTCTTAATCTCTTTTTGAAAACCGCATTTTCTCTCCCGAGCTTCGTATTTGTGAGTGCGCAGACCCGGTCGTCACTGACCGACGGAGTCTCCCCAAGCCGGGTATTCTCGTCGCTGTAGCAGTCGAAAACGTCTTTAAGATTCACATTCATTTTGAAAAGCCTCCCTTTTCAAGAATTTCTTTCAGGCTGTCCCGCCCTCGTCGGAGCCTCGACTTGACCGTTTCAACATTCGTCCCGGTCTCCTCCGAGATTTTCGCCACCGTCTGGTTGTAGAAGTAGTACCTGACGACCGTCTCCCGTTCGTGCCTTTTGAGTTTTTTAAGTGCGAGCCGAAGCTCTCTTGCCTGTTCTTCTTTTTCAAGACTGAGAAACTCCTCCGGAATCACGACGAAGTCTTCCAAATCTTCTTCAATCTTATCGTCAAGACTTTCGGTCTGCAATTTCTGAGCCCGTATGTAGTTTTTCGCTTTGTTGCGGGCAACGGTGCCGAGCCAGCCTTTCAGGTGAGAAGTGGTGAGCTTATCCCGGTTCCGCCAGAGCTCAAAGAACACATCCGACGCCAGCTCTTCAATCACTGCGGTATTGCTGAAATCCCGAAGCTGATTCGCCACGACAGTGGAGACATATCGGTTGTACTTAAAAATAATCTCCGCAAGAACACTCTCGTCCCCGCTCCGAAGCCGCTTCACAAGCCTTTCGTCCATCTCTCACCCTCACTTTCTTTTGGATTTCACTATAAGAGACACAGAAATTTGCACTTTGGGTGCAAAGAATTGATTTTATTTTAGCAGATTTGCGATGAGGAGTAAACCCCTCAGTCAGCTTCGCTGACAGCTCCCCTTTCAGGGGAGCCTATTACTGCTTCTATCAAGGCTTTCGAGAGAACAAAAAAAGCCTCCCCTGAAAGGGGAGGGGGACCGCCGCCGAAGGCGGTGGTGGAGGGGTTTCTGAAGGTCATCCAAAGTCAATTACTGTCCCTTCAACGAAATCACCCGCACCATCCACAAAGTAGAGATAATCCACTTCGTCAAGGTTGATGGGTACTTCCCATTGACGGTACCAGTGCTTTACGACACCGCTACTTGCGATGAAGTAACCCTCGTCGCTCTCAGTACCCTCAAAACCACTGCCAGTGATAACTTCGCTTCCGTCCTTCATGACGGCGACCACATTAATCTTCCATCTGTTCTCGTTTACTGAGGTGTCAATGACATAGTTCACGCCGAACTCGGAAATTGTGAATCCCGAAACTCCCTCGATGTCGGTAGTCAGATAGACATAGCTAACATCGCCGACATCAACCGTGAAGTCGATAGTCCAGGGACCGCCGATAAAGACCTTGTTGCCGTCCTCGTCGAAATAGTATGCCCTGCCATAACTGAATGAGCAGTTAAGCGTTTCGACATCATCGCCAATGGTGCTGTATTCGGCGACGTAAAGCGAATAGTACACGCCGTCTTCAACATAATCCCAGCCAGAGCGTTGCCCATAGCTTGCCATGTTGGCGTTATCAATGTCGAAGACAACACGCTCAAAGTACCACTCTGCACCCGAATCGAGCATCTCCATAAAGCTCTCGCCCTCAACCTTGACGAGGAAGTACATCTCGTTCCTGCTCGCCATAGCAGAATCAACTGTGACGGTGATGTCGGACTCGATAGTCTCGGAAATTCCGATTTCCTGCACGGAGCTTTCTATTGCTTCGGATTCTTCTGTGTTGACATAAAACTCCGTGTCGCCGATTCTGACCGCCTTTAGCTCGCTCATGTCGATTACCGAGTACCAGAGGTACTTCAGAGTTATATCATCAGTAGCTGTCCCATCGTCACTTCCACTACAACTGTATACAGTGATTTCACTGCCATCCTGCATGAGGGCGTATACCTCAAACCTGTCGCCGTAGGTTCCGAACGGGACGGAAGCAGTGGTATCGTCAAAAGTGATTGTTATTCCAAATTCGGTTACAACCGCACTTGTGACGTCAACAGTGACGTCTTTCAGGACGAGGCTGTGGGTCGCCTCTGTTGACTTGGTATCGTACATCGTGACTGTGACTGTTTTTCTTTCGCCGTCTTCCAAGAGACTGAGTGGATTAAGAGTGTTCTGCTCTAAAGTAAACTCAAAGTCCCAACTTCCGCCCAAGTAGGTGTCAGGGTATTCTTCGTGGGTTGAGGCTTTGTTGGTATGGAGCCCTGCAAGGTGAACTGAGACGGCGATGGGTTCATTCTCGTCGGTTATGTCAATACCGCCCTCCAACACGAAATAGGTCACGTTGTTTTCGTCTGTGCCGCCCCACATCAGACCACCGCTCTGTACTGTGGCGGATGAGTTTGTGATGTCCCATCTGCACTCGTCAAAGCTCGGGCTTCTCGTGGTCGCAAATTCAACCGAGTTGCACTCGACTGCAAAGAGGACGTAGAACGTGTCTCCACCGACTGCCGCCGAATCGACCGTGATGGTCACGCCGTCCGATTTCTGACTTAAGCCGATTTCCTGACTGAAGCTTTCTATAACCGCAAGATGCTCGTCGGTAATTTCCGTGTCGGTCATGTTTTCCCAGTGGCTCACGAAATAGTCGGTTATGCTGTTGTATGCAACCAGATATCCTGCTCCCATAAGAAGCACAGCCGCAACCACTACAGCGAGCACAACGGGTAATCTATGATGTTTTTTCTCCATAAAAACGTTTTCCTTTCCTGCCTTGGTGTTCGCCAGGGCATAAATTCTGTCACTGCTGACGGCGGGGGCTTTTTTGAGCCGGATTTTCTCTTCGCCGTAGCTGTCGAGAAGGTCGCTATAAAGTTTCTTCACTTTGAAAAGCCTCCCTTTTCTAAGATTTCTTTGAGCTTCGCCCGTCCTCTTTGAAGCCTTGTCTTGACGGTGGCGACGTTCGTGCCGGTCTCTTCGGCGATAATTGCAACCGGCTGGTTGTAATAGTAGTACCGAAGGAGCACCTCACGCTCGGGCTTGCGGATCTTATCAAGAGCCGATTTGATTTCTCTAGCCTGCTCTTCTTTTTCAAGGGAAGAGAAGTCGTCCGATAGGTCGATAATATTCTCGGCAATCGTCTCGTCAAGGCTCTCAAAGATGATTTTCTGGGAGCGTATGTAGTTCTTCGCCTTGTTTCTCGCAACCGTCGAGAGCCAGCCACGAAGGTGCGTGGTGGTGAGCTGAGTCCGGTTCCGCCAGAGTTCAAAGAACACATCCGCCGAAAGCTCTTCGATGACGGTGACATTGTCGAAATCTCTAAGCTGGTTTGCAATTACGGTCGAGACGTAGCGGCTGTAGCCGGAAACAATCTCCCGGAAAGCCTCCTCATCGCCCGTAGCGAGCCTCCGTAGGAGTCTTCTTTCGTCAATCATCACCATCACCTCCAATTAGAATTTGAAAACGTTTTCATACTTATAGACACCGATTTTTGCGGGTGGGATTCAAAAAGTTTTAAACCCCTCAGTCAGCTTCGCTGACAGCTCCCCTTTCAGGGGAGCCTATAATTGCCTCCCCTGAAAGGGGAGGGGGACCGCCGGCGAAGCCGGTGGTGGAGGGGTTTCCCCACAAAAACCAGCCCCAACTCCAAAGAGTCAGGGCTGGATTTAGTGATATGCTTTTTTTAGGGAATCAGCCTTCGGTGTGGGGCTTTTCATCGTTTACGTGGATTTCCTCGGCGACCTCTTCGGCGGCTTCCTGGATGTCCTCGGCAACTTCGGAGGCGGCTTTGAGGGTTTCGTCAACAGACTCGGGAACCTCGGACTCCTCGTCTTCGTCTTCGTCTTCGATGTCCTCATCGTCCCATTCGATGGTGTACTCCGCTTCGTGGCGCTCTTCGAGTCTTTCGGCGACCTTGTCGGCGATAATGGAAGCCCATTCGCTTGCCTTGTCGGCGGCAATGACAATTCCACTCATGACGCCGTCGACGATACTGTTGACAGCCTCGGAAATATCCTGACCGTGACCTTCGTCACAGCAGTCGCAATCGCACTCATCGTCGTCACATTCGTCACATTCGCACTCGTCTTCGTCGCACTCATCGCACTCACACTCGTGGTCGCATGTGCATTCCTCGCCGTCCCAGGCTTCGCAGTCTTCACACTCGCAATCGTCGGTGTCGTCAAGACCCTCGAAATCCTCGGTGTCGTCGATTTCCTCGTCGTCACGAACTTTCTTTGCAAGAGCAAAGCCGAGAGCCGCGGCGGCAGCAGCCGCACCTATTCCTAAAGCTATTTTAAATGCATTACTCATCTGAAAACATCTCCTTCAGTTTTTCTTAAGTTTAATATAGCACACATTTGAGAAAAATGCAATACCCATTTACATATTATCGGTCAAAAACATGATAATGGCGGTCGCCGCCAGAGGTGCAGTCTCGCACCGGAGGATTCTGTCCCCGAGCCAGGCTTTTTTAATGCCGTTTTCTTCAAGAATCTTAATCTCGCCCGGCTCAAATCCGCCTTCAGAACCGATAAACAGCCCGATTTCTGACTTTTTCTGAATCCCGATATCTTTGAGACTGACTCCGCCCTTTTCGTAGCAGACGATGCCCAAATCCATCTCAGCCATCGCTTTAACACACTCATCAAAGCTCATTATGTCCGAAACCTCGGGGATAATTCCACGCCCCGACTGCTTCGCCGCTTCGAGAGCTATTTTCTGGAGTCTCTCCCTCTTCGACCTGAATCGCTCGTTATCAGGTCTTGAAACACAGCGCTTCGTCAGCACCGGGCAGATTCTCTTGACTCCCAGCTCGACCGATTTCTGAACGATAAGCTCCAGCTTGTCGAGCTTCGGCATTGCCATAAAGAGTGTCAAATCGATATTCGGCTCGCTTGACGGCGATTCACTTATCACTTTGAGAGAAACATCCTCCCGGGTTATCCCGATAATCTCGCACCGATAATCCACGCCATCCCGGCAGACAGTGAGTTCGTCCCCGACAGCCATCCGAAGCGATTTCCCGATGTGCTGAGCATCCGCCCCGTCGATAGTTATAATCCCGCCAGCAGGTGGTTCACTAACAAAAAACCTCGGCATCATATTGCCCTTTCCAAAAAATCTGTACTTAAATTATAATCTTAGCGTCCCCAATTTTCAAGAGTAATTTTGAGATTTCGTTCGTATTTCATGTTGATTTCACAAATGTTGCGCCACAAGCAATCATTGTACATTGTACATTTTACATTGTACATTTCCCTTGCATATCTCCCCAAAATGTGCTACACTATACCTAGTAATTCAATCGAAGGGAGCGATACCATGCGTAGAGACAAGATTAATTATTACCTCGACATTGCCGATGCGGTTTCCGAAAGAGGAACCTGTTTGCGTCGGAGATACGGTGCCGTAATCGTCAATAACGACCAGATTATATCGACCGGCTATGTCGGAGCACCAAGAGGAAGAAAGAACTGCACCGACCTGGGCTACTGCGTCCGGACTCAACTTAATATCCCGAGAGGCGAGAGATACGAGCTCTGCCGTTCTGTCCATGCCGAAATGAACGCCATCATCAATGCACCGAGGGAAAGCATGATTGGCGCTTCGCTCTATCTTTGCGGGCGTGAAGTTTCGACCGGCGAATACATAAAGAACTCCTCCTGCTGTTCGATGTGCAAAAGGGTCATAATCAACGCCGGAATCGAGCGTGTCTACATCCGTGATGACGACGAAAACTACCGTGCAATCGACGTCTTCGACTGGGTGATTAATGACGATTCGGTAGAAGGAAAGTTCGGCTATTAATGACTAGAATTTTTGAAACACATTCGTCTGATGAGACGATAGCTCTTGGAGAAGCTGTGGGAAGACTTCTCCACGGCGGAGATGTTGTCGCTTTTCGGGGAGGACTCGGCGCCGGGAAAACCACCTTTACTCACGGCTTGGCGGTGGGCTTGGGGCTTCGTGACGACGTCAGCAGTCCGACATTTGCAATAGTAAATGAGTATTCGGAGCCACGGAAAACACCGCTATATCACTTCGACATGTACAGAATTGCCGATTCTGATGAGCTCGAATCCATTGGCTTCTATGACTATCTCGATTCTGACGCAGTTTTAGCAATAGAGTGGAGCGAGAATATCGCAACTGAGCTCCCGGAAAATACGACAATCATTGAATTTCAAGTGACGGGGGAATCCTCCCGGAAGATAACAATAATCGGAGATGAGAGATTTGACAATATTGGGCATTGATACCTCCGGCAAAACCGCCTCCTGCGCCGTCTATCGGGACGGAATCATCCTGGGACAGACCACGGTTTACACAAAACTCACCCATTCGCAGGTGATTCTCCCGTTTATCGAGAAGCTTCTTTCGGACACGGAGCTCACCGTCGCAGATATGGACCTGATTGCCGTCTCGAACGGTCCCGGGTCCTATACCGGTTTGAGAATCGGCGTTGCACTTGTGAAAGGACTTTGCGCCACCGGCGGCAGGTGCGTTGGAATCTCGACGCTAGAAGCCCTTGCGGCAAATTCCGAAGCGGCGAAAGCGACCATCTTTTCGCTTCTTAAAGCCCGCCCGGAGGTTGTCTATTTCGGAGCATACGCTTCAGATGGCGAGAAGCTGACTATGGTGAAGCCCGACGACGTCACCGGTTACGAAGCCGTGAAAGCTCTTGCAGAAGAGACTCCCGGCGACATAATCCTCACCGGCGACTGCGCCGAGGACATTAAAGAGAAGCTTTTTGCAGGCGATGAAAGAATCCGCCTGGCTCCCGTCCAGAACCGCCTTCAGCAAGCCACAGGAGTAATCTCTGCGGCACTCGGGCATCTGGATGAAGCGGGGAGTGCGGAAGATTTAAGAGTAAGATATTTGCAGATAACCAAAGCAGAGAAAGATTTAAAAGAAAGGTGATTATCATGAAAGTAGGAATTGGAAACGACCATGCGGGTGCGGAATTGAAGATGGAGATTGTGAAGCACCTTGACGAAATCGGGGTTGATTACATCGATTATGGCGTTGCAGTCGGGGAGAAGATTGATTATCCCGATGCGGCGGAAATGGTCTGCAAGGAAGTCATAAACGGCACCGTTGACAGAGCGATTCTCATTTGCGGCACCGGAATCGGCATCTCGATTGCGGCGAACAAGATTAACGGCATCCGTGCCTGCGCCTGTTCAGACGCCTTCTCGGCAAAGTACACCCGGCTTCATAACGACGCCAACGCCCTCTGCCTCGGCGGCAGGGTAGTGGGAGCAGGTCTTGCCAACGAGCTCGTCGACATCTTCCTCACCACCGACTTTGAAGGCGGAAGACACCAGAGAAGAGTGGATTTGATTACGAAGCTCGAGGAGAAAAACCGAGTAAAAGAGCAGAATTAACAATAACCAGCACCGACCCGGCATTATGGACAAGTGCGCCGACGACGGGGTTAAGGGTACCGATGATGGCTAAGATTATCGCAACGACATTCAGGGTCATCGAAAATGTGAGATTCAGTCTGATGGTTCTCATCATGCGTTTCGATAATGCGATGAGATGAGGAAGTTCGCTTAAATCATCTCCAATGAGAGCTATGTCGGCGGCATCGACGGCAATGTCGCTCCCTATGCTGCCCATCGCAATACCGATATCGGCTTTTTTGAGTGACGGTGCGTCGTTCACGCCGTCACCGAGCATGAGAACCTTGTCGCCGCCGGATTGAAGCTCGCCAATTATCCTGAGCTTGTCCTCCGGCAGACATTCGGAGTATACTTTGTCTATTCCAAGACTATGAGATACCGCTTCGGCGGTATTTTTGCTGTCACCCGTAAGGAGAACCGACTTCACGCCCAAGGTCTTGAGACTGTCAAGCATGTTCCTGCTTTCTTTGCGAACCGTATCTGAAAGTGCTATAAGCCCGAGGATTTCGCTCTCGCTTGTAACATAAATAACCGTACAGCCGGTTTTGAGATACTTTTCGGCTTCGGCGGTTGCGGTTTCGCTTAGATTTATATTTGCCTCGGTGAGCATTTCCTTATTACCGGCAAGAATTCTCTGCCCATTCACTTTGGCTTGAACGCCCCGTCCCGGAAGCATCGAAAACTCTTCGCATTTCGGAAGCTCGCCACCATATGAGCTCACAATCGCCTTTCCTAAGGGATGCTCGGATAACTGCTCCACAGAGGCGCAGAGCTGTAAAATATCTTCATCTGAAATGGTTTCGCAAAGGCTTTTTGAAGCTGAAACGGTCGGTGTGCCGTAAGTCAGAGTGCCGGTCTTGTCAAAAGTAGCAACGGTGACATCGGCGAGCCGTTCGAGGGCATCTCCTTCTTTGACAAGAAACCCGTGCTTGGTTGCGTTGCCGATTGCCGCCATAATCGCCGTCGGCGTCGCCAAAACGAGAGCGCACGGGCAGAAGACGACAAGTATTGTAACCGCCCTCAGAATTTCTCCGCTTATCGCCCAAGTCAGAGCCGCACTCACGAGCGCTATAACGACAATCCATGTCGCCCACCTGTCAGCGAGTCCGACAATCTTCGCCTTTCCGGCATCTGCCGATTGCACAAGCTGGATGAGTCTCTGAATCGAACTGTCCGAACCGACTTTTGTGGCTTTCATGTCGAACGCCCCGAACTGGTTGACAGTTCCGCTTGAAACTTCGTCGCCGGGCTTCTTGTCGACCGGCAGAGATTCTCCTGTCATGATAGCCTGATTTATAGATGTCCGCCCCGAAATGATGATTCCGTCGACGGGGACAGTTTCTCCGGGCAGTACTCTGAGAATATCATCGGCTGAAACTTCTTCGGCGGGAATTATCCGCTCGGAATCGCCCGAAATAACCCTTGCCGTCTGCGGAGTGAGTTTAACGAGTCGCTCAATTCCGGCTCTTGCTTTCGCAACGGTGAGCTCTTCAAGGAGTCCGCCCAACTGCATGATAAATGCAACCTCTCCCGCCGCAAAGGTCTCACCGATGAGAACGGAAGCGACAAGAGCAAGCGACACGAGAACATCCGCCTTGATGTCGAACTCGGTTACCAAGCCGATTATCGCCTCAAGAATTATCGGAATCCCGCAAAGGATTATCGCCACCCAAGCAATGTCAAACGGCAAGGGAAGCCCGATAAGACTCAGTAACAGCGACACTCCCGAAACCGCCAACAGTGCTATATCCTTCTTTGTTCCGCCGATAGCGAGCACAGATTCAAGCTTCTTCATGGCTTTTTTAATCATAAAGCACCTCTTTGTTCAAAACTATACCCATATGGGTATCCATAGTTTATATTATACTCATACGGGTATAGGTTGTCAAGAGGCAAAAATAAAACCGCCCAGGTGGGCGGCTTAAAATCAGTCTTCTTTCAACTGCTTTTCGCAAAAATCCTTCAAAGTGGGAATATCATTGATAGCGGTTTCCCAGATGACGGCTCGGCTCATGCTTCCATAATTGTGGGCGACCAGATTACGCATACCTTTCATCGCAGACCATTGCATGAGGTCTGCTGTTTCACTTCTGAATTCGAGTGACAAGCCACCGCTGAGTTCTCCGATTTGGAGAATACAAAATGAGACAGAACGCTGATAGTCGGCATCTTCATTGAAAATCTCGAACGATTTTCCATAGCGATTTATCGTTTTTTCGATTTCGGCGCAGTAGTCAAGCATGTGACTCAGTCTTTGCCTGTCAAGCGACTGCATACAAGCTCACCTTCTCTTTCTCCACATTATCCCTGAACCCGATTTCGCTTGGCATTTGTGGCGTTTGGGTGAGGGATGACAGGGTTATCAGGTCGATTTCCTTGCCGAGGGCTTCCGAAAGCTCGGAATAGAGTGCTCCGAGGGCAAACAAGCTTGTGAGAGCGGTTCCGGTGGTGTCCACTACGAGGTCGATGTCGCTTTCTGCATTCGCAGTCCCACGAGCATACGAGCCATACAAGTATACAGCACGAATCTCGTATTCTTCCGCAATCGGCTTGACAATCTCCGCAATTTCCTGCAAACTTAAAACTTTATCCATCGGAACACCTCCTGCATTAAAAACTAATCACTAGCCATCGTTATCCCATATTCGCAAATCTTTCGACAGCTTTTGTAAAATCTGCGATAGTCTTGTCGGCGTCGCCGTGCTCTATGCCGTCACGAACGCAGTGGTTGATGTGACCTTCGAGGACAACTTTGCCGCAACCGTGAAGTGCTGACTTTGCGGCGTTAATCTGGGCTAAGATGTCCTCGCAGGGGATATCTTCGTCAATCATCCTGTCAATAGCCTCGACCTGCCCGATGATTTTTTTCAGTCTGCGGTGCAGGTTTTCGGAATCCATACATTGTTTCATTTTGATCCTCCCAAATAAGCATCCGGTTTCGTACTTGTGACGGGCTGGATGCCCCCACAAATTCAGCTCTCCCAGTATCCGTCTCTTATCAGCTTATCCCACACCGGCACGACAATTTTTACATTTCTCGTGCCTTGTCTTGACTTCATCGGCTGGACAATCTGGCAGACGTAGCCGTCTTCCATGAGCTTCTGCAATGCGTCTCTGATACTTTCTTCGGGGACGCCGTTTTTCTTTGAAACTGCGGAAATTACAGTTCTGAATGTAGGTATGACATTCGGCTTGTTTGCAATGCGGGCAAAGTTCGCAATAATCATCATGCTGTAGCTCTTCTGGAGGACGTCCTCTGCGGGGAGAGTGACGACCTTTGTCGCCGCAAGCTGAAGCTGACGGGAGAATGAACCCTTGATACCGTATACGACCGCCGTCTTTTTAAGAGTCTGATTTATGTACTTCACAACCGACTGAAAATGTCCGTCACCGGTGAAAATTATAATCGCATCGACGTTTTTGCGGTGGTTTACCGTCTGGTAAATATAGTCGAGCATGATAAAGTCGGTCATGTCCTTTTTGCGGTGAGAATCGGTGTTGCCGGTTTCAACTATTGTGTTGGTGACTGTGCGAAGCTTCGGGAGCTCTGCTCCGATTTTCGGCTCCGAAAAGTCTCCGAATATCATGACATCTTTAACATCATAGTCCTTTTCAAGCTCCTTGCGCCAGGCGAGCGGGTCTGTGTCAATACTGTAAAAATTCTGATAGGTATAATACCAGTATTCATAATCTACGAATGCTATTGCCGCTTTTCTTTTCTTAAAGATACTCAAAATTTTCCTCCTTTCAAATGAATTTTTGTTGCGGAGATTTTATTCCCCACAAACGCGAAGTATTGCCAGAGCAAACATCTTTGCGTTGAGGACAAGCTGGCTGAGTCTGATAGACTCGTCTGCCGAGTGCATGTGGTTGTCCTCACCCATAAATTCCGCTCCGAAGGCAACTCCGCCTTCTATATCATGGACATAGGTTCCGCCGCCGATTGCAATGCACTCGCCCTTTTCGCCGGTGACCTCTTCGTAAACGCCGAGAAGCGTTTTGACGAATGGGCTGTCCGACGGGACATAGTGCGGCTCCATACCCATGCTATTGTGGGTCGAGAAGCCTTTGCTTTCGAATTTTGGCTTATATACGTCCAGAATATCTTTGACAGTGAAGCTTACGGGAAGCCTTATATCGTTACAGCCGGTTAATTTGCCGTTTTCGTAATCGAGAACGCTGAGAAGGCAGGTGAGCTCGCCCGACTGCTCGTCACTAAAGTCGATTCCGACGCTTGCGCCGTTGGTCTCACCATACGGGAACAGTTCGCAGAGAGATTTAATCTTCTCGCCGATTTCGCCACCTAAATTAAGCTTATTCAGAAGTTCAAGCAATGCAGTGACCGAGTTCTTGCCCATAGAAGGCATTGAAGCGTGAGCACTCACACCGTGGGCTTCGATAGTGATGCTGTCGCCGTTTTCGGAAAGTGCAAACCAGACCTCCGAGTGGAGCTCCCTGGCTGCCTTCGAGATTTCGTCAGCACTGACGCCCTTTACAACCGCCGAAGCCAATTCCGGAACGGCGTTGATAATCTTTCCGCCGTGGAACTCGGTAAGAGTTCTGCCGTCTCCCACGGGAATCTCGCACTCAAAAGCTCCACGAATCATGCCTTTTTCGATGTTGATGACGGGATAGTTTCCGTCTGGCGTGAAGGAATACTTCGTGGGCTTTTCTTTAGAGAAGTAATATCTCATGCAACCGGAGCCGTTCTCCTCGTTGGTGCCTAAAATCAGGCGGACACCCTTTTTGAGCGGGATATTCAGGTCTTTCAGCGCCTTCATCGCATAGATAACCGACACCGCCGGACCCTTGTCGTCAATAGCGCCTCTGCCATAGAGCTTGCCGTCGGAGATTCTCGCAGTATACGGGTCGGAAGTCCATCCGGTTCCCTCCGGAACAACGTCCAAGTGCGCCAGGATTCCGAGTTCGGGCTCGCCTTCAGTAAAAGTAACCGTTCCGGCATAGCCGTCAAAATTCCGGGTCTTCATCCCGAAGCTCTCGCAGACTGCCAGAGCATGGTCAAGGCATTCCCGAACGGGAACCCCAAACGGTGCGCCCTCGGCGGATTCCTGCTGATAACTCGGGAACGAAATCAGCTCCGACAAAGTCTCAATCATCTCGCCTTCGAGCGTGTCGATGTACGAGAAAAGTTTTTCTTTAGCTTCAGTAATATCCATTATAACCTATCCTTTCTTAATTTTGGCTCCCCTTGATAAGGGGAGCTGTCAGCCGCAGGCTGACTGAGAGGTTCGCGAGCCCGAAGGCGAGCGCCTTTACTTCAGTTTCTTCAACACCATCGCCGAAATTGGCGGCACGAAAACGCCTTCGCAGTAGGTCGCAAGTGGCGTCAGTGACGCTTTTATATCGGTAATATGCAGTTGCCATTCGCCGTCAGGGAGACCAATCATCTTGGCTCTCGGAATCGGGTTCACGAGAATCAGCAGTTCTTCGTTTTCGTCGAAGAGGTGAACCATGATGGTGCCGTCGGGGGAGGGAAGGGTCTTACTGTGCGATAGAACCTCCGTCCTAAGGCTCAGTCTCAGAAGGTGATGCGCCTTTCTGAAGGCGATAAGTCCCTTGTAGTAGTCGACTGTCAGCTTGTTTTCGGCAATCGACCACCATTTGAGAGAGTTTACGCTGTCCGGCGAACGGTAGCTGTTTCTGTCATAGTCGCCGTTTCCTAAAGGCTTTGAGCGGAGGAACTCCTGCCCAGCCTGAATAAACGGAATTCCCTGTGCCAGGAAGACCAGCGCCGCCGCAAGCCTTGCCATTTTTCTTCTGTCACGCTCGTGGGCACTGCTCGACAGGGTGAGCTTGTCCCAGAGAGTCAGGTTGTCGTGAGCTTCGACGTAGTTCACTATCTGGCAGGGATTGCAGTTCCAGTCCTGCTTGCCTAAGATTCCGTCCGCAACCGACTGTTTTAAGTGGAAATTGCCGCTTATGTAGCCGGTTGCCTTGTCGACGAAGGTTCCTCCCTTGATTGCGTCACGGTAGTTGTCGTTGAAGTATGCGGCGTAGGGAGTCATATAGGAATTGTATTTGTTTGCCGATTTCTCGCCCGGGAGTGCCGAGTCTCCGCCTGTCCAGCCTTCGCCGTAGAGAATCACGTTCGGATTAATCTCAGTCAGGCGCTTTGAAATCTCGTTTATCGTGTCGATGTCGAGGCAAGCCATCAGGTCGAACCGGAAGCCGTCTATCTTATACTCGGTCGCCCAGTATACTACCGAATCGACGATGTATTTCCGGACCATTGCCCGTTCGGATGCAATCTCGTTTCCACAGCCGGAACCGTTAGAGAGCTTTGAGTCACGGTATCTGTAGTAATATCCGGGGTAGGAGTTGCTGAGATACGACCCAATCGATTTGAATGTGTGGTTGTAGACGACGTCCATTACGACGCCGATTCCGTGCTTGTGAAGGGAGAGAACCAGCTCTTTATACTCCTTGATTCTCACCGACGGGTCAAACGGGTTAGTCGAATAGGAGCCCTCAGGGATGTTGTAGTTCTCTGGGTCGTAGCCCCAGTTGTAGGAGCTTTCGGGATGAGCTTCGTCGAGCCTGTCGAAGTCGAACACCGGCATCAGCTGAACGTGGGTTACGCCCAAGTCTTTTATGTGGCTTAAACATGTGGGCTCGCCGCCGTGAGTAGAGCTACCTTCAACCGCAAATGCCGGGAACTTGCCACGAAGCTCCGGTTCAATTCCGCTTGATTCGTCGACCGAGAAGTCTCTTACACTGACTTCATAGATGATGGCGTCGGTATTGGCTTTCAGGGTGACGTAGCCATAGTCATCCCAGCCTTCGGGATTCAGAGTCGACGGGTCTACGATACAGCCCTTGTCGCCGTTGACGCCTGCGGCTCTCGCATAAGGGTCGACGCCTTCGGTGGTCTTGTCACCATAGGTGTACTTGTAGGTGTAGAAAATCCCGTACAGCGATTCGGAATGGGTGTATCTCCAGACGCCCAGGTCGCTTTCCGTCATCCTGATGCACAGGTAAGGATGTTCATCCTCATTGTGCTTGTATAAACAAACCGAAACCATCTCCGCTTCCGGAGCCCAGACGGAAAATTCGGTTTCATTTTCCGAAACCATAACCCCCAACGTTCCGTCGTACTTAAAAGTCTTATCAATATATTCTGCCTTTTTGGAATCCATACTTTCCTCCGAGTAGGTACATAGTCACTATGTATTATAACTCATTCCGAAAGATTTTTCAACCCCATTGTGACAATGAACTGAAAAACTGAAGCATATCTATGAAAAATATTATAAATAGGGTTGACTTTTTCGGGATAACAATGTAAAATATATCCGTCTGCGAGTAAGCTATACGGCAGCGGACACGTTCGTTTGCTATCGCAAGCGAGGTGGATGAGGAAAGTCCGAGCATCACAGAGCAAAACAGCTGATAACGTCAGCCGAGGGCGACCTTAGGGAAAGTGCAACAGAAATAAACCGCCGGGATTTCCCGGTAAGGATGGAAAGGCGAGGCAAGAGCTCACCGGAGCGTGGGAGACCACGTTGCCATGTAAACCCTGTTTGATGCAACACCGTTTGGAACGGAATACCAACGTCTGCTCGGCGGGTATTCTGTAATAGGTGGCTTGAACTCTTCGGCGACGAAGAGTCTAGATAGATTGCCGTACACGACAGAACTCGGCTTACAGGCTTAGTCGCAGAGAATGAATAATAACCCTTTGAAAAAGGAAAAATAAAAATATTATCCTGCCATCCCGGCAGGAGACGGAGGCTTCTATGCTGAAAAATAAGAAACTGAGACTTATATTCTGTCTTCTGACAGCCCTTATGGTGCTCTTTGCATTTACCGGTTGCGGAGACAGCTCGACCGACGATGAAAAGACGGATGCCGACAACGCTGTAATCGACACTCCCGAGACCTCAGAAGAAGGCACCAAGTCGGGCGCAAGCGATATGTCTTTGGGACTCGGAAACGGCGACACCTACATTTCAAGAGTTGACTACACGCTTCTCGGCGACTACTACTACACCGAATCCTACCACATCGAGAACGAGGACAGCGGCGATATGACCGAGCTCGGGCTCGACATGTATCTCACATATGACGAAGAGAACGGCTACTCGAACCCTGACGGAGTACTCGCTATCTACTATGACGAGGAGACCGGCGAAATCACCGGCTATGAAGCATATATCGGTATTTCTCCCATCCGTGCAACCGTTTCCTATCAGGTTGCGATAAACTCCACCTACTACACCTGCGTCTGCTATGACAGCAGTGGCATAGTAACCGATGTTTACTGGGACAACACTGTCACCTACACCGAAACCGGCGAAACCGTCTACTACACCGGGCATGAGACCTACTATTCAACCGGCATCACCGAGCGCACCTATGAGGAACGCTACAATATCGGCGACGACGGAGTCCTTGCAATCTACGAGATTATGACGAAGGAGTACGACGAGGACGGAAGTCTCACACTCGACCAGATTGAATCCTTCAACGAAAACGGCGAGTTGGAGCTTCTTATCGAAAGTCCTGTAGACTGATTCTCATCTTCGGCAAATTTGGTACTCATTAAGTTCGTTTTTCTTGGGCAAAATGCCTCTTGACAGTTTGACTTGAAAATGCTAAAATAAAATCACAGTGAGTTGCAAACGGCGTAAATCCGGCTGTTTGCAACTCTTTTTTGTTTGTAAAAATATATTTATATTATATTGGAGGATTCTATGGAACAAAAGTCAAATTCGTTTCTGGAAACGGAAAAGATTGGCACACTTATGCGGAAATACAGCGTTCCCTGTATAATTTCGCTTCTTGTAGCCGCTCTTTATAACATCGTCGACCAGATATTCATTGCAAACAGCTACTTAGGCTCAAATGGCAACTCGGCAAATACGGTTGTATATCCGCTTACAATAGTAGCTCTCGCACTTGCTGTTCTCATCGGTGACGGCTGCTGTGCGTTCATTTCAATCAGCCTGGGAGCGGGTAAGGATGAAGATGCCCACAAGAGTGTCGGAAACGCAGTCGTTCTCTGCGTCATAGTCAGCCTTGTCTTAGCGGCGTGCTACATCATCTTCCAGGAGCCGATTCTTACAGCTTTCGGCGGAAGAGTAAACGACGAGACATTCGCCAATGCAAAGGAATACTTCTTCTATATCTCTCTCGGCGTTCCATTCTACATGTTCGGTCAGGCGATGAACCCGATTATCCGTTCGGATGGAAGCCCGAAATTTGCAATGGCTTCGACCGTTTCGGGAGCAGTAGTCAACATCATCTTAGACCCGATTTTCATCTATGTATGCAAGTGGGGAATGATGGGTGCGGCAATCGCAACAGTTGCCGGTCAGATTCTGACAGCCGGACTTTCAATCTGGTACCTCTGCCACATGAAGGCTCTGAAGCTTCACAAGGAGAGCTTCGGTCTCTTCCCGAGACTAATGAAGAAGTTTTTGCCACTCGGAATCACCAGCCTTCTTTCGCAGATTTCCATCGTCGTGACAATGCTTGTCTATAACAACGTCTGCATAAAGTACGGCGCAATGGACGAGATTTTTGGATTAGCGGAATATTCTCAGATTCCTATGGCAGTACTCGGGATAGTCATGAAGTTCTATCAGATTGTAATTTCAATCGCAATCGGTCTCGCCGCCGGCATTATTCCTGTTGTCGGCTACAATGTCGGAGCAGGCAGGGGAGACAGAGCAAAGAAGCTTCTTACCTATCTTATAGCCGCAGAGGCTATTGTCGGAGCAGTCGGACTCTTTATTGTAGAAGTATTCCCGGAACAGCTTATCGGAATCTTCGGTGCGGCAAACGAGAGTGTCTACTACACCGAATTTGCAATCAAGAGCTTCAGAATCTATCTCTGCATGTTGATTCCGTCGCTTGTCAACAAGGGAACCTTCATTTATTTGCAGGCTCTCGGCAAGGCAGGCATTTCCTCCGCAATTTCGCTTATCCGTGAGATTGTTCTTGGTTCCGGACTCGCTTTGATACTCCCGATATTCTTCGGACTTGACGGGCTTCTCTTGTCCTTCCCGATTGCCGACTTGCTGACGCTTGTTGTTGCGGCAGTTGTTCTTGTCAGAGTTTATAAACAGCTCAGCCAGCCGGACTTCAACAAGGCACACATAAGCTAAATTTCTTCCCTGATATTATTTCGCAAAAATTCCGTGTGGGTTGTCCTACACGGAATTTTTATCTGTCGGATTTGGCGATTTAACGCAAAATAAATCAGGAATTTATAAAAATTTACTTGCAACAAGTGAAGATTTCTGGTATGCTATAAGATGGTGATATAAAAATGCCTTCTACTTACGCACATTATGTTTTGGGCAGAGATTTGCTCCGCCGATATTCTCCTGAGGTGAAAGATGTCCTCAGGAACAATCTTAAAATTTATCAGATAGGACTTCACGGTCCGGATATTCTGTTTTACTATAAGCCTCTTGCGAAGAACCCGATAAGACGGCTCGGCACGGAAGTGCATGAAAAACCGGCAACCGAATTCTTCACAAATGCTAAAGAAATTGCAAATTCGGCTGAATCTGAGGCTGAAAGAAACCGAAGACTCTCGTATGCTCTCGGTTTTGTCGGGCACTTTGCTTTAGATAGCATGTGCCACGGCTATGTTGAGAGAAAAAAAGAGGTAAGTGGTGTTTCACATTCGGAAATCGAAGTGGAATTCGACAGGTGCTTAATGATTAAAGACGGTCTGAATCCCGTCACGCACCATCTCACGGGGCACATCCATCCGACGGATGAGAATGCCCGGATAATGTCTTTGTTCTATGACACTGTTTCCGAGAAAGAAGCAAAAACAGCGATTCGTTCGTTTGTTACGTACAATGGTTTACTGGTCGCGCCGAATGACATGAAGCGACTTCTGATATATTCCGTCCTTGCGGCGTCCGGTAATTATAAGGGTATGCACGGAATGGTTGTCAACAAAAAGCCCAATCCAAAGTGTGAGGACAGTAATATGCGGCTTGAAAAGCTTATGCAGAAAGCCGAGGAGCTCTGCCTTGAACTCAGCGATAACTTCTTAAGGTTCGCAAACGGCGATGAGGAGCTTCTCCCGTGGTTCGGGAAGACCTTTGAAAAGGGCGACGACTGGCAATCAATTCCGATACTGACCGCTATGGAGGAAAGACATTATGAAGTTTAAAATGACTCCGCAGGAGAAGAAGTGGGTGCTCTATGACGTCGGAAACTCGGCGTTCACAATGCTGGTGGCAACGCTATTGCCAATCTACTTCCACGTTCTTGCAGACAATGCTGGAATCTCAGAAACCGACTATCTGGCATACTGGGGCTATACCACATCTATTGCCACGATTATAGTTGCAATCTTAGGACCGACTTTAGGAACTGCGTCCGACATCAAGGGCGTTAAGAAGATAATCTTTATGGCTTCGATGCTCATCGGAGCAGTCGGGTGCATAGCGCTCGGATTCATCCAGTCGTGGCTCTGGTTCTTAATCCTGTTCGCAATCGCAAAAATCGCATATCAGCTGAGTTTGGTTGTCTATGATTCAATGCTGACAGACGTAACAAGTGATGAACGAATGGACGAAATCTCCGCACAGGGTTATGCCTGGGGCTATATCGGAAGCTGTGTTCCGTTCATCATCTGCATCGCAGTCTATGCTCTTCAGACTATGGGAATCCTCCCGATAAGCTTGGGAGTTGCGATGGCAATCGACTTTGTCATCACCGCTGTTTGGTGGGTCGCAATGGCAATTCCACTTGTTAAGAGCTATAAGCAGGTTCACTATGTCGAAAAGACCGACAAGCCGGTTGCATCGAGTTTAAAACGCCTCGGCGGCGTATTCAAGGAGCTCGGGCATAATAAGAAGGCTCTCTTCTTCCTCATCGCATTCTTCTTCTATATCGACGGCGTCTACACTATCATCGATATGGCAACTACATACGGCGAATCTCTGGGACTTGACAGTATCGGCTTGGTACTGGCGCTTCTCGTCACCCAGTTCGTTGCGTTCCCTGCGGCGCTCTTCTTCGGACGTCTTTCAAGAAAGGTCGAAGCAGGCAAGCTTCTCATGGTCTGCATCGTCGCATACTTCTTCATCGTCGTTTATGCGATATTCCTGAGACAATTATATCAGTTCTGGATTCTTGCCGTTGCAGTAGGACTCTTCCAGGGCGCAATCCAGTCGCTTTCACGTTCCTATTTCGCAAAGATTATCCCTCCCGAGAAGTCGGGCGAATACTTCGGAATCTATGATATCTGCGGCAAGGGCGCTTCCTTCATCGGAACAACTCTCGTCGCCGTCATCACTCAGATTACCGATAATTCGAGTATCGGTGTCGGAGGGCTTGCCGTCATGTTCGTAATCGGAGGAATCTTCTTCGTCATCACCGACAGAATTCCCGCCGCATCCGAAAAGTAGAACTTATCCAGATAACCACCCGAGCGAGGTGAACCCCGTGGGCTTAAAAAGCGACTTACAGACTTTAAAAACCTTTTCCGACAACCCATATGACGCAAAATACCGCCCGAAAAAGGAAATGATAAAGCTCTATATCCGGCTTCAGGTGTGGCTTGTCCTGCTCCTGGGGTTCTCCGCCCAGATTTACATAATCGTCACAGGACCGCTGTCCATCTATTGGATAGTGATGTACTGGCGCTCCCGTGAGTACTGGAAAGACCTCGGCTGGAAAATGCGCTATTACTATCTCCCCACCATCCCGGTATTTGTCTTCGGAATGTTCCTCTGCATCCAGCAGTACTTCATCACAGGGATAGAGTGGTTTGTGAATAAGTTTATGTTCTATATCTGAATATGAAATCAGGGACTCATGGAGTCCCTGGTTTTTATATAACGTCTTTGTCAAGCAGAAAATCGATGATGTTAATATTGAGAATACCGTTATCGTCATACCATCGCTTCCCAATATCTCTGCGGATAATAATTTTCGGGAAGGCATCACCCGTTAGCGAAAGCGGTTTTAACTCAGCTTTCTGTTTATCTTCAGCAGGCAGAGCATAGGCAGACTGTATATAGGTTTTCTTTCCTCCGGAAGTGACAACAAAATCGATTTCTCTTGGAACACGGACGGAGTTGTTGTTTTTGTTGTATTCCCGACTATAGACGACGCCTACATCCACGGAAAACTGCCGGCTAATCAGTTCGTTATAGATGATGTTCTCCATAATGTGCGTCGTTTCCTGTTGCCTGAAACCTATTCTTGCGTTCCTGAGCCCGATATCTTCACTGTAATATTTGCTTGGCGAGTCGAGATAGGCTCTTCCTTTGACATCATACCGCTTGCTTTCGGAAAACAGAAAAGCATCTTCAAGGTGTCCGATATATGAGCGTATAGTGTTTGGAGAAACCTGCGAATTCTGAGTGGACAGAATTGTATTTGAGATTTTCGTCGGATTGGTAAGGGAGCCGATTGATGAGCAGAGCAGGTCGATAATCTCTTCAAGAATATCCTGCCTTGCAATCTTTTTTCTTTCGACGATGTCCTTGATGTAAACTTCGGTAAAAAGAGCTTTAAGATAGTTCATCTTCGCCGCATCTGTAGGTCTTGACAGGATAAGCGGCATCCCGCCGTAAAATGCATAATCGTCAAATGCGTCACTCTTGTCGCCGCCGACAGCAGAGTAGTACTCTGCAAAGCTAAGTGGGTGCATCCGTATCTCGTCACTGCGCCCTCTGAATTCTGTCAGAATATCGGAAGAGAGCATTTTTGAGTTGCTTCCCGTTACGTATATATCGAGATTTGAAAGGCTTTTTAAATCGTTAAGGGCGTCATAGAATGTGATTTTCTTTCCGACCGGGTTGTACGGATTCGGAACTGGGTCGGACATCTGAATTTCGTCCACAAAGAGGTAGAACTGCTCAGAGCTACCCTCAACAGCGCTTCTAACATAGGAAGCCATTTCGAGAGGATTACGGTATCTGATATCTTTTGCCAAATCGAGCTCAATAGTGATGATATTGTCACTGTTCACTCCGCTTTCTATCAGGTAATCTTTGTACAGCTTTTTCAAAAGATAGGATTTCCCGCAACGCCTTATCCCGGTGATAACCTTGACCTGCCCATCCCACTGATATGAAATGAGTTCTTTCAGGTATGAATCTCTCCTGATTTCCATAGTCAACGACCTTTCATTGAAAATTATTGCCTAAACCGGCTGTAGTTTTCAATCATTATAACATATTCAGGCACTTATTGCAACCCTTTTCATTGAAAATTATCGCCCATACCGGCAAAAATATTCAATGGCGTGCTCTACTCCGCACTCACAATCCTGAAGTACGCCTCCGAGGTAATCTTATACACGACAGTATACACCACGACCACAACCGCAAGGCACGCCGCAGTTACTCCAAGGAACAGCCATGTATTCATGAAGCCGCACATTTTGAGGAGATTCAGCATAATCGGCGAGGCGAAGGCGATATGGACCGCTGCCATCAGCACTGGCAGGAGGAAGACCGACAGCATCTGCGAATTGATGCTCTTTTTTATGTCCGCCTTGGTCATCCCGACCTTCTGCATTATCTCAAACCGTGAGGCGTCCTCATACCCTTCTGAAATCTGCTTGTAGTAGATGATGAGCACCGCCGACAGGACAAACATCAAGCTCAGGAAGATTCCGAGGAACAGCAGTCCTCCGAACAGACCGTAGTAGTTGGAGCGGTTTCTCGCAAGTGAATCCCAGCTTATATGGTAATTTATGCCTGTGTTGTACAGACCGAGTGTTTCTTTCAAAAGTGGAGTGCGATGTGTGCCGTAGTAGTAGCTCTGCTCCGATTCGCTCAGACCGGGAACATCGAAGCCGTACCACCACATCCGGTAAATATAAATCTCGTTGCCCTTGTCTCCAAGAGTCTCAAAAATCGGGTTGAATACGTCCAGATTGTCGACGACGATAACAAGCATCCCGTAAACAGTGCGCTGAAGTGGGCAGAAGCTTGGATATTCTATTTCAGATTTGACGGCGAAAGTGCCGAGCTTGTCGATATAGATTTCGGACATATTTCCACTTTCAGAGTAGAGTAGAACTTCGCCGCTTCCGAGAGTTTCACTCGAATCATTCAGCCGGTTATATGTGTCGATATCGAAGACGCAGACCTCAACGTAATCATCATCCGTATATAGATAATCGAGTGCAAGGTTGCCATCAGTAAATATACCGTTCGTCATGATGTACTCATATTCGAGGACGTTCTGGATATCCAGGTCGTCGTCTATCGCAAGGTTCTTGACAATCTCTTTCTGTTCATCGGTAACTTCTTTGTGAGTTCCGAATTGGACGATTAAATCTCTTGGGTAGAAGTCTTCTAAGATGTCCTCAATTCCCATCATAATGCTCGAAGTCGAAGAGAGCATAACGAGAACAGCAGTTAAGAGAATACAGATTGACGCCAGTCCGGCGCCGTTGCGCTTCATGCGGTAGGTCATTGACGAGACGGAGACGAAGTGGTTTGGCTTGTAGTAGTAGCGCTTCGACTTCTGCATGATTTTGCACATCAGGACGCTTCCCGACATGAATAGCATATACGTCCCAATCATAACGAGAACGGCGGCTAATAGGAAGCCCATCATCATCTCCATCGGGCTTTCAAGAGTCAGGGCGAGATAGTAGCCGAAGCCTAAGATGACTGCCCCGAGAAGCCCGAAGAACCAGTTTGCTTTCGGCGGCTTTTCGCCCATGCTTTCACTTTTCAGAAGCTCAATCGGGTTCGTCAGACGTATTTTAAGCAGTGAGAAAACAAACAGGAGTAGAAATATTATTGCAAATAAAAGCGCCGTTTCAGGGATTGCCTGCCATGCAAGCTCTATCGTGAATGTCACGTCTCCCGAAATGAGATGAACGAGCACCAGCTCCGCAAGCTTATAAAGAATTATCCCGAGAACGATTCCGCCGACAATCGCAGTTCCTGCGGTGAAAACATGTTCCCAGATTAGTATTCTTGCGATGTTATGCTTGCTCATTCCCAATACATTGTAAAGACCAAATTCTTTCTGCCTGCGCTTCATCAGAAACGAGTTCGTGTAGAAGAGAAATATCGCCGCAAAGAGTGCGATTACGCCTTTTCCGAGTTCGAGGAGCATCTGAGCCGAGTCTCCGCCGGACATCAATCTTATCACATCCGATTCCGAAAGGGAAGTGACTATAAAATAGAGCATCACCATGCCGATGCAGGCTAAAATATGCGGGATATAGAGCTGTCGGTTGCCCTTGATTCCGTTCATGGCGAGGCGACGATATAGACCACGCTTTTTCATTCGCCGGCACCTCCCTTACTCAGCATGGTGAGGGTGTCGGAAATTTTCTGATAAAGCATCTCATCACTCTGTCCGCCGCGGTAGACCTGATGGAAGACGACGCCGTCCTTGATGAATAAGACCCTGTTCGCATGGCTTGCCGCCTTGACCGAATGTGTCACCATAAGTATTGTCTGTCCCCGGGAATTGATACTTGAAAACAAGCTGAGCAGTTCGTCGGTGGCTCTTGAGTCAAGTGCTCCCGTGGGCTCATCGGCTAAAATAATTCTCGGTTCTGTCACGAGTGCCCTTGCAACCGCCGCCCTCTGCTTCTGACCGCCGGAAACTTCGTAGGGATATTTTTTGAGAATTTCCGAAATCCCGAGAAGCTCTGCAATCGGTTCGAGACGCTTGTACATTTCCTTATAGGACATTCCCGAAAGAACCAATGGCAAGTAGATATTGTCTTCGAGAGTGAAAGTGTCCAGCAGATTAAACTCCTGAAAGACGAAGCCCAGGTTATCCCGACGGAAGGTAGCCATGTCCTGCTCGTGGACTTTTGAGATGTCTTTGGCATCTAAGATGACCTGCCCGCCAGTTGGCTTGTCGAGTGCGGCAAGGATATTTAAAAGCGTCGTCTTGCCTGAGCCGCTTTCGCCCATGATGGCGACATATTCGCCCTGCTCGACCGAGAAATTGACGTTTTTAAGAGCTTCAACGCTCGCTCCTCCCATACGGGAAGTGTATACTTTTTGCAGATTTCTGACTTGTAGTAATGGCATAAGATTTCTCCTTTACTTATTTCGATAATCGGATTATAGCAAAAGAGAAACCCATGAATCCATCGATTTCCCTTACAGTTTTCTTACACTTTTGTAAGATTTAATTGGCTTCGACTTCTTTCTTCGAGAGATCAAGCCGTATAGTCGTGCCCTTGCCGAGCTGAGATTCCGCCGAAATCTCATAGCCCAAATCGTCGCAGATTCTCTTGCAGAGATAAAGCCCGATGCCGCTTGCCTTCTTGTCTAATCTCCCGTTGTAGCCGGTGAAGCCCTGGTCGAAAATCCGGGGCAGGTCGTCTCCGGCAATCCCGATTCCGGTGTCCTTTATTGCGAGAACCTGCCCGGGTTCCATGTAGATTGAAATGCTCCCAGACGGCGTGTATTTCAAGGCATTTGACAGTACCTGCTCGATGACAAACGACAGCCATTTTTCATCTGTAAGAACCATCTCCCGCACCGGCTTGTAGATAAGTTCAATCTTCCGGGCGATAAACTCCCCCGAAAACTTCCTGACGCAGGACTTGATAATCTCGTCCAAGTCATACTCGGCAAACACATAATCAGTGCTTTCGCTATCCAATCTCAGATATGTCATAACCATGTCGGCATAGCTTTCGATTCGGTTGAGGTCTGCGCCGAGCTTTCTGCTCAAAGCGCTGTCCTCGCCCTGCAAGCTGAGACGCATGCTGGCAATCGGCGTTTTAATCTGGTGCGCCCAGACGCTGTAGTAGTCCATTCTCTGCCGGGATTTCGCCTTTTCCGAAGAAATCATCTCCGTCAGTCGGGAAATCTTATTTTCGAGTTCTGAAATCTTCTCACACTGCTTCTTATACTTTCTGTAATCGAGCAGGAGATAGGCAATTACGAGCAGTAATCCCAATCCCATCGGATAGGCGACCGCCGCAATCGGAAGCCTGTAAAGTGCAAAGCTCACACAGAGCACCGCAAAAATCAAGGCGTAGAGTGCCAGAAATGCGATTTTTGATTTAAGATATTTCATGTCATCCCACCATATATCCCACGCCGTGCTTTGTAGTGATGAAATCTTCAAGTCCCAGAGCGTCCAGTTTGCGGCGAAGCCGATTGATATTGACGGTCAGGGTATTGTCGTCGACGAAGCTGTCCGTCTCCCAGAGCCTCTGCATGAGCTTCTCCCGGGAGACCGTCTTGCCCTTGCTTTCAAGAAGCGTGAAGAGAATCCGGTATTCGTTTTTGGTGAGGTCTATCTTCTGCCCGCCGAAAACTGCGCTTGAATCCTCAGTCCTGAGAGTCAGCCCACGATGGCTGAGAACCGGGCTTTCAGCGTAATTGTAGCTCCGGCGGAGGAGTGCCTGAACCTTCGCTGTCAGCACGCCCATGTCGAACGGCTTTGCGATGAAGTCGTCGGCACCCATGTTTACAGCCATCACAATATTTAAGTTGCCCGACGCCGACGAGATGAAGATAATCGGCACATTTGAAATCTTGCGAATCTCCTCGCACCAGTGGTAGCCGTTGTAAAAGGGAAGCATTATGTCGAGAAGCACCAGCTGTGGCTGTACTTCTGTAAATTCTCCGACAATATCAGAGAATTTCGTCGCCACCCGGCACTCGAAGCCCCATTTTTCAAGCTCCGCCGCCACGCCCTCAGCAATGCTCCGGTCGTCCTCGGCTATGTAGATTTTGTAAGTCATAGCATTCACTCTCCAACCCCGTTTTGATTATTATAGCATAGTAAGTGCAGAAAGTTCAACTGGCAGAAGATTAAGATTTTATTAGTTTTTGAGTATGAAAAAGCGCCTCATTTTGATGGGGCGCTTAAAATGTCATGCGGATTTTTTAAGCATGTAGCTTTTGGCTTCGGACTCCGTTAAGTCAAATCTCTTCATGATATTTTCGAGTATTGCGTCTTCAGATGCACCAAAGTACCTTGCAGTTTCAACTGCTGATTTGATTGCCGTCTCTTTTCCATATTCAATTCTCATGTCTTCCATCAATTTGCACATTTGAGTGATACCTCCTTCTGATTCCTTGAAGTGACGCATACGTTTGGCAAGGACATTGTAATACATTTCGTCCGCAGATTTGCAGTGAAAATCGTGCACAAGCCTTCCAAGACGCGTCGATTCGTCTTTATTATCGCCGTTTATAAAAATTATATGCTTCTCGTCGCCCAAGATGTGACCGGTTTTAATGTCCTGCATCATGAAATGGTGCATCGGCTCGTTGTCTCCCATTACGTCCTTCTCTGTGAAGAAAATCACGTAGGTTGGAATCAATTTTGAGTAATCCTCATCTTCCGGCAAGAGAACCGTGTCCATCATACTGCTGTTGTATCTCGCCCGAAGCGGCAAGTTGCCCTTGTCCTGACGCTGGACTTCAATGTCGTAGGCGTTGCCCTCGCTGTCCGTAGCCATTATGTCGAGCTTTACGGAATGACCTTCAATGCCTTTGATTTCACGCTGACCGACAACCTTTGTGACGACCATGTCGTCTCTGTCGAAAATAATATTCAGCACCAACGCCGTCGCTTCCGGATTCCCATCGAAAATCAGTCTCATAAAGTCGTCGTCGAAAATTCTGAGATTCTTGATTATCTCCAAATCCTGCTGGTGCAGGCGTTCACTGTCAGTCATTCGTTCACGTCCCTTTCGTTCCTGAGTACATTATATCACAAATCGCCTTAGACTGCAAGCTTTTTTACTTACATGCCGTCTAGCTCCCCTAAAATCCTCCCTAGCTCCCTATAATCCTCCGACTCCTTCACCTTTTCCTCATCCTTATAGTAAACAAACATCGAGTACTGGCAGAAGGCGGAGATGGTGATGTCTTGCTGGAAATCCTGCCGGTCGACCGTGAACAGCGGATTTTTGCTCATTTCTTCGTAGTAGGTTCTGAGAAACGCCTTCGCAGATTCCGGGGAGATGTAGCGCTTGCCATCTTTATAGCCGACAAACGAAAACCGTCCTAAATCCAGAAAATAGGGAAGAATGTCGGCATAGGTCCAGTCGATGAGCCAGGCGGTTCTGCCGTCCAGGAGTGCATTTATCGGCAGAAAATCATCGTGGACAAGAGTCCGGGGTGCCGAGAAGAACCGGGCTTCGATTTTCTCAAAAATGCCGTCACACCCGGGAAAATAGTTTCGGGACTTCTCCCAGAACCGAAGGACTTTTCTTTCAAAATAGCTCTTGCAACCGTCCGGGTTGGTGCCGGTTCCGAGATAATAGCTCTGAATTTTTGCAAGCTCCCTGCCGACAAGCCTTGCTTCCTCGGGAGAACAGTCCCTGGCGTCCGACCCGTCAATATACGGCATAGTCACCCAGCAGTTGTCACCGTTCCGGAAGCTGGATAAAATCTCCGGCACTGAAAAGTCGTGTCCGGCAAAGTATTTCTCAAACTTCTCCTTGTCCCGGTCTGACTTTTTGAGCACGAGGTTGTCATCAAGCAGAAAGACATCGTAAATTTTATTCAGCCGGCTGTCGATAAATCTCCGGACAGAGTCCGCCCCAAAAACTCCGGCTTTCTCAAACACCGGCGCAAATTCAGCCCATTCTTCGGCAGTCAACCTGCGGTTTTCGTTCATAGCATAAGTCTCCTATGTTTTTTGAAAGTCAAAAAATCCTCTTGACAAAGAGGACTGGGAAGAGTATAATAAATGACATGAGGAGACGAAACTGTTGCAGCAGTTTGGGGTTCAACCTCTAAAATTCAAGAACTTGAAGATTGACCGCCAACCGCTAGACTATGTTGCGGTTATTTCTTTTTATTGTTGTTTTGGAAAACTCCAATTACTCCGAAGATAACAACGGCGAGTAGATTAAGGAGTCCGAGAACTTCTAAAACCGACACGTTATCACCTCCCTCCGTAAAGAAAAGAGGTTTACCGTCACTCCTCATGTCACGGGTATTATATCACAAACTGAAAATCTTGTCAATAAAAATCGCACCATGCCATTAGCTAAACACCCACAAGTAACTATTTAGCTATTTGGTAGCTCAGGAAAGCGGTGTGACCATATGGTCACGCCGTTTTTCTGTTAGTTGATTGGCGTTCGTAGACGATAGGTTCCGCAATAGATGGGATTTCTACCTCATCAACGAAGTTGAAGATTATCTTGAGCTTTTGCTGTCGCTTGCCGGTAGACTTGTCCGGTGCATAAACAATAATCTTCTTTATGTACTCGTTCACTATCGTCGGAGTAAGCTCTGTAACATCAACATATTTCTTGGTAAGGGCAATGAACGAGTCCATGTTGTCGTCCGCCTTTTCTCTTGACTCCACCCAGTCCTCCGTCACGGATATTTCAAGCTCAAGCTGCTTCTGTTCAGCCTCATAGTCCGCAAACATCTTCTTGTATCGGTCTGTGCTGAGGTTTCCGAGAGCGTGGTCTTCGTAGAGCTTTGACATGATTACGTCCAAATCCGAAAGGCGTTTCTTTGCTTGCTCAAGACGCTTCTTATCGGCTTTGATGCTTTTCTCCTGGGCTTCACGGTTGCACTGCAACCACTCCTCCTGAAAGCCTTCAACATCTTTTTGGATATACTCGTTGACTGAGCGAATGCGCTCAAGCACTAACTCCCGAAGCACATCTTCACGAATGTAGTGAGCCGAGCAATCTCCACGATTACTTTTGTAGTTGGAGCAAACATAGTGGTCCTGCCTTCCTTCAAAGCTCTTGCTTGTGGAGAAGTGCAACTTGCTTCCGCAGTCGGCACAGAAAAGTAGTCCCGAGAATAATCCCTGTCTCTCTGCTTTTGTGTTTCTCCGCTTATTCTTGCGAAGCTCCTGCACTCTGTCCCATTGTGCCTGAGAGATGATGGCTTCCTGAGTGTTTGGGAAGATGACCATATCCTCAACGGTATTTGGGAATCGCTTTTTGAGCTTGTAAGACTTTGAGTAGGTCTTGAAGTTGCAGGTGCAACCCGTGTACTCCATATTCTCCAGAACCCTTATGACGGAATGATCGCTCCAACGATATGGGTCTTCCGGCACTTTCAGATGCTTGTTTTGTTCTGGATTCTTTGCGTAGTAAGCCGAGATGGTCAGAACCTTTTCTTGTTCCAGAATGCGAGCAATCTGCGTGGGTCCCTTTCCGGCTATTGTGAGGTCAAAGATGCGTCTAACAACTGCGGCGGCTTCCTCGTCCACAATCCAACGGTCTTTGTCTTCCGGGTCGAGACGATAGCCGAAAACAGGATTTCCGATGTGCTTTCCGCTCGTTCCTTTCTGTCGAAAGACTGCGCGAATCTTTTTACTGGTGTCCCTGGGATACCATTCGTTAAACAGATTTCTGATTGCGGAAAAACCGTCAGCATCACCTTTCTCACTGTCCACTCCGTCGTTAATTGCAATAAATCGCACATCAAGGCTTGGGAAGATGATGTCTGTGTAACGTCCGACTGTCAGATAGTCTCTGCCAAATCGTGACAGGTCTTTTACAATCCAACACCCGACAAGCCCCTGCTTTACAAGCTCAAAGCCTTCCTGCACACCGGGACGATTGAAGTTCGTTCCGGTGTAACCGTCATCCACAAGGATTTTAGTGTTAGTGTAGCCATGCTCATCTACATACCTTTGGAGCATGATTTTTTGATTCTGTATTGAGTTCGACTCACCATCCAATGAGTCCTCGTTGCTGAGTCTGCAATACAGGATGGTTATTTTCTGCTGATCCATAATGTCCTCCTTTACATCTGGTTCAGCTGACAGAATCGGTGTGTATGATGGCATTATACCATAACTATCTGAGTTTGTCACGGGCAAATCACCTCCTTGTCCGAAAAAATTAGTCGCTTCACTTTTTCGCTCAGTCGTTCGCTACCCTCGCAGACAGTTTCAATCAGATACCATGTATTGCCTACTTTACGTTCAACGATACTTTGGAAGGACTCCAGCAATTCTGCGGGAGGTTCAAAAATGGGCTCATAGCAAGCACACAAGTCGATATGCTCATATTGATTCTTCATGTGATTTCTCCTTCCTATTAACAGGCATCTTTGTATAACTCCTCACAACCTCCGGCGGAATCCTCTCCAGAATCTCAACTACATCAAGATACTGACACCTCAACCTCTCATCCTCAAGCTTCTTAAGGACACTCTCTTTCGAAGATTTCTCAAGAGTCTGCGTGAGTTGCTCGTTCTTCTTTTTCAGCTTCTTGTTCTCTGTTGTCGTTGTAGTGAAAGCAACGTTGTATTTCTTAAGCGTCGTGTGCATCTGTTCAACAGCGGGGATGTACTTGTCCAAGAGTTTCTCAATCTCGTCAATCCTACCCTTGGCATTGAATAGGTTAGCGCTTGAGATTAACTCCTCCAACTTCTCTTTCTGAGCAGTCAACTGTGTCATCTCTTTGAACACCCTCGGCGGGATGTGGTCTCTGCACGTAAGAGATGCGCTCTCTCCACGTTCCAAATCCGGGTACTTCCTGACCATATGCTCCCAGAACCTGTCCTGCCATTCGGTCAGCTTCTTCTTGTTGCCAACGATTTCTTTGGCACTGAGTCTGCCGTCCTCGGTCAACGGAACAAACGACAAGTGCATATGCGGAGTTTTCTCGTCCATATGTACGGTTGCGGAGATGATGGTTTCCGGCTTCTGGTGTTTCTTGATGAAATCCAAGGCTTCTTGGAAGTAAGCCCTGATCTCATCCTTCTTCTTACCCTTGAAGAATTCCGGCGTAGCAGTCACAAGAGCTTCCACTAACCTCACACTGTCCGTTCGTGTTCTGCAACCTGCGTCTTTTATTTGTTGTTCGGCAGCTGTACGATACTTTCCTTGCGGTTCAACAAGATGAAAGTTCAGATGACTCTTGCTTGTGTCTACGTCGGGGTTACTTGCGTACTTCTCTTTTGTGCGCTCGTTGTGAGCTTCTATATTCGAAATCTCCGGACCTTTGTATTTGGCAAAGCGGAGAATTGCGTATTGTGCTTTTGGCATTTTTACCTCCTATATAGCTGTGTTTTTGGGCTTTTGCCATGTACGTACGTACATGTTGTACACACATACATTGGTATCACTCCACCCATTCGACCGGTATGTATGTACGTTGCGAAATGACGTTGTTCTCTGGTTTCTATCCCCATGAATCCCCAGACCCTGCGTCCTGCTGAATTGGTGATGTTGTTGCAATGCTCCAAGTGGTACTTGTCAGCGTTTGCCACCATGCAGTCGCTGAAGCTTCGGGATTTCAGCGGGATAAGGGAGTTCTCCTCGCACCACATCCGATAGACCTCATACAAGTCTTTAGAGCTTGCAGTAGCGTTTTCACTGAGCCGAATATATCCCTCGGATTCTAAGAAGTCAAAGATATTGTTGTTATCCCTTTTGACAGACTCTCTGTTGTTCTTTGTTCGTTGGCTCTCGGTGAATTTAAAGTTGTTCTTGGCAAGTCTCCTTAGCCCTTCAAAAGCCCAGAGGAATATGCCTTCAACTTCATTCTTCATCTTCTTTGAGATGTCCGGGTCGTCTATTCTGTCTGCGGGACGTTCTTTTGTAGTAAGGACTAATTGTCTTCTGTAGAAGCCGTCGCTTCTGTCATACAGTGCTTGTAAGTCTCCGTTGCTGAAAGCTAAAAGACGAGAAAACATATACCCTTGGTAACTCTGTTTGCCTTTTCGTTCCAAGTCCATTTTGCCTTGAGCAGTAACTATTGACTTGACGTAATTTGTTTGCCTGAGTGCTTCTATACGCATATCGTCATCGACACATAAAAGAATATGTTCAAGGTCGGCTCTTGCAAACCTGTTTTCGGATACTTTTCCGATGCTTCCGTCCTTCATGTTGCTTCCGAACAGTGATGAAAGGACTACTCCAATCTGAGATTTACCCTCACCGCCGTTGCCTTTGATGATCATCATCCTTTGACCTTTGTTGCTTGGAATAAGGCAGTAGCCGATGAACTCCTGAAGTGTCGGAATGTCTTCGGAGTGCAATAGCTCACTCAAGAAAGACAACCACACCGTCGGCTCAGGGGCATCAGGATGATAGGCAACCGGCAATCTGTTTCGGACTACGTCACACTTACCCTCGATAAAACTCCCGTCAAGGTAAAGCGTTCCGTTTGAAAGATGTATCTTGTCTTCCTCCGGCAGGAAGTCTTCGACCTGTGCGGCTAATTTCATGACTTCTATGATGTTGTTTATCTTTCCGGGGATGTTGTTCACAGCGCAGTGCCGGAGTTCATCATAGATTTCTCCACGAAGTGGCAAATCATCCGTCACTCTTCCGTCGGGAGTGAAGAAGGCATTGTTTGCAAAGATTATCTTGCGGCTACTCAGAAACTCACTGCAAAACAAGGCTTCGTTTATGTTCTTGCCGTCAAACCAAACAGGGTTATTCATGGCTTCATCTCCTCTCGGAGTTTTTCAATATATCCGCTCTCGTGAAGTTCGTTCATGAGTGCTGTTCGCTCGTCTTTGTCTGAGAATGTGAGCTTATCCACGAGATAAGTTACATACTCAAGATTCTGGCAGGCTTCAATGAAGCGTCTGTCCGGAATATCTTCCGGGAATTTAGGAGCATACCGTTCTTTCCAACGCTTCAACACTCTTAGATACCGGAACAGTATGTCCATATCTTGCTCCCAAGTGTTTTTGTGGTAGACTATTGGCTTGCCGCTTGGCTTGATTCCGAAATCCTCCATAAGCTTCCTTGCGGCTTCGTAGGGTGTCAGGTTGAAAAATCTTCCTGTCAGCTCAATTACATCTCCGCTCGCTCCGCAACCGAAGCAGTAGAAGTAATCCTCATTCAGCTTCATGCTCGGATGTTTATCCTCGTGAAAAGGGCATCTGACCATGCCGCTGTGGTTGGGGTCAAAACCGTAATGTTCGGCGGCTTGCTTTACTGAGATTGTCGCTTTGGCTTCTTCAAAAATATTCATTTTGTAATCTCCTTGGTTTTTATTTCCGATCGATCGTATGTCTATTCTACGGCAAAAAAATGCCGCCGTCAGTTTTCAAGCGAAAAACGTAAACAGCGACAAATTTGTTCCTTGTTATTGCAAATTTGCACAGGGCATGATACAATAAAAACAGGGAGATGATAATATGAATAAAGATTACGAAATTGACAGGGACAGCATTGGCTACAAGGTGAAGACGCTTCGTGAAAGGGAGAATTTATCTCAGAAGGGGCTTGCGAAGCTTATTCATGTAACACCGTCGCAGATAAGCCGACTTGAAAGAGGAAAGACGACAAACGTCGGCACAGACCTCTTAGTTGACATTGCGAGGCATTTCAAAGTCTCAACGGATTATTTACTCGGACTTACACCGATTGAATCACAGAAAAGCTACGACATTTCGAGGCTTGGGCTCTCGACGAAATCTGTGAAAAGGCTTATGACACACAAGATTGACGTTGACATCTTGAACCGGCTTCTTGAGCATGAGAGATTCCCGCGCTTCTGCACCCAGATACGCAACTACTTTGAAGGTGAAATGGCAGGCGGGTATATGTCAAGGAACGTGCTGTTGGATTACGGAGAAGAAAAGCTCTTGGGTTTGAAAGACAATCCCGATGTGAATAAGAGCGAACTGAAGAAAGACGTAGATCTCGTACAAACATCCAAAATTAGCGAGAACGAAGCGGACATCGAGAAGCTCAAGAACAGCATTCTTTCGATTCTCCGAGACATCAAGAAAGAGTTCCCGAATAAGAGAGACAGTGAAGTGGCGACCGCTAAAGCTGTTCAAATGATTTCAAGTGATTTATCCGGCATACCACCAAGGGAGGTTACAGAGGAAAATGTAGCTGATTCAATAATGAGATACATCGAGAGAGTTGTGCCAATGGATGCAAAAACCAGATCCCGAATGAGGAGATTTATCCTGTTCGCAATGAAGATATTCGGGAAGAAGCCATAGGCGGAAGACTGATATACCTTTCCAAAACACCGAAACAACAAGGGAGCCGACACCGACTCCCTTTTGTAATACAATATTTCGCTTTTCGTCCGACGGCTTTTTTGCAAAGGTATAACACACTAGACTTTCCCATATGGAAAGTCGTGTGCCAAAAGGGGGTAGCCCTTTTGGATGAACCCCGGGAGACGGACGAACGACAGTTTTAAACTTGCACGTCTGGAAAGTTCAAAACTTGACAAAATGTGTGAAATGTGATAAGCTATTATTGAGCTTTAATCGATTGGAAAAGGAACGGTCTGACGAGGAGGATGAACATGGACAAAATAGCTATTGGAAAGTTAATGAAAAGCCGCCGCAAAGGCTTGGATAGATCTCAATTTGATGTTTGCAATGGCATTTGCGATGTCTCTTCATATTCGAGAATAGAGCGTGGACTCGTTGACAGTAGTGCCGATATTCTCATTTACCTTTTCGAACGCCTCGGACTATCTACAGAAATCCTTAACAATTCCATTAACGAACAAGACGACAGAATCCGGCAAGTAATTCGGGAAGCAAGTCATGAAAACGCTCATGGTGACCAAAAGCATGCTCTTTCTTTACTTGAGACTATTAGTGAAGAGTACGAAAATTTTTCTCAAGCAAATAAACAACGTTACGACACTGTAGATACTATGATTGCCTATGAAGAAGGTATTATAACTAACAAAGAAAGACTCACGAATATGGAAAAAGCTCTGCGCATGACTGTGCCTAACTACGACATTGACAATCTGCCACCTCTTTTAACTAATACGGAATCATTAATACTTCGATATATTGCTAATGCCTATGCTGTATTAGAGAGCTATGATATAGCCATTAAAGTGTACTACTACCTGAAGTCCAGAGAAAATAAAAAAAGCGACAGGTATGCCGCTTCTAAAAATTTGGTACATATATGCTACAACCTTTCCAAGTGCCTCGGTCAAGTCGGCAGATATGATGAATGTATAGAAGTCGCAAAAGAGGGAATGTGTTGTTGCGAGTATGTCAGCAATATCAGCATGCTTCCGAGCTGTATGTATAACTGTGTTTGGTCTCTTGTTTTACGGAATAACGACGGGGACAGAGAAGAGGCAAAAAGGCTGATTGACAAAATATCTGAGCTCAATACGCCAATGACTTGGAATGGAGACGGATTAAAAAGCGGTATTTATGATATTCTGAATACATACATCAATCACATTTCATCGTCTTCGGTCTCATCTATTGGTTGATTGCAGTCTAGTTCAGCGCTTGTTTCTTCTCTTGCGTTATCAACTGGTGGAATAACTATTGTGCCATCATCTAGTGAAAGAACAATCTCAGTTTTTGACTCTTGTCCCCGCACCATGCCATCGGTTGCAACAGTACAAACCGTAGTTAAAGAAACGACCATAACTAATGCACTGATAATTGCTATAAATTTCTTTGTTTTCATTGTTACTACCTCTCAAAAAATTATTTGTAGTCATTACGACTCTTCGAGTATATCACAATAGAATTAGCTTGTCCAGACTAAATAATTTGCATATGATGCAAATTATTTGCATGATATGCAAATTTAGACTTTGACAGAATCTTTGCTATCTGATATTGTTAATTCCATGGGGCTTTTGGCAAAGATAAGTAGTAAGTCGAGACGCTTGTTAAGGAGGTGTACGTATGAAAAAAGGAATTAAGAAAATTTTTACCATTATTTTAGCGGTTTGTATGATCATATCTGCAACCTGCATAACAGCGATCGCAGCTGAAGCAAGAGTAGCCTATGTTGTGTGTGAAAATTGTGGGGAGGGTGCTCGTGTTACAAGCTATGGTTATCACTGTGACTATTGTGGTCATGATTGGTATGCCTAATAGCACTTGATTGTATCCTATTCAAGAACAGTTCACTGTTTCTGCATAGTTTTTTGCCGAAAGTCCCTGCTTCTAAAGCCTCATGGTTTAGGGTGGTAATGCTATGAATTTAAAAACTATCTTTTCACTTGCATTTGAAGGCATCAAACGCAGACGAAGGCAATCCCTCCTGATTTTCTTCGTCCTGCTCATATCGTTTACTTTCGCAATAATACTCTTAAGTTACACTTCAAGCGTCGCCGAAACCAACTCACAGCTCCGTTATGACACCTATGGCAGTTGGTACGGTGCGATTTCTGACGGCATCGACAGTGATCTTGAATATCTTGAAAGTGAAGACTGGGTTGATGAAGTCGGTACAAGCGTAAACTATGGCTCGGCTTCTGTAGTAGTCGGTGGACTTTCGCAGGGCTCGCTCAAGATAGGAACCGCTGACGAAAACCTTGCTGATATGGGAATTAATCTTGAAAGCGGGCACATGCCAAACAGCTCAGATGAAATCGCCATCGAGGCGGCATCGCTGAACGAGGTTGGTTACGGCGCAAGTACCGGCTCCTCAATAACCCTGCAATGGACATTCAAGAATGACAGTAGCTATGTCACCGTTCAGAGAACCTTTAATGTTGTTGGCGTTATAAGTGAATACACAGGTCTCTGGGACATTGATGCCACGCTGAACACCGCCATTATCGCCGAAGAAGCTATGGCGGACATCATCGCCGAAGCGGAAGCCTCACTCGGCGAAATTACCAGTCTCAGTCCCGAAACGACATACTTCTTTACCGTCAAATCCGGTATGGAGAGCGACGTTGAAACGGATGTGAACAAATTCCTCTACAATACCCGTGAAGACTCGACTATCAGAAGAGTTACAATAAATTCCGTTGTTGAGATGGAAAGCGAAGCGGCGCAGACCAATATGGTTTATCTCGGGCTGATTTTAGCAATTACGATTCTTGCTGTAGTCATGATTTACATCCTGCAGATGCAGGTAGAAGTCAAGCGAATTGTCCGTTTCCGCAGTATCGGCGGCTCAAAATGGCAATTAAGATTTCTCATTCTTGTTGAGACCCTTATACTTGCAATCCCGGCAGTTATATTTGGTATACTGCTCGGATTCTTGGGCATAAAGATTCTACTCAGCATAAGCGTCTATACCGGTTCTGTTGATGTAGCGGTAAGCATCCCATGGAGCTACCTCGGCATGGCACTTGCTTTCTGGCTTGTAGGCATACTTCTGGTTCGAATGATTACATTTCAAGTTGCGCTTGCCACTCCTCTTAGTGGTAGAATGGGCATGCAGAAAAGCAAGGCAAAGCTTGTGGGCGGTTTCAGACGTGCATTGATTATGCTTATGGCAACGCTTCTGTGCGTTTCAGCTGTATTTACTACCGTAAATCTGGCTGAACCGGTGAGCGAATACACATATTGGACTTCGCTCTGGTCTTACTATATAAGTGAAGTGGACGGAACCAATACTCATACGGATTACCAGATTCCCGATTTGTCCGAGTATGAAGAAGATTTATTGTCAATCGAGGGAGTTATCGACTTTGTTGGCATCAACGACTTCTACGCCCTGATAACCTCCGGCGAAAGCACGGAATCGGCAGTAGTCATAACTATGGATTGGGACGATATTCAGAATTATGTCGATACAACCGGCGTTGACAAAGAAGCCTACGAGAGCGGTGAGAGTGTAATCGTTCAGATAGTTTCTGATGACACAAGCATAACCGAAAACTCAGACATAACAATTTCCGTCGATTATAACCATTTTGATTCATATGTTGAGGCCTCTGCTGGAGACCCTGTTCTTGATGAAAAAAGCCTTTTGAGTTCAGGTTTGGTGAGTGTAAATGTAAATACCGCCTCAGTCCAGCTTCTTGAAAGCGACGAGACTCTTGCATCGCTTCTCCAATACGACCGCTCCGGCAGATATTCGATTGAGAATTACACTTACTATGTAATCTGTTCCTTGCCTGTGCTTCAAAATATCGTTAATCAGATTCCTGAGGGCACTCGTTGGTGGATTGAATGCGAGAGATTCCTGTGGGGTCAGCAAGAGGTAGGCTATAATCAAGGCTTCGTATTTACCAATATGAACGCCGAAGATTTGGGAGTAGATACAACGCTATCTAAATTAATATCTCAGATTGTGTATACAACAGCAACCGAATACAACGTAGTATCAGGTGCATACTTCAAAACCTATAATTTCCGTGAGATTAATTACGCCAACGCTCAGGTATACCGACAATCGCTCATAATGACTATTGTCAGTGGAGTTTGTATTGCATTGGTTGTCCTCATGATTCTCGTGAGCACATTGCGCCTTGAAACAGACAGCGAAAAGCGGCGTTATGGCATCCTGCAGGCAATCGGAATGTCGAAGCGGCAACGGAATATCGAGCTCGGCAGAAGAGCCGCTATAAGAAGCATTTTTGCGATTACGGTGGCGATGGTGAGCTATCTTGCATACTATCTCGTTATGAATATCTCAGTTATTGCAGAGGGTTCAAGCCCGGTTGCGGTGCTTGGGACGATGTTCTCGACTTTGGCGGGTTATGGTTTGACGGTGCCGGTGCTTCTTGGAATACTTGCTATAGTGTTCTTCGTGACGTTTGCAATCTGCTTCGGGGCGAAGTTGGGTATAAACAAATATAGCATAATGGAAATGTTAAGAGAAGACAGATAAAAAAGAGTTAATAAGACTAAATCTCGCTTGCTTAGATTTGAAAAATTGCACGCCATGCAAATCCGGGCGTTGACAGAATTTTTGCTTTCTGATACTATAAAGTTACAGATAACCTGTGAAACTTCCTACTATCGGTGCACAGATTGGCGGAAATTGTCGGGGTTGCTGAATAACAATTTTGGAGGAATCCTAATGAAAAAAGTATTATCAATCTTATTGGCAATGGTTCTCGTTTTGACTGTTTTATGTTCATTCTCGTTTGCAGCGGAGGCGCCTGAAAATGAGAACGATGAGGTGATGATAGCTACAACCTATTGCCCTTTGTGTGGCAATATAGCAACAACTACAAATGTCACTACGAAAACATATACATATTGTGGATGCGGTTGCAATGGCGTTACCTCTGTTACCGTCGAAGTTAACTCCGTAACAAGCTGTACAAAATGCAACTTCTCTAATAAAGAACCAGTATCTTCTGAAAAATACGATTATAACTGTGGATGCTGTGAATAGTCTTAATTTGTACGGTTGTTACAACAAATAACAACCGCACTGATGTTCAGAAAGTGGGAACGTTTGATGATAAAAATATTGTCTATAGCATTCCAAGGCATTAAAAATAGAAAACGACAGACTTTTCTTACAATTTTTATACTTACGATTTCGCTTGCTTTTGCGATCGTTATGATGAGTTACTCAAGCAGTATTGTTACTACCAACAAGGAGAACAGGCTTGATACATATGGAAGTTGGTATGGCGCAATACCAGATGTACAAGATGGTGATCTTGAGTACCTTGAAAGCGAGGAGTGGTTTGATTCTCTTGGAATTAGTGTTTCTTATGCTTCTTTAGGCAATGCATATGTAGGGACAGCGGATGAATCCTTTGTAGAGATTGGCAGAATTTCTATGCGTTCAGGGCATCTGCCTGAGAATTCAACCGAAATTGCGATGGAAGCAGATCTTTTAGATTACCTTGGCTATGATTATACCTTGGGGCAGACGATTTCTGTCTATCTCGTGTTTTTTGATTCAAGCCATTTTACAGACGATGTAGATGATATTATAGCCGACAGCTCAGAGCCGATTATAATACAGACATCGTTTACACTGTGCGGAGTTATAGACGAATATACAAATTTATGGGACACTTCGAATTACTATAGCCCAAGTCTTAATTCTGCAATTATTTCAGAGCAAGCTGCCGTTAGCTTATATAGTGATGCTTTGCAAAGAGCAGAAGAACTGAACACAGAAATATTCACTGAGACAGGATATTTCTTTACTGTAAAGTCTGGTTACGAGAGTGAAGTTCAGTCAAGTGTGAATTCATATCTTGCGCAAAGCAGAGCAGGAACAAGCATAAAAAAGAAAACTGTCACAATAAACAAATTGTCATTCGACAGTTCTGAGGCGGAATATAACGCTGTTTATGTATATATTATTTTAACAGTTACGCTATTTGCAGTTGTAACAGTATTTGTATTGCAAATGAAGTCAGAAATTAAAAGAGTCGTCCGTATGAGAAGCATAGGTTCCTCCAAAAGACAGTTGAGATTTCTAACAGTAGTGGAGACTCTCATGATGTGTTTTCCGTCTATTGCATTAGGAATTTTATTTGGAGTATTGGGTACATGGCTTCTTTTGAGGCTAAGTGTGTTCGCAGGATCAATTTCGGTTATAGTCAGCATTCCTTCCAAATTGCTTGTTTTATCAGTCTCTCTTTGGACACTGGGAGTAATTGTAACAAAGTTAGTTACTTTGCAAGTTGCCTTTTCAACGCCTTTAAGCGGCAGAATGGGTATGACCGTAAAGAATGAAAAAGCGTACAGAAAGTTTCAAAATGTGCTTATCATAATGTTGTCAACATCATTTTGTGCTGTCGTTATTTTTACAATATTAAGTTCGCTTGAGCCGATGCTTAACTATTCTTATTATAGTAACGCTTATGATTACAAAATAGAGAGCAGTTACGACAAAGATGCAAACACAGCGGTAGGACGGCGGCTTTACTACCACATAGATGAGGACATAATCGAAGCATTTTCCTCTGTATCTGGCGTATCTGAAGTGAAAGCTTTTTCAGCAGCTTTAAAGGCTGTTCTTGATTTTGATGATCTAGATAACGCGGATATAACACTGACAATAGATTCTGATAACGAGATATACTTTACTGGCAAGGACGTTTCCGTTCGTATCATTAACGACTACACTCAGTGGGAGGATATAATAGACTTCTCCGAAATCGATATTGACTCGTTCAATGGCGGCGATAGTGTTATACTAATGTATTATCTGAACGATTCACATTTCTCTGAGCAATCGGTACCCTACGTTGGCAATATAGTCTCAATAGCAATAAAGTGTGTAAGTACAGAAAATGTTAATAATACCATTGTCGAAGCTTCTGTAGGTGCAATACAAAGATACGATTACTCCGCCCCATCAGGTTTCTATTCTGCGGAAGATTACAGAAGTGAAGAACCATATAGAGGAATAGTTATTGTTTGCTCAACAGCTTTTCTTCAAAGGATTCTCGACTCTATGCCAGAAGGCACTTACTGGAGCAAATCGAATGACTCAATGGAAGGATATTTAGCCGGGTCGGATGCGTCATTTAAGACAGCATATATCTACACAGACAGTAATGTCGATCTTCTAACAACAGATGTTGAAGTTGCTACTCTAGCTAATGAACTTTTGCTTGATATATACAATGTCAGAGAATCAAACGAATCAAACAGAGTTGTATACCTCCAAACTCTGATAATGCTTTTCGTCAGCGGAATCTGCATAGCGATAGTAGTACTCATAATCCTATCAAGCACCATAAAACTTGAAACTCAGCGTGAAAAGCGGCGCTATGGAATCCTCCAAGCCCTTGGCATGTCGAAGCGACAAAGAAATCTCGAACTGGTGCGGACGGCGCTTGTGCGGTCGGTTGTGGCAGTCGTTCTCGGATGGGGAGTATTTATCCTGACAGTAATCTTCCGGAACCTCGAGTCCATCAAAGAAGGAGGCGCAACAGTATTCGGTGTTGTGAGCGAGTATATGAGTAACATCGCAAGCTACTACATGCCCGTCTGGGCGATGGCAGTCATGACTGTGGCTCTGTTTGCTGTTGTATTTCTAATTTGCTACGTTTCAAAGCTCGAGCTTAATAAATATTCCCTTATGGAAATGCTAAAAGAAGATAGATAAAGGAGAAAAAATTATGAGTACAGTATTAAAAGCAAAAGACATTTACAAAACCTACAAAGCCGAATCCGGCGAAACCCACGCACTGAACGGCGTCAGCGCAGAGTTCGAGGAGGGGCTTTTCTACACCATCATCGGTCGAAGCGGTTCCGGAAAGTCGACGCTTCTGCATATCTTGGGCGGTCTTGACGAACCGACAAGCGGCAATATCTACTTGGGCGACGAGGATTTATATTCCTATCCCGATGCCAAGATGGCGGAGTTCAGGCGGAGACACATGGGCTTTGTATTTCAGCAGTTCAACCTCCTCGACGAGTACACGGTGCTTACAAACATCTGCATGCCGATGAAGCTCGACAACAAGAAGCCCGACCCGGAGTTCTTGCAGAACGTGACGGAGCTTCTCGGAATCGACGACAAGCTCAAGAAGTACCCGACAGAGCTTTCGGGCGGCGAACAGCAAAGGGTTGCGATTGCGCGCTCAGTTCTTGCGAAGCCTCAGCTCATCTTTGCGGACGAGCCGACGGGAAACCTCGACAAGAAGAACGGCGAGACGACGATTCAGCTTCTTCGGGATTGCGCCCAGCAGTTCGGGCAGACGCTGATTATGGTAACGCACGACCCCGAAATTGCGGCGAAGGCGGACGTGGTCATAAAGATTGAGGATGGAGTTGTAATAGATTAGTTTGCCTCCAAAAAGAACCGATTGCTTTCTGTATTGAGAGCAATCGGTTCTTTCTTTGTTTTTGCTTTTGCACAATATCAGTTGAACTTATCCCTAACTGTATGCCGTGCACACACCTGTCCTGTCAGCAATAGTTGGTAGGTTTTGTTAGTTACTTACCGGTATTCAGCTTTTGGTGCGGTTTTTCATATTTTCTCTTGCATTTCCCCTGAAAATCATGTATCATAAGATGTACTTATTCTGAAGGGAGATAAATTGTGTATCGGCTTATAACTTCGGACGGGCACGCCAGAAGAGGCGAGTTTGCGACCGTCCACGGCGTGATACAGACGCCGGTTTTTATGAACGTCGGAACTGCGGCGGCTATCAAAGGCGGTATTTCGTCCATAGATCTGGAAAATTTAAAATGTCAGGTGGAGCTCTGCAACACCTATCATCTGCATCTTCGTCCGACGGACGAGGTAATATATAAACTCGGCGGACTTCATAAGTTCATGAACTGGCACAAGCCAATTCTCACCGACTCGGGAGGATTTCAGGTCTTCTCGCTGGCGAAGCTCCGTAAAATCAAAGAAGAGGGAGTCTATTTCAACTCCCATATTGACGGCAGACGGATTTTTATGGGACCAGAGGAGAGCATCCAGATTCAGTCACACCTCGGTTCGACCATCGCAATGGCTTTCGATGAGTGCGTTGAGAACCCTGCACCCCGAAGCTACTCAAAGAATTCCTGCGACCGCACCGTCCGCTGGTGCAAGCGTTGCAAGGACGAGATGGCAAGGCTGAACGCCCGGGACGACACCATCAACCCGCACCAGCTCCTCTGGGGCATCAACCAGGGTTGCACCTACGAGGACATCCGAATCGAGCATATGAAGCAGATTGCTGACCTTGATTTGGACGGCTACGCCATCGGCGGTCTTGCCGTCGGCGAGCCTGCCGAGGAAATGTATCGTATAATCGAGGCTGTCGAGCCATATATGCCCGCTGACAAGCCGAGATACCTGATGGGCGTCGGCACGCCTCAGAACATCATCGAAGCTGTTTACCGTGGCGTCGACTTCTTCGACTGCGTAATGCCGTCGAGAAATGCCCGCCATGCGACAATATTCACATGGAACGGCATCATGCACCTGACGAACGCTTGCTATGAGCTTGACGAGCGCCCGATAGACCCTGAGTGCGATTGTCCCACATGTCGGAACTTCTCCCGAGCCTACATCCGCCATCTCTTCAAGGCAAAAGAACAGCTCGCCGGCAGACTTGCAGTAACCCACAATCTCTGGTTCTATAACACCTTGATGGAGAAAATCCGTGCCGCCATCGAGGCAGGAGAGTACACTGAGTTCAGAAATCATTATTCGCCGCTACTCGCTTCAAAGCTGGAGGACTGACAATGAAATCCATAATTTTTGACCTCGACGGCACCCTTGTTGACACTGCCGAAGACCTCGGCGACAGCGTCAGTGCGGCGCTCACTGAGCTCGGGCTTCCTGTCCACACGACTGAGGAGTACATCTCATATGTCGGCAACGGCACTCTTATGCTTGTGAAGCGTTCTCTGCCGGAGAATCTTCGGGATGACGAAGAACTACTTAACAAAGCCCACGAGCTCTTCTGCGATTATTACTCAAAGCACTATCTCGACAAGTCGAGAGTCTATGACGGCATTTCAGATGTTGTGAAGGCTCTTAAAGACTCCGGAATCAAGCTCTATGTCCTGACAAACAAGCCCTATCAGTTCGCAAGCAAGATAATCGAGGAGTGTTTCCCAACCGGCACTTTTGAGCTCGTCGCCGGAAGCGGACAGGGCTTCCCACGTAAGCCCGACCCGAGCTATGAGAACCACCTGATTGAGCTTTCGGGCACCGACAAGTCGGAAACCATCCACATCGGCGACTCCGGCACCGACATCGAAACCGCCCACAACGCCGGAATCAAATGCATCGCCTGCACCTGGGGCTTCAGAAGCAGGGAATCATTGATAGTTGCTGGTGGGGATTTTATTGTGGATAAACCTGTGGAAATCCTGGATGTAATGAAGTTGCCAATTGATTTGTGACTTTTTCTCAAAATAGTGCTTGATTTAGTCAGAAAAATGTGTTATAATTGCCATTACAACGAAATTATCTTGTATAGGAGGATAAATTTATGGAAGGCAGAGCAAAAACTGTTGAATCGAGAAAGAATCGTAAGATTAAAATCAGCGTTATTCCCGGGCATTTTGCCACGAATCACTCGCATATCAACAACTACATCGACATGACGAAGATTAAGACCAGCCACATGATGGCAAAGGATGCCGCCACTCAGATTGCGGCTACCTATTCGTCCACCCCAATTCACACCATCATCTGTATGGAGGGAACCGAAATGCTCGGTGCGTTCCTGGCGGAAAGCCTTGCTTCCGGCGGAATCAACCAGGGCGAGGACGTCGCAGTCATCACTCCCGAGCTCAACTCCACCGGTCAGCTCATTTTCCGTGACAACACCCAGAGCATGATTTGGGGCAAGAAGGTTCTTCTTCTCATCTCGTCTGTGTCGACCGGCAAGACCATCAACCGTGCTCTTGAATGTCTCAATTACTACTCCGGCGAGCTGGTTGCAATCGCTTCCATCTTCTCGGCAATTTCCGAGTCGAACGGAATCGCTGTCCACAGCGTCTTCACTCCCGACGACATCCCCGGATACCAGACATTCGTCCAGCGTGAGTGCCCGATGTGTCAGGCAGGACAGAAGGTCGACGCTATTGTCAACAGCTTCGGCTATTCAAAAATCTGATTTTTCCATAAAGAGGGCGGAAACGTCCTCTTTTTTCTGCAATTTTTGTGAAAAAACTGTTGCAATCGGTTTTCCGGCGTGATATAATAACCATGTATTTGAAACGCTGTGACGAAGAGAGTAGAGGGCAGGGTGCTTTAAAGAGAGTCCCGCACGGTGCTGACCGTTGCTGAGAGCGGGGTAATCCATCTCCCATCGAAGTTCACTTCCGAGCGGTTTTGCTGAAGTCATGTAAACGATTGTAGGCGAAAACGGTTACGCCACGTTAAGGCGTTAAGGAGTGTCGGCTCCTGAAAAATGGGTGGTTGCAGGCTAGGCTTGTCCCGTTTGGGATGAGCTATTTTTATTGGAAACCCCTCAGTCAGCTTCGCTGACAGCTCCCCTTTCAGGGGAGCCTATAACTGCCTCTATCAAAACTTCCGATAGAATCAGTAAAAGCTTCCCTCTGAAATGAAGTTCGCAAGCGAACTTCCGAAGGCGGTGGTGGAGGGGTTTCCGTATATTCGACAGAAAGGAAATGAAATCATGATTAATCAAGACCTTCAGGACATTGAAAGACGGGCGAAAGAGGAGCTCGAAAAGGACCAGAGTGCCGCTGAGCTTGAAAACCTCCGTGTCAGATTTTTAGGTAAGAAAGGCGAACTCACCGCAATTTTAAAGCAGATGTCGACTCTTCCTCCGGAGGAAAGACCGGTCGTCGGACAGCTTGCAAACAGAATCAGAGCCAACATCGAGCAGGCTATCTCGGCAAGAGGTGCCGAAATCCTGGCAATCTCCGCCGCAAAGAAGCTCCACGATGAAAAGCTCGACGTAACTCTTCCCGGACATCATCACGACATCGGAAATCTCCACCCCATCAACTCAGTTTTGCATGAAGTTGAGGAGATATTCTTAGGCATGGGATTTTCTATCGCCGAAGGTCCCGAGGTCGAGTATGACTACTATAACTTCGAGGCTCTTAACCTTCCGCCGGATCATCCCGCAAGAGACACTCAGGACACCTTCTATATCTCCGACAAAGTTCTTTTGAGAACCCAGACCTCCGCAATCCAGATTCGTGTCATGGAAAACCACAAGCCCCCGATAAGGGTTATCGCTTCCGGAAGAGTTTATCGCTCCGACGCTGTCGACGCAACTCACTCCCCGATATTCAATCAGGTTGAAGCGCTTGTAGTCGACAAGGGAATCACGATGGGAGACCTCATCGGAACTCTCGAGCTTCTCATGAAGAGACTTTACGGCGAGGATGCAAAGATAAGACTCAGACCGCATCACTTCCCGTTCACCGAGCCGTCGGCAGAAGTAGACATCCAGTGCTTCAACTGCGGCGGCAAGGGCTGCAGCATGTGCAAGGGCGAAGGCTATGTAGAGCTCCTGGGCGCCGGAATGGTTCACCCGAAGGTGCTTGAAACCTGCGGAATCGACTCCACCGTTTACTCCGGCTTTGCTTTCGGCTTGGGACTTGAAAGAATCGCAATGCGTAAATACGGAATCAACGACATGAGGCTTCTCTATGAGAATGACCTCAGGTTCCTTGAACAGTTCTGAGGGAGGGTAGGTTTATGGATTTATCAATGAAATGGCTCCACGATTATGTGGACGTAGACGAGCCGATAAAGAACTTCTGCTATGACATGACAATGACCGGTTCAAAGGTCGAAGGCTATGAAGAGGAAGGCTCGAAGATAACAAATACCGTCGTCGGCAAAATCCTGTCAAAGGGCAAGCACGAAAATGCCGATGCACTCTTTGTATGCTCAGTTGACATTGGAAATGACGAGCCGGTGCAGATTGTCACCAATGCAAAGAATGTAAAAGAAGGGGATTTAGTCCCCGTTGCGCTCGATGGCGCAAGCCTGCCTGAGGGCAAGATAAAGAAAGGCAAAATTCGTGGAGTTGAGAGCTACGGTATGTTCTGCGGCTTGGATACTCTCGGGCTCACCACCCACGACTTCCCCTATGCTGACCCGGAGGGAGTATTCGTTCTCGAAGAGGACTGCAAGCCGGGCGACGACATCCACACAGCTATCGGTCTTGACGATACAACCGTCGAGTTTGAAATCACCTCGAACCGTGCTGACTGCCTTTCCGTTTTAGGACTTGCAAGAGAAGCGGCGGCTACATTTAATAAGCCTTTCAACTATAAGTACCCCGAATACAAGGGCGTTGAGGACGACATCAACAAGTATCTCGACGTCAAGGTTGAGAATCAGGAGCTTTGCCACAGATATATCGGCGGCGTTGTAAAGAATATAAGAATCGCTCCGTCCCCGAGATGGCTTCGTGAGAGACTTCGTGCAAGCGGAGTTCGTCCAATCAACAATCTTGTCGACATCACGAACTATGTCATGCTCGAATACGGTCAGCCGATGCACGCTTTCGATATAAAGTATCTTGAAGGCGGCAAAATCAGAGTCAGAAACGCCGTTTCCGGCGAGAGCATCACAACCCTTGACGGCGTTGTAAGAGAGCTCAGCCCTGAAATGCTCGTAATTGCTGACGAGAAGAAGCCTGTTGCCGTTGCCGGAGTCATGGGCGGCGAGTACAGCGGAATCATGGACGACACCGAAACCGTCGTCTTCGAGTCCGCCTGCTTCGACGGCGCTTCCGTCAGAAGAACCGCAAAGAAATTAGGTATGAGAACCGAATCATCCGCCAGATTTGAAAAGGGTCTTGACGCTCACGGCTGTATGCCCGCAATTCTTAGGGCTTTTGAGCTCTGCGAGCTCCTTGACTGCGGCGACCCGATAAGAGGACTCATCGACTGCGACTATAACACTAAGCCTCAGTCAACAGTTCCATTCGACCCCGACTGGACAAACAAGTTCTTAGGCACCAACATCCCTGCCGAAGACATGATAAAGTATCTCGAAAAGCTCGAATTTGAAGTCAAGGACGGAATCATCTATGCTCCGTCGTTCAGAATCGACATCGAATCGAAGGCGGATATCGCCGAGGAAATCGCCAGATTCTATGGCTACAACAACATCGAGGGTACAATCCTCACCGGCGTTGCCGACGCCCAGAGAACCCCGAAGCAGAAGCTGGTAATAAACGTCGAGAACGCCTGCACGGCTCTCGGCTTCAACCAGATTAACACATTCGCTTTCATCTCCCCGAAGTATTACGACAAGATTATGCTTCCCGAAAAGTCGAAGCTCCGCAACTGCGTCGTAATCACCAATCCTCTTGGCGAAGACACTTCGGTTATGAGAACCACAATCATGCCGTCGATGTGCGAGACTCTTGCCCGCAACTACAACTACCGCAACCCGAAGGCGAAGCTCTTTGAAGTCGGAAACGAATACATCCCGACCGGAAATATTGACGAGCTCCCGAGCGAGCCGTTAAGACTTGCTCTCGGAATGTACGGTGACAACTGCGATTTCTACGACATTAAGGGCGCTGTTGAAGACCTTATGTCGAGCCTGGGCTACGACAACTGCGAATATGCGGCTCCAGACGCTGACTGCATCTTCGACGAGGTTACAGCTTTCCATCCCGGACGTGTTGCTGTCATGACCTATGAGGGAAAACAGCTTGCAATCTTGGGTGAGCTCCACCCGGCAGTTCTTCAGAATTACGGAATCGACACAAGAGCTTACTTCGCAAAAGTCAACATCACCGAGCTTCTTGAAACAGTAGCTCCCGAAAAGACCTATAAGCCGCTTCCGAAGTACCCGGCAATTTCAAGAGACATAGCTCTCGTTTGCGACGACGAAATCCCGGTTGCTACTCTTGAAAAGATGATATCGGAAGCTGTCGGCTTGAACTTAGAAAAGATTACCCTCTTCGACGTCTACAAGGGCAAGCAGATTGTGTCCGGCAAGAAGTCGGTTGCGTTCTCGATTGTCATGCGTTCGCACGACGGAACCCTTACCGACGAGCAGGCTGATGCCGCACTGAAGCGTGTCAGAAAAGCTCTTGCCACAATCGGCGCCGAAATCAGATAATCGCAAAATTATTCGATTTAGCTCTTGCTATTTTAATCACAAAGGGTTATAATAGAGGTATCGTTTAGTGGAGAACGAGGTAATCTTTAAAAAGGAGCTGACCCACATGCATGACCAGACTATGACATTCTCTGTGAAACAGGATCGTAAAGACGAGATTAAGAATACTCTCAACATCGTGTATGAGGCACTTCTTGAAAAAGGCTACAATCCCGTCAACCAGATTGTCGGTTACATTCTTTCGGAAGACCCAACCTATATAACCACCTACAACAACGCAAGAAGTCTCATCCGTCACATCGACCGTGACGAGCTTTTGCAGGAAATGGTTAAGAGCTATCTCAATTCGTGAGATTTAAATTTGCAGGTTCGTTGTTCATATTTTTCCTATGTGCAAGAAGAGCTGTACCAATCGGTGCGGCTCTTTTTGTAATCATTCTGTAGTTGTATTTTTATGTCGGATTTTGTAGAATAGTAATAGAAGAAACTGCCGATTATATTTCGGCTGACGTGTGAGATATTATTTACGCGAGAAATTCGCAATTTTATAAGGAGGGAATGATAATGAAGAAAGCAAAATTAGTTGCACTCTTGACAGTCTGTGCACTTTTATTGGGACTTGCGACCGGTTGTGCCGAAATTACCGACGGCTACTACAGCGACGGCACCCAGGCGACGATTTCTGAAACCACTACAGCTCCGGAAGTAACCACTTCTGAAGCCACAACCACCGAAGTCACCACAACTGAGGCAGTAACTACAACAGAAGAAATCACCACAGTTCCCGAAGAGACTGAACCAACTGAATCAAGTGAGCTTGAAGAACTGGTTGAGCCGATTTCGACTGAGCCTCAGTGGGACTACTCCACACTCTCGACTGAAGGAAGCGGCTACGGGCAGGGAGTCAGGTTTGACGACCTCAACCGCCCGAAGGGAGCCTTAAACTTCAACGAGGCATACTCCCAGTACAACGCCGAGGCGATTCAGGAGACTGAAGAGAAGACCATCATGCTGACGTTCGATGAGGGCTACGAAAACGGCTACACCGCCGCAATTCTTGACACCCTTGCCGAAAAGGGCGTGAAAGCCATCTTCTTTGTCACCTATGACTACGTTTCGAGAAACCCGGAGCTGGTGCAAAGGATGATTGACGAAGGACACACCGTCGGTAGCCATTCCTGGCACCATTACTCGATGCCGGAGCTCACAGTGGAGGAGATGACCGAGGAAATCATGTATCTTCACGACTACATGATTGAGAACTTCGGCATCCAGATGACTCTCTTCCGCCCGCCGAAGGGCGAGTACAGTGAACTGAGCCTTGCAGTGACAGCAGATTTGGGCTACAAAACCGTCCTCTGGAGCTTCGCCTACGCCGACTGGGACACCGACGACCAGCCCGACCCGGAGGAATCGCTCCAGAAGCTCGTCGACCGAGCCCACCCCGGTGCCATCTATCTTCTCCACGCAGTATCCGAGACCAATACTGAGATATTGGGGGAGTTTATAGATGAAGTGATATCTGAGGGATATACTTTCGTATCTGGGAATTAGCAGTTCGCCTTCGGCGAACTGCGCGCCTCCCTTCGGTCGGCGCACCTCTCAGTCTCGCCTGCGGCGAGCCAGCTCCCCTTGATAAGGGGAGCCTTTTTTTGCTCTCTCAAAAGCCTTGATAGAAGCAGTCATAGCCTCCCCTGAGAAGGGGACACTTCGCCTTCGGCGAAGTCGGTGGACGCACCGAAGGTGCGGACGGAGGGGTTTCCGCAGTGCACAAAAAGCCCCACCATGCAGTGGGGCTTTCCTATGCCTGAAATTACTTCTTCTTATTCGCAACCGCTGCCGCCAGTGCCATTGCCATTGGCAGGAGCGCCAGCGCTATGCCGGTGGTCGGGTTTGAATCGGGTTCGGGTCATCGACTTCGAGGTTTTCCGGCTCGTCGTCGGGTTCGGATTCTGTGTTCGTGTCCTCAACCGGTTCCTGAATCTCGACTGTCTCTTCGTAGGGGGCGATAGGCATCTCAGTTGCCAGGCTGAGGTTACTGATTGCCGTGTTGATTGCTTCCGCATAGGCGTTGACTGTCGCCTGATTCAGGACGTTCAAGCCCCACTGTACCGAGTTAATCGCCGCCGTAACCGTGTCGAAGTTCGAGTAGTTGCTTGCATCCAAGCCGTTTGCCCGGGCGATTGCCAGATTGACCGCCGTATAGTCCGCCGAAATCACGAGCAAGCTTGTGCCGGTGGTGACGGAATCGGTGTAGGTTACGCCATTGAACTCAGCGGTTGCTGTTCTTGTGACGAGTCCCAAGTTGTTGACTGCCTTTATCGTGACATCCGAGCTGTCGATGGTTACTGTATGGTCGCAATCTGAGCAGGTGAGTGTAACACTCGCCGATTTGAGGTTATCAGCCCAGCTGAAGGTAGCCACATAGTTATGAGCAGAAGCCGTGAATGTCGCTGTGTAGGTGGTGTTTCCGGAGACTGGTTCTACAGCATTATCCCATCCGGCAAATGTGTATGAAGAGGTGTTATCCGAAGCCTTTGTCGGGGTTGAGCCGGAGTAGGAAACAGTTGTGCCTTCGAGAAGTCTCGAATCAACCTGAATCTCATTTCCGTCGCCGTCTACCCAGGTAACTGTGTAGGTTTGTACGGATGTAGAGTAAGTCATTCCATCGTGAATGAGTGTAACGGTGAACAAGCCGTCAACCTCGGTGATAGTCACTTCGTCGTCCGTAGTGCTGACGTACTCAACCAATTCGCTACATGTATCGCAGGTGAGCGTCACTGTGCAGGAAGAGAAGTCGGGAGACCACTCATACGATTCAGTGTAGCTGTGCCCGGTAGCTTCAGTCTCATCAGCGGTGTAGCTGTCGCCACACTCCGTGCAGGTATAGGTTGTATATCCGCCCTCGGTGCAGGTCGGGGCAGTTACGACTGCTTCGTAGCTGTGTCCGGTTGCCGGAATTTCCTCTACATAAGTTTCTCTGCAGACCGTGCAAGTGTAGGTTATCGAGCCAGGTGTGTCACAAGTAGCGTTTATGTTGACCGTGCCTTCGTCCCAGGTGTGCCCGGTAGCTGAGCCTGCGTCTGTTATCACGAAAGTGTTGTAGTATGTCTGGTCGCTGATGTCATTGTAGTAAGTCGCTGTATAGGTTGTGAAACCGTTTGTGGTGCAAGTTGGATTGGAGTATTCGCTTTTGACTTCGTCGGCGTCTCCGTAATAAAGTACTGTGCCACAATAATGACTACATAAGACCGTTACGGTTACATCTCCATAATCCCAATCAAAGTAGATACAATCTCCCTCAACATGGTGCCCGAGAGCTTCCGTCTCATCAGCA
>JAJQGB010000017.1:143861-148530 GCA_021200775.1 Oscillospiraceae bacterium
AGCTTCCGTCTCATCAGCAGTGTAGCTGTAACCGCATGTCGTGCAGGTATAGGTTGTATATCCTTTTTCGGTGCAGGTCGGAGCGGTAACGACTGTTTGATAGCTATGCCCGGTTGCCTGAATTTCCTCTGTATAGGTTTCTCCACAGACCGTGCAAGTATAAGTTTTCACGCCATTATCAGTGCAGGTGGCGGCAGTGGTGACTTCGGAGGTGTAGGTGTGGGTGTGTGAGGGACCACCGCCGGAGGCATCAGCTTGGGCTATCTTGATGTAGCTGTAGTTCAACCAGGTCTCTCCGGATAGTGTCGTTGCTGAAGAATAGGACGTCGGGGTTCCGCTCGTGCCGAGTGTGACATCAAGAGTCTTGCTTATGCTGGGAGTAAGGATGATGGCGCCATAGACTTCTTCGTCATCGTCGTATGTCAGGATTCCGCCGTCAGCGACGACGTCGCTTGCAGTGATTGCTATCTCGCCACCGTAGGAGTAGATGGCGGCTGAGTAGTAACAATCTGCGTCGGTGGTCGCCATCGCGGCATTTACTGTGCTGTTAGAAATAGTGACATCGCCACAATCAGAACCAACTGCGTAGAAATAGTACATTTCATCCACATCTGTGTTAGTGACTGATACATTTATGGTGCTGTTTGAGATATTTGTGGCTGTCCAGCCGCCGATACCCAAATAAACGTGAGTGCCCGTAATGTCGACTGTTACAATACTGTCAGTGACAGTAAGGATACCGATATCGTTATCGTCGCCACATGCCCAGATACCGTGGTAAGCTGTGCCGGTGCCGGTTATTGTCACAGTACTGTTTTTGGAAATGGTGACATTGGCACCCTGGAATCCTTCGTAATACTCAATCGTAGATGTTACGATACTGCCATTGGTGATTATGATGTTGCCGTCGGTAGTAACGTATGCGTATGCGTTAAGGGTAGCATTATCAATTGTCAGGCAATTGTCGTCATAGCCCATTTCAATTGAGCCTTCTTTGCCGTATAGGGTCACCGTGACGCCGCCGGTTATTGTCAGGTCACCATAGTATACCTTGATAGCTTTATCAACAACATTGTCGTCAGCTGCGGTCAGTGTTCCTGAGCCGGTGATGATAACGTCGCAGTCCTCGGTATAGATGATGTAGAAGTTGCCGCCGAGAGTATTGTCTCCGGTAACGTCTATGGTCAGGGAGGGTGCACTTGTTGTCTGAATTGTGCCAAGATATTTTAGATCGATATTGTTGGCGTGCGAGTAAGAACAGCTGAAGTCCTTGAGATAAAGCACACCTCCGCTATAGTAGGCGTAGCTGGTTTCGCTTGAGGTGGGGTCGCCGGTTACACCGGAGTTATCTGCGCCGGTAGTGGTATACTGCCCGTCAGATAGCTCCACGTTGCCGACCCAGACGGTGCCGTAGTCAACCGTCGGTTCGTCGGCTTCTACGGTGAGCACCATTATCGGGGAAAGACCGGTAAGGGTGCCGGTGATGGTGAGGGTGCCGTTGTTTGTGACGGTGGAGCTATCGAGTCTCTCCCAGCCGGAGGTGCCGTTGTGGAGGAGGACGACGCTGTCGGGGTCGACGGTGCCGTTGACGGTAAGGCTGAGAGTCAGGGTGGCGCCGCTGACGTTGAGACTAGAATAGGACAGGTCGCCATAGAAGAGAACCGTTCCACTCAAATTGGTCTCGTCGCCGGAAGTAGTAGTCTCCTTGCCGGTGAGAGTTTCACCGATGGTGATGTTCGCCGAGGTCTCAGGAGTCAGGGTGATGGAACTGCCGGTAGTCGAGCCGTCAAAGGTGAGACTGCTCACGGTGCTGGCAACCGACGAAAGGGTAAGGGTGCCGGTGGAGCCAGCCGCGGCAGAGCCGGTGGTGTCTATAGAAATAGTAGCACTCCCGACGGTGTTCGTGTCGATGACTTCGGACAGGATTTCAGAGTTTTCCGAGTCGGAAACAGTGACGGAGGTCGAGCCTTCGTCTTCCGACGGCTCAGCTTCGCCGCAGTTGACGCAGACGCCGCCAGCGTAGTTGTGACCCTTTGCAGAAAGAGTCATTCCACAGACTGAGCAAATGGCGTCTTCTTCGCAGGTGGCAGACGTCGTGCTGGTGGTATGGTCGCAGTCGTCATAGTGAGCGTAGAGAATAGTGTCCTCGTAGAACTCATGATCTTCGTAAATCTGGTAGCCCAGCTCGGTGTAGTAGCCGTTGATAACTTCTCCATACATGAAGACATTGTCGAACGGGAACGCCTCAACCTTACAGGTATTTCTGTCGACCTTCAGAGTTATCTGCTTCTTGGTCTCGTCGCCGTCGAAATATCCGGCGCAGGCGTCGAAGGTAACCTTAACGGTGGCACTGAAGCCGTAGGTGCTGTCAGAAGGACAGTAGTACCAGTAGTTGGTGTCGCCTACGTTGTTGCCGCTTGCGTCGACAATCCTTACCTTGTAGTAATAGCTTCCGGTGTCCTGGAAGGCTTCGTCACCGGAAACATAGTTGTTGGTTGTGTAAAGAGTGCGAACGAGCGTATTGTCGTCAGCTGAGTAGACTTCAACCTTGAACTGAGCAATGGTGCCAGAACTGTTCCAAGTTAATTTGTCGTTGTAGTAGTCATACGTCGCACCGGCAACGATGACTTCGACCGTTTCAAGACTCGAATCATAAGTAAATTCGGTGGATTGCGCCGGAGTAGTCGAGCCGGAAGCAGTGACGGTGTAGTAGTAGGTAGTGCCGGAAACAAGACCTATCATTCTCGCATAGAGATAATTGTAGCTTGTAGTTCCGCTCCACGCAACTGCGCCTGTGCTGGCGTTATACACAGTTACTGAGTAATCCATAGCTTCAGCATCCGACCACAAAAGCATACATACGCCCGCAGTGGTGGAATAGTTCGCCATTTTTACGTCAGCCGCAAAGGCTGTCGGCACTGTCATGCTGAACAGCATGGCAATTGCCAGGATGATGGATAAAAGACGTTTCTTCATAGGGTAACCTCCTTGAATTTGGTTTGAGTAGATGGCGGGGCGAGCCCCGGGGTCTGCGGAAATCAAAATAATAAGTTGGCACTTGCGAGCAAGTGGGCACTTAAAAATAAGTACCTACTTATTTTAGTTCCCTCACTTAATTATAACATAAATTATGCCTTCTTGTCAATAGGTTTTGCACAAAAATATGAAAAAAATCTTCCGTTTCTTTGTTCAAGAAGCGGAAGTGGGGTTGTCTGGCTTGTTTTCGGACAGCTGACGTGGAACCATGGCGTGAATCATGCCGATTAAAAGCTGTTGCTGGCTCTTTAAGTACTCTTCGTTTTCAAACATAGCGTAGTGGACGCAGGCACGGACGAAGATGAAGATAAGACCCTGAATCGTCTCCCACGGGATACCGAGCTTCGGGGCAAGCTGTTTGGCATACTCGGTATAGCGCTTGGTGACGCCGTCAAAGAACTTCTTTCCCTCCTCAACGTATCTCGGTGAAGAGTAAATCTGGTACATAGCACGGTACTTCTTGCCGTGAAGCTCAGCGGTTATGTAGGGCATTGTCATGATGTAGTTTTCGATTTCGGACGGATTCTGCGGAGCACGGCTCATAAAGTCGTCCTCGACCAACTGCATACTTCTCGCACAGCAGTTGACGATGATTTCGTCCTTGTCGTTGAAGTAGTTGTTGAAAAGGTTAGCCGAGCTGGTCTCGCAGTACCGGGCAAGTGCTCCCGAGCCGGCATGTTCAAGACCCAGGTCGCAGACGCAGTCAAAGCATCTGTCGAGGAAGTGGAGAATTTTCCGCTGTTTGCGCTTCAGTTTTTCTTCGTCGGATAAATCCGCAGTGAAATCTATAGTGGAAACATCGTTTGAGATGTGTTTATTATAATTACGGGCAACTCCCATATTTTAATATCGCCTCTTAAAGCATAATAGCTTGTCCAAAAGATTGCCAACAAATATTGTAGCACTTTAAAGAAGATAAGTCAATAGTCATCTGAACTCTTCTGCGTCTTGACAATCCTTCCCCAAAGTACTATTATAGTATCGAGAAACCGAAAGGAGAATCGCTATGATTACAGTTACCAAGAAAGATAAGAACAGAGACAGAGGAGTCGCCGCCGGGGCAAATCTCGGGCTGATTGCCACTGTGATTATGGCAGTCAGAGGCTGGTTCGCCGAGAAGAGACACCAGCGTGAGCTCGCCAGAAGAAGGCATGAGCGCAAAATGAAGATGGCACGCTTCGCCGTGAGAGCCATCCGGACAGCCGCCTATTTTGTCCCGATAGTAATCGCCTTCGCCAAAGCCGCCGGCTTCATCTCAGAAAGACGCAAGAAGAAAGAAGAACCCGAAGAGCCCGAGGACACAGATATCGAAATCATCCAGGCAGAGCCGGTTTCTTCCGAGGAGGAAGTCTTTGAGCGGGCAAACGCTGAACCCGGAGATGCCGAACCCGAAAAAATCTGAAAAATTTTCGCCCCGATGCAATAATCGGGGCTTGTAATTTGTATTATAGGTAGAAATGTGCGGAAACCTCTCAGTCAGCCACTTCGTGGTTGCCAGCTCCCCTTTCAGGGGAGCCTATAACTGCCTCTATCAAGGCTTTTAAGAGAATCAATAAAAGCCTCCCCTGAAAGGGGAGGAGGGCACAAAGTCAAGCAAGTGCAACACTAAACTTAAAAAAATTTTCTAAAAAGA
>JAJQGB010000006.1 GCA_021200775.1 Oscillospiraceae bacterium
ATACAAATTCATCAGTGTGTTGCACTTCGTATTGTAACATGCCCCCCTCCCCTTGGCAGGGGAGGCTTTGACTGCCTCCAGGCAAGTGTCTGTGAGAGGATGATTATGGCTCCCCTGTCAAGGGGAGCTGGCAGCCACGAAGTGGCTGACTGAGGGGTTTCCCCAAGGAGGAATCGTTATGAATATAGTTGAAAAGAAAGTAAAGTCATCAGACGGCATACATACGCTTGTCGGGAAGGTCTATCTGCCGGAAGGTGAGCCGAAGGCGTATCTCCACGTCGTCCACGGCATGGAGGAGCACATCGGCAGGTACGACAGGTTTATGAGGGTTGCCGCCGAGAACGGATATATCTGCTTCGGGTACGACCATCTGGGGCACGGGTTGACCGCCCAGCCGACAGGCGACTTCGGATATATCGCCGACAAGGACGGCTGGCTTCGGCTTTGTCAGGACGTCGAGTTCTTCTCGAGTGCCGTCCGGGCGGAGTATGGAAGCGGACTGCCCTACTACCTGATGGGGCACAGCATGGGCTCGTTTATCGTCCGTGCCGCAAGCGAAATGTATGTCAAGCCGGACAAGCTCATCATCATGGGCACCGGTGGACCGATGGCGATGTCCGGAATCGGTCTGGGGCTCGTCAAGCTCAACAAGGCGGTCTATGGCGGCAGGCACTGCTCGAAGTTCGTCTATGTGACCGTTTTTGGCTCGTACAACAGCCATTTCAAGTCGGAGAACGACTCCCGCAGTTGGCTCTCCTCAATTAAGGAGGAGCGTGACCGCAACCGAGATGACGAATTCTGCCGCATCAAGTTCACCATCGGCGGGATGGAGGATTTGCTCCGCCTCCAGCGCTTTGTAAACCGCAAAGCGTGGTTCTCGGCACTACCAAATGAACTCCCGATATTCTTGGTATCAGGCACTGACGACCCCGTCGGAAACTATGGCAAAGGCGTAAAAAAGGTCTACGACCTGCTGAAATCAAACGGCAAAAATGCCGAACTGAAGCTGTATCAAGGCTGTCGGCATGAGATTCTCAACGATACCAGTCGTGAGGAAGTTACAAACGATATTTTGAAATTCTTAGCATAGAAAAAGGCTCCCGAGTGTGGGAGCCTTAGCTGTTTATCTTAACTCTTCTATCGTTTCCGCCAGAATCTTCACGCCTTTGTCGATTTCTTCATCTGAAGGCATGGAGTAGTTCATCCGGAACGACCTGGTCGGCTTTGTCTCGTCGCAGAGGAACGCTGTTCCGGGGACGACGAAGACGTTTTTCTCGCCGCATTTGGCGACGAATTTTCCGAGGTCTACGCCTTCCGGAAGAGTTCCCCAAAGGAAGATTCCGCCTTCGGGACGGGTGAACTCGGCGTCAGCCGGCATGTACTTCTCCAGGCAGGAAATCATCAGCTCAGCCTTGTGGCGGTAGAGCTCCCTTGTCTCGACAATATGCTGTTCGAGGTCGTACTCAGTCATGTATTTTGCACAGACCATCTGGAAGAAGACGTTTGTGTGGACGTCCTCAACCTGCTTGCCGACTACAATCTTTGAAACGATTTCTTTGTTCGCCGTCAGGGTTCCGACACGGATTCCGGCGGCTAAAATTTTTGAGAACGACCCGCAATAGATGACTCTGTCGTCAACGTCGAAGCTCTTGTATGTCGGGACATCCTCGCCCTTGAACCGGAGATCTCCGTAAGGATTGTCCTCGATAATCAGAACGTCGTACTTCCTGGCGAGCTCATAGACTGCCTTGCGGTTTTCGAGAGTCGACGTGATTCCCGCCGGGTTCTGGAAGGACGGGATTAAGTACATAAGCTTGGTGTTCGGGTTCTCTTTTAGAGCTTTTTCGAGAAGTTCAACGTCGATGCCATCGGCTTTCAGCGGGATTCCAACGAGTTTTGCGCCGTTCGAGCGGAAAGCGTTTAAAGCTCCGATGAAGCTCGGTTCCTCGCAGATGACGACGTCGCCCGGGTTGCACATTACCTTGCATGTGAGCTCGATTCCCTGCTGACCGCCGCTGACGATGATGGTGTCGTCGTCGGGATTGTCGATGCCGTAGACTCTTGCAAGTCTTGCCTTGACAAGTTCACGAAGCGGCGCATAGCCCTCAGTGATGCCATACTGAAGCGCCATAATCGGCTCGTTTGTGAAGATGTCGTCGGCAATCTTCTTGATTTCGGCTACCGGGAAGGAATCCGGGCTCGGGTTTCCCGCCGCAAAGCTGATTGAGCCGGGCGTGCCGAGGCTCTTAAAAATCTCCCTGATGGCAGAAGGCTTCATGTCAACGAATTTGTCGGAAATTCTATAATTTGTACTCATAGTGTACTACCGTCCTTTTCAAAGAATTTAATTGGTTGAGACTATTATAGCACGAAATTAGTGCGATATCAATACTCTTTGCTAAGAAGAAAATCTGCTATGTGCATAGTTTTTATGCCATCAACATTTCCGTCTGTGAACGGGTCAGTCCTAAGAACATATTTCGGGTAGTTGTCCTTGATGCCCAAGAGCCGCCCATACTCACGTTCTCTGGTTTTATCCGAATTGATTTCCTGCGTCACCTGAATATAGAGCTTACCTCCCTGCTTTTCGGCGACAAAATCAATCTCGCAATCCTCCAGCTTGCCGACATAGATGCTGTATCCTCTGCGGCATAGTTCAAGATAGACGATATTTTCAAGGCTTGAAGCGACGCTGTCCTCAGAATAGCCGAGAACGCTGTACCGAAGCGAAACATCCGCAAGATAAAACTTCTCCTGAGTTTTCAGAATCTCCCTGCCCTGCAAATCATAGCGTGAGCAACGGTGTATGAGGTACGCCTTTTCCAGCTTTTCGAGATAGTCGTAAACAGTTTCGTTGTCGATTCTGCGATTCTCCGATTTCAGATAGTCGGAAATCGATTTTGCCGAGAATGTGTTTCCGAGGTTATTGAAAACATACTTCACAACCCGTTCGAGCTGGTCTATTTTGCGAATCTGATTGCGCTTGACTATATCAGAGAAGATGGTAGAATTGTAGATGTCACGGACGATGGTATACACCTCATCCTTAGAATACTCCTGCAAGTGTGTTGCCGGGAATCCGCCAAGCCTGACGTAGTTTACGAGTTCTGCTTTTGGGTCTCCAACACTCCCATACTGCGATTTAAACGAGAGATACTCTTCAAAAGAAAGCGTGTAAATTCTGAACGACACATACCGTCCCGTTAGGTAGGTCGAAATCTCCGAAGACATCATCCGGGAATTGGAACCGGTAACGTAGATATCGACGTCATAATCTGAAGCGAGCGAATTTACAACCTTCTCCCAGCCGGAAATTTCCTGAACCTCATCCAGAAACAGATATGTTTTGCCGCCAGGGAGGATTTTTGACTTCAGCATCTCAAACATCTGTCCCCGAGTCATATCCTCATACTCCATAGAGTCAAACCGACAGCTTACAATCCTGTCCTCTGGAACTCCTCTTTCAACCACAAGCTTTTCCATAATCATTTTGAGGATTGTTGACTTTCCCGAGCGGCGGACGCCAGTTAAAATCTTTACAAACGGCGTATCAACATACTTCATAATCTGCTCAACATATAACGGTCTGTAAATCATTCCGACCACCTCCAAATATCAAATCACGATTTGTCTAATCCAGATTTGATATTATTATACCCTATCCTGCCACGAAAAGTCAAGAGTTTTGCGGTTATTATCCGCAAAAGTTTCCAAAATTCCGAAGTTTTGCGGTTATAAATGTAGCAATTTCTGGAAAAGGCTTGCTCGGGAAGATTTATTATGGTCAGTGCTTGCAAAATCCGTCCAGTTAATGTATACTTATAGTTGTAGTTTTCGGCACAGTACTTCAAGGAGGCATTTCAGAATGAAGGCTAAAAAATTACTGAGTTTTCTTATGGCGTTGGCTGTTATGATGACGTCATTTGTGGGGGTATCAAGCAGTGTGAGTGCAACGGGGACAACTACTTCCGGAACTTCCGAAAACATGAGCACGATGGACTTCGTCCTCAGCATGGGAATCGGAATAAATCTTGGAAACACTATGGAAGCGACCAATTCAAACGGAACAACAGTCAGAAGTTTTGAAACTGCCTGGGGAAGCCCGGTCATTACAAAAGACATCATCCAGGGCTATGCCGACGCCGGCTTCGGAGTCATCAGAATTCCCGTCGCCTGGTCTAACATGATGGACGACAACTACAATATTGATGAAGCATACATCGAGCGTGTCCAGCAGATTGTCGACTGGGTTCTCGAATGTGGGATGAAGGCTATCGTCAACATCCACTGGGATGGCGGCTGGTGGGACGGCTTCTCCACCGACAAGAACGAGTGCATGAAGAAGTACAAGAGCATCTGGACTCAGATTTCCGAGGCTTTCAAGGACTATTCTTTAGATTTGATGTTCGAGTCAATGAACGAAGAGGGTTGCTGGGACGACATCTGGAACCGCTACGGCAGTTCCACAAGCGGCAAGAAAAAGGCTTATGAGCTTTTGGGAGAGATTAACCAGACGTTTGTCGACGTCGTGAGAGAATCCGGCGGCAACAACGAGCTTCGGCACCTCCTCATCGCCGGCTATGCCACCGACCCGGACCTTACATGCGACGAGATGTTCGTCCTCCCCGACGACCCGGCGAACAGATACGCAATCTCGATTCACTACTATGCTCCGTCGACCTTCACGGTTATTTCGGAGGACGCCTCCTGGGGCAAGGCTCAGTCGACCTGGGGAACCACGTCCGACTATAAATATCTCAACAAAATCATGGACATGATTTACGACACCTACGTTGCAAACGGAATCCCCGTCATCATCGGTGAGTACGGTTGCACGACTTCAAATAAAACCGACGAAACGGTGCGGGAGTACCTGACAGCCGTCTGCGAAGCGGCGTACACAAGAGGCATGTGCCCGATTCTCTGGGACACTCCCGGCGGTTTCTATAACCGAAAGACCTGCGAGTTCACCGACTCTGAGCTCCTCGAAGAGTTCATGGAGATTGCGGCTATGAACCGCGCAGTCGAGATGTCGACCTATGACGATGTCGAAGAGACTGAGGACACTATCGAGCTCACTGCCACCGCCTCCGACGGCGAGGTCAAGCTCTCATGGACCTCGACCCTGTCAGACGTCGAGTACACCATCTACTACAAGCACTCGACCTCCGACACCTGGAAAGCCGCCGGCACCACTGCAAAGCTGAAAGTCACCATCACCGGCTTGAAAAACGGCACCAGCTATGACTTCAAGGTTGTAGCAGAAGACACCGAGTCGGACACCGTGACGGCAACGCCGAAGGCGTGATTAAGCAAGCCCCGCTTGGGATTTGTTTGATGGACGATTATAGCGGATTAAAAAAGCACTTCCGGGATGGGAGTGCTTTTTAATATTATCAGCGCATTTTTTGTGACTAATCTTCTCCGTCCACTTTCTCCACAATTCCCGCAAAGAATCTCTTGACTGTGAGTAGCTCGTCCGTTGCGATATCCCAGATAATTTTGTAGTCAAGAGTCCCATACCGGTGGGCGCAGACATTGCGGAGCTGTTTGAAGTTCCGCCAGTCAATCATAAATACACTTCCGCTCCTCAAGAACTCTCTTGATAAATTCTTCGTTGATGGTGACGGTGACCGGGTTGTAGAGGGCGTCCTTTGTGACGATGTCGATTTTTTTGTCGACGCTGTCCTCTATGTCACTGAAAAAGCTACAATATTTCAAGCCGATGGGTTTTGAGAACTCGACGTAGAAGTCGATGTCGCTGTCTTCAGTAGCCTCATTTCTTGCATAGGAGCCAAAAAGGTAAACCTTATCCGCACCGTACTTCTCCGCAATCGGACGTACCTTCTCAGCAATCTCTTTTGTTGTGTAAATGTCGGTGTTCATACGTTAGCTCCTTTCATACAATTTAGTGTGGCTTTATTTATCCAAACTCTTCATCGTCGGGATTTTTAATGAGAGCTGTTCGCTATGCTTCGTGGTGCTTCGGGATGCGGTTTTTACTGCAAAGTCTCCCGTTCATCATGCTTCGTAAAGCCCCATTATCATCGCACATTTGATGTCAATTTGCTGTCATTTAAAGAATTTTGCTGTCAGGCAAAACGGCTCGTCGAGCCCTTCTTAAAATACGTTCAATTTTGCCGCCAATCGTTCAAACGATTCATGCTTTTTCTGCTCAGTTGCTTCGGCATAAATATCCATTGTTGTCTGGATGTCCTTATGCCCCATGATAGACTGGATGACCTTCAGATTGGTCTCCTGCTCGCAAAGCCTTGTGCAGAAAGTGTGCCGCAGGTGGTGTGCCGAAAAATCAGGCAACATCACAGCTTCACGGTGTTCCTTCTTTGCGTTGACTTCCTCACCGACGTTGTAATCAGCGACTATCCGTTTGATTGCACGGTTGATGGATTGCGGATTCGGAACATTTCCGAAGCGGTTGCAGAAGATAAATCCGTGCATACCGTCAATCTCAGTGGTGTTCCAACCGTTTTCCGCCTGTTCTTCCCTCAGCATATCAAAGGCATCTTTCACGGAATCAAGCATCGGTATTGTCCGTTCACCGGCTTTTGTTTTCGGCTTTGAGACGTGCCAAACAGAAGCACGATTTTCGCCCACCGGATAATACACCAGACTATGGTTGATGCTGATAACACCGTTTTCATAGTCGAGGTCTTCCCAGCGGAGTCCCAATGCCTCACCAATGCGGCAACCCGTTCCCAAAAGGACGGTGAATATTGCCCACCAGTGACAGTAAATCGGGTGGTTAGCGATATGCTCCATAAACGCCCGTTGTTGCGGAATTGTCAAGGCGTGTCGCACACCCGAAGTCTTGTCAGAGCTTTTCTTAATCTCAGCCATTACGCCATCTGCGGGATTGTTCCGGATGATGTCGTCCCGAACTGCCAGTTGGAATGTCGGATGCAGAAGTGTATGTATGCTCTCAAGCGTGTTGACTTGGATGTTCTGTTTTTCCAACAGATAGTTGTAGAATCCGAGCACATCCGAGAATTTGACGTCCGCAATCTTATTGTTGCCAAAGGTATCACGGACAAAACGGTCATACATATACAGGTAATTGCTTTTAGTGGTCTGCCTGAGATTGGTTTTCAGACTCATATACCGGTCAAACACGAAATTTACTGTGGCTTTTCCGGCGACATAAATATCCAAGCCGTCCAACTGATTTTTAGCTAACTCTGCTTCCTTTTCTCTGAGGGTCACAAGGTCATTTGCGTAGAGATACTTACGTCGCCCAAGCGGGTCTGTATAGGTATCAATACCCGTACCAAGCCTTTCACGATTCTTCTTCCGATTAAGCTACCCGGAATGTTTCAAGGTACTTTTCTAAAATCTCGCAGTTCACAAGGGCAACCTTGTCAATTTTATAGACGGCTTTCGCCTCTTTCGCCAACTCCTGAAACTTGGTCAATCCCATGCTGTACAGCTCTGCGCCCTCCTGATAGCGGACGAATTTCTTTGCCATCTTCTTCGTGGCTTCAACGTCTCTGCAACTATAACCCATATGCTAATCTCCTTTCATTTCAATTATCTTTCCAATCCTGTTTTTCGATGTTGCGTGTTCGGCTTGCGAGTGTACATATTCAGCACTTCAGGCGGTATCCTCTCCAGAATCTCCACCGCCTCCAGATACTGATGCTTGAGCCTCTCATCCTCAAGCTTCTTAAGCACACTCTCTTTCGAAGACTTCTCAAGCGACTGCGTGAGCTGTTCGTTTTTCTTTTTCAGCTTCTTGTTCTCGTTTGTAGTAGTCGTAAAAGCGACGTTGTACTTTTTCAGAGTAGTGTGCATCTGCTCAACTGCAGGGATATACTTGTCCAAGAGCTTCTCAATCTCGTCAATCCTGCCCTTGGCATTGAATAAGTTAGCACCCGAAATCAGCTCCTCCAACTTCTCTTTCTGAGCAGTCAACTGTGTCATCTCCTTAAACACCCTCGGTGGAATGTGGTCTCGTCCCGTAAGGGATGCACTCTCTCCACGTTCCAAATCCGGGTACTTCCTGACCATATGCTCCCAGAACCTGTCCTGCCATTCGGTCAGCTTCTTTTTGTTCCCAACGATTTCTTTGGCACTGAGCCTACCGTCCTCAGTCAGCGGAACAAACGACAAGTGTATATGCGGCGTTTTCTCATCCATATGTACGGTTGCGGATTTGTTTGTGTCCACATTGGGGTTGCTTGCATACTTCTCTTTCGTTCTCTCATTGTGAGCCTCTATATTTGAAATCTCCGGTCCCTTGTACTTTGCAAAGCGGAGAATTGCATATTGTGCTTTAGACATTTTTACCTCCTATATAGCTGTGTTTTGGGTTAAAATCTGTCTTGCTTTTATCATCCTGATATGGTATACTAATTATTGTTTACGAATACAAATCGGAGTTTACGGAGGCAATAAGATGGCGAGAGAAAAGAGATTTGAAGAAATATTTAAAGAGGGAAGTGACTTATCAGAAACTCACAAAATCATTGTCGATAAGGAAACAGGAGTGAATTATCTTGTTTGGAAAAACGGATATGCTGGTGGTATTACACCCTTATTGGATGAACAAGGTAATCCAGTTATCACCAGATAACTTCCAGTTTATCACCCTGAACTTAACACATTTCTATATCCAAGAGCGACTTTAACCAGCCGCTTTTTTTGCGCCCATCTGGAGGTGATTATAATGGATTTACTCAAGGGCAAAGAGATAATGGCTTGGGCATTCATGGGCAATACTTGCATCCGGGCGATAGGCAACCGGCAGTCTGTTTCGGACTACATCAGGCTTGCCCTCAATAAAACTCCCGTCAAGCTTAAGTGTTCCGTTTGAAAGATGGCTGACCTCCTCTCTGAGTCGTTCAATCGCTTTTGCTTCTTCAAAAATATTCATTTTGATCTCCTTGATTTTTAGTTCCGATCGATCGTATGTCTATTCTACGGCAAAAAAATATCGCTGTCAGTCTTCAAGCGAAAAACGTAAACAGCGACAATTTTGTTCCCCGTTATTGCAAATTTGCACAGGGCATGATACAATAAAAACAGGGAGATGATAATATGAATAACGACTACGAGATTGACAGAGACAGCATTGGCTACAAAGTGAAGACGCTTCGTGAAAGGGAGAATCTATCTCAGAAGGGGCTTGCGAAGCTTATTCATGTTACGCCGTCGCAAATAAGTAGGTTGGAGAGAGGAGAGACGACAAACGTCGGCACCGACCTTCTGGTTGACATTGCGAGGCATTTCAAGGTCTCTACAGATTATTTGCTCGGACTTACACCTATTGAATCACAGAAAAGCTACGATATTTCGAGGCTTGGGCTTTCCACTGAATCCGTTAAAAGGCTTATGACACACAGGATTGATGTTGATGTTCTTAACAGGCTATTAGAGCATGAGAGGTTCCCACATTTCTGCACCCAGATACGCAACTACTTTGAGGGCGAAATGGCAGGCGGGTATATGTCAAGGAACGTGCTATTGGATTACGGAGAGACAAGCCTCTTGAGTTTGAAAGACAATCCCGATGTGAATAAGAGCGAACTGAAGAAAGACGTAGATCTCATACAAACATCCAAGATTGGCGAGAACGAGGCGGACATTGAAAAGCTTAGAAGTACGATAATGGCGATTCTCAGGGACATCAAGAAAGAGTTCCCGAATAAGAGAGATAGTGAAGTGGCGACCGCTAAAGCTGTTCAGATGATTTCAAGTGATTTATCCGGCATACCACCGAGGGAAGTTAATGAAGAAAAAGTAACTGATTCTGCGATGAAATACGTTGAAAGCGTTATACCAATGGATGCCAAAACCCGTTCACGGATGAGGAGATTTGTCCTGTTCGCAATGAAGATATTCGGGAAGAAGCGGCAGACGGAAGACTGATATACCTTTTCAAAATGCCAAACAAACAAGGGAGCCGACACCGACTCCCTTTTGTAACACAGTATTGAGTTTTTGTCCGACGGCTTTTTTGCAAAGGTATAACACACTAGACTTTCCATCTGGGAAAGTCGTGTGCCAAAAGGGGATGCGTCCCCTTATTGGATTAACCCCTTGAGATGAGACCTATGCCTTCCTTTTCGGCTTCATCCCCCAGAAAACGGCATTCATGAGAAAGACAATCACTGCAACAACAGCCATGGACGCCCAGAAGCCAATATCTAATCCGAGAAATTCTGTTGTTCCGAAAAGCTTCATCCAGATTTCAGTCCAGTTCATGATTTAACCTCCTTTAAAGCAGCTCGCCGTAATGGCGGACATAGGCTTTTTTCAGACTTGTAGCCAGCAGCATATAAAGCAGAATGCAGGGAATCAGGTAGAGGAAGTAGCTCACAGGGAGCGCGACAAATCCGAGCATCGTACCAAACGGGGTAAACGGGATTATCGTGAGGACTGCGATTCCCGTCATCGTCATGAGAGTAAGCGGCGCGGAAGCGTGACTCTGGATGAACGGGAGCTTCGGAGTACGAATCATGTGAATAACGAGGGTCTGACTCCACATCGATTCAACGAACCATCCGGCTTGGAACATCGCCATATATCTGAATTGCAAATCTGCAAGCTCTGCACCGCTGAAATGGTTTGCAAGATCGTTATAAAGAACGCCGCCGGAAACAAACATCGGGCAGAAGACAAAATACATGAATATGTATGTAATGAAGTCGAAGATTGAACTTGTGGGACCTATCCAAATCATGAAGCTTCCAACGCTTGAGGCATCCCATTTTCTCGGAACGGCGATAATTTCTTCATCAACATTGTCCCACGGAATTGCCGTACAGCTCAGATCATAAATCAGGTTCAGGAATATGAGATGTATGCTCATCATCGGCAGGAACGGCAGAAGTGCCGATGCCGCAAGAACGGAAAACATATTTCCGAAGTTCGAGGATGCCGTCATCTTGATATACTTAATCATGTTGGCATAGGTCTTGCGACCCTCGATAATACCCTGCTCAAGAACCATCAGGTCTTTTTCAAGAAGGATAATATCAGCGGATTCTTTTGCGACATCAACGGCTGTGTCAACCGAAATTCCTATATCTGCCGATTTCATTGCGGCGGCGTCGTTGATTCCGTCTCCCATAAAACCTACCGTATGCCCGTTTTCACGGAGAACGGATACGATTCTTGCCTTCTGGTCGGGAGTGAGCTTTGCGAATACGTCGGTTGACTCTGCGGCTCTTGCAAGCTCTTTGTCCGTCATATGCTCAAGATCCGAACCAAGGAGCATATTTCTGACCTTGAGTCCAACCTGTGCGCAGATGGTGCGGGTGACTTTTTCGTTGTCACCGGTGAGGATTTTCGTGTGTACACCGTGAGCCTTCAAAGCCTTGATAGCGTCGGCTGTTGATTCCTTCGGAGGGTCGAGGAATGCAAGATACCCTATAAGCACCATCTCCGACTCGTCCTTCACGCTGAAGACACCGGCGGATGGCGGATTGGTTTTGTGGGCAATGCAGAGAACCCTGAAGCCCTTGTCGTTCAGATCGTCTGCTGTGTCAAGGATTCTTTCCTTGACCTCATCGTCAAGAGGTCTGACCTCGCCGTCTATCTCTGCAAACGAGCAAACGGAAAGCATCTCCTCGACGGCACCCTTCGTAATCATCTGGGTTTTGCCCGTTTTGTCCTGAACAACGGTTGTCAGGCGACGGCGTGTGAAGTCGAAAGGAATCTCGTCAACCTTGACGTAGCTTTCAGACAAATCGGTAAGCTCGGGATTTTCGCTTTCTTCCTCCTCGGTTTTCCTGATTATTGCAAGATCCATCAGATTCTTATACCCGGTCTGGAAGTAACTGTTCAGATATGCGTGTCTGAGAACTCTCCCGTCCTCCTCGCCATCAACGTTGAGGTGATACTCCAAAACTACCTTGTCCTGAGTAAGAGTGCCGGTTTTGTCGGTGCAGAGGATGTCAATGGCTCCGAAGTTCTGAATCGAATTGAGATTTTTGACTATAGTCTGTTTTTTGCTCATCGAGACTGCGCCCTTCGCAAGGCAGGTTGTCACAATCATCGGAAGCATTTCCGGCGTGAGACCTACAGCTATAGATATTGCAAACAACAGTGCGGACAACCAGTCTCCCTTTGTCAAGCCGTTGATGACAAATACCAACGGTACCATTACCATCATGAAGCGAATCAGCACCCATGAGACGGCATTGACGCCTTTTGAAAAACTGGTCTCGACTGCTTCCCCGGCAACTGCCGAAGCCATAGAGCCAAACAGCGTATTGTCGCCTACACAGACAACCACAGCGGTTGCGCTTCCCGAAATAACATTACTGCCCATAAAGGCAATATTGGAATAATCGGTCACAGTACCCATCGTTTCTGCCACGAAAGGTGTTTTTTCGATTGGCTCGCTTTCGCCGGTCAGGCTCGCCTGACTTACAAACAGGTCTTTGGATTCCAAAATTCTCACGTCTGCGGGAATCATGTCTCCGGCAGAAAGGTGAACAATGTCTCCGACAACCAACTCGTCAAGGGGAATTTCCGACTTCGGCTCGTCTTTACGAGTGACGGTACAGGTGGTTGTTATCATTTTGAGAAGCTTTTCAGCCGCATTACCGCTTCTTGATTCCTGAACAAATCGGAGCGTTCCCGAAATCACAACCATTGTCATGATAATGACGACCGTCAGACAGTCAAAATCCTCCGGCTCACAGCCGAAAAGGGAAAAGTATGGGAAAATCATGTCGGTTATCGTGGATACGATTGCGAGGAAAAAGAGTATCGCCGTAAACGGATTCACAAATGCGCCCGCAAGCCTCTGGGGAAGCGTTTTCTTCTTTTCCTTTGTCACACGGTTCGAGCCGTACCGAATACGGCTTTCATGTACCGCCTCCGAATCAAGTCCCGAAAGAGTGGTTCCGAGATATTCAAGAACTTCTCCCGTCGGATTGGTTGCCGCAAATGCAAGTCTTGAGTTCTGTTCGTCACGGGTGACGGCTTTTTCCGTCATCCGGCGTAAAATTTCTTTTTTCATGTTACTACCTCCTTTGTCTTATTGCATTTTTATTCTACAAAAAAAGCAAGGAAATTCACATGGCGTAAACCTTGCGATTTCCTTGCTAAAAGGCAAGAATTATATTCTGTCGTTGAACTTATAACCGATGCCCCAGATGGTGAGTATGTACATGGGAGAATCGGGATGCGGTTCAATCTTCTTCCGGAGCTTGCGGATAAACGCCATGATATTGCTGTCATCCATCAGATACTCTGCGTCCCACACCGCCTGATATATCTGTTCCTTCGTGAAGACCTCGCCACGGTTCCTGGCAAGAAAGCAGAGGATATCGAACTCCTTTGGGGTCAGGACTATATCGTTTCCCGCTCGCGTTACTCTGCGTAAGACAGGGAATATTTTAAGCTCACCGCAGACAATCTCCGACAAATCCGAAGGCTGTGAAGCTCCGTTCAATTCAAGCATCAGGCTTCTTATCTGACCGCTCGTCAGGTCGGATATGGCTCTTGAGAGTTCTCCGGCGGACAGTGCATCGGAGGGTGCCGCTTTCAGCTTATCTGAAAGCCATCCGAGTGTGAAAGCATCCATGCTGACAAGATCAATGTTTTTCATATCAGTGCCGCCTTTCTACAAGAGTTCCCCGTGATTTTTAAAGTAAAAATGCTTTGCTATGCTCACAGAACAGAGATATAGGATTACATCCAGAGCAAGGAATAAATAGTACCCGACAGGAAGTGCCGTGAGTCCGATGTAACTTCCGAGTGGCGTGACCGTGAGAACCGAAAGGAGAACCACTCCCACAATCGTGACTCCGAAGACCGATTTTGATGGTTTGCTCTGAACAAACGGGATTTTCGGCGTTCTCAGAAGATGCAAAATCATCACCTGAGTCCACATTGACTCAAGGAACCACCCGGTCTGGAACGTAGAAATAAACGCAAGCTGACCGGCGGAATCAAGCTGTGAAAATGCTCCACCGCAAACGGCAGGACAGAGGACAAAGAACAAAAAAGCAAATGTGATTATGTCAAATACCGAGCTTATAGGTCCGAACCTGAGCATGAACCTTCCCAAGTGATTGCCGCTCCAACGAGCAGGCTTTTCAAGCTGTTCAGAATCCACATTGTCCCACGGTATTATCAGGCATAGGGTGTCATACAACAGATTCAGCAAAAGAAGCTGCAGCGATGTCATAGGGAAGAACGGCAGAAGAACGCTCGCCACAACCACAGCGATAATGTTGCCAAGGTTTGACGATGCGGTGATACTGATATATTTTGTCATGTTTGCAAACGCTTTGCGTCCTTCAAGGATGCTCCGCTTGAGGACATTCAGGTCTTTTTCGAGAAGAATCACATCTGCGCTCTCTTTGACCGCATCTGCGGCGGTGTCAACCGAAATTCCGACGTTGGCTCTCAGCTCAGCCGGAAGGTCGTTCATACCGTCGCCCATGAACCCAACATTATGACCGTTTTTTTGAAGTATCTCGATAATCCGAGCCTTTTGCTTGGGAGACAGCTCCGCAAAGACTTTCGTTTTCTCAACGCAAAGCGGAATGTCGTTCTTGGAAAGCCCCGCAAGATCCGCACCCGTCAGAACAAAGTCCGTCTCGATTCCGATTCGTGAGCAGATTGAAAGTGTCGTCTTCACATCGTCTCCTGTCAGAACCCGAACGTCTATGTTGAGATTTTTCAGATTTTTTATAGTTTCGGAAGCGCTCTTTTTCGGAGCGTCAAAGAACGCCAGATAACCGATAAGTATAAAGTCGGAATTATCGGAATCAAGTACCGATTGGGAGGTGTTTCTGTAGGCAACGGCCAAGACCTTCATTCCATCTTCCGTGAGTTCATCAGTCACTGCGTGAACGCTTTGTATTGTGTCATCCGTAACCGAAACTCTTTCTCCACGGAACTCCGCGTAGCGACATTTTGAAAGAACGTTCCCGACACTGCCCTTGATGATGTGAAGATTGTCTTCATCACCTTTCAGCAGAATCCCTACATATTTGCGGTTATAATCGAACGGTTGCTCATCCAAAAGAATGCTGTTTTGGGAAAGCTCTTCAAAATGTGCTTCCTGCCCTGGCATGGTTCCGTATTTGAGAATAGCCGTGTCGAGATGATTTTTGACTCCGCTCTGGTAATGACTGTTCAGGAAAGCATAATCAAGAACCATACTGCTCTCATTTCCGAGAATATCCATATAGTATTCGAGTGTGATTGTGTCGTCGGTAAGTGTGCCGGTCTTATCCACACACAGAATGTCCATGCTTCCGAGCGTCTGCATTGCGTTGATATTTTTGACAACGGTCTGCTCTTTACCCATCTGATGACTGCCCTTAGCCAGACAGGCACTGATTACCATTGGGAGCATTTCAGGAGTGAGACCGACCGCCACGGAAAGAGCGAACAGGAGCGCTTCAATCCAGTTTCCCTGTGTCAGTCCGCTTGCAAGAAATACAACGGGAATCAGAATCGCCATAAATTTAATCAGAACCCAAGCGATAGAAGTGGAGCCACTGTCAAATCCACGCTTCTGTGAAAAGCTTTCCGTGTCAAGCCCGCCATAAACGGTATTTTTCCCGACAGCACGGACAATTCCCGCGCCCGATCCACCTGTAACTGTGGTACCTTGAAAGACTATATTTGTGTAATCGCTGAGCTTTTCCGGTCTGATTTGCGGCTCTCCGGCCTTCTTTTCGAAATTCTCGCTTTCGCCGGTTATTACAGACTGTGAAACAAACAGATTCTTCGATTCCGTGAGCTCAATGTCCGCAGGAATCCGATCTCCCGCTTCGATTCTGACAAGATCTCCGACAACCAGATCTTCGGAAGAAACCTCCTGCCAGATGCCGTCTCTGCAAACAGAAACGGTAGTCCCCGCCATCTGTGAAAGGCGGTCGGCAACGCTTTTTGCCCGAAGCTCCTGAATCAAGCGGATGATACCACCGAGAAGCATCATAACTATAATTATTATAACAGACGAAAAGCTCTGTCCGTATTTATCCGGCAAAAGAACGTCGGTAATCAGCGAAACAACCGCAAGAACTATCAGAATTATCGAAAACGGATTTATAAACGCCCTGCGAACACAGTGCCTGACGGTCGTTTTGCTCCTGCCACTCTGCCAGTTGCTCCCGTATTTATTTCTGTTTTCGGAAACCTGTTCCTGCTGCAACCCGGTCGCCTCTTTCATAATCAAAGCCTCCTTGCTTTACAAAGCCCAGTGCTTCCATTATACCATAAAAGTCAATGAGGAAATCTTGTTTTTTTCTTGTTCCTGGGAAGCAATGCGGTAATGCAAAAGAACCGATTGCTTTCAGATTGAGAGCAATCGGTTTTACTTTGTTTTTGATTTGTTGTGAGTTTATTTATCCAAACTCTTCATCGTCGGGAACAAAAGAACATCCCTGATCGCCGGCGAGCCGGTCATGAACTGCACCATTCTATCGATGCCGAAGCCGATGCCGCCGGTCGGGGGCATACCTATCTCCAAAGCGTTCATGAAGTCCTCGTCGATGGAGTTCGCTTCGTCGTCGCCGAGTCTTATAAGCTCCTCCTGAGCTTCAAAGCGCTGGCGCTGGTCGACGGGGTCGTTGAGCTCACTGTAGGCGTTGCACATTTCGGCACGGCAGATGTACATCTCGAAACGCTCAACATAGTCGGGATTCTCCGGCTTGCGCTTCGTCAGCGGCGAAATCTCAACCGGGTGGTCCATTATGAATGTCGGCTGGACGAGGTTCTCCTCAACATACTTCTCGAAAAGAAGGTTCAGGATATCGCCCTTGTGGTGGCGCTTCTCGTCAAATTCAAGGTGGTGCTCCTTCGCAATTTCGAAAGCCTCAGCGTCGGTTTTTATCTCAGAATAGTCGACGCCCGAATACTTCTTGACGGCTTCAATCATAGTGAGTCTCTCGAACGGCTTGCCGAGGTCGATAACTTCGCCGTCGTATTCAATCTGAGTCGAGCCAACGACGGTCTCGGCGATATGGCGATAGAGATTCTCCGCCAAATCCATCATTCCGTGGTAGTCGGTGTAAGCCTGATAGAGCTCCATCAGGGTGAACTCAGGGTTGTGGTGGGTGTCGACGCCTTCGTTGCGGAAGACTCTGCCAATCTCATAGACCCTGTCGATTCCGCCGACAATGAGTCTCTTTAAATAGAGTTCGAGAGAGATTCTCAGCTTGACATCTTCGCCCAAAGAGTTGTAGTGGGTGACAAAAGGTCTGGCGTTTGCGCCGCCTGCGTTCTGGACGAGCATCGGGGTCTCAACCTCAACAAAGCCCTGCGAATCGAGCCATCTGCGGATTTCGCTGATGATTTTTGAACGAAGAATAAACGTCTTTTTGACGTCCGGGTTGACGATTAAATCAGTGTATCTCTGGCGGTATCTCGTGTCCCTGTCTTTGAGACCGTGCCACTTTTCGGGGAGCGGAACCAAAGATTTTGTCAGAAGTGTAATTTTCTTCGCATGAAGGGAAATCTCGCCACGACGGGTTCTGAAGACAAAGCCCTCGATGCCGATGATGTCGCCGATGTCCCACTTTTTGAAGTCCTGGAATGTCTCCTCGCCGACGTCGTTCATCCTGACGTAGCACTGCATTCTGCCGGTGCTGTCCTGGATGTCAAGGAAGTTCGCCTTGCCCATGTCACGGCGGCTCATCATTCTTCCGGCAATTTTCCACGTTTCGGCGTGGATTTTTTCGAGCTCAGCGTTAAGAGCCTCTTCCGAATCTCCGGCAAGCTCTTTCGCCTTCGCCTCTTCTTCCTCATAATGAGCCTTCAGCTCCGAAGTGGTGGTGTTGAAATCAAACTTTGTAATCTCAAAGGGATTCTTTCCGGCGGCTTTCAGAGCCTCCAGCTTGTCAAGGCGGATTTTGCGGAGCGAATTAACCTCCTCCACAGTCATTTCCTCACCGGAATTTTCCAAAATCTCTTCCGTCATTATATCTCTCCTCACGGGAATTTATCTGTCAATGCCCAAAATCTCAAACTTCAGCGTTCCTGCGGGAACCTCAACCTCGAAAACGTCGCCAATCTTCTTTTTAAGGCACGCCTTGCCGATGGGAGACTCGTCGGAAATCTTGTTGTTGTCCGGGTCAGACTCGGTCGAGCCGACAATCTGGTACTCTAAAATTTCGTCCATGTCAAAATCTTTGAGCTTGACGATGGAGCCGACGCCGACTTCGTCGAGAGAAAGGCTGTCGTCGTCAACGATGATTGCGTTTGCGATTACGACTTCCAGGTCAGCAATCTGGGCTTCGAGCATACCCTGCTCATTCTTTGCCTCGTCGTACTCAGCGTTTTCGGACAAGTCGCCATAGGAACGGGCTTCTTTAAGTCTCTCCGCAACCTCTTTACGCCGAACGGTTACAAGATATTCAAGCTCTTCCTGAAGCTTGTTGAACCCATCCCGTGATATTGTAGTAGCTCTCGCCATTGTAATTACCTCCAAAAATATCTTTTTGTAATATCGGCTACAACCGACATTACGCCATTCTTGTATATTATAAGACTATTTTGAGTGGTTGTCAAGATGTAATAAGGATGAAAGAACGGCAGAGCCGTTGGTAGGTGCTCTGCCGCTTGGGTTGTGATTTTTATTTCAGTTACGCACTTTTTTTGAGCATGTAGCTCTTGGCTTCTGATTCGGAAAGATTATATTTGCCCATCACATTTCCGAGTATCGCTTCTTCTGATATCCCGAATTGCCTTGCTGTTTCAATCGTAGTTTCAATCGCCACTTCTCTTGCAATTTCATCTCTGAAATCTTCCATGAGTTTGCACATATTATCTTGTCCTCCTTCGGTTTCTTTAAAATATCTTGCTCTATGTGAGAATAATTCATAGTGCATTTCGCTTGCTGACTTACACTTGAAGTCGTGCATAAGCATGCCTATCGGGTTTTCTTCGTTGGTATATTCTCCGTTTACATAAATTATATGCGAGCCGTCTCCGAAAAGTTTGTCGTCGAGCTCTGTAATCTTTCGGTCGATGTGATAGAGTGGACAGCCTCCGCCCAGGACGTCGTTCTCAGTGATAAAAATCACGTACGCCGGCTTCAGCTTCGGAATTTTATCCCCGACATTCGCCATCTTTGTGTCGAGCATACTGCTGTTGAACCTTGCTCGTTCCGGGACTGCGCCAGCGTCCTGACGTTGAACTTCAACATCGAAGTGCTGACCGTTTGCGTCGACTGCATGGATATCCAATCTTGCCGACCGACCATTCGGATTCTTAATCTCATACTGTCCAACCGTCTCTGTGACCGTTATTTCCGAATCTTCAAGAATAATTCTCAGAAGAAGCTGAGTCGTTTCGATATCCCCGCCGAAAAACAGTGTCATAAAACTATCATCCATCAGGCAGAACTCTTTGACTATCTGCAAATATCTTTCCCGGTATGATTTCTTTTCCTGACCCATGTCAACACGTCCTTCCGCCTTTCCTAGCTATATTGTACCACAAACTTCACCACTATTCAAGAGAAATTTTCATTTCCCCTTGCAATCCCAATCAGCATATGCTATACTATCTGTATCAGTGTTAGTTTAAGCTAACTATAGTCAGCTTAAACTATCCGATTTTACTACAAAGGGAAATTATAGCTCCTGTTTACAAAGTAATCGGCAGGATTCCCGCAATACGGAATCTGTCAAACAGGATTATTGTGCTTGTCGGGAAAGGGAAAACAAAATGATAATAACCATAGTTTCAACACTTATGCTCATGCTCGGTTACTTTCTGATGCTCTACGGTGCGGTCGGGTTTATTCAGGACAAGAGATTCTTCTTCTCCGCTCCGAAAGAGAACTTGGCTGTGATTCCGGACAGGAAAGAGAGATTCAAGGGAGCGCATGTCATCGGCTGGGGCATACTTCTTATTGCTGTGCTATTGTTTATCAGTGCATTCGCCCTTGCTATCTGGGACGGTGCAAGAAATCGGTTCGGTGCTCTCAGATTCTTCCTGAGATTCATCACTATGCTCTATGCAATGGAGATTTACGACATATTTTTCTTCGACTGGTATCTTCTGTGTCGCTCAAACTTCTTCATCCACTTCTACCCTGAGCTTAAAAGTGTCGACAGAAGCCGGTTCTTCGGCTACAACAAGAAAGAGCATATCATGCACTTTTTAATCTATATCCCCGTCTGCGCCGTGCTGGCGCTGGGGTGTGGAGCTATATTTGGAGGGATACTATGAAATACTTTGATATGCCCACAGGAATACAGAAAAAAAGGAATCTGACAAATCGGCTGATACTCGGAATCTTTGCATTTATATTGTTTATGGTCGGTGACTGGCTGCTCGATATGAAAAGTGCGGGAAACGTGACGACTGGAATTGTGGAGTCCAATTGGGTTTCCATGTCCATGTGGCGGTTTGAAGCGTCCATTTTACTGGCGGCTGTGGCAATGCCATTCTATTGGGTTAGCATACATGCGGCAAAGGAAATTGTAACCGAAGAACTGAGAAACGGCACAAAATGGGACAAGCGAATGTCCAAGATGTTTTGCGTCGGCGCAAATGCAGGCTTGATATCATTTCTGTTTATTCATATTATGTGTTGCTTCTTCCCAATCGTTTTTAAGTGCATTTATGCAGAGACGGGAGATTCACTGATGGCTACGAATCTTGTGAATCAGTCATCCGCCTATATCATGCTCCCGTTTGCCGCTTATTATGTCGTTGCGGACGGCTGTATCTCTGCCAGTTGGATTTATATGGCGTGGACGGGAAAGCTGAAACTAAAAAAATGGCAGGTTCTTTTCTGCCCACTCTGTACGTTGCTTATCGGTTTTGTATTCAACCTGATTCCCGTACTGAAGCTGATTACCGGAGCCTTTGAATCGTTGGGGACATTGCTGATTATGTGCGCCCTGTGTTATTCTGTTCGGAAAGCCGAATCAATATGATTCTCGGCTATTTTGGGGTGCTGTTTTCATAAAAAGGAGAGATAGTATGAAATATTTTGGTATGCCAATGGGAATGTGGACGCTGTTCGGGAAGTCTTTTGAGAGAAACTTAGCCACATTCGGAATTGATGAAGAGACGGCGAAATCAATCAGAAAAAAGGCAAAATCCCGTTATAAAGAGATTATTTCGGGACTGCCGGAGTTCGAGAAGGCGGACAGGTTCAAGATGAATATCGTCAACTGCGCCCTGCTCTGCTCATTCGTGCTGAATATGCCCGAGCGTCCGGACGTCGGTCGGCTGACGGAATACTATAAAAACTCGATGATGACTCCTCCCATGAACTGGTTTTGCAGAATGAGCGGCAAGAACAAATTTACAGACAAAGACATTTCTTCTCTTAAAGCCACGGAAAAGCTCCGTGCCGCCGACAGGAATCCCTACTCGTGGAACATGGAGTTTTATCCCTATGAAGACGGCTCCGGCTACGAAGCAAGGTTCACAAAGTGCGGCATCTGCACCCTCATGCGTGAGCTCGGGCTCTATGACTTAGTCCCCACTATGTGCCGGCTTGACTACACCATGAGCGAGGCAAGCGGAGTGTCGGACTTTGTGAGGGAATACACAATCGCCTCTGGCGGAAGCTACTGCGATTGTGGGTATAAAAAGACTTCCCGTCCTAGTTAGGGACGGGAGTTTTTCTATAAGCACATTATTCATAGCAGAAGCAGATTCCATAGAATCCTTCGGCTTGCTCTTCGCTGTCGAAGACGATTTTAATCTCACTCGTGACAGTGCAGTCGTCGCTGACAATCAGGATGTGGCGCTGGGAGTAGTCGTAGTTGAATGTAACTGTCGGAGCGACAAGAAGCTCGCCGTCGACGTAAATCTCTGTCACGTTTTCGCCGCTCTGGTAGCTGTAGTCGATTCCCAGGATTCCGGAGGCGGAGACACTCAACGTATAGGTCGTCTCATCAACCTTCGTGAACTCGTCAACACCGATATAGTCGCAGTTTGTGAACCGGCTGACGCCAGAATTAATCGGCTTCAGGTCGTAGTCGGGAAGAGTGGTTCCGGCGGCGACATTCTTGTCGATGACATCTTCAATCGTTTCGGCATAGACCGACTGACCGTAGTCGTTCGGGTGGGTGCCGTCGTCGGTGTAGAAGTTGTAATATTCGAGAATCGGGTCTATCGTGTCAGCGACGGGAATTTGGTAGTACTCGCAAATCTCCTCAATCGCAAGAATCTTCTCGGTATAGCCTCTTTGCGACGACTCCAAGATAGAAATAATCGAACAGTTTTCGTATTTGCTGTTAATCGCCGTGATGATAGACTCATAGTAGAGTGAGAAGTCGGTCGTGCTGTCGTTCTGCCCGTAGCAGATAATCGCAAGGTCATAGTCGATTCCGTCATCCTGAATCATCGTCCGGACATAACCGGCAAAGCTCGCATTGCCGCCCATAGAAATATTGGTGAGAGTCACCCTCGCCCCGTAAGTCAGTTCGAGATAGTTCTGAAGAAGAACTGTCCAACGGTGGTCGGAGTCGCTGGCGCCGCCACACGCTCCGATTGAGTCCCCGACAACGAGGATATTTACGTCGTAACCGCCCGCAAGCTTTTCATATACGCTGTAGGTCGAAAGAAGCTCCTGCAAAGCGGCTTCCTCAGCCTCAGCCTTTTCGACTCGCTCGACTTCCTCCTGTGCGGAAATGGTTTCTAAGTTTTTCTCCTGCTGTGCGGTCTGAATGTAAACAACCGTAACCATCACAACAAGGAGCACCGCAAGAACGCAGGAAAGCACCGCAGTGACTCTCTTGCGCTTTTTGGACGGATGGCGGATTGCCTCCCCGAGCTTCTTGAATCTTGATTTGATTTTCGCCCAAAGCCTTTGGTACCATTTCCTGTGATGGTGGTGGTGATGGTGATGATGGTGGTGATGATGCTGCTGGGAACTGTCGTTATTTTCCATTTTATACTCCGGTGCCTTACAAAATTCCGGCATATAGCCGACTTATAAATCCTTCACACACAGCTATTATAACTCCGATACAGTCAAAAATCAACCATCCGACAAAAAAATACGTCTTTTTTATCCCAAAATCTATCCCAATGCGACATCAAGAAGCATCATCGTTGCAAATCCAGAGAGTATTCCGGTGGTGGCGAAGTATGGGTGTGCAGACTGGTTTTTCTGGCACTCAGGGATGAGTTCGTGAACGGCAACGAGAATCATCGCTCCTGCCGCAAACGCCAGAGCAAACGGGAGTATCAGCTGAATTTTAACTGCCATAGCGGCTCCGATAACTGCGGCAATCGGTTCAACAATTCCCGAAGCCTGACCGATTAAGAACGCTTTTTTGCGGGAGTAGCCCTCACGCCGGAGTGGAAGCGAGACGGCGGCTCCTTCCGGAAAATTCTGAAGCCCGATTCCGACTGCCAAAATTATTGCGCTTGCAAGCGATTCGGCGCTATTCTCACTTCCGGCAAGCGCTCCGAAAGCAACTCCGACAGCCAAGCCCTCGGGAATGTTGTGAAGAGTTATCGACAGAACCAGCATGATGATGCGGTTTGTGGCGCTTCCCTGCTTGTTTTTCGAGAACTGAAGCCGCTCGTGGCTGACAATCCTGTCGGAAGCCCACATGAAGACGGCTCCCATAAGAAATCCCGACGTTGCGACAATCCACGCAGGTGTTTCGAGATAAGCCTCTGCTTTTTCGATTGCAGGTTCAAGAAGCGACCAGAAGCTCGCCGCAATCATGACCCCGGCGGCAAAGCCGAGCATGAGGTTCATAGCCTTTTGATTCGTCTTTTTAAAGAACAGCACCGTCGCCGCCCCGAGCGCAGTCACAAACCACGTCCCGAGGGTGGCAATCAGCGCCGCTGAAATGTAATTGATCATAGGTATTAGTCCTTTCGGAATATTATATTCAGAAAGGACTGGTTTGGTGAAACCTCTCAGTCAGCTTCGCTGACAGCTCCCCTTATCAAGGGGAGCCTATGACTGCTTTTTTACAAGCCTTAGATAGAACAACAAAAAGCCTCCCCTGAAAGGGGAGGTGGACGCACCGAAGGTGCGGACGAAGGGGTTTCTACAGTATCCCCGCCTCAATCTTCACTTCAAGAATCCTCAGCACGCTCTCCGCAATCCGTTCTTCGGAGATTTCGCCGTTCTCTACGGCTTCTATAATCCCGTTTGCCGCTTCTTCTAAATTTTCTGGCATGAGGATGATGTCGACGCCGGCTTCGATTGCCATTACGGCGGCTTCGGCGGATGTGTAGCGGTCGGTGATGGCTTCCATCTGCATGGAGTCGGTGATTATAAGACCCGAAAAGCCGAGGTCGTTTCGGAGGATGTTTATCATCGTGGCGGAAAGCGACGCCGGGGTGTCGTCGCCGGTGACCTGAGGAACCGAGATGTGCCCGACCATCACAAGGTCTGCTCCGGCTTCTATTCCGCTGGAAAACGGGATGAATTCCGTCTCCCAGAGTTCGTCTAACGACTTGTCGAGCTCGGTGTAGCCGAGGTGGCTGTCGGTTCCGGTGTCGCCGTGACCGGGAAAGTGCTTTAAGGTGCAGAGGATTCCGCTGTCATTGAATCCCTCGACTGCCGCCGCAACCATTTCTGCGGCGATGTCGGCGTCGGTACTGAATGCCCGGTTGCCAATGACGGTGTTACCAGGGTTTGAGTCGACGTCCGCAACAGGAGCGAAGTCGAGGTTAAAGCCGAGCTCCATAATCTCGGTGCCGATGGTGTAGCCGACGTTGTACGCCTCATCCGTGTCGCTTGTGTTGCCGATTGTCTTCATGCTCGGGAATTTGGTTGTCCCCATTTCGGAGTTGTTCCCGATTCGGGCGACCGTTCCGCCCTCTTCGTCAACGGTGATGAACAAGCCCAGGCTTGAATAAGACTGCATGTCCGAAATCATTTCAACAGTCTGTTCCCTGTCAATGATGTTCTCCGCAAACATTGCGATTCCGCCGACGGGGTAAGTCTCCAAACCCTCTTCAAAGTCGCTTCCGGTTTCGGTGATTTTCTCTGAAGAGCCTGTAATCTGCTCAGGTCTCACGATAAAGAGCTGGTAGACCTGCTCCCTAAGGGACATTCCCGAAAGTATTTCGAGAGCCTGCTCTTCGGTGGTGAGTTCGTGCGGTTCTTCTGTAGTCGCTTCGGTGGTAGCTTCGGTTGGTATGGTGGTCGCCTCAGTAGCCGGAGCAGTGGTTGGCGTTGTCGTGGTGGCGGTTGTGGTTTCGGTCGATACCGTATCGTCGATTTCCGCTGGGACGAGTCCCCGGGCAAAATATACGAGCAACAGAACTGCCGCAAAAGTCAGAACTAATGCGGCAATGTTTGTTGGTTTTATTTTACGTTTTCTTTTAGCCATTATCTCTTGTGAGCGTGGAGCACGGTTCCGGAAGAATCCTTCAGAGTAAACGAATCCTGGGTGATGTTTGTGATGGTGTACTTCCTGTCGCCCGAATTGATGACAACTTCGCCGTATTTTACAGCGATGGAGCGTGAAGAGTCACCCTCAAAATACCAGTCGCCATCGTCGACGATGATGGAATTCGTGCCGATACGGCTCTTAACCGACTCTTTCTCGTCAGCTGGGACGATTCCCTCCTCCGGCTCCGGCTCAAATCTTCCATAGATATAGCCGAGCGAAATCGACAGAAGAAGCAGGGTCATCGAGGACAGAACCTCCGACAGATTTCCCTCAACAATGTAGTAGATACACACGACAAGCGATGCCACAGCCAGGATTCCAAAAACAATCCGAGCCGCTATTGCGATTTTGTTTTTTCTGGACATAACATATTTCTCCTTTGCATTTCTTACTTAGGATAATATCCTGAGTTTATTTTACTACACGGGAGATGAATTGTCAAGAGTTTTAATCCTCGCCGAGCTTCAAAGCCTTGTTGATATTAATCGACTTGACGAGCCTTGCGATAATCAGGAAGCCGACAACGAGCATTACGCCGATTATGCAGTAAAGCTTGATATAGTCGCCTCTGTCTGCCGACACGACGAACGGCGGAACCTGATCTGTCACGTTGTAGAGAACCTGGAACAGCGGGACGAACAAGTCGCTTGCTATTCCTCCTATGATAATTGCAAGGAATATCGAGACGCCCGAGACGAGAACCTGCTCGTAAATCAGCATCGAGACGATTTCACGGAAGGACATACCCATAGCCCGAAGGATACCGAACTGAAGCGTTCGCTCCCTGATGGAAAGAATCCAGTAGATAAGGAATCCGATGAAGCACATTGCCATAATCGTGATGAAGCCGAGTGTAAGCGCTCCATTTACGCCCTGGAGTATTGCGTCGGTCTTTGAAGATGTTATCAGCTGTGAAGCGACGTCAAGTCTTGTTAAGGTAATTCCCGCATCCTCAACCGACTGATAAAGGTCGGCGATTACGGCGTCGTCAGAAAGACTAATCCAGACTTCATATGGCTCCAAACTCGTCTGAATCGAGACGTAGTTATAGTTCATGATGATGAAGTCCTGATATTCGCCGTTCGAGTTCTTATCTAACGGATTAAATGTGGGCCAGTAGTCGACAACTGCGACTACAACCGCCTCGAACCAGTCGTTCGAGCCCCACTTGACCTCGACAACGTCGCCTAGCTGAATTCCTGTCTTGTCCTGGTAGGACTGTGAGACGATAATGCCATTAGTACACTCACTGAGTGCATTTATGTAGTAGTTGATGTGAACGGGAAGCAAATCGTCACGGAACCAGCAGACCTCAGCAAACTGCTCGGGGACTACCGCCATGATGTCGATTCCCGTCTTGGTGGAGTCGTTGTATCTTACCTGTGCGTTTTCACGGTTCAGAACCGGTGTCGCAACCTCGACTCCATCCAAATCTTCATAGATGAAGTCAGGCTCGGTATACTGGGCTTGCGTCTCCTCCTCGCCTTCGTCGTTTGTGACTGTTACACGGGAGTATTTCCACGATTCTTCGAGAACCGCATCGGCGCCTAAGTTATACGAAATTCTGTCCTCAGTATTCTTGTTGATAGCACGGGCTGTATTCGCAGAGAAGATTCCGAGGGCAACAGTCAGTATTAAGAATATCATGATGAACGACTCACGCCCGGTTGACGAACGGCTCAGGTTGTTCATCGAGATATAAGCCGCCGGCGACCAGTGCTTTCTGCCGATTCGGTATATGAGCCGGATGAAGTACGGATAAAGCCGGACGCAGAATAGTGCACAGCCCAGGATGAAGACGGTTGAAGCCGCAAACATCAGAGGATTCATCGTTGCCGAAGTGTCGGTGACGCCCTGTTCAAGGAGAACCTCCTCCTGATAGTTGTGCCAGAGGAGCCACGCAACCGTTCCGACAATCATGATGATGTCGAAGAAGCCACGTTGCCAGAGCGGCTTCTTCTGCCCGTGAGCCTTTGACTGCTTGTGCTCGACGATTGTGACTTTGGATGCGCTTATTGCGGGTCCCAATGTCGTTATGAAGAAGACGGCAACCGCAATGAACGAGTATGCAAATGCCGTGACGGAAAGCTTTGTCGAAAGCGCAGTTCTGTTGACAAATTCAAGGAATCCGTTTGATACGCCGATTATTCGGCAGAGAAGAAGTCCCACAAATGGTCCCACAACTCCGGCTGTGCCGCCCAAAATCAGAGTTTCAAGGGCATAAATCTTGACAATCTGCCACCGTGACGCACCACGGGATTTGTACATCGCAATCTCGTTCTTTTCAGACTCGATATGTAGCTGGGAAACCATGTATAAGTAGAATACCAACATAAGAACGACAGGTATATCAAGCATAAGCATGATGTATCTGAGCTGTGAAGCTTCGTCGGCATAATCCTGCAAGACTTCGAGTGCAGGAACCGAGAAGGTGCAGTTTTCGCTCTTATAGAGCTCCTTCTGGTTTTCGAGAGTCGCCACGAGAATCTCGATGGTGTTCATGTCCATATTCTGATAGTCGATTATGAACGTGCAGTCGACCTGTCCTAGAGTTACAACTCCCGTAAGGATGACTTCGTCGGTAAGGGTTGTGAAGTCGCAGAAGAAGGTGTTGTCGTACTCAGTCAAGCCTTCCGACCAATATGTATCGGTGTCGCTTGCGGACTCGAAGGTACCGACGACGACAAGCTTAACCGTGTCGCCCGGGTTTAAGATATTTGTAACTTCGTATTCCTGATTCAGAACCAGCTGTGCCGTCTGCAAAGCCGCCTCGGTACAGATGACTTCATAGCAACCGTCCTCGTTCATCCCTGATTCAAACATTCTGCCGTTTGTAATGGTGATGTGGTCGCCGATGTCGGTCATTCCGCCGAGTTTTAATAGCGACAGCTCATCCGACTCGATACTCGAAACGTACAGATACGAATCGGACGTGAAGCACTTGTATGTGAGGAACGGAACCAGAAGGTTATTGAACCTGTCCGCCGCAGTCTGATAGACGCTATAGACGGTCGAGCGCTGTTTTGAAATGCTCGTTCCGCTGACTATAGTCTTCGACACCTCATAGATGCCGGGGTACTCGTCGTTTTCCTCCTGATACGCCTGCATGTCCTTTATGAGCATCCTTTGCAGTGAGCCCTGCATGTATATCGGGATGGCACTCGTCATAGCGGTTGCCATGATGAAGCCTACGAGAAGGCAGATAACCATCCACTTTGTGTTTTTCATTTTCCTTATAAGTAATGTCAGCACTTAAAGCTTCCCTCCTTAGCAGTTACAGAATGGTATCTGTTTACCTGATGATTACCTCGTCGCCTTCTTCGAGACCCGAGGTTATCTCAACCAGAGAGCCGCTCTGGAGTCCGGTCGTGACTGCGACCTGAACTCGCTCGTTGTCCTTGAACACATAGACAACATCCTGACCGTTTACTGTTTTTATAAGGTTGGCAGAGATTACAATCACGTTTTCCCTGCTGTCGAGTACCAGAACCGTGTCGGCAATGTTTCCGACAGACGAAGACTCGGGGAATTCGTCGACGAAGGCAACTACAACGTCTTCGGAAATCTCGCCCAAGATTGCGTCGCCGTTCTCATCATAAAGTACTCCTTCAGTCTGAGAGTCCCACTGCTCGCCTGATGAATTGGAGACGATAATGCCGTCATAGGTCTCGCCGTCATACTTGATGGTGATGGACCTGCCGATAAGGAACGCCGACTTCTCGCTCGAAGGAGAAATCTTGATATACAGGTCGCTCAAATCGATTATAGTCGCAATGGTCGAGCCTGCTGAGACTGTCTGCCCGGGAGAAACGGTCTTGACATAGGAGATGGTTCCGCTTACGGTGGCATAAATCTTTGAAGCTTCCTTCTCGGCATAGAGCTTGTCTAAATCAATCTGGAGCAAATCGACGTCGAGCTGTTCCTTAGCCTTGACGGTTTCCGACTCGCCGTTTTCAATAGCAATCTGGACTTCAAGCTCCTCGCGTTGCATTTCGAGCTCCATTATGTAGATTTCCTCGTCAAGCTCAGTCGTTTCGAGCTCGGCAATAAGGTCGCCTTCCTCGACTTCGTCGCCGGCAGAAACATAAACCGCCTTGATGGTTCCGCCATAGGAGGCAAAATAGACATTTTCTTCCGTTCCCGAAGCGATGGTTCCGGAAGTTGTAACCTGCTTCGTGATGTCTTTAAGGGTTGCAGTCGTGGTAGTATATGAAACCTCGCTCGCCTTTACAACCGGTGGGTCGAGATACTCCTCTTCCTCCGGCAGGAAATAGCACCCACTGAGCGACAGACACATAGCCGCCGCAGTAGCAAGCCCAAAAACAGATTTCTTTATACTCGTTCCGAGTGTATTCATGGTAAATCCTCCTATATGGAATTTATGCGCAAATAACATCACCATAGATTATACCAGATTTTCACCCGAGTTACAATAGAAAACGCCCCCAGGAAAGGCTCCCAGGGACGTAATATTTTTTGGGATATTTTGTGTACGGATTGTGAATTAGTTTTCGGAAACCCCTCCACCACCGGCTTTCAGCCGGCGGTCCTCCTCCCCTTTCAGGGGAGGCTATAGCTGCCTCTATCAAGGTCTTGTGAGAGAAAGCAAAAAGGCTCCCCTGAAAGGGGAGCTGGCAGCTGCGAAGCAGCTGACTGAGGGGTTACTTCGTAACCGTCTCCGAACAGTTATAGAACAGTATCCACTCCTGCTCGGACATGTAGTCGGTGCAGAGTTCGTAGTCATCCGTTATCGTGTACTCTCCGCTCCAGACGGAGGCGAAGAGCCAGTAGGCGTTGTCCTTCTTTATGTTTGCGGGGCTTGGGAGGACGTTACATTCACTTATCGCAATCGGCTTGTCGGTCGAAAGCTCCATCATGCGGATTAACGCCGTTACGTGGCTCTGATTGTCCCAGGTGCCGAGGCTGAAATCGTAGACGTCGAGCGAGATTATGTCGCAGTATTCGTCCCCGACGTACCAATCCAAATCCTGTGCGTTCCATATCCAGATGATGTTGTCGAGCATGTGGTAATCGGTAAGTCTCGTATATATAAGCTCATAGAGCCATATGTAGGAACCAGAGTCTTCGCCCCACCAGAACTCGCCGTTTCCGGCTTCGGGAAGCGGTCTGAACAGAACCGGAATGTCGAGTTCGGATAATTTTGAAAGCTGTTCGGCGATGAGGTCGATTCCCTCAATAATCATGTAACACTCTTCACTGACGCCGCCGGTTCCCAAAAGCTCTGTAATCTTTTCGAGACTCATGTGCGCCACGTCGTGGGTTGTGACAGCGTTTGAAAGGGTGAAACCAGATTCTTCAAGATAGCAGGAGCCGTTCATAGCCCAGTACCACGAATATCCGACGATTCCGCCGTCTTCGTAATAATCGATTGCGAGCTCAATATCTCCTGTATCATAGCCGGATGAGTAGCCGGAGAGTTCACCGAGGCGGATAAGTGGGTATTTTCCCGTGACCGAAGCCACGGCGTATATTTCGGCATTAGAGCCTTGCGAACACTGCTGAGCTGTGAGGACACTTTCGCCGTACATCTCGCAGAGATACTTGTAGAGTTCATTAGTCGCATCCGTAGCACCCGAATTTGAAAGAACTCCGCTGACGCTGTAGTCAAGCTCACTCAAATCTTCGGCGTTTTCGAGCAGGAAGAAGTCCAAATCCACTTCGCCCGATAAGTCGGAGATTGTGACAGACGACGTGTCGGGAGAAAGATAGATGTTCTCAAACTTTATCGACTCGAAATCGCCCGAGCCGGAAGTCGTGAAGGTTCCTCTTGCAAGCCCGTCGACATAGAGAGTGCCCACAACCGGTTCATCAGAAGAAAGACATACCGTCACATTATAGTGCTGGGCAGACGGAATGTCGATGACGACTGTGAGACTGCTGTCCGGCAGAGAAAGCCCGGTGACATAGCCGGTGCCGGAATAGCCATCATGGGAGGACATAGCGACAGTATAGCCGTCCATAGTTCCGTCCTCCGCCTCATAGATGACACAGCATTCGGTCGGGTTATAGGCAACATCGCCTATAAGCGACTCGGCGTGGCTGGGAAGCTCTGTGGGCGCAGTAAGCTCGGTAACCACTTCCTCCGTCGGGAGGGCTTCGATTACGTCCTCTGTCGCAACGGTCAAGGCTTCGGTGACATCAGAGGTGGCAAGTTCTTCAGTTTTCCCTGTGTCGGTGCAGGCGGTCATCGTCAAAAGAAGCATAACCGCCGTCAGCACTGCAAGTGTTCGTCTGAGCATTTTAAAACCTTATTTTGCAGAATTTCGAGAGTAGCCCGGGATTCTCCGAAGAGCCGGGACAATTGCCGTCACAAGCGCAGACGCCGCAACGATTTTTATGAGGTCAACTCCCAGGAATGGGATTACGCAGTATGTGAGAGCAACCGCCAGTGTATTTCCGGAGACGAAGCAGTACCAAGCCGTTCCGAAAACATAGAGAACAGCGGTGCCTAAAATCATTCCAATCGGGTACTTTGCGACTGCAAGTATACTCTTGAAGTTGAACCTGCCGTCCTCTTTCTTATAGGCAACCTGAATCTTGTCGGCAAGAAGCCCGACGATAAGTGCAAGCGGAATGTAGCCAATGATGTAGCCGCCGGTGGCGCCGGCAATCTTCTGAAGACCGCCAGAGTAGTTTGAAAATACCGGAAGACCGATTGCGCCGAGGAGAATATAGATTGAAACTGCGATGGTTCCTCTGTATGCGCCGAGGGTAGCCGCAGTGAAATAGATTGCAAATGTTGCGAGAGTTATCGGAATGGGACCAATCTGCACGCTCATCGGAGCGAAAATGCAGATAATCGCCGCCGCAACCCCTATAAATGTGATGTCTCTTACTTTCATATTAAGTTCCTTTCATATCAGTGTTAAATTTCAGACCCCTTTGTAAAGCCCGCACATGAATGATACCATTTTTCGACACGGTTGTCAAGGCAAGCGGAGAGTAAACAAAAAAGCTCCCCCGATTCTGGGGAGCCCGAAAGTTCAAATCATGCCCTGCTCCTATGCTTATTCCTGACCTCAATCACCGTGAACGGGGTGTACATGAGGACGAAGAGGAGAAGGAGGATGATTATGTAGCCGATGACGAAGAGGTCTTCGCCGAAGATACTTGTGCAGAATGAGGTTATCACGTTACCGTATGGGTCGTTGATGAAGAAGAAGTTGGTATCTAAAATCTTATTTATCGGATATATCACAATGAGCATACCGGCAAGCACCGCAAGAACCTTCGGAAGCATTTTGATTTCCGGCTTGAAGCCGCCGGCGAGGAGCATGATTGGATAGCACACAAGAAGTATATGCAGCATTTCGGAGTCGATGTGGCAGAAGTTTGCAATAGGAAGAGCGCACCATGTCGGGCTAAGAAGTGCAACCGCCGCACCGGGCAGGCAGAGTGCATATAGAATGTTCGCCGCAAGCTTGTTCGGGTGAATCCCGTACCATAGGCTGATGAAGATGTTGACGCTACAGAGATGCAAAGGCAGGGTCTCAGGTCTCCATTGACCGGTTACGATGATGACGGTCTGACGGGAAGCTTCAACCAGAACGATGAGAATTGCAAGCCCCAGCTCGAACTTTCTTCTCATTCCGGGAGAAGAACGGCGATAGATGACGGCGACAACAGCACAGATAACCACGCACAGAACAAGCCAGAAGATGTGCGTCGGGCTGAAAAGCGTGAATGACGTGTAGTCAGAACCATACTTATCCTGCATGGTGTAAACGGTGTACCAGAATTCGGACATTGGGAGTCTCCTTTCAAAGTCACGCATGTGCGTGCTTCTTCTTATAAAGATTTATCAGAACAAACGGCGCATACAGCAGTGCCTCCACGATGGCGAGCAGAATTGCGTAGCCGATTATGAAGTAGTCCTCGCCGAAGATTCCGGCGCAGATGGTCGAAATCGGGTTGCCGTAGGCATAGCCGATGAAGAAGAAGTTGGTGTTATAGCCTTCGTTAATCGGCGTGACAATCAGGCACATCGCCGCAAGTATTGCAAGAACCTTCGGAAGCTCTTTTAGTTCCGGCTTGAATTTTCCTCCGGCAATCAGCATTATCGGATATGCGAAGATTACAATGTGCGCAATCGCCGAGTTCAGGTGGTTGAAGCTCCACACCGGAAGCATCGTCCAGGACGGGCTTATCAGCGCAAGTGCCGCACCGGGCATCGAAAGCGCATAGAGGAGATTCCCCGCAAGCCGGTTCGGATGGATTCCGTACCACGCACAGATAAATGCACTTATACTGCAAAGCTGCAAGGGAAGTGAGCTCACCCTCCACTGGTCGGTCAAAACCTCTTCAATCATCCGGGAAACTTCCAGAAACAGAGCGAACATCGAAAGCGAGATTTCGAGCCCTCTTCTCACCTTTGCCGAAGATTTCCGGTACAAAAGAGAAATCCCCACGGTAAAAAGAAGGCACACCACCAGCCAGGTGATATGTGTTTTGTCAAACAGGTTGAACACCGTGTAATCATACCCATAGGTCTTGCTCATGGTGTATTCGGTGTACCAGAATTCGGACATAATAGCTCCTTTCTGCGTAATTGTCGGTTGCGGCGACTACTTCGTCCTATTCAGAATCGCATAAACTCCCCAGATGACAAGTGCCATTGAGACACACGCAAGGACTATTGCGGCGGTGCCGGTTGCTACTATGTAAATCATGCAGACTATTCCCACAAGGAGGGAGATATACGCAACTGCGGTCACGACGGCGGCGGGAACGAACCTTATAAAAAGCTTGAAAAGCCTTCCCAGCGCCAGAATCAGCCCCGCAATAACCAGAACGACGGGAACTATTGCGATAAGCATCAGGATTACAAATGTCAGGCTTGTCATAAAAGTTCCCTTCTTTCCCTTATATTTTCTTCTTTCCGCATGTTCCCGGATTAAAAATCATAAAATCATTATACACCGTATTTCAAGCTATTGCAACATTTTTTTGAAATTCGGCGGGGAATCGGCTTTATTCACAAGAAAATATAACAAAATAAAATGCGCTGTGAGTATTCCCACAACGCAAATTAATGGAGCGGATTACGAGGCTCGAACTCGCTACCTCCACCTTGGCAAGGTGGCGCTCTACCAGATGAGCTAAATCCGCA
>JAJQGB010000010.1 GCA_021200775.1 Oscillospiraceae bacterium
GAACCATCTTCTGCCGAACAGGCAAAGATTCCAAATTGAATTTTTCCACCGCCTTTGTGCATATGACAAATTCTCATCTGTTGAAATTTTACACCATCCTCCGAGCATTCCATACAATAATCATCTTCTCTGCGACTAAAACGGTACCACATTGCCTTTACTTTCAGAGGGATCTCTGTTGTAGCCCAGTCTGAATATCCGTTATTTGTCACAACACTTCCAAGATGTTGAAACTCCTCATTCTCATATTCAACGCAAGCCTTGAGCCAGTTTTCACTATCCAGATACATTACAATACCACACTGATCAAAACGGGTTTTACTATTCTCGAATTCTGCTTTTACTGTGAAGCTGAAATATTTTTCTTCCGTTTCCATCTGAAATACCGGCGCATTATCATTGCGGAAATGATAATACGTTCTCTGCCACAAGTCAGTGTGAGGTTCTGTAATTATCTTCACGGTCGTGTCACTAACTACATATTCCTTTGGTTCTCTGATCCATCTGAAATTTTTTAAGTTCATTGCGTACATCCCTTTTCTTTCAATTTCATTGACATATCCTTAAATTTCGGTTTGTACTTGCGTACAGCAATCAGTATACCATATCGGGGTGATAAAAGCAAGACAGTGAATAGTGAATCTGGAGGTCGGGACAACCCGAACGAGGCTTTTTTACACGCCAGTTAGCTATAAATATCATACTCATAAGCCGCCAAAGCTTCGTCTGCTTTAGCCGCCGCCTGAATTTTCGTCTCGGTGTTGCTGGTAGTCACCACTTCCCAAACTTCGCCGTCCTTATAGATTGTGAAAACATTGCTCATTTCCTTTGCAGGAATCTTGAACTCGATATAGTTGCCGTAGGTTCCGTCGGTTCCGGTTATAACTTCCTTGCCGGAAACGGTGAATCCGGCGTTGTCTGAAACGTACAGTCTTATGTAAATTCCGGTTCCGTCAAGTGCAAGAGTCTTGCCGGTTACTCCGTCGGAGGTGTCGATACTGATGAAGTCAGCATCCCAAGTTCCTGTTACAGGGTCTGTCCAACTTGAATCCAAGTCTTTCTTTATGTCTATACTGCTTGAACCGTTCTTCAAGATTTCAACATAATAGCCATAGTTGAGAAGTGCCTCGCACAGTGGCTTTTCGGCGTCCCATTCGCCGGAGGTGTCGGTGATGGCGTATTCGCAGTAGTCGTAGACCGAGTAGGTGTCGACGGCAACGGTGTTCGTGCCGTCAGTGAGGGTGACGGAGATGTCCGAGTCAAGCTGAGTCGGGCTGACGTACACGATGTATCTGTAGTACTCTATGTCGTTTACCTTCTTGGTCTCGGAAGCCTTGACATCGTCCACTGCTGTGCCGTCGATAGATACCTTCAGCACATAATTTTCCGGATTCGTCACGCCGTCAAGATTGAAGTAGTACGTAACGCCGATTTCGCCGTCAAGGGTCAGCGAACGCCCGTAATACTTCGTTCCCAGTGCCAGATATTCATCGTAAATGCCTTCATACATTGCAAGAGTTGAGGTGTCGTATGTATAAGTGATTGCCTGATTATTTGCAGTAAAAGTATAGCCCGATTCAGAAATCGCCGTCGCATCATCTGCACAGACCATGAAGAGCCCGCCATCCTGACCGACTGAGCCAGAGTCGCTGTTTGTGACGTCGACGAGATAATTGACGCCACTCAGCCAGACGATGTTCCACATATGGTCTCCACCGTTCATCTTTCCGGAGACAATAATGCTATAAAGTCCGCTCTGGTCGCAAAGATACTGGAAGGCTTTTGAGTAGCCCTCGCAGACGACGTTTGTTGAGGTGTCCCCATCGAACACATAAACCAACTGCCAGATGTCGCCGTAATCCACTTCGTTGTCATATTCATACGAAACCAATCCGCAGATCTCTTCCTTGTAAGCCGTAAGTAACTCCAAATCGCTGTAACCAGCGTCGGCATACTTTTCGACAATAGCCTTAGCATTTGCGACAGCAGTCTGTGCGGCGGTGACTTTTGAAGTGTCGACAGTGGTTTCAGAACCGCTTGCCTGATAGTCAGTTGCGACGTAAAATGTGAAATTCAAAGATGTTATAATATAGGATTCGGTAGTGCTCCCATCACCGTATGTGGTGGTGATTTTAGAGGCGCTCACACTAGTACCGTAAGTCTTGCTGAACCAATACATCTCATACGGACAGTCGTTAAGAATATAATCAACGACGAGCGACGGAGTGCAAGCTGAGCTAAAAGCGGCATACGCATCGTTAAGTGTATCCGCAGTGTAGCCGTAATCGGTCAACGAAACAGTGACAACCGTCGACGAAGTCGCACCGGAAGCTATGTTTGCAACGGCGGTTTTGAGCTCGTTGTACACATACAGATTGACGCCGGACAACGCATCTTCGCCGGAATACGTAGCCGTCAGCATTATGCCGTCGTCGCTGATGCCGAAGAGTTCTTCTATGTAGCCTTCGAGGAGCTCGTCGTTAGTCAGGTCTGACGAAGAATCGGAGCAGGATTGCTCGGTGAGGGTGTACGTCAGCTCTTCGGTGTCGTCGGCAAACAGGGACAGCGGCAGAAGCTCCAGCGCCAACGTCAAGGCGACAAACATCGCCAGAATTTTATTAAGTCTCATGACCTCTTTCCTCCTGATAGCCTCCGGAAGCCGGATGGCAGGGACAAAAAAATGCGTGGGCAAATACAAGCCATAGACTTGTTGCCCCCGCATGGATTGATGATTTGAGATTATAGATTCCCAATCGATAAAATTATAGCATATCCCCACAACAATGTCAACAACACTTTTTAAAAATGTGTATGATGGTTCCCTCCTTGACATAGTAGTAGAAATCGGTTATAATAAAGTCAGAATTCTAACGCCAGATGCTATGGGAGGCGAAATTAATGATTACTCGTTCGTCTGCGGAAATCCGCCAGAACTATGATGAAATCGCAGATATCTGCAGGAAGACTTCAGCGCCCGTTATCCTCACCAATAATGGAGAAGAGGAACTAGTCGTCATGGACTATAATTCCTACCGCCGCAAGAAAATGCAGGAACTCCGCCGGGAACTCGAGGGAGTTAAGGAAGCGAGACAACGGGGAGCAAAGGATTATACTGTTGAAGAAGTTGCGTCAATGATGCGTGACGCTATCAGGAGGGCTTCTGCTAATGGAACAGAAGGATAGATACCATGTGGAGGTATCCACATTGGCATCTCAGATGCTTGTTTACCATGCTGATTTTCTGGCTCAGGTAAGTCCCAGAGCGGCAGAAAGATTGACTCAGGCGTTTGAAAAAGCGGCAAATTCTTTGGAGGTAATGCCCGAGAGATGTCCGTGCCTTAGCGATGAGAACACCCTGGGTGATACATATCGTTACATTTTGTTTGAACGGCGGTATATGATTGTTTTCAGAATCGTTGATGATACGGTGTACGCAGATTATGTCATCGACTGCCGTCAGGATTACAGCTGGTTGTTGCAATAATATTAACTCCCCACCGGAAATTGGCGGGGAGTTTTTTAATGGGTGAAGCCTATTCCTTCTCCCGTTTATCGATAAATTTCTTCATCGTCGACTCATGGGCGAGGACCATCAGGTGGTCGCCCGAGTCGATTATTGTCTGGGGAGTGGGCATGTAGTTCGAGACGTCGTCTCGGGAGACGATTCCGATGATGTACATATCATATCTCGCACGGATATTTGAATCCAAGATGCTCTTGTTCACCCACTCAGCAAGCGGAGTGATTTCATAGATGGAGTAGCCGTCGCCGAGGTCGATGTAGTCGAAAACTCTGTCGCTTGAGTACTTGACTGCCGCACGCTTGGCGGAGACTTTGTTCGGGTGGATTACTTCGTCGGCACCGTTACGAAGGAGGAACTTCGAGTGAACTTCGCTTCTCACCTGGCTGACGACGTACTTCGCTCCCAAGTCTTTGAGTAAACTCGTGATTTCAAGATTCGCCTGGAAGTTTCCGCTTATGCAGACAAAGCAGATGTCGAAATTCTGGACACCGATGCTTCTGAGCACACTTTCGCGGGTGCAGTCCCCGATAAGACTGCTCGTGACAAGTCCCGTGAGGTCTTCAAGCGCCGTCTCATCCGAGTCGATAATCATAATCTCGTTTTTGAACTGCATGAGCTCCCGGCAGAGATAGTGCCCGAAGTCTCCGAGACCGATTATAAGGATTGATTTCATGATGGCTTCTCCTTTCCTTTATCCGATGACTACCCGTTCTTCCGGATAGCGGATGTTGCCAGTCGTGCGCCGCTCTGTGAATGACATTGCAAACGTCAGGCTTCCGACTCGTCCCAAGTACATGAGTATCATAATTCCCGTTCTTGAAACGGTGTTGAGTGATGAAGTTATCCCCGCCGAGAGCCCGACTGTGCCGGTTGCCGAGAAGACTTCAAGCATGACATCCAAGGGCTCGAAGTCCTGGGTCGCCATTATCACGAAGAGCATGACGAGTGCCAGCGAAAGATTTATGAAGATAATGACACTGGCACGCTTGATTGCGTCCTTGTCGAGCCTGCGGTGGAAGACGACGCAGTCCTCTGTATGCAGAAGATACGATTTGATATATAAGAATATTACCGCAACGGTCGTCACCTTGACGCCGCCTGCCGTCGAGCCGGGACATCCTCCGATAAACATGAAGAGTACTGTCAGGAGCTTGCTTGCGTTCGTCATTTCGGACAGGCTTATCGTGTTGAATCCGGCTGTTCTCGGAGTGACCGAAGCAAAGAAGGATGCGAGAATTTTCTCCCCGAAATTCATCTCCGACATGAGGTTCGAGTACTCGAAAATGAAGAAGAGAAGCGCTCCACCGAAGACGAGTATTGCGCTCATCACAAGGACAATTTTCGTCTGGAGCCGGTATTTTTTGAAATGGTACTTGCTGACGAGAATGTCGTCCCAGACGAGAAATCCGATTCCGCCGATGAGTATCAGAAGCATGATGACGATTGAGACGAGCGGGTCTGTCGAGTAAGCCGTGAGCGAGGAAAACTCTCCCTGATAGCCCATCAGGTCGAAGCCGGCGTTGCAGAACGCCGAGATGGAGTGGAAGATTCCGTAGTAAATCCCACGTCCGAGCCCGAGCTCGGGGACAAATCTTATCGAAAGAAGAAGTGCGCCGACACCCTCAACGAGTAAAGTCCCCCGGATAATCGTCCGGACAAGGCGGACACTGCCGTGAAGCTGTGGAGTGTTGAGGCTTTCCCGGATAAGCTCCCGGGAGTTGAGACCGATTCGCCGCCGCAGGATAATCATTGCAAAGCTTGTAATCGTGATGAGTCCAAGACCGCCAATCTGAATCATTAAAAGGATGACAAGCTGACCGAAAATCGTCCAGTGGGTGTATGTATCGTAGACGACCAGCCCCGTCACGCAGGTTGCCGAAACGGAGGTGAAGAGTGCGCCCGAATAGTCGGTCGACTGACCGGTTTTCGTCGAAATCGGAAGCATGAGAAGAAGCGAGCCTATTAAAATAATGACCAGAAATCTGAGCATAATCTGCTTGGTCCGTGAAAAAGGTTTCGCCGGACGTGCTCTGTCGGACGACTCGAACCTTTCCGGCTTCTTTTCCGAGCCCGCATGAAGCTTAATCATTTTGCATCTCCCTTCGGCACAAATAAAATCATGGATGATGTAATCATGTTAGCACATTTTCTCCAAAAAAGCAAGATAATTTGCCAAAAGGCGCAGTTAGATGTTTTTTGGCTGGAGGAGTTTAAAAAATGCCTGGAAAAGCGAAAAATTTAACATAAAAATTTGAGGAAAAAGAGTAAATTGTGCTTGCATTTTCTCCCTGAATGTGGTATCATAATTCCTAGATGAGAACTGCGCCGGTTTGTGGTGCGTGTCTCAGTAAGTGAGATAGCATTCCTTCGTGTGGGGGGGTAGTGCTTTTTGCTTCGCAAAAAGCACGTTGTATAGCGTGTTTTTTCAGCAAAAGTTGCACCTTCGCTCTTAGGATAATTAGCATGTAGCTTTGCGAAGGGATTTTCAGGTTTCCATTCGCCCGGCGGATGGGAATTTTAATGTTCCGGAATCTCTAAAAATAGCTTGTTTCGCGGCTTTTCAGCCCTTCCACATTTTTCAGCGCGTCGACAATCGCCAGGTTGTCGGCGTTGCTGGTTTTATGGGGATTTTCATGCTCCGAAATGGTAAACAAGGAAAAAGTGAAAAAACAAAAATGAAGAAGACGCCGAAAGGGCGTCTGAAATAATGTGAAGAAGCCCAGAACAAAGTTCTGGGCTTCTTTGTAGCTCGCTTTGCGAGCTGTGGTGCGGTTCTCCAATCCAAATCCGAACCGTTCCCATACTTGTTCCGGACATCATTCACATCATCAGCGGAAACGATGCAACCAGAAGGTCATGAACTCTTTGCTTATCCTCGGCTTTGAAATTTTTTCATTCGCAATCTTAATTTCCAACTCTTCTTTCGTCGCTTCTAATTCTTCAAGTCGTAACTTCGTTGACTTTGTCAGGATGCCTTGTTGGATAGCATTCAAGATGTTCTGAATTGAAGCTACCGTCTCTCGTAACTGCTGTTCATAAAGTGGGAGGTTGACGTTATCCCTATCTTGCAAATTCATTAGCATTGACACATTGGCTTCGATTGTGGAATCGTCCATTACCATCTTCATGGTTGCATCAACAACCAAAT